>NZ_JRKO01000004.1 GCF_000763885.1 Paracoccus versutus | reverse complement strand
GGCGGGGGGCCTGCGCCTCGGCCTCGGCCTGGCTGGGGCGGGTGTCGTAAAGCTCCTGCGCCTGGGCGATGCGCTGCGCGATGGGGGCGTCGGGCCGGTCGGGCTGGCCCAGGCGCTGGTAGGTCAGAAAGGCCCCGCCCAGCAGCACGGCCAGCAGCGCCAGCGCCGCCCAGCCGCCGGCGCTGCGCCGGGTGGTGCCGGCGCGTTCCAGCGCGCGGTCGGCGGCCAGCACCTTGCGCCCGATCTCGACCCGCAGCCGCTCGGCATCCGCCGCGTCGATCACGCCGCGCTCCAGATCGCGCTCGACCTCGCGCAGCTGGTCGCGATAGATTCGCAGGTCATAGGCGGCGGCGGGCTCGGCCGCCTCGCCCTGCCGGCGCAGAAGCGGCGCGGCGATGGCCACGGCCACCACCCCCGCCAGCGCGGCGCAGATGATCCAGAACATCGGCTTCCTCTCTTTGGCTGGTCCGGTGATAGCGGTTTTCCGCTGGCCGAGAAAGTCAAAGCCCTGCGACAAATCGCGAACTGGACCGCGGGACATCTGCGCCGACCCCTGACGCAATTCGACAATCGCCCCGTCGCAACGCGGCTTGCCCGAAAACCGCCCTCGCTTCACTCTGCATGGATCGAGTCGCAAGAGGTTCCCCCATGCCCGCATCTGCAAGTTCCAGCACCGGCCGCTATTCGGTCTTTGCCATCGCGAAAGAGGCGATGCGGCTGCATACCGGCTGGAAACGCGCCTGGGCCAGCCCCGAGCCCAGGAAGAAATACCAGGTCGTCATCGTCGGCGCCGGCGGCCACGGCCTGGCCACCGCCTATTACCTGGGCAAGAATTTCGGCATCACCGACGTCGCGGTGATCGAAAAGGGCTGGCTGGGCGGCGGCAACACCGGCCGCAACACCACCATCATCCGGTCGAACTACCTGCAAGACCCGTCGGCGGCGATCTATGACAAGGCGCTGAAGCTTTATGAAAACCTGTCGCAGGATCTGAACTACAACATCATGTTCAGCCCGCGCGGCCTTCTGATGCTGGCGCAGACCGAGCATGAGGTGCGCGGCTACAAGCGCACCGTCTATGCCAACCAGCTGCAGGGCGTGGCGACCGAATGGGTCAGCCCCAAGCGCATCAAGGACATGCTGCCGATCATCAATATCGAGGGGCCGCGCTATCCGGTCCTGGGCGGGCTTTACCAGGAACGCGGCGGCACCGCCCGCCACGACGCCGTGGCCTGGGGCTATGCCCGCGCCTGCTCGGCCATGGGCATGCATATCATCCAGAACTGCGAAGTGACCGGCATCGAGACCGAAAACGGCCAGGTCAGGGCGGTGAACACCGGCAAGGGCCGGATCGAATGCGACAAGCTGGCGCTGATCGCCGCCGGCCACAGCTCGGTCCTGGCCGAGATGGCGGGCTTCCGCCTGCCCATCGAATCGCTGGCGCTGCAGGCGCTGGTGAGCGAGCCGATCAAGCCCTGCTGCGACCTGGTCATCATGGCCAACACCGTCCACGGCTACCTGTCGCAATCCGACAAGGGCGAGATGGTGATCGGCGGCGGCACCGACGGCTTCAACAACTACACCCAGCGCGGCTCCTGGCACCATGTCGAGGAAACCGTGCGCGCGCTGATCGAGACCTTCCCGATGCTGTCGCGGCTCAAGATGCTGCGGCAATGGGGCGGGATCGTCGACATGACCGGCGACCGCTCGCCCATCCTGTCGGCCACGCCGGTCGGCAACATCTTCGTCAACTGCGGCTGGGGCACCGGCGGCTTCAAGGCCATCCCCGGCTCGGGCTGGGCCATGGCGGAACTGGTGGCCAAGGGCCAGCCCGGCCCGCTGGCCGCCGATTTCGGGCTGAACCGCTTCGTCCAGGGCCGCTTCATCGACGAAAGCGTCGCCGCGGGGGTGGCGCATTGATGCGCAGCGCGGGCATGATCCTGCCGGCGCATGCGGTTTTTGGGCCGATTTTTGCCCAAGTGCCGGTTGCGGCGGAAAATTTTTCGCAAGGGTTGGGAAACTGTTCCTCGTCTGGTGAATTGTTGGATTACGTCACCATGACCAAGGAGTTTTCTTCATGGCCGAACAGAACAAGAGCAACCTCTGGCTCATCGTCGGCGTCGTCGTCGTCGTGCTGGTCGTCATTTACTGGTTCGTGTCTTCAGGCACCGAGCCAACCGCGACCGAGCCGCCGACCGCGCCGGCCGTCTCGTCCGAACCCGCACCGGTCGATGACGGCGCCGTCTCGGTCGAGCCGCCGGCCGATGCTGCTCCGGCCGATCCCGCTGCTCCCGCCCCGGCCGAGCCTGCCACCCCGGCTCCGGCCAACTAAGGCGCCCCTTTCGGCGCCTTCGGGCGCCCTCTCTCTCCAGGGCCGGGGGGCGATTTGCCCCTCGGCTTCTGGCCATGCCGTGTTCGGCGGCCGCGCGGGCTGCCCCGGCGATGACCTGCTGCGCCCAAGCGCGGCGCACCCGCGCCCCCTCTCTGCAAGCCGCAAAGCCCGCGCCGCCGCGCCGGGCATTGCCGGCTGCGCGCCCTCCACCGATCTTTCGCTTTCCATTGCCGCCATGCGCGCCCGGCCGACCCCCTGGGCGCCGGCCCGCCTGCGCGTCCTGCCGCCCAAGGAGTGATCCATGCTGACCCTGACCTGTCCCTATTGCGGCGTCGCGGCCGAGGAAACCGAGCTGCAGCCCGGCGGCGAGGCGCATCTGAAGCGCTTCGGCCCCGGCTCGTCCGATGCCGAGTTCGAGGCCTATCTGTTCGCCCGCAAGAACCCCAAGGGCGTGCATTTCGAACGCTGGCGCCATGCCTATGGCTGCGGCAAGTGGTTCATGGCGGCGCGTGACACCGCCACGCTGCAGGTCTTTGGCACCTACAGCGCCCAGACCCCGCATCCCACGCCCGAGATCGTCGCCGCAGTCCAGGCCGTCCGCCCGGATTGGCAGCCCGACTGGACGCCCGCCACCGCCGAAACCCCCGCCGAAAGCCTGAACGCATGACCCAGACCGGACCCTTCCGCCTGCCGCGCGGCGGCCGCCTGATCGACCGCGCCTATCAACTGCCCTTCCGCTTCGACGGCCGCCAGATGCGCGGGGTCGCGGGCGACACGCTGGCCTCGGCCCTGCTGGCGAACGGCCAGCTGATGATGGGCCGCAGCTTCAAGTATCACCGCCCGCGCGGCCCGATCGCCTCGGGCGCGGAAGAGCCGAACGCGCTGCTGGGCCTTGGCCAGGGCGGCCGGTTCGAGCCGAACCAGCGCGCCACCACCACGCCGCTGGTCGGCGGCATGGCCACCACCAGCCAGAACTGCTGGCCCAGCCTGAACGCCGACATCGGCGCGATCAACAACTGGATGTATCGCTTTTTCCCGGCGGGCTTCTATTACAAGACCTTCATGCATCCGCGCCCGTTCTGGAAGCATGTGTTCGAGCCGATCATCCGCCGCTCGGCCGGCCTGGGCAAGGCGCCGACCGAGGCCGACCCGGACAAGTACGAACAGGCCTATGCCCATGTGGACGTGGTGGTCGTCGGCGGCGGCATCGCCGGGCTGACCGCCGCCCGCGACGCGGGCCGCGAGGGCAAATCGGTCTGGCTGGTCGAGCAGACGCCGCATTTCGGCGGCCGCACCCCCACCGACCATGCCGAGGGCCAGGCCCGCGTCGATGCGCTGCTGGCCGAGCTGCGGGGGATGGCCAATGTCACCCTGCGCCGCTCGACCCAGGCGACCGGGCTTTACGACCACGGCTATCTGCTGGTGCGGGAATCGCTGGCCGACCACGACCCGAACGCCGGCATTCCGCGCCAGCGCCTGTGGCGCCTCCGCGCGGGCCATGTGATCGTCGCCACCGGCGCGCTGGAGCGGCCGCTGAGCTTTGCCGGCAACGACGTGCCGGGCGTGATCCTGGCCTCGGCCGTGCGGGATTACATCGACAATTACGGTGTGGCGCCGGGCCGCCGGATCGTCGTCGTCACCAATAACGACGATGCCTATCGCACCGCGCTGGTGGCGCTGGATGCGGGGCTGGAAGTCGCCGTGGTGATCGACGCGCGCAGCACGGCCGAGGGCGCGCTGCCCGCGGCTGTCCGCGCCCGCGGCGTGCGCGTCCTGACCGGCTGCGCCGTTGCCGGCATCAAGGGCGGCCAGGCGGTCGAGGCGGTCAAGATCTGCGCCCATTCCGGTTCGGGCCAGGTGACCGAGACCGTGGATGCCGATTGCGTCGCCATGTCCGGCGGCTGGTCGCCGGTGGTCCACCTGTGGAGCCATTGCGGCGGCAAGCTGAACTGGTCCGACGCGCAGTCGATGTTCGCGCCCGATCCGAACCGCCCCCCGACCGGGGCCGACGGCAAGGCGATGGCCAGTTGCGTGGGTGCGGCGGCGGGCGACCTGCTGGTCTCGGAGTTGACCGGGGCGCAGGCCGAGGCGGCGACCATGCCGGTCTGGGTCATGCCGGCCCACGCCACGCGCAAGATGAAGTTCAAGATGTGGCTCGACTTCCAGAACGACGTGAAGGTCTCGGATGTCGAACTGGCCGCGCAGGAAGGCTATCACAGCGTCGAGCATACCAAGCGCTACACCACGCTGGGCATGGCGACCGACCAGGGCAAGGTCAGCAACATCAACGGCCTCGCCGTGCTGTCCAATGCGCTGAACCAGCCGATCCCGGCCACGGGCACGACGACCTTCCGCCCGCCCTATACGCCGCTGACGCTGGGCACCATCGCAGGCGAGGCGCGGGGCGAGATCTTCCAGCCCTTGCGCAAGACGCCGATGCATGGCTGGCACGAGGCGCAGGGCGCCTTCTTCGAGCCGGTGGGCCATTGGCGCCGCCCCTATTGCTACCCCAAGGGCGGCGAAAGCCATGGCGACGCGGTGGCGCGCGAGATCCGCGCGGTGCGCGCCTCGGTCGGCACGCTCGACGCCTCGACCCTGGGCAAGATCATCGTCAAGGGCCCGGATGCGGGCAAGTTCCTCGACATGATGTATACCGGCATGATGTCCACCCTGCCGGTCGGCAAGTGCCGCTATGGCCTGATCTGCAACGAGAACGGCTTCCTCATCGACGACGGCGTGGCCGCGCGGCTCAGCGAGGACACCTGGCTGGTCCATACCACCACCGGCGGCGCCGACCGCATGCACGGCCATTTCGAGGACTGGCTGCAATGCGAATGGTGGGACTGGAAGGTCTGGACCGCCAACGTCACCGAGCAATGGGCGCAGGTCGCGGTGGTCGGCCCCAAGGCCCGCGTGCTGCTGGAGCGGCTGGGCGGCCAGATCGACCTGTCGCCCGAGGCGCTGCCCTTCATGGGCTGGATCGAGGGCGAGATCGCCGGCATCCCGGCGCGGGTCTATCGCATCAGCTTCTCGGGCGAGCTTTCCTTCGAGGTGGCGGTGCCCGCGAACCGGGGCCTGGAGCTTTGGGAAAAGCTGCATGAGGCCGGGCGCGACCTGAACATCACCCCCTACGGCACCGAGGCCATGCACGTCATGCGCGCCGAAAAGGGCTTCATCATGATCGGCGACGAAACCGACGGCACGGTGATCCCGCAGGATCTGGGCATGTCCTGGGCGATCAGCAAGAAAAAGACCGACTATATCGGCAAGCGCGCGCAAGAGCGCAGCTTCATGACCGATCCCGGCCGCTGGAAGCTGGTGGGCCTGGAAAGCCTGGACGGGCGGGTGCTGCCCGACGGGGTCTATGCGGTCGACCAGGGCGTGAACGCCAATGGCCAGCGCAAGGTGCAGGGCCGCGTGACCTCGACCTACATGTCGCCGACGCTCGACCGGCCCATCGCCATGGGCCTGGTGCGGCAGGGGCCGGACCGCATGGGCGAGGTGCTGGAATTCCCCGTCGCGGGTCAGGAAAGCTACAAGGCGCGGATCGTCGATCCGGTCTTCTATGACAAGGAAGGGAGCCGGGCGAATGGCTGAGGCACTGGCGAAGATCTCTCAGGTGCAGGACTGGGGCATGATCCAGATCCGCGCCGACCTGGCGCGGGCGGGCGATGCCATCGCCGGGGCGGCAGGGGTCGCGCTGCCCGAACAGGGCCGCATCACCACCGACGGCAGCCGTTCGCTTGGCTGGATGTCGCCGGACGAGCTGCTGCTGATCCTGCCGCGGGCCGAGACGGCCGAGGCGCTGGCCGCGTTGCAGGACGCGCTTGCGACCGAGCATGCGCTGGCGCTGGATGTCAGCGACATGCGCGCGGTGTTCCGCATCCAGGGCGCCCGCGCGCTGGACGTGCTGATGAAGCTGTGCCCGACCGACCTGGCGGCCATGCCCGAGGACGGGCTGCGCCGCACCCGCGCGGCCCAGGTCGCCTGCGGCATCTGGCGCGAGCCGGGCGGCTATGTGCTGATCGGCTTCCGCTCGGTCACGGACTATCTGCGCGGCATCCTGACCGGCGCGGCGGCGCCGGGCACGCAGCTTAGCCCGCGCTAGGACTTGTGGCCGCGGCAGGGCGGCGTATGGATGGGGGTGAAAGCCACCCGGTTGATTCCATGCGTCCCGCCCTGCCTCTGCCCATTCTTCTGGCCGGCCTGATTTTGCCGGTTCCCGCCGCCATGGCGCAGGACTGGGGGCAAGAGCCGCCGGTGGTGATGATGTGCCAGATCATCGACCACAGCGGCACCGGCTGGGTGCCCGAGTTCATCATGATGACCCGCCAGACCTCCGGCCCGCGCCAGGGCCGGATCGAGGTTTTCGACCCGATCCTGCAACGCATCCTCGGCCAGCCGATCGAGGCCAGGATCACCGCCGACGACCGCACCAGCCGCACCTATGGCTGGGCGCTGGCCGGGGTGCGCAATGCCTCGGGGCAGCGGACCGAGCGCCTGGACTACCGGCTGACGGTGCAAAAGGCCGATGGCAGCGCGCGGGTGACGGCGACGGCGCTTGGCTATGACAATGTCATGACCGGGACCGGGGCCTGCGGCTCGCCCGGCGGGGGATAGGGCAGGAACCCGCGCCGCCTTGAAGGCGTTTAGCGGCCGACAGGGCTTTTCCCCGACTGGCTCCTGTGCCAGAACACAATCCGAAACCGTTGGAAAGGAAATCGAAAATGGCCTTCACGCTTCCCGATCTTCCCTATGCTCACGACGCGCTGGCCGCTGGCGGCATGTCCAAGGAGACGCTGGAATACCACCACGACAAGCACCACAAGGCCTATGTCGACAAGCTGAACGAGCTGATCGCCGGCACCGAATGGGAAGGCAAGAGCCTCGAGGACATCGTCAAGGGCACCTACCAGTCGGGGGCCGTGGCGCAGAACGGCATCTTCAACAACGCCAGCCAGCATTGGAACCATGCCCAGTTCTGGGAAATGATGGGCCCGAACCCCGGCGCCATTCCGGGCGAGCTGGAAAAGGCCCTGACCGAAGCCTTCGGTTCGGTGGACGAGTTCAAGAAGAAATTCGCCGAGGCCGGCGTCGGCCAGTTCGGCTCGGGCTGGGCCTGGCTGGTCAAGGACAAGGACGGCAGCCTCAAGGTCACGAAGACCGAGAACGGGGTGAACCCGCTCTGCTTCGGCCAGACCGCGCTGCTGGGCTGTGACGTGTGGGAACACAGCTATTACATCGACTTCCGCAACGCGCGGCCGAAATACCTGGAAAACTTCCTCGACAAGCTGGTGAACTGGGAAAACGTGGCCTCGCGCCTCTGACCCCCGGCAAGACGCCGCATCAAGGCCCGCCCCGTTCGGCGGGCCTTTTCCATGGCGGGCGGAATCGGGTTGCGGCGGGGCGCATCCGGCGCCAGGCTTTGCCCCATGCGCAAGGAGACGAGATGAAACCGCTGCTGCCCGCCCTTTGCCTGGCCCTGATCCCCCTTGCCGCGCCGGCCCAGGATGCGGCGCTGGTCGTCCGTGACGGCTATGCCCGCGCCGCCAATCCCCGTTCCGGCGCCGCCTTCATGGTGATCGAGAATCGCGGCACCGAGGCCTGCACGCTTTCCTCGGTCGCCTCGGACGCGGCCGAGCGCGTCGAATTGCATACCCATCGCGACGAGGGCGGCGTGATGCGGATGGTCAAGGCGGATCCGATCCGCATTCCCGCCGGCGAGTGGCACGAACTGGCGCGAGGCGGCGACCATGTGATGCTGATGGGGTTGAAGCAACCGCTTGCGGATGGCGACCAACTGGCGCTGACGCTGGATTTCGGCCCCTGCGGCAGGGTCGAAACCCGCCTGCCGGTGGATAACGGGCGCATGCCCGGACCCGCTGCGGGGCATTAGCGCCGGCCTTCGGCCTTTTCGATCAGCGCCTCGACCTTGGGGCCCAGCGATTGCACGATCAGCCCGACGCCTTCGGCCGAGGCATGCAGCCCGTCGGCTTGCAGCATGGTCCTGTAGCCTTCGTCCGGCAGGTCGAAAAGCGGCTGATACAGGTTCTCCATCAGCAGCGCGTCGTGCTGCGCGGCCATGCGTGGCCAGATCCCGGCCCAGTCGCGGCTGAGCGGCTCGTCATGGTCGGGCGAGGCGATGCCGACCAGCAGCAGCGGCCGGCCGGTCTTGCCGGCCTGGCCCAGGATCGAATCCAGGTTGTCCTCGACCATGGCGGGGGAAAAGCCCATCAGCAGGTCGTTGCCGCCCAGCTCGACGATCACCGCGTCGGGCTTGTGGCGGGCCAGCGAATAGCCGATCCGCACCCGCCCGCCGGCGGTGGTGTCGCCCGAAAGCCCGCCGTTCAGCACCAGCACGTCATGGCCGCGCGCCCTTAGCCAGTCCTGCAATTGCGGCACCAGCCCGTGCTTGCGCGGCAGGCCGTAGCCCTCGGTCAGACTGTCGCCGAAGGCCAGGATGCGCAGCGGCGTCGCCGTCGCCATCGGTGCGGCCGCAAGGGCCAGGATCAGGACAAGGGCTTTCAGCTTCATGCGGCACGCCTCAATCGCAACGCGTTACTGACCACGAAGACCGAGGACAGCGCCATCGCCCCGGCCCCCAGCATGGGTGAC
The DNA here is from genome assembly GCF_000763885.1 of Paracoccus versutus. Taxonomy (GTDB): domain Bacteria; phylum Pseudomonadota; class Alphaproteobacteria; order Rhodobacterales; family Rhodobacteraceae; genus Paracoccus; species Paracoccus versutus. The sequence continues at coordinate 109,765 of NZ_JRKO01000004.1, read as the reverse complement.
ATCTGCGGCCCGCCAAAGGGCACCAGCGCCCCCATGGCCACGGGAATCAGGGCCACATTGTAACCGAAGGCCCAGAACAGATTCTGCCGGATATTGCGCATGACGCTGCGTGACAGGCGGATGGCCCGCGCCACGCCCATCGGATCGCCGCCGACCAGCACCACCTCGGCCGATTCGATGGCGACGTCGGTGCCGGTGCCGATGGCGATGCCGGTTTCGGCCGCGGCCAGCGCCGGGGCGTCGTTGATGCCGTCGCCGACAAAGACCGTGCCCGGCCCCATCTCGCGGATGGCGGCCAGCTTGCCTTCGGGCAGCACGCCCGCGGTCACGCGGTCGATGCCCAGCTTGCGGCCCACCGCCTCGGCCGTGGCCTGCACGTCGCCCGAGATCATCTCGGTTTGCAGGCCGAGCGCGTGCAGCTCGGCCACGGTCTGGGCCGCCTCGGGGCGGATCGGATCGGCCAGTGCCATGGCGGCGGCGTGCCGGCCGCCCACGGCCAGATGCACCGGGGTCGCGCCGTTCGCCGCCCAGCCCTCGGCCGCGGCGATCAGGGCGGGGGCGGCGGGAATGCCCGCCTCGGCCAGCGCGGCGGCATTGCCGATCAGCAGCGCGCGCCCCTCGACCCGCGCCGAAAGCCCGCGCCCGGCATTGGCCGCGACCGCCTCGGCCGGGGGCAGGTCCAGCCCCTTGTCCCGCGCGGCGCCGACGATGGCGGCGGCCAGCGGATGCTCGGAACGCGACTCGGCCGCGGCGGCAAGGCGCAGGGCGTCCAGGGGGGCGATGTCCTCGGCCTCGATGGCGGTCAGGGCGGGCGCGCCCTGGGTCAGCGTGCCGGTCTTGTCGAAGCCGACGATGCGCGCCTCGGCCAGCCTTTGCAGCGCATCGCCGCGCCGGAACAGCACGCCCAGCTCGGCCCCGCGCCCGGTGCCGACCATGATCGAGACCGGCACCGCCAACCCCATGGCGCAGGGGCAGGCGATGATCAGGACCGAGATCGCCGCAACTAGTGCCTGTCCCAGCGCGCCGGTGAAGATCATCCACAGCACGAAGGTCAGCAGCGCCAGCCCCATCACCAGCGGCACGAAGACCGCGGTGATGCGGTCGACCAGTGCCTGCACCGGCAGCTTGGTGGCCTGCGCGTCCTCGACCATGCGGATGATGCGGGCGAGCACCGTGTCGCCGCCCGTCGCGGTCACGCGATAGGCCAGCGCCGCATTGCCGTTCACCGTGCCGCCGGTCACGGGATCGCCGGGCTGCTTGGCGACGGGCACCGGCTCGCCCGTCAGCATGGATTCGTCCACCGCGCCGCTGCCCTCGGTCAGCACGCCGTCCACCGCCACCCGCTCGCCGGGGCGCAGATGCACGATGTCGCCGGGGCGCAGCTCGGCCACCGGGACTTCCACGATCTGGCCGCCGCGTTCCACATGGGCGCTGTCGGGCGCAAGTTCGATCAGCCGGCGGATGGCGTCGCCGGCCTGGCCCTTGGCGCGCGCCTCGAGCCAGCGGCCCAGCAGGATCAGCGTCACGATGACGGCGGCGGCCTCGAAATAGACATGGACCGAATCCGGCGGCAGCACGCCCGGCGCAAAGGTCGCCACCGTCGAATAGAGCCAGGCCGCCGAGGCGCCAAGCGCGACCAGGCTGTTCATCTCGGGCGTGCGGCGCATCAGCGCCGGAAAGCCGATGCGGAAGAACATCCGCCCCGGCCCGGCCAGGACCGCCGTGGTCAGCAGGAACTCCAGCACCCACAGCGTGCGCTGGCCAAGCGCCATGTGCAGCCAATGGTGGAAGGCCGGGAAGGCATGGCCGCCCATCTCGGCGACAAAGACCGGCAGGGTCAGCGCAAGGGCGATCAGGAAGTTGCGCTTCAGCGCCGCCGCGTCGCCGCCATGGTCGTGCATGTGATGGCCGGCCTCGGCCTGCACCTGCGCCGGATAGCCCTTGGCGGTCACGGTGTCGGCCAGCGCCTGCGGCGCGACGGCGGGGGAATGGCGGATGGTGGCGCTGGCGGTGGCCAGGTTCACCTGCGCCGAATCCACGCCGGGCAGCGCGGCCAGCGCCTTTTCGACCCGGCCCACGCAAGAGGCGCAGCTCATGCCCTCGATCGCCAGGCGGGTTTCAAGCGGCTCGGCCGGGTAGCCGGCGCTTGCCAGCGCCTCGACGGCGCGGGGCAGGGCCTCGGGCGCGGCCAGGCGGAAATGCGCCCGGCCGGTGGCCAGGTTGACCCGCGGCTCCTCGACCCCCGGCACGGCGGCCAGCGCCTTTTCGACGCGGGTCACGCAAGAGGCGCAGCTCATGCCCGAGACGGTCAGCTCGGCATCGTTTGGGTGATGTTTCATCGTTTTGTCCTGTCAGAATGGCGGAAAAGACGCGATTCAGACAGGATGGGGCGGGGCCTGCGGATGTTGCGGCACGTGGTTCAGGCCGGGCTGCCGGGGCGGCCCCTCGCCCGGCGTGGGGCGCCAGCGCAGCGGGTGGCCGTCGCCCGCCAGCACGGGGCGGGCCAGGCGCGGACGGGCCGCGACATGGCAGCGGCAACCGCGACCGCCCCGGCCCCGGCACAGATGCGGGGCGCGCGTGGGCGCGCGGCGCGGCGGGCGGCGGATGGAGGCACAGGTCGCGCAGGTCATGGCGGGGCGGTCCTTTCCCGATGCAAGCTAGGCACGTTTGCCGCGCGTTTCAACCGCGTCACGGCGCTTTGAGTTGATCCCGGACGCCCAAGCGGTTAGGCGCATGGTCAAGAAACGCAAGGATTCAGGACGGACAGATGAACCGCAGACAGATGCTGATGGCCGCCTTGCCGCTGGTGGCCGCGCCTTCGCTGGTTTTCGCACAGGGACAGGCGCAGCCGGCGGCGCTGACCACCCAGGCCGAGCCCAAGCGCGACCCCTATGCCCCGACCGAGGTCTCGATCCGCAACGATTTCGAGGTCGGCAGCATCGTCGTCGTCTCGAAGGACTTCTTCCTCTACCACGTCGTCGCGCCGGGCCGGGCGGTGCGCTATGGCGTCGCCGTCGGCAAGGCCGAGCTGGTCTGGAAGGGCCGCGCCACCGTCGGGCGCAAGACCGAATGGCCCAGCTGGACGCCGACGCCGGCGATGATCAAGCGCAATCCCGGCCAATATGCCCGCTGGGCCGACGGCATGCCGGGCGGCCCCGGCAACCCGCTGGGCGCGCGGGCGCTGTATCTTTACGACGCCAAGGGCAACGACACCTCGATCCGCATCCACGGCACGACCGAGCCCAATTCGATCGGCCGCGCCGTCTCGAACGGTTGCATCCGCATGCGCAACGAGGCGGTGATGGACCTGTTCGAGCAGGTGCCGATCGGAACCCCCGTCTACGTCTACTAGGTGGACATCCGCCTGACATCGCTGTCGGACCCGGCGCTGTCCGGGTTCGATACCGTCATCGATACGCGCTCTCCCTCGGAATATGCCGAGGATCACCTGCCGGGCGCGATCAACCTGCCGGTGCTGTCCGACGAAGAGCGCGCGCAGGTCGGCACGATCTACAAGCAGGTCTCGCCCTTCGACGCCCGCAAGCTGGGCGGCGCCATGGTCGCCGCCAATGCCGCGCGCCATATCGCCGGGCCGCTGGCGGGGCTGGGCGGCGGCTGGCGGCCGCTGGTCTATTGCTGGCGCGGCGGCCAGCGCTCGGGCGCCTTTGCCGGCATCCTGTCGCAGATCGGCTGGCGCGTCGGGCGGCTCGAGGGCGGCTACAAGGCCTGGCGGGCGCTGGTGGTGGCGCGCGTGGCCGCGCCCGTCGCCGCGCCGGTGCTGGTGCTGGACGGCAATACCGGCAGCGCCAAGACCGAGATCCTGGCGCGCCTTGCCGCGCGCGGCCATCAGGTCGTCGACCTGGAGGGGCTGGCGAACCACCGCGGCAGCCTGTTCGGCGCCATGCCGGGCGGCCAGCCGTCGCAGAAGCGCTTCGAAAGCCGCCTTGCCATGGCGCTGGAGGCGCTGGACCCCGCCCGGCCGCTGCTGGTCGAGGCCGAAAGCTCGCGCATCGGCGATCTGAACCTGCCGCGCGGCATCTGGCAGGCGATCACCGCGGCGCCGCGCATCCGCCTGGCCGTGCCGGTCGAGGCCCGCGCCGCCTATACCGCCCGCGCCTATGCCGAGACCTGCGCCGACCCCGAGGCGGTGGCACGGATCGTGGGCCTGTTGCGCCCGCTGCACCCGGCCGACCGGATCGAGGGCTGGCTGCGCATGATCGACGTGGCCGACTGGGGTGGATTGGCCGAGGGGCTGATGCGCGACCACTACGACCCGCGCTATGAAAAGCACCGCGCGCGTCATGACGACGGGCGCGGGCCGGTGGTGGCGCTGGACGGGCTGGAAGACCTGGAAGCCGCCGCTTCGGCGGTCGAGCCGGCGCTGGCCGGGCTTGACCCTGCCACGCCGGCGCCGGTGGCGCGGCCGGCGGCCTCCGGCGGGGATATTTGAACACGAAAGAAGCCGGGGTCAGGTGCCCTGGGCGAGAAAGCGGCGCAGGATGCGTTCCAGCTTGGCCGCGCCCAGGGGGGCCATGGCCTTGGTGTGTTCATGGCTGATCGATTCGTCCGAGAGCCCTGCGCCCATATTGGTGATGACCGAGACGGCGGCGCAGCGCAGGCCGAGGAAGCGCGCCAGGATCACCTCGGGCACGGTGGACATGCCGACCGCATCGGCGCCCAGGATGCGGGCGGCGCGGATTTCGGCCGGGGTTTCGAACGAAGGCCCCGAGAACCAGCAATAGACCCCCTCGGGCAGCGCGATCCCCTCGGCCTCGGCGGCGGCTTTCAGCCCGGCGCGGATGCCTGGGTCATGGGCTTCGGTCATCGGCACGAAGCGCGCCTCGGAAGGCTCGCCGATCAGCGGGTTGGTGCCGGCGAAGGCGATGTGGTCCGACAGCAGCATCAGCGAGCCCGGCGGCATCGCGGCGCGCAGGCTGCCGGCCGCATTGGTCAGGATCAACCGTTCTGTGCCGAGCGCCTTGAGCACCTCGAGCGCGGGGCGCATGACATCGGCGCGGCCGGATTCGTAGTAATGCGCCCGCCCGCCGAGGACCGCGACGCGCCGGCCCTCCAGCGCTCCGACGACCAGTTGCGGCACATGGCCCGACACCCCGGCATGGGGAAAGCCCGGCAGGTCGGAATAGGGAATGGCCACGCCCTCGACCGCTGCCGCCAGATGCCCGAGGCCGGAGCCGAGGACCAGCCCGTATTCCGGTGGCGCCGCGCCGGCGCGGTCGCGGATCAGGCGGGCGAGTTCAGCGTTCCTTGACATAGGGCTCTCCTCCCGCACGCGGCGGTATGGCGCGGCCGACGAAACCGGCCAGGATGACGACGGTCAGGATATAGGGCAGGGCGTTCATGAACATCGAAGGCACGGTGACGAAACCCAGATCCAGGTTCGGAAAACGGTTCGCCACCGCCTCGAGCAGGCCGAAGAGGAAGGTCGCCCCCAGCGCCCCCCAGGGCCGCCACTTGGCAAAGATCAGCGCCGCCAGCGCGATGAAGCCGCGCCCGGCGGTCATTTCCTTGACGAAACCGGCCGAGATGCCGGTGGCGAGATAGGCCCCGGCGATGCCGCAAAGCACCCCGCAGATCATCACCGCGGCAAAGCGCAGCCGGACGACCGAGACGCCGGCGGTATCGACCGAGGCCGGGTTCTCGCCCACGGCGCGCAGCCGCAAGCCGAAGCGGGTGCGGTAAAGCACCCACCAGGTCAGCGGCACCATGGCGAAGGCGACATAGACCAGGACGGTGTGGCCCGAGACCAGCTCGGCATAGATCGGACCGATCACCGGCACCGGGCGCAGGCTGTCGGCGAAGGGCAGGGTGATCTCGCCGAAGCGCGCCGCGCCGGAAAGCGAGGGCGTGCGCCCGCCCAGCCCGAAGATCTTCTGTCCCAGCAGCACCGTCAGCCCCGAGGCGAGGAAGTTGATCGCCACGCCCGAGATCAGCTGGTTGCCGCGAAAGCCGATCGAGGCCACCCCGTGCAGCCCGGCCATGGCTGCCGCGCCGGCGATGCCCGCCAGCAGCCCCAGCCAGGCGCTGCCGGTGGCATAGGCGACCGAGGCCGAGGCGAAGGCCGCCATCAGCATCTTGCCCTCGAGCCCGATGTCGAAGACCCCTGCGCGTTCCGAATAAAGCCCGGCCAGGCAGGCCAGCAGCAGGGGCGTCATCAGCCGCACCGCCGAATCGAGGATCTGGATCAGCGTCGCGAAATCCATCACGCCCCCTTCCGGCGCAGCGCCGCGAACAGCCGCTCCAGCGGCATGCGCACCATGTTGTCGAGCGCCCCGGTGAACAGGATCACCAGCGCCTGGATGACCACGATCAGCTCGCGCGGGATCGAGGTCCACAGCGCCAGCTCGCCCCCGCCCTGGTAGAGGAAACCGAAGAGCAGCGCCGCCAGCAGCACGCCAAGGGGATGGTTGCGCCCCATCAGCGCCACGGCGATGCCGATGAAGCCGGCGCCCTCGACCGCGTTCAGCACCAGCCGCTCGGCCTCGCCCATGACGTTGTTCACCGCCATCAGCCCGGCCAGCGCGCCCGAGACCAGCATGGCCAGCACGGTGATGCGCACGGGCGAGATGCCGGCGTAAAGCGCGGCGGGCTCGGACTTGCCGAAGGCGCGGATCTCATAGCCCAGCCGCGTGCGCCAGATCAGCAGCCAGACCAGCAGGCAGGCGGCGATGGCCAGAAAGAAGGTGACGTTGGCGGGTGTGTTGCGGCCCCATTCGACGCCCAGCCCCAGCGCCATCTCGGAAAGTTTCGGCAGATGCGCCGCCTCGGGGAAACGGGCCGAGGCCGGATCCATGCTGCCCACCGGCCGCAGCACGTTCACCAGCATATAGTTCAGGGCCGCGGCGGCGATGAAGTTGAACATGATGGTGGTGATGACGATATGGCTGCCGCGCCGGGCCTGCAACCAGGCCGGGACCAGCGCCCAAAGCGCGCCGAACAGCGCTGCCCCCATGGCCGCCGCCGGCAGCGCCAGGGCCCAATGCGGCCAGGGCAGCGCCAGCACCACCAGCGCCACGCCCAAGCCCCCCATGGCGGCCTGCCCCTCGCCGCCGATGTTGAACAGCCCCGCATGATAGGCAACCATCACCGCCAGGCCGGTAAAGACGAAATTCGTCGTGTAATACAGGGTGAAGCCCCAGCCATAGCTGGACCCCAGCGCGCCCTGCACCATCACCTTCAGCGCCTCGGCCGGGCTTTCGCCGATGGCCAGGATCACCAGCGCCGAGATGGCAAAGGCCAGCACCAGCGAGATCAGCGGCGTCAGGATCACATCCGCCCATTTCGGCATTCGCTCCATCAGCCCGCCTCTCCCGGCTTTCTCCGTTTTCCAAATACCCCCGCCGGAGGCATGCGACGCCTCATCCCGCACCGCCGCCGGCATCGGCGCGCGCCGGTTCCACCCCGGCCATCAGGCAGCCCAGGTCGCCGGTCGTCGCCTCGGCGGGCAGCCGCTCGCCCATGATGTGGCCGTCGAACATCACCAGGATGCGGTCGGACAGCGCCATGATCTCGTCCAGTTCGACCGAGACCAGCAGCACCGCGCGGCCGGCGTCGCGCAAGGCGACGATGCGCTTGTGGATGAATTCGATGGCGCCGATGTCCACCCCGCGCGTCGGTTGGCCGATCAGCAGCAGCTCGGGGTTGCGCTCGACCTCGCGCGCCACCACGATCTTCTGCTGGTTGCCGCCCGAGAAGCTTTTTGCCGCAAGGTCCGGGTTCGGCGGGCGGATGTCGAAACGCTGGATCTTGCCCATCGCATCGGCGCGGATGGCGGCATTGTCCATCAACGGGCCGCGCTGGAACTCCGGCGCATGGTGATAGCCGAAGGCGATGTTTTCCCAGGCGGTGAAATCCATGATCAGCCCCTCGGCCTGCCGGTCCTCGGGGACATGGCCGATGCCGGCGCGGCGGCGGGCGCGGCCGTCGGCCCCCGGACCCTGCAGCGGCAGGGGCCGGCCGCCAAGCCGGATCTCGCCCTGCAGCCGTGCCCCCGCCTCGGGAAAGCCGCCCAGGATCTCCAGCAGCTGCGTCTGGCCGTTGCCGGCGACGCCGGCGATGCCCAGGATCTCGCCGGCGCGGATCTCCAGGTCGATGCCGCGCAGCCGCTCGACGCCCTCGGCATCGACCATGCGCAGGCCCCGCACTTCCAGGACCGGGGCGCCGGGCCGGGCGGGGGGCTTGTCCACCCGCAGCAGCACCTTGCGGCCCACCATCAGCTCGGCCAGCTCGGCCGGGCCGGTCTCGGCGGTCCTGACCGAGGCCACCATCTCGCCCCGCCGCATGACCGAGACATTGTCGGTGATCTCCATGATCTCGCGCAGCTTGTGGGTGATCAGGATGATGGTCTTGCCCTCGTCCTTGAGCCCGCGCAGGATGCGAAACAGGTGGTCGGCCTCGGCGGGGGTCAGCACGCCCGTCGGCTCGTCCAGGATCAGGATGTCGGCCCGGCGATACAGCGCCTTCAGGATCTCGACCCGCTGCTGGTGGCCGACCGACAGCTCCTCGACCAGCGCGTCGGGATCGACCTGCAACCCGTATTCGGCTGCCAGCCGCTTCAGCTCGCCGCGCGCCCGCGACAGCGAGGGGCGCAGCAGGCGGCCGTCCTCGGCACCCAGGACCACGTTTTCCAGCACGGTGAAGTTCTGCACCAGCTTGAAATGCTGGAACACCATGCCGATGCCGGCGCGGATCGCGGCCTGGCTGTCGGCGATGGCGACGGGCTTGCCGCCGACCAGGATCTCCCCCGCATCCGGGCGATAGAAGCCGTAGAGGATCGACATCAGCGTCGACTTGCCGGCGCCGTTCTCGCCGATGATGCCGTGGATGGTGCCGCGCGGCACCACCAGGTCGATGTCCCTGTTGGCCTGCACCGGCCCGAAAGCCTTGGAGATCCCACGCAATTCGATCGCCGGGGCGGGCGTGGCCGTCATTCACTGCACCGGGCAGGTGTTGTCGGCCATGTAGTCGTGAACCGTGATCTCGCCCGCCTCGATGGCCTTGGCGGCGGTATCGATGGCGCCGGCGATCTCGTCCGAGATCAGCGGCTTGTTGTTCTCGTCCATGGCCAGCGACACCCCGCCCGAGGCCAGGTCCATGACCCTCACGCCCGGCTCGACCTCGGTCCCGGCCTTGAAGGCCTCGTAGACGGAATTGTCCACGCCCTTGACCATCGAGGTCAGCACCTTGCCCGGATGCAGGTGGTTCTGGTTGCTGTCCACGCCGATCGACAGCACGCCGGCATCCGCCGCCGCCTGCAGCACGCCGATGCCGGTGCCGCCCGCCGCGGCATAGACCACGTCCGCGCCTTGCGAGACCTGCGCCTTCAGCAACTCGCTGCCCTTCACCGGGTCGTTCCAGGCCGCCGGCGTGGTGCCGGTATAGTTGATGATCAGCGTGCCGTCCGGCCGGGTGGCCTTGAAGCCCTGGGCATAGCCGCATTCGAACTTGTGGATCAGCGGGATGTCCATGCCGCCGATGAAGCCGACCGTGCCCGATTTCGACGCCAGCGCCGCCGCCACGCCGGCCAGATACGAGCCCTGCTCTTCGGTAAAGACCACGGATTGCACGTTGGGCTGCTCGACCACCATGTCGATGATGACGAATTTCGTGTCGGGATAGTCCGGCGCGATCTTGGCCAGCACCTCGCCAAAGGCAAAGCCGGTCATCACGATGGGATTGGCCCCGGATTGGGCCAGCCGGCGCAGGGCCTGTTCGCGCTGCGCCTCGGACTGCATCTCCAGTTCCTTGTAGGTGCCGCCGGTCTCGGCCTTCCAGCGCTCGGCGCCGTTATAGGCGGCCTCGTTGAAGGATTTGTCGAACTTGCCGCCGAGGTCGAAGATCAGCGCCGGATCGGCCAGGGCCGCGACGGGCAGCAGGGTCAGGCAGGCGCCGGCGAGCAGGGATTTCATCAGGGACATGTCGGACCTCAGGACGGTTTGCGGGCGAGTCGGCCCAGGATTGTCGGATTAGGGCGCATGGGCCGGAATCCGTCAACAATCTTGTCTGGGGTCAGAGCGCCTGCCGCATCAGCACCGCATCCAGTCCGGGGGCGTAATAATTCCGCCGCTTTCCAAGGGTTTCCCAGCCTGCGCCGGCATAAAGCGCGATGGCGGCCGCGTTGTCCGCGGCGACTTCCAGGAAGGCTTCGCGCGCGCCCCGCGCCTGTGACGTCGCGGCGAATTCGGCCAGCAGCGCCGAGGCCAGCCCGCGGCGGCGCGCCTCGGGGGCGATGGCCAGCGTCAGCAGCTCGGCCTCGTCGGCGATGGCACGGCCCAGCAGGAAGCCCTGCGGCCGGGTCAGCAGGAAATTCGGCGGGCCGGCCAGCAGCGCCTGGAACTCGGCCGCCGTCCAGGGCCGCGGATGCGCGGCAAAGCAGCGGCCATGCAGCGCTGCCAGATCCTCGGGCGTCATGACAGGATCAGCGGGCCGCGGTCGCGCGCCGGCGCGGCATCGGCCGGGCGCAGATAGATCGGCGCCGGGCGCGGCAGGTCCGGCTGGTCGCGCCGTGCGGCGGCGATGCGGGCGATGGCTTCGGCCAGCGGCATGGCCGCGGACAGCGGCGCGGGGCCGGGCGGCAATTCATGCGCGGGGGCCTGTTGCGGCCGGGTGGCGGCGCCGGTGCCGAAATCCTGCCAGATCACCTCGCCCATGCGCGAGGGCACGGCGACGCGGCAGGGGCGGGGCAGGCCATGCGCGGCCGCCTCGGTCACGCTGACGCCGACGGCGGGGATGCCCAGCGACAGCGCCAGCCCGCGCGCCGCCGCCACCGATATGCGGATGCCGGTGAAATTGCCCGGCCCGATGCCGCAGCCGATGACGGAAAGGTCGCGCCAGCCGACGCCCGCCTCGGCCAGCACCTGGCCAAGCAGCGGAAACAGCCGCTCGGCCTGGCCGCGGGCCATGTCCTCATGGCGCTGGACCAGCAGGCGGTCGCCTTGCAGCAAAGCGGCCGCGCAATGCGCGGCCGATGTGTCGAAGCCCAGCGAGAGCGGCTCAGCCAACGGGACGGACCTCGGTCACTTCCGGGATGTAGTGGCGCAGCAGGTTCTCGATCCCCATCTTCAGCGTCAGCGTGGACGAGGGGCAGCCGGCGCAGGCGCCTTGCATGTGCAGGTAGACCACGCCGCGGTCGAAGCCGTGGAAGGTGATATCGCCGCCGTCCTGCGCCACGGCCGGGCGCACGCGGGTATCCAGCAGCTCCTTGATCTGGCTGACGATTTCCGCATCCGGTCCGTCCTGGTCGTTATGGCCGCCGGCGGATGCGCCCTCGATGGCCGGGGCGCCGGACTGGTAATGCTCCATGATCGCGCCCAGGACCGAGGGCTTCAGGTGGTCCCAGACCGCGTCGTCGGCCTTGGTCACGGTCACGAAATCCGAGCCGAGGAAGACCCCGGTCACGCCCGGCACGGCAAAGATGCGGCGCGCCAGCGGGCTGGTGGCCGCGGCTTCGGCTGCGGGGAAATCGGCGGTGCCGCTGCCCAGGACGGTTTCGCCCGGCAGGAATTTCAGCGTCGCGGGGTTCGGGGTGGTTTCGGTCTGGATGAACATGGCGCGGGGCTCCTTTGAGGCGGATATGGGGATCGAAGGGCGGACAAGTCAAGTCGGAGGCCGCCCCCATCCCCGACGGGCGGCCTTGAAAATGCGGCGCAAACCATCGGCGCATGACCCAGAGCCGCGGCCGGGGGGCGGCGGCGGCATTCGCCAGGTGCCGCGACCATCCGCCGCAGCGGGCGGCTCAGGTGATCTGTTCCAGCCGCTCGCGCGAGATGTCGCCGGGCACGATGGTGACGGGGCAGGGCAGGTTCGCCACCTCGCGCATCAGCCGCGTGACCAGCGGCCCCGGCCCCGCGCTTTCGGTCGAGGCGGCCAGCACCACCACGCCGATCTCGGGGTCGTCGTGGATCTGGGCCAGAAGCTCGGCGCCCGGCTCGCCCTCGCGCACCACCAGCTCGGGCTCGATGCCGGGGCGGTCGCGCATCCATTTGGCGAAGACCTCGTAATGCGCCTCGATCCGCTCATAGGCTTCGGCGCGCATCACGTCGGCGACGCCCATGCCGTGCTGGATGGCCGTGGTGGGGATGACCGCCAGCACCTGCACCCCGCCTCCGGTCTTTGCCGCGCGCAGGGCGGCATAGCGGATGGCGTTCAGGCATTCGCGGGAATCGTCCAGAACCACCAGAAATTTCCGCATGAATCCCGCCCCGGTTGCCTTGGAATGAGCAAAGACTGGCCGAAAGGACACGCTTGCGCAAGTCCGGCACAGTTTTCGCCCTTGCGCTCATTCAAAATTAACGAGTGCTATGGTAGGCGGGAGAAGTAGCCACAGCGCCAAAACGCGGGACGGAATTGTGACGATTCACCAGGACTGGGAAAAAGCCGATATCGCACGGCTCGCCACAGTGGCCCAAGCCGAGATGTCGTGGTTCAAGGACCAGGCGCATGCGCCCGCCATGGCCACCATGCCCCTGTCGAAGCGGGTCTTCGACATCACCCTGGCGCTGGTGGCCCTGGTGCCGCTGTCCATCGTCATGGCGGTCTTTGCCCTGATCCTGCTGGTCTTGCAGGGGCGGCCGATCTTTTATGCGGCGCCGCGGATGGCGGCGCCGGGGCGGACCTTCACCCATCTCAAGTTCCGCACCATGCTGTGCCAGCAGGACGATTTCGGCGTCACCGGCGCGCACAAGGCCTGGCGCATCACGCCGCTCGGCCATTTCATGCGCCGCACCCGCATCGACGAATTGCCGCAGCTGTTCAACATCCTCAAGGGCGACATGAGCTTTGTCGGCCCGCGCCCGACCATCCGCGAATATGTCGAACGCTATCCCGCGGTCTATGGCCAGGTGCTGAAAAGCCGGCCCGGCGTCACCGGGCTGGCGACGCTGATCTATCACCGGCACGAGGACCGCATCCTGCGCCGCTGCAAGAGCGCCGAGGCAACCGAGGCCGCCTATGCCCGGCGCTGCCTGCCGACCAAGCTCAAGATCGACCTGATCTACCAGAAGAACCGGACGCTGGCGCTGGACCTTTGGATCATCTGGCGCACCGTGCTGATCGTGCTTTACAAGGACGAGCGGCCTCGCCGCCGCGGCCGCAAGTAAGGCCCCGGCGATTTTTCCGATGCGCGCGGATCCCCCGCCCCCGCCGGGCGTTATGGCGGTATATCCATCCTAGGCCTACAGGATTCTGACGCCACCGGCGCGGAAACGGAAAGGGAAATGCTTGCAGCGTAAGGCTCTCGTCACCGGAGGGGCAGGGTTCATCGGCAGCCACCTCGTCGACCGGCTGCTGGCCGGCGGAGAGGAGGTCGTCGTCCTGGACGATCTCTCCAGCGGCAGGATGGACAATCTGCCCGCGGAGGTGCGGCTGGTCCGGGGCGACGTCTGCGATGCCGATCTGGTCGGCAGGCTGCTGGCCGGGGTGGACTGCATCTTTCACCTTGCCGCGCGGGTTTCGGTGCAGCTTTGCATCACCGACTGGATGGCCGCGCATCGCGTCAACCTGGGCGGCACCATGGCCGTGCTGCACGCCGCGCACCGGGCCGGCAATATTCCCGTGGTCCATGCCTCGTCCGCGGCGGTCTATGGCAACCGCGCCGGCGCCACCTGCCGCGAAAGTGACCTGCCCCTGCCGATTTCGCCCTATGCCGCCGACAAGCTGGCCGCCGAGCATCAGGCCGGCGCCATGGCGGCGGTGAACGGCCTTTCTTCGGTCGGGCTGCGGTTCTTCAACGTCTATGGCCCGCGCCAGGACGCGGCCTCGCCCTATGCCGGGGTGATTTCGCGATTCTGCGCCAACCGGCTGGCGGACCGGCCGCATGTGATCTTTGGCGACGGGCAGCAGAGCCGGGATTTCATCTATGTCGCCGATGTGGTGGAGGGCCTGCTTTGCGCCCGCGACCTGGCCGGGAGGGCGCCGGGCGCCCAGGTCTTCAACCTCTGCACCGGGGTCGAAACCACGCTGCTGGATCTGGTGCGCCAGATCGACGGGGTCGCGGGGCGGGGGGCCAGCGCCATCGAACACGCGCCGGCGCGCCCCGGCGACATCCGCGCCTCTTGCGGCTGTCCGCAGGCCGCGCGCGACCGGCTGGGCTTCGTCGCCGCCACGGACATGCGATCGGGGCTGGACATGCTTTGGGACAGGCTGGGTCCGGCCGGCTAGAGGGCATCTGCATCTGGGGATGCCCACCTTGCCCGAACTCTGTTTCAGGATCGAGAACCGGGGCGATCTTGAGCAGGCGAGCCCTGATCGATGGGCAATGGGGGCGAATTGGACCACCTCTGCCGGGCAAGGCGGGTGATCGGGGCGGCAGCGGGACCGACAACCGGCTCCCGCATCGACGCGGTTCTGCGGCTGGCGCGTCGCGTGTCGCGACCTGCCGCCGGAGCCGGGGCGCTGGAGGGGTGCTTGCCCCGATTCCGCCGCGGGCCTCGCGCCAGGGTGTGGGGTTGTCTTTTCAAGGAGTTGAGAGCCGATCTCCGTCGATCGATGCCCCGATCTCAAGGGTCCATGCCGATGCGATCTCGCAGATGGTGCCGCGGCGGGCTGACCACGAGAGTTCATGCCGCGGTGGATGCACCCTGCCCGGCAAGGTTCCCAGTGACGCCTAGCCATGGCGCCGGTAGCCCGCAGGCCAAGGGATTGCTCTGCGGCCTGGCCGGCCCCTGCCAAGCCATCGCCGATGCCGGATGCGGCAGGGATTTGCCGGATGCGGCAGGGATTCCTGCGCCGGTTCATTTTTGGCGATCTGCGCGCCACCGCAGCCGGGCTGGAAGGCACCCCCCCGGCCGGAGTCTCCGTAAGAAGCGCCGCACGGTGGCATGTTTTCTTAAACCGGATCAAACCCTTCCGCCGCATCGCGCCCCGCTGCGAGGAAACCGTCGCCTCGTCAAAGGCATTCCCCGACAGCGCCGGCGCAATCGCATGGTTTCCTAAATGAAGGCGCCGGCTTGGTTCAGCGCCTCGGGGAAGGGCGGGGTGCCATAGCCGACCCCGGTCAGGTAAAGCCCCTGCGGCGGGCAGACCGGCCCGCAGGCGGCGCGGTCGCGGGCGGCCAGCGCCTCGGCCACGCGTCCGGGCGGCCAGGCGCCGGCGCCGACCCGCTCCAGCGTGCCGACGATCGAGCGCACCTGGTTGTGCAGGAAGGACCGCGCCCGCAGGGTAAAGCGGTATTCGCGGCCCTGCGGGATCGGGGTTTCCTGGATGGTCAGCTCGTCCAGCGTCTTCACCGGGCTCTGCGCCTGGCACATGGTCGAGCGGAAGGTGGTGAAGTCGTGCCGGCCCAGCAGATGCGCCGCGCCCGCGCGCATGGCGGCCAGGTCCAGGGGGTGCTGCACCTGCCAGGCGCGGCCGCGGTCATGGGTCAGCGGCGCGCGGCGCGCGACCAGCCGGAACAGGTAGCGCCGCTCATGCGCCGAGAAGCGGGCGTGAAAGTCGTCCGCCACCCGCGCCGCGGCCAGCACGGCGACGGGGGCGGGCTTCAGGTGCCAGTTCAGCGCCTCGGACAGCCGGAAGGGATCCCAGTCGCGCTGCAGGTCGGCATGCGCGACCTGGCCGGTGGCATGGACCCCGGCATCGGTGCGCCCCGCCGCGGCGATCCGCGCCCCGGCCGTGAAACCGGGATCGAGCCGGCCGAGCGCCGCCTCGATGGCGCCCTGCACGCTGGGCCGGTCGGCCTGGGCCTGCCAGCCGGCAAAGGGGCTGCCGTCATATTCGATCAACAGGGCGAAACGGGGCATGGCTAGCGGCGCGGCTTGTCGGATTCGCGCGGGATCAGCAGGTCGTCGAGCGTCATCGAGCGCGGCAATTCGGCGGGCTCGGCCGGCTCGGCGGGCGCGGGCCGGGGCCGCACGCCTTCCCGTGCCAGCCGGTCGCGCAGCACGCCGATCTCGATGTCCAGGTCGCTGCGGCCGCCTTCCAGCAGCTTGGCGCTGCGGGCGGCGAACTCGGTTTCCAGGTCGTCCAGCAGCGTCTCGTAATCCTGGCGCGCGCGCGGGTCGCGGGTCTGGGCGTAGAGGTCGGCGAACTTGACCGTCGCGTCGCGCGCGCCTTGCAGGTAGACGCTGAGATAGCGGCGCAGGGCGGCGATGGTGTCGGGATTGTCCTCGACATGGGCGAAGAGTTCGCGCGCGGTGGCGGCGAACATGCCGACACGGGCCTCGAGCCGGCGGTCGCCGCTGCGCAGGATGGCGTCCTGCATGGCCTTCAGATGCGCCTCGCCCTCGGCGACGATGCGTTGGGCGCGGTCCTGGCGGACGCCGTCGATGCCCTCCATGCCCTTGTCGCGCATCGGGTCGCCGCCGAAGGCGAGCCAGTGCAGCATGGCCCCGGCGACGCCGATCACCCCGGCGCCGGCCTCGGCGCCCGGCACATAGGCGCCCAGGGCAAGGCCGAGCCCGGTCAGGATGCCGCCGAAGAGCTTGCGCGGGATCGCCGGGCGGCGGGCGATGCGGCGGGCGTCATAGGCGGCCTCGGCCTGCAGCCCCTGGCGTGTCATCCACATGCCCGAGGCGATGGTGCCGAAGGCGATCAGATGCAGGGCGAGCCCGGCCGGATCCTGCCAGAAGGCGCTGATGAGAAAGGGGGCCGCCATGATCGTGACCCAGCGCGTTCGCGATTCCAGCGGATGCCGGATCTCGCCCGGTGCGGGGCGCGCGGGCGGGCGCGGGCCGGTGCCGTCCGGCCGGGGCTGCGGCGAGAAGCGGCCGCCGAAACGCCTTGCCATCGCCGCGCCCTCAGCCCGCGCCCAGGAAGGAGGCATAGAGCGTCAGGCCCATCAGCAGAAAGAAGGACAGGCGCTGCATGGCTTTCCGGGACATGGGCTTCCTTTCGGCGCGTCGGGCAATGTTGCCCGCAGGATATAGGGCCTTGCGGGCGGGAACGGAAGGGCGCGGCGGTCGGGGGGCTCTGCCCCCCGCGCCTCATGCGCCCCTCGATGGGGCGCGTGAGGCGCTCCCCCCGGAGTATTTGGAAAACGGAGAAAGCCGGTTTCGGGCGGGCGGTGCGGCATGCGGGGAAGGGGTGGAGCGGGTGATGGGAATCGAACCCACGTATTCAGCTTGGAAGGCTGCTGCTCTACCATTGAGCTACACCCGCGTCGCGCCTTTCTATAGGGGGTGGCGCGGGTTCGTGCAAGCGTCGCGCGCTTGACGCCTGCGGGGCGGCGGGGCAAGCAGGGCGGCATGATCGATATCCGTCCCGTGGCCAATATCGTCGGCAAGGTCGTCGTCACGCTGGGGACGGCGATGGCGCTGCCCATGCTGGTCGATTGGTGGCATGGCGACCCGCATTGGCTGATCTTCCTGGAATGCGGCATCCTGACCATGCTGGCCGGCGGGCTGGTGGCGCTGTCCACGCGGCAAAAGGACAAGTCGCTGACCATCCAGCAGGTGTTCCTGCTGACCGCGATGCTGTGGCTGGTGGTGCCGGTGGCCGGTGCGCTGCCCTTCATGCTGGGCGCGCCGCAGGCCGGCTTCACCGACGCCTATTTCGAGGCCATGTCGGGCGTCACCACCACCGGCACCACCGCATTCCCCGATCTCGACAACCTGCCCAAGGGCACCAACCTGTGGCGGGCCTTCCTGAACTGGGCGGGGGGGCTGGGGAGCATCGTCGTCGCCATGATCTTCCTGCCGGTGATGAAGGTCGGCGGCATGCAGTTCTTTCGCTCGGAAGGCTTCGACACGCTGGGCAAGATCCTGCCCCGCGCCTTCGACATCGCGCGCGAGATGACCGGGGTCTACATCGCCATGACCGCAAGCTGCATGGTGGTCTATATCCTGCTGGGCATGAAGGGCTTCGATGCGCTGGTGCTGGCGCTGTCCACCTGTTCCACAGGGGGCTTTTCCAATTACGACGCCAGTTTCGCGCCCTTCATCGGGCCGGCGGAATATGCCGCCGCCTTCTTCATGATCCTGGCCTCGATCCCCTTTATCCGCATGGTGCAGCTGATCCGCGGCTCGGCCGAGCCGATCTGGCGCGACATCCAGGTCCGCGCCTATCTGCGCTGGACCTTCTATGCCATCGCGCTGGTGGTGCTTTACCGGCTGTTGTGGCTCGAGGCGAAGAACCCCTTCGACGTGATCCGCGAGACCACCTTCAACGTCGTCTCGACCTTTTCGGGCACCGGCTTCGCCTCGACCGACGTGACGCAATGGGGGCATTTCCCCTTTGTCGTGCTGATCGTGGTTGGGCTGATCGGCGGCTGTACCGGCTCGACCTCGTGTTCGGTCAAGGTGTTCCGCTATCTGGTGCTGTTCCAGGCGGTCAGGGCGCAGCTCAAGCGCATGCAGTCGCCGCACCGGGTGTTTCCGCTGCTTTATGGCGGCCGCCCGCTGGAAGAGGACGTGGTCGATTCGGTGATGGCCTTCTTTACCCTGTTCATTCTCAGCTTCGGCCTGCTGATCGTCGGGCTGGCGCTGACCGGGCTGCATCCGCGCACGGCGCTGACCGCGGCCTGGACCGCCATCGCCAATGTCGGCGTGGTCTGGGGGCCGGAGCTGACGCCCGAGGGGGCGGTGACGAATTTCCCCACCGCCTCGAAATGGCTGATGATCTGGGGGATGTATCTGGGCCGGCTGGAGCTGATCTCGGTGCTGGTGCTGCTGCTGCCGCGGTTCTGGCGCGGCTAGTCCTGCGCGATCGCCGGGGCGATGGCGGGCGCCTCGGGCCGGGCCTCGGTGGCGCCGGGGGCGAAGCGGGCCAGGTTGTCCGATATCTCGGCCGCCAGCCGGTGCTGGTCCTCGGGGTCCGAGATCGGCCAGATCAGCACGAAGCCCTGCACCCGGCCGTCGACCACCCGGCCTTCGGCATGGCCGATATGGGTCTGGTTGCGCCCGTCCAGCGTGACGCTGCCGCGTTCCACCTTGCGCTCGGGCGCCGGCACCCAGCCGAGCGCGGTGACGAGGCCGGCGAGGTCCAGCATCTCTTGCTGGCCGCCGGGCTGCGAGAACAGGATCAGCGCCGCGCCCGAGCCGTCCTTGGGCCCATAGATCGACAGCGCGCGCTCGGCCCGGTCGAATTGCAGCTTCTCCATCGGCGCGGGCAGCATCAGGCCGGTATGGGCGTCGCGCAGCTCGGCCAGGCCCATCTCGGCCCGCCAGGCTTCGCGGCGGCGGATCAGCTCGGCCATGGCGGTCGCGGTATCGGGCGAGGCGCGCAGGCGCACGATTTCCTCGGCGATGGCGGCGCGGGTCTTGGGGCCGTCCTTGCCGTCGATGCCCCCGTCGTAATGGCCGGCCCAACGCAGGGCGCGCTGGATCTCCTCCAGCGGCGGCATGGGCACGGGGGCCGCATCCGGGGCAGGGGGGGCGCCCAGGTCCGGCACCTTGCCGATGATCGCGATCTCGCCCATCTCCTCGCCTGGCGCGAGGAAGGCGTCCTTGGGCACCGCGCCCGCATCCCGGAACGCTTGAAGCCAGGCGGTGCCGGTCGCCCGGTCCATCGGGCCAAAGCCGATGGCCAGCCGGCCGCCCGGCAGGGTCCACAGCCCGGCCTCGGGCAGGGTCTCGCGCCATTTCGCCAGCAATTCCTCGGCCCGCGCGCGGTCGGGGGTGGATTCGAGGCGCAGGGAGAACTGCTCGGGCGCGGCGTCGCCGATCCGGGTCAGCTCGCGCCCCTCGGCGGCGGCCAGGAAGCTGTCGCCCGGCACCTTGCGCTGCTGCTTCAGCTGTTCCAGCCGTGCAGCCGCCTCTTCGCGCGGCATCGGGCCAAGCGCGATGCCGACCCAGCCGTCGGCCAGCGGGAAGGTCACGACATCGGGGAACTCCGCGCCCCAGTTCCGGGCGGTGGCGGCCGCGGCTTCCGTGCCGCGCTTGGCCTCGATGCGGATCACCACGTCCTCGGCCTGCGCCGCAAAGCCCAGAGACAGCGGCAGAGCCGCACCGATGACGAATGCAAAGCGCCGCATGGGCATGTCCCTCTCATTGACCCTGCGCCGCCCTCTGCCTAGAAGGCGGCAGACATTTCCTGCCAGTTATGCCGAAGGAAGCCCCGATGACCAGCCCAAAGGACAATCAGACGGCGAAACCCGTCTGCTTCCAGGACGTGATCCTGCGCCTGCAATCCTATTGGGCCGCACAGGGCTGCGCGGTGCTGCAACCCTATGACATGGAGGTCGGCGCCGGCACCTTCCACCCGGCGACCACGCTGCGCAGCCTTGGCGCCCGGCCCTGGGCCGCGGCCTATGTCCAGCCCTCGCGCCGGCCGACCGACGGCCGCTATGGCGAGAACCCGAACCGGTTGCAGCACTACTACCAGTATCAGGTCATCATCAAACCCTCGCCGCCGAACCTGCAGGAGCTTTACCTGGGCAGCCTTGCCGCCATCGGCCTGGACCCGATGATCCACGACGTGCGCTTCGTCGAGGACGACTGGGAAAGCCCGACGCTGGGCGCCTGGGGCCTGGGCTGGGAGGTCTGGTGCGACGGCATGGAGGTCAGCCAGTTCACCTATTTCCAGCAGGTCGGCGGGCATGACTGCCGCCCGGTCTCGGGCGAGCTGACCTACGGGCTGGAGCGGCTGGCAATGTATGTGCTGGGGGTCGAGCATGTGATGGACATGCCCTTCAACCCGCCCGGCAGCCCGATCCCGCTGAGCTATGGCGACGTCTTCCGCCAGGCCGAGCGCGAATATTCCCGCTGGAACTTCGAACAGGCCGATACGGACATGCTGCTGCAGCATTTCAAGGATGCCGAGGCGGAATGCGACCGCATCCTGGCCGCCGCGGACACGGACGGCGCCGGGCGGCGCATCCCGATGGCGCATCCGGCCTATGACCAGGCGATCAAGGCCAGCCACCTGTTCAACCTGCTCGATGCGCGCGGCGTGATCTCGGTCACGGAGCGCCAGGCCTATATCGGCCGCGTCCGCGCGCTGGCGAAACGCTGCGCCGACCTGTTCGTGACCACCGAGGCGGCTGGCGCGGTAGGGGGAGAGGCGGCATGAGTTCGGGCAAGATCGTCGCCTCGATGCTGGTGCTGGTGGCCGTCATGGCCGGCCTGGCCGTCTGGTATCTGCAGGTCTATGGCTTCTACGACCAGGTGGACGAGATCAGCGGCGCGCAGGACATCGTCGTCACCGATGCGCAGGGCGCGACACATCCGGTCGCGGTCGCGGATTTCAAGGCCATCGACGCCACAAGCTCGCCCATCCGCTATCGCGCCTGCTTCACGCTGGACCCGGCCGAACTGGCCGATGCCGCGCCCTATGCCGGTGCGACGCCGCTGAACGGGCCGGGCTGGTTCAAGTGCTATTCCGCCAGGGCGCTGACCGCCGACCTGGAATCGGGCGCGGCCCGCGCCGTGCTGGGCCAGGCCGAGATCCGCCCCGACGTGGACCGGGTGATCGTGGTCTATCCCGACGGCCGCGCCTTTGCCTGGCACCAATTCAACGACAAGACCCCCGAACGCGGAGTGATGGACTGATGCCCGACCTTCTGATCGAGCTTTTCTCGGAGGAGATCCCGGCGCGGATGCAGGCCCGCGCCCGCGAGGATCTGAAGAAGCGCGTCACCGACGGGCTGGTCGAGGCGGGCCTGACCTATCGCTCGGCCGGCGCCTTCTCGACCCCGCGCCGGCTGGTGCTGGCCGTCGAGGGGCTGACCGCGGAAAGCCCGACCACGCGCGAGGAACGCAAGGGCCCCCGCACCGACGCGCCCCAGGCGGCGCTGGAGGGCTTCCTGCGCTCGACCGGCCTGACCCGCGAGCAGTTGGAGGCACGCGACGACAAGAAGGGCCAGGTCTGGTTCGCGGTGGTCGCCAAGCCCGGCCGCCCCGCCGCCGAGATCGTGGCCGAGGTGCTGGAGCGCACGATCCGCGATTTCCCCTGGCCCAAGTCGATGCGCTGGGGCGCGGGATCCCTGCGCTGGGTACGGCCGCTGCATTCGATCATCTGCCTGCTCTCGGACGAATCCGGCGCCAGCGTGGTGCCGCTGGAGATCGAGGGCATCCGCGCCGGTGCCACCACCCGCGGCCACCGCTTCATGGCGCCGGATCAGATCACCGTCTCGGGCTTCGAGGACTACGCCGCCAAGCTGCGCCGCGCCCGCGTCATGCTGGACCCCGCCGAACGCGAGGCGGCGATCCGGCAGGAGGCGGCGAACCTCGCCTTCGCCCGCGGCTGGGAGATCGTGCCGGACGAGGGCCTGCTCTCCGAGGTCGCGGGCCTGGTCGAATGGCCGGTGGCCCTGATGGGCGCCATCGAGGACCGTTTCCTGTCCCTGCCGCCCGAGGTGCTGCAGACCTCGATGAAGGAACACCAGAAGTTCTTCTCGGCCCGCAATCCCAAGACCGGCCGCATCGAGGGCTTCGTCACCGTGGCGAATATCGAAACCCCCGACCATGGCGAGACGATCCTGAAAGGCAACCAGCGCGTGCTGGCGGCGCGGCTGTCGGACGCGGCCTTCTTCTGGGACAACGACCTGCGCGAGGCGAAAGCGGGCATGCAGGACTGGGCCGAGGGGCTGCGTTCGGTGACGTTCCAGAGCAAGCTCGGTAGCCAGGCCGACCGCATCGCCCGCATCGCGGCGCTGGCGCGCGAGATCGCGCCGCTGGTCGGTGCCGACCCGGACCAGGCGGAGCAGGCGGCCAGGGTGGCCAAGCTCGACCTGCGCTCGGCCATGGTGGGCGAGTTCCCGGAACTGCAGGGCACGATGGGTCGCTATTACGCGCTGGCGGCCGGCCTGCCCGAGCCGGTGGCCGACGCCGCCCGCGACCATTACTCGCCGCTCGGCCCCTCGGACGCGGTGCCCTCGGCGCCGGTGTCGGTGGCGGTGGCGCTGGCCGACAAGCTCGACACGCTGACCGGCTTCTGGGCCATCGACGAAAAGCCCACCGGCTCGAAAGACCCCTTCGCGCTGCGCCGCGCCGCGCTGGGGGTGATCCGGCTGGTGCTGGTGAACGGGGTGAGGGTATCACTTTCTAAGTTGTTCCATACTTTCGGTGAAGTCCACCTCGACTTTTTCTTCTTTAGGCAACGCGATGAATTTGCTGAAAGCGAGAACTCGCTGATTGCTGCTGGTTTTGATAAACCGAACTACGATCAGAAACTTAAGGCGTTCGAAAAGACACAATCTCCTGAAGGGGCACGGTTTATTGCTGCGCTTGTTGCAATGGAATCCGACCTCCTCGCCTTCTTCCACGACCGCCTGAAAGTCCACCTGCGCGACCAGGGCATCCGCCACGACATCATCGACGCGGTGCTGAACATGCCCGGCAGCGACGACCTCGTGCTTCTGGTCAACCGCGCCACCGCGCTGAACGACGTGCTCCAGACCGCGGACGGCACCAACCTGCTGCAGGGGCTCAAGCGCGCCGGCAACATCCTCGCCCAGGCCGAGGAGAAGGACGGCGTCGAATACAGCTTCGGCGCCGATCCGAAATTCGCCGAGACCGACGAGGAACGCAGCCTGTTCGCCGCCCTCGACAAGGCGGAACCGGCGATCCGCGAGGCGGTGCGGCTCGAGGATTTCCAGGCCGCGACCCAGGGCATCGCCAGCCTGCGCGCGCCCATCGACGCCTTCTTCGAGGCGGTGCAGATCAACACCGACAACCAGATCACCCGCCGCAACCGGCTGAACCTGCTCTCGCGCATCCGCGAGGCCGGCCGGCTGGTCGCGGATTTCGGCCGGATCGAGGGCTGACCCCCTTTTCTTCGTTGCAAAAATACTCCGGGGGGAGCGCCTCCGGCGCCCCGTCGAGGGGCGCAGGAGGCGCGGGGGGCAGAGCCCCCCGGCCCGCCGCACCACCTGCTGTTCTTCGCACTTGCAGCAATGCGCCGGCCATGCCTAATGTGACGGCATCATGACCGCGCTGACCGACCCAGGTGCCATCGTCGAAATCACCCCCTCGGCGGGGATCCAGACCGCACGCCACGGCTGGCGCGCGAAATGCCTGCAGCGCCTGATCCGCATGGAACTGCCTGTGCCGACCAGCTTCGCGCTGTCGGCCGAGGCGGTGCGCGCCATCGCCGCCGGCCAGATGCCCGACCGCGCCCGCCTTGCCGCCATCATCGAGCGCGCCGACGGGCTGGTCAGCGTGCGGCCCTCGGCGATGAACCCGGCCTGGGGCGGGCCGGGCACGGTGCTGAACGTGGGCATCAACCACGAATGCCACGCCCGGCTGGTGAAAAGCCGCGGCCAGGCGGCGGCGGATGCGATCTACCTGGGCTTCGTGCAATCCTATGCCATCCATGTCGCAAGGCTGGACCCCGACATGTTCTCGGACAGCGAGGGCGGGCTTGCTGCCGCCCTGCGCGCCTATGAGGACGAGACCGACGAGGAATTCCCCAAGGATCCGACCCGCCAGCTGGCCGAGGTGCTGCGCAGCATGGCGCGCGCCTGGGACGGGCCGACCGCGCGGCTTTTGCGCCAGGCCAAGGGCGCGCCGGCCAATGCGCCGCTGGGGCTGGTGGTGCAGGACATGGCGCTGGCCATCGGGCCGGGCGTCACCGGTTCGGGCACCATCCAGTTCATCGACAGCGTGACCGGCGCGCCGCGCCTGACCGGCCGGTTCCGCGGCCAGACCCAGGGCCGCTCCAAGGGCGAGGGGGCGGAAACGCTCTACCTGACCCGCGACCCGCGCGGCCCCTCGCTGGAAGAGGCCGCGCCCGAGGTCTTTGCCGACCTGGTCCGCTTCGGCGTCGCCGCCCGCGAACGCCTGCGCGAAGAGATGCAGATCGAATTCGTCGTCTCGGACAGCCGGCTTGCGATCATCGACGCGGTGCGGGTCAGCCGCAGCTCGCGCGCCAGCGTGCGCATCGCCGTGGCGCTGGCCCGCGACGGCATCATCCCGGCCGAAGAGGCGGTGATGCGGGTCGAGCCGCGGGCCCTGTCGGACCT
Organism: Paracoccus versutus; assembly: GCF_000763885.1. Classification (GTDB taxonomy): domain Bacteria; phylum Pseudomonadota; class Alphaproteobacteria; order Rhodobacterales; family Rhodobacteraceae; genus Paracoccus; species Paracoccus versutus. Next base: position 84,915 of record NZ_JRKO01000004.1, on the reverse strand, counting down.
GCTGCACCACCAGGTCGATCCGCGCGCGCCCCGCGACGTGATCGCCCGCGGCATCAATGCCAGCCCCGGCGCCGCCACCGGGCGCATGGTCTTTACCGCCGCCGCCGCCCAGGCCTCCGAGGCGCGGGGCGAGCGCTGCGTGCTGGTGCGCCGCGAGACCGTGCCCGAGGACATCCGCGGCATGCATGCCGCCGTCGCCGTGCTGACCGAGCGCGGCGGCATGACCAGCCATGCCGCGGTGATCGCCCGCGGCATCGGCCTGCCCTGCATCGTCGGCGCCAGCGGCATCTCGATCGACACCCGCGCCCGCACCATGCTGGTCGGCGGAAGGCTGTTCCACGAGGGCGAGGAGATCACCATCGACGGCACCTCGGGTGAGGTGCTGGCCGGCGCCGCCGAGATGCTGGAGCCGGCGCTGGACGAAAGCTTCACCCAGCTTCTGGAATGGGCCGACGCGCATTGCCGCATCAGGATCCGCGCCAATGCCGACACGCCCGAGGACGCCCGCACCGCCCGCATGTTCAACGCCCAGGGCATCGGCCTGTGCCGCACCGAGCACATGTTCTTCGACGACGAGCGCCTGCCGGCCATGCGCGAGATGATCTTCGCCGGCAAGCCCGAGGACCGGCGCCTGTCGCTGGAACGCCTCTTGCCGATGCAGCGCAGCGATTTCGCGGCGCTGTTCGAGATCATGGCCGGGCTGCCCGTCACCATCCGCCTGTTCGACCCGCCGCTGCACGAATTTTTGCCACATGACCGCGAAGGCATGCGGGAACTTGCCGAATCGCTGGACCTGCCCTTGTCGGACGTGACCCGCCGGGTCGAGGCGCTGTCGGAATTCAACCCGATGCTGGGCATGCGCGGCGTGCGGCTGGGCATCACCGTGCCCGAGATCTATGACATGCAGGCCCGCGCCATCTTCGAGGCCACCATCGAGGCCAGCCACAACGGCGACCCGGTGGTGCCCGAGATCATGATCCCGCTGGTCAGCGCCCGGCGCGAGGTCGAGCTGGTCAAGAACCGCATCGACGCGGTCGCCGCCGCCGTCAGGAACGAGACGCGCAAGGATTTCACCTATCGCCTGGGCGTGATGGTCGAGACGCCGCGCGCCGCGCTGCGCGCCGGCGACATCGCGGAACATTCGGCCTTCTTGTCCTTTGGCACCAACGACTTGACGCAGATGACCTATGGGCTGTCGCGCGACGATGCCGGCCGCTTCATGGGCACCTATGTCAACCAGGGCGTCTATTCCGAGGATCCGTTCCACATCCTCGACCGCGACGGGGTGGGCGAACTGGTCGCCATCGGCACCGAGCGCGCCCGCAGCCACAAGCCCGATATCACCATTTCGGTCTGCGGCGAACATGGCGGCAACCCCGAATCCATCGCCTTCTGCCTGCGGGCCGGGGTGAACTACGTTTCCTGCTCGCCCTTCCGGGTGCCGGTGGCGCGGCTCGCCGCGGCGCAGGAATCGATTCTCATGGGCCGGGAAGAGGCGGAATCGGCGGCCGGGACGGAGTCCTAGGACCAGCCGGTTTTGGCCGGAATCTGCCCGTTGGCCATTTTGTCGTCGGCGGGTTTCCGCCAAAATCGTTTGATTTCAAGCGAATCGCGTCCCTCACGTCCATGTGGGCTGGATCGGCCCGCCCTGTTTCGGGCCTTTAACGCCAGACCGCCGCCCACGGGGCACCCCTCGGGCGGACCTTCCGACGAACCAGACCGGGCCGGGCCCGGACCGAAAACAGGACCAACATGTCGATTAGCAAGTCATGGCTGGCGCGCGTTTCCGTGTGTGTGGCTGTCGCCCTTTCCCCTGTCGCAACCACTCCGGCCATGGCCGACGGCAAGCACCAGGTCGCTTATGAAACCAAGTCCGGCCGCGCGACGCGCCAGGCGACCGTCCAGATCAATCCCGCCGATCTGCAATGCCTGTCCGAGGCGCTGTATTTCGAGGCCCGCGGCGAGGGCGTGCAGGGCCAGCAGGCCGTGGCCGAGGTGATCCTGAACCGCGTCGATCATCCGCGGTTTCCCAAGACCGTCTGCGGCGTGGTGAACCAGCGCGGCCAGTTCACCTATAACAAGAACGCCCGCATCCGCGAAAAGGGCACCTACGCCAGGGTGCAACGGGTGGCCATGGCGGCCCTGGCCGGTGCGCCGCGCACCCTGACCAACGGCGCGACCTATTTCCACGCCCGCGGCGTCAGCCCCTCCTGGTCCAAGCGGTTCGAGCGCACGATTCGGATCGGCAGCCATACCTTCTACCGTTCGGATCGCCGGCTGGCCTCGAACTGAGGCGGCGACCCAGGGCGGCGACGCAAATCTGCCATGCCATGCGCGGCCCTGTCCCTTGCGGCGGGGCCGTTTTCCTGAAAACACGGGCGGCATGGACCAGCCTGACCGTATCCACCTGCGCGACTATATCCTTTCGGCCGAGATCGGCGCGTTCCAGACCGAACGCGGCCAGCCGCAGCGCCTGCGCTTCAACATCGACGTGGAACTGGCGACCCATGTCGTCGGCGTCAACGACGAGGTGGACCGGATCCTTTCCTATGACATCCTGACCGGCGCCGTGGCGGCCGGGCTGGCGGATCGCCGCTATGACCTGCTCGAGACGCTGGCCGAGAAGATCGCGGCGCAGATCCTGGCGCATCCGCGCGCGGCGCAGGTCTCGGTCACGGTCGAGAAGCTGGACCGCATCCCCGGCGCGCTGGGGGTGACGCTGGTGCGCCGCCAGGCGCGGGTCGAGGCCGACCAGGTCCGGGCGCCGATCCGGGTGGTCTTTCACGGCCGCGACCTGGCCCTGCCCGAGGGCGCGGTGGCGCTGGTTCCCGATGCGCCGGGCCTGCCGCTGCCGCAGGGCGGCAACCTGCGCGAGATCGCGCTGCTGGCGCTGGACCAGGCCGCCTGGGCCTTGGCCGGCCGCCTGGGGCTGACCGTGGCCGACAGCCGCACCGAGCTGGACTGGGCCGCGACCGAAGGCCGCGCCGTGGTCTGGGCGCCCGCGCGCATGGTGCGCGACGTGGCCGGGCTGGCGGCCGAGCCGCAGGCGCTGGCGCTGTGGCTGGCCGAGCGGCTGGGGGCAAGCCGCCTCGACTGGGCGCTGCCCGAGGGCGCCGCCCAGCCGGCGGTGCCGGCAGGTTTTTGCATTCCGACCGCACGTCTTTGATCTTCGTGCTTGAATCGGCCGTGCGCCGGCGTAGAGACGCAAGGCATGACCGATTACTTCCGCCCCATTCCATCTGAGACGGGCCGCTGGCAGCTGGCCGGCGGCTGGGTGCGTTTCTCGCAATGCGAGCTTTTGCGCCGTGGCGAGGCGCCGCGCGTGGTGGACAGCGCCCCGGATGCGGTGCTGGCGGCGCTGACCGCGCCCCGCGCGCCGCTGCTGGGCCTGTCCCTGGACCGGCCGCGCATCATGGGCATCGTCAATGCCACGCCCGACAGCTTCTCGGACGGTGGCGCCTATGACGGGGCCGAGCAGGCGCGGTTGCTGGCCGCACAGGGGGCCGAGATCCTGGACATCGGCGGCGAATCGACCCGGCCCGGCGCGCGCGAGGTGCCGGCGGCCGAGGAAATCGCCCGCCTCGCCCCCGCCATCGTCGCGGGCCGTGGCCTGGCGGCGATCTCGGTCGATACCCGCAAGGCCGAGGTGGCGCGGGCCGCCATCGCAGCCGGGGCGGGGCTGGTCAACGATGTCTCGGGCTTCGACTTCGACCCGGCCATGGCCGGGACGGTGGCCGCGGCGGGCGTGCCGGTCTGCCTGATGCACGCCCAGGGCATCCCCGAGACGATGCAGGACAACCCGAGCTATGGCGACGTGCTGCTGGACGTCTATGACGCGCTGGCCGAGCGCATCGCGCGGGCCGAGGCGGCGGGCATCCCGCGCGACAGGATCGTGATCGATCCGGGCATTGGTTTCGGCAAGACGCAAGAGCATAATCTGGCCATCCTGCGGCGGATCTCGGTCTATCACGGGCTGGGCTGCGCCGTGCTGCTGGGCGTGTCGCGCAAGCGGTTCATCGGCGGCATCGGCGGGGCCGAGCGGCCGGCGGACCGGGTGCCGGGGACGCTGGCGGTGACACTCTACGGGATCGCGCAGGGCATACAGATCCACCGCGTCCATGACGTGGCGGAAACAAGGCAGGGCCTCGCCCTTTGGCGGGCCGTGACCATATAGACAAGATGAGCGGGGCAAGATGAGCAGGAAACTTTTCGGCACCGACGGCGTGCGGGGCCGCGCCAATACCCATCCGATGACGGCCGAGATGGCGCTGCGCCTGGGTGCCGCCGCCGGCCGCTATTTCCGCCGCAACGGCGAGGATCACCACCGCGTCGTCATCGGCAAGGACACGCGCCTGTCGGGCTACATGCTGGAAAACGCGCTGACGGCGGGGCTGACCTCGACCGGCATGAACGTGCTGCTCCTGGGCCCGGTGCCGACGCCGGCGGTGGGCTATCTGACGCGGTCCATGCGGGCGGATGTCGGCATCATGATCTCGGCCAGCCACAACCCGGCGCAGGACAACGGCATCAAATTCTTCGGCCCCGACGGGTTCAAGCTGTCCGACGAGGCCGAGGCCGAGATCGAATCCATCGTCGCGGGCGAGATCGTCCCGGCCCAGCCGCAGAACATCGGCCGCGCCAAGCGCATCGACGACGGGCGCGGGCGCTATGTCGAATATGCCAAGACCACCTTCCCCTCGGGCCAGCGGCTGGAGGGGCTGAAGGTGGTGGTGGATTGCGCCAACGGCGCCGCCTATCGCGCCGCGCCGGACGTGCTGTGGGAACTGGGCGCCGAGGTGATCCCGCTGGGGGTTTCCCCGAACGGGCACAATATCAACGACGGGCTGGGCTCGACCCATCCCGAGGCCTGCGCCCGCGCGGTGCTGGAACATGGCGCCGACATGGGCATCAGCCTGGACGGCGATGCCGACCGGGTGATGATCGTGGATGAAAAGGGCCAGGTGGCGGATGGCGACCAGATCATGGCGCTGCTGGCCGACCGCTGGGCGGCGCAGGGCCGGCTGCGCGGCGGCGCGCTGGTGGCGACGGTGATGTCGAACCTGGGGCTGGAACGCTTCCTGCAAACCCGCGGGCTGCGGCTGGAGCGCACCGCCGTCGGCGACCGCTACGTGGTCGAGCGGATGCGCGGCGCAGGCTTCAACCTGGGCGGCGAGCAGTCGGGCCATATCGTGATGACCGACTACGCCACCACCGGCGACGGGCTGATCGCCAGCCTGCAATTCCTGGCGGCGCTGGCGGACAGCGGCCGGCGCGCCTCGGAGCTGGTGGCGCAGTTCGAGCCGGTGCCGCAACTCCTGAAGAACGTGCGCTACGCCCAGGGCGCCGATCCGCTGTCCCAGGATAGCGTCCAGGCCGAGATCGCGCGGGCCGAGGCGCGGCTGAACGGCTGCGGCCGGGTGCTGATCCGCAAGTCCGGCACCGAGCCCTTGATCCGGGTCATGGCCGAGGCCGAGGACGAGACGGTGCTGCGCGAGGTGGTCGAGAACATCGTCGCGGCGGTCGAGAGGGCCACCTGACCGTCTGCGCCATCGCGTTGGTGGCGGCGTCGGCGGGAGTATTTGAGAAACCGTGAAACAGGCCTGGGCGCGCCATGGGGGCGCGGCCCGGCATTTTCTCTGTTCCCCAAATACCCATGCGACCGTGCCGGCGTCGCTGCCGTATGGGTATTTGGGGAACAGAGAAGTTCGGGTGCCCGGCTAGAGGGCTGTCGGGTCGTGGTCGTAGAGCCAGGCGAAGCGCTCGATCAGCCGTGTCGGGGCGAGGCGCGAGACGGCGCGCAGCCCGGCATGGGCGACCGCGCGGGTCGGGCCGCGCAGGTGGTAGTTGCGGGCATTGGCATTGGCCGCCTCGACGATGCGTCGGCAGCGCGGCTGGCGCAGCGTCTGGAACCGCGCCAGCGCGGCTTCCTGGTCCGGGCCCGCGTCGAGGCAGGCAGCCAGCACCCAGGCATCCTCGATCGCCATGACCGCACCCTGCGCCATGAAGGGCAGGGTGGGATGGGCCGCGTCGCCGATCAGCGCCCGCCGGCCGTCCTGCCAATGCGCGGCGACCGGGTGGCGGAAGAGGCCCCAGATGCCGACCTGCTCGACCCGGTCCAGCCAGCCGGGCACCGGGCCGCCGAAGCGGGCGAAGGCGGCGCGCAGCTCGGAGGGCTCGCCAGGGATGGACCAGCCTTCCTCCTGCCAGTCCGGCCGTTCGACCACGGCGACGATATTGCGCTGGCCCTGGCCCAGCGGATAGCTGACCAGGTGCCGGCCCGGTCCCATGAAGACCTGCGCCACCGGCGCGGCATTGGGTTCGGCCGGGATCAGCGCGCGCCAGGCGGTCTGGCCGGTGAAGAAGGGGGTCTCGGGGCCGTTCAGCACCGCGCGCAGGCGGCTTTTCACCCCGTCCGCACCGATCAGCAGCGGCACCTCGGGCAGTTCGGCGACGTCATGGCCCAGTTCGATGCGGGCGCCGGCTTCTCGCGCGGCCTCTTCCAGCAGGGCGACCAGCCGCGCGCGATGCACGAGGCGGAACGGATCTCCGGGGCGATGCCGCGCCAGGTCCAGCCGCGCCACCATGCGGCCGGTCGAATCGCGCAGCTCGACCCGTTCGGAGGGCAGCGAGATCGCCCGGAACCGCGATTCGAGCCCCAGCGCCGCAAGGACCCGGCAGGCATTGGGCGAGATCTGCAAGCCTGCGCCCACCTCGCGCAGGGCGCCGGCGCGTTCCAGCACCGTGACCTCTGCCCCGCGCTGCGCCAGGGCGCAGGCCGCGGTCAGGCCGGCCACGCCTGCGCCGATGATGGTGACGGGGTGATGCTTCAGGCCGGACATGGCGCCCTTGGCTGCGAAAGCGGCCCCCGAAGGGGCCGGCGGGTCAGTCGTCGCGATGCACGCGCTCGCGCCGTTCGTGGCGTTCCTGCGCTTCCAGCGTCATGGTGGCGATGGGGCGCGCGTCCAGCCGTTTGAGGCTGATCGGCTCGCCGGTCATTTCGCAATAGCCGTATTCGCCGGTCTCGATGCGGCGCAGGGCCGCGTCGATCTTGGTCACCAGCTTGCGCTGGCGGTCGCGGGTGCGCAGTTCCAGCGAGCGGTCGGTTTCCTCGGAGGCGCGGTCGGCCAGGTCCGGCACGTTGCGGGCGCTGTCCTGAAGACCTTCCAGCGTTTCCGCGGATTGGTCCAGAAGTTCCTGCTTCCATGCGATCAGCTTGCGGCGGAAATACTCCAGTTGCCGTTCATTCATGAAAGGTTCGTCTTCGGCGGGGCGATAATCTTCGGGCAGAAAGGTCTGGGCTTTCATCGTTCCTCCGGGAGCCGGGCGACTGGATGCCCGATCCTTGGCGCCCGCATAAAGTATGGCAGACCAATTGTCACTAGCCCATTCCGACAGGTTTTCCTCGGCGGCTTGCGAAGCCGGCGGGTGCTGGCTAGGGTCGCGCAGATTGCGCAAAGGACAGGCGAATGCAGTTTTCATCGACCGAAACCTATGTGGCTCCTGCCGACCTGGCCATGGCCGTGAACGCGGCGATCACGCTGGAACGCCCGCTGCTGGTCAAGGGCGAGCCGGGCACCGGCAAGACCGAACTGGCGCGCCAGGTCGCGGCCAGCCTGGACCTGCCCATCGTCGAATGGAACGTGAAATCGACCACCCGCGCGCAGCAGGGACTTTACGAATACGACGCCGTGTCGCGGCTGCGCGACAGCCAGCTGGGCGAGGCGCGGGTTCACGACATTGCGAACTACATCCGCAAAGGCAAGCTGTGGCAGGCCTTCGAGGCGCCCGGCAAGGTGGTGCTGCTGATCGACGAGATCGACAAGGCCGACATCGAGTTTCCGAACGACCTGCTGCAGGAACTCGACCGCATGGAGTTCCATGTCTACGAGACCGGCGAGATGGTGCGGGCGCGGCACCGGCCCGTTGTCATCATCACCTCGAACAACGAAAAGGAGCTGCCGGACGCCTTCCTGCGCCGCTGCTTCTTCCACTACATCCGCTTTCCCGACGCCGAGACGCTGAAGCGCATCGTCGAGGTGCATTATCCGGGACTGAAGCCGCGGCTGCTCGATGAGGCGCTGAGCCAGTTCCTGGAGCTGCGCGAGGTGCAGGGGCTGAAGAAGAAGCCCTCGACCAGCGAACTCCTGGACTGGCTCAAGCTGATCCTGGCCGAGGATCTGGCGCCCGAGGATCTGCGCCGCCCCGCCGGCGAGATGCTGCCCAAGCTGCATGGCGCGCTGCTGAAGAACGAGCAGGACGTGGCGCTGTTCGAGCGGCTGGCCTTCATGGCGCGGCGGCAGCGATGATCCGCGCCCTGCGTCCCGAGGACCGCAAGGGCTGGCAGCGGCTTTATGAGGGCTACCAGGTCTTCTACGGTTTCGCGGACCGGCCGCCCTCGTTTTACGACCGCGCCTTTGGCAGGCTGATGGCGCGCGATCCGCGCGATTTTCACGGGCTGGTGGCCGAGGCGGACGGCCGGCTGCTGGGCCTGACGCATTACGTCTTTCACCCGAACCTGTGGCGCGACGAGGGGGTCTGCTATCTGCAGGATCTGTTCACCGCCCCCGAGGCCCGCGGCCGCGGCATCGCCCGCGCCCTGATCGAAGGCGTCTATGCCGAGGCCGACCGCGCCGGCATCCCCGCCGTCTACTGGCTGACGGCCGAGGACAATTATCCGGGGCGGATGCTCTATGACCGGGTGGGGCAGAAGTCGCCCTTCATTCGCTACAACCGCAAGCTGTAATGCAAGGGGCGGCCCGAAGGCCGCCCCCGCGATCTTCTGTCCCTCGCCTCAGCGCAGGCCGGTGGCTTGCAGCAGGCCCTTGCGCTTGGCCTCGTAGTAATAGCCGCGGGAATACCATTTCACCGCGGCGTCCTTGTTGCCGTCAGCGACCATATAGGCGCCGCGGAGGTATTTGACGCCGTATTTCAGGTTCGTCTCGGCATCCAGCAGCCCGGCGGGCTGGCCGCGATAGCCCATGCCGCGCGCGGTGGCGGGCAGGATCTGCATCAGCCCGTAATAGGGGCCGTTGCGGGCGCCCGGCCGATGGGTCGATTCGCGGATGATGACGCGATGCACCAGGTCCACCGGCACGTCGTATTCCGCGGCGTATTTGTTGATCAGCCGGCGCAGTTCCGGCGTCTCGTTGGGGTGCAGCGCGGCGACCTGGGCCGCCGAGGCGCGGGGTTCGACCAGATAGCGGCGGTCGGGATCGACCCGGTTGTCGCCGCAGGCGCCGACGGCCAGCGTGCCGGCCAGCGCCAACAGTCCGATAATGGATTTCATGACTGCCCCTTGTCTTTTCATTGACCAAGGGATTAGCCGCAGCTGCCAGAGTCGGGGAAATCAAAAGAAAGGACCGCCCGGTTCAGGGGCGGTCCATCGGCGGAAACCCGCCGCAACGCAGCGGCGGTTTCGGTGGCGATCCGCCGATCAGGCGTGGATCGCGCCGTCGCCGCAGGCCAGGGCGGCCTCGCGCACCGCTTCCGAGCAGGTCGGATGCGCGTGGCAGGTCAGCGCGATGTCCTGGGCCGAGGCGCCGAATTCCATCGCCACGCAGACCTCGTGGATCATCTCGCCGGCGTTCGGGCCGATGATGTGGCAGCCCAGCACCCGGTCGGTCTCGGCATCGGCGATCATCTTGACGAAGCCCTCGGCCTGGAACAGGGCCTTGGCGCGGGCATTGCCCATGAAGGGGAACTTGCCGACCTTGACCTTGCGGCCGCTTTCCTTGGCGGCTTCCTCGGTCAGGCCGACCGAGGCGACCTCGGGCGTGGTATAGATCACGCCGGGGATCACGTCGTAGTTCACATGGCCATGCTTGCCGGCGATGACCTCGGCCACCGCCATGCCCTCGTCCTCGGCCTTGTGGGCCAGCATCGGGCCGGGCACCGCGTCGCCGATGGCATAGATGCCCTTGACGCTGGTCTGCCAATGCTCGTCGATCTGGACGAAGCCGCGGTCAGTCAGCGCGACGCCGACCTTGTCGAGGCCAAGCCCCGCGACATAGGGGCGGCGGCCGGTGGCGACCAGCACGCATTCGGCCTTGATCTCATGCTCGCTGTCGTCCTTGCGCAGCTTGTATGTGACCTCGGCCTTGCCCTTTTCGACCTCGACCTCGGACACCGCGGCGCCGAGGACGAATTTCAGCCCCTGCTTCGCCAGGATCTTCTGGAACTGCTTTTGCACCTCGCCGTCCATGCCGGGGGTGATGGCGTCCAGGAACTCGACCACCGTCACCTCGGCCCCCAGGCGGGCATAGGCCGAGCCCAGCTCCAGCCCGATCACCCCGGCGCCGATCACCACCATCGACTTGGGAATCTTGGGCAGGGACAGGGCGCCGGTCGAATCGACCACCACGCCGGCGGCGTTGTCGACCTCGACCCCCTTCAGGCTGGCCGGTTCCGAGCCCGAGGCGATGACGATGTTCTTCGTCTCATGGATCTGGTCGCCGACCTTGACCTTGCCGGGCGCCTCGATGCTGGCCCAGCCCTTGAGCCAGTCGATCTTGTTCTTCTTGAACAGGAACTCGATGCCCTTGGTGTTGCCGGCGACCGTTTCGGCCTTGTAGCCCTGCATCTTTTCCCAATCGACCTTGGGCTTGGCGCCCATCAGGCCCATCTTTTCGAAGTTCTCGTGGGTTTCGTGCAGCATGTGGCTGGCATGCAGCAGCGCCTTGGAGGGGATGCAGCCGACGTTCAGGCAGGTTCCGCCCAGCGTCTCGCGCCCCTCGACGCAGGCGACCTTCAGGCCCAGCTGGGCGGCGCGGATCGCACAGACATAGCCGCCGGGACCGGCGCCGATCACGATCAGGTCATAGGTGGACATTCAGGTCTCCTTGCAGTTCGCGGCGCCTTTCGCGGTGCCGCCCGTTCGATTCAGGTGAATAAGGCGATCAGGATCATCGTCAGCGTGGCGACGAACCCCACCCCCCAGATGACCGAGCGCCAGGGCGACCAGCCATAGGCATAGGCGGGAACATAAAGCAGCCGCGCCAGCAGGTAGCTCCAGGCGCAAAGCACGGTCAGGGCCGAGCCGGCATCCGAAAGCACCACCAGCACGACGGCGATGGTAAAGAGGATCAGCCCCTCGAAATGGTTGTCCACGGCGCGGCGCAGCCGGCCGGTCAGGGCGGAAAACTCGGGCTGGCGGTCGCGCGGGCTGGCGTTCCACTTCGCGCCGACATCGCGGTTCATCGAGGCGGCGGCCAGGCCGATCTGCACGGCTTGCAGCAGCGCGGCCAGCGCCAGGGCGGTGGTCTCGGCGGCCATCAGGCGGTCTCGACGAAATGGAATGCGGTGGCCGAGACGCCGGCCTGGCTGTTGAAGACGCCCGCGGCGCCTTCCAGGTAAGCCTTGGCGGCGGCCGCGTCCCCGACCTGGAACAGCGCCCAGGCGCTCTGGTCGCTTTCGCGCCACAGTTGCAGCAGCGACAGGCCGTTATTGCCGCGATCCTCGGCGTCCGCGTCGAAGGCGGCGCGGAAGCGGGCGTAATCGGCGATGCTGTAATGGGCGATCATCTGGGTCATGGAAGACTCCTCCGTTTCGGCCCGGCTTCCCGTCGGGATGAGCGGCAAGGCGGCCCCGTGCGGGTCAACGGGAACAGGCCGGAAAGAGTTGCGCGGCGCCTTGGGCTGGCCGGGGGCGGGCCTGCCGCCCCCGGAAGGCAGCGATCACAGATCCATCAGCAGGCGGCGCGGATCCTCCAGCGCTTCCTTGACGCGGACCAGGAAGGTCACGGCGCCCTTGCCGTCGACGATGCGGTGGTCGTAGCTCAGCGCCAGATACATCATCGGCCGGATAACGATCTGCCCGTCCACCACCACGGGGCGGTCCTGGATCTTGTGCATGCCCAGGATGCCCGATTGCGGCGGGTTCAGGATCGGCGAGGACATCAGCGAGCCATAGACGCCGCCGTTCGAGATGGTGAAGGTGCCGCCCTGCATTTCCGCCATGGTCAGCTTGCCGTCGCGGGCGCGCAGGCCCAGCTCGGCGATTTCCTTCTCGATCCGGGCGAAGCTCTTCTGGTCGGCGTCGCGCACCACCGGGACCACCAGGCCGTTCGGCGTGCCCACCGCCACACCCATGTGGACGAAGTTCTTGTAGACCACGTCGCCGCCGTCGATTTCGGCATTGACCTCGGGCACTTCCTTCAGCGCGTGGCAGCAGGCCTTCACGAAGAAGGACATGAAGCCCAGCTTGGCCTTGTGCTTCTTCTCGAACTGATCCTTGTAGGTGTTGCGCAGGTCCATGATGCCCTTCATGTCCACCTCGTTATAGGTGGTCAGCATCGCGGCGGTGTTCTGCGCGTCCTTGAGCCGGCGGGCGATGGTGGCGCGCAGGCGGGTCATCTTGACGCGTGCCTCGCGGGCGGCGGCCTCGGCGGAACTCGGCGCGCGCGGCGCCTGGGCGGGGGCCGGCACCTCGACCGAGACCTTGTCGGTCTCAAGCTCGCACAGCATCTCATCCTGCGCGACCGCGTCGCCGACCTTCTTGAACCAGGTCGCGACCGTCGCTTCGGTCACGCTTTCGCCCAGGGTGGGCACCATCACGTCGACGGATTTTCCGCTCATCTTCCTCTGTCCTTCCTGAGCCTTCGTGCCCGCATCAGCCTTGGGCAACATTTCTTCCGGGCCGGCATCGCCCTGTTCCATGATCTGCGCGAGCAGCGCGTTCGGCGCGACCACCGTGCCCTCGGGCGCGACGATCTCGGCCAGCTTGCCGGCGACGGGCGAGGGCACCTCGACCGTCACCTTGTCGGTTTCCAGCTCGCACAGCATTTCATCCACGGCGACGCGGTCGCCCGGTTTCTTGAACCAGGTGGCCACCGTCGCCTCGGATACCGATTCCCCAAGCGTGGGGACGCGTAGTTCCACTGCCATGTCAGGCCCCGATGGTGATCGCTTCGTGGACCAGGGCCTCCTGCTCGGCCTTGTGGCGCGAGGCAAGCCCGGTGGCCGGCGAGGCCGCGGCATGGCGGCCGACATAGCGCGGCCGGCCGTGCTTGGCGCCGATGCGCGACAGCACCCATTCGATATTGGGCTCGACGAAGCTCCAGCCGCCCTGGTTCTTGGGCTCTTCCTGGCACCAGACGATCTCGGCATCCTTGAAGCGTTCCAACTCCTTGGACATGCTCTGGGCCGGGAAGGGATAGAACTGCTCCAGCCGCAGGATATGCACATCCTCGGCACCGGCGGCGTCGCGGGCCTGCGCGAGGTCGTAATAGACCTTGCCCGAGCAGATCACCACGCGGCGGATCTTGTCGTCGGGGGCCAGCTTGAACTCGGACTTGCCGCGGTCGGCATCGTCCACCAGCACGCGGTTGAAGGTCGAGCCGGCCAGGAACTCGTCCGCCGTGGACACCGCCAGCGGGTGGCGCAGCAGCGATTTCGGCGTCATCAGCACCAGCGGCTTGCGGAAGGGCCGCTTCAGCTGCCGGCGCAGGATGTGGAAATAGTTCGCCGGCGTGGTGCAGTTCGCCACGATCCAGTTGTCCTCGGCGCACATCTGCAGCCAGCGCTCCAGCCGGGCCGAGCTGTGTTCCGGGCCCTGGCCCTCATAGCCATGCGGCATCAGCATGACGAGGCCGGACATGCGCAGCCATTTCTTTTCGCCCGAGGTGATGAACTGGTCGAACATGATCTGGGCGCCGTTGGCGAAATCGCCGAACTGGGCCTCCCACATGACCAGGCTGTTCGGCTCGGCCAGCGAATAGCCGTATTCGAAGCCCAGCACCGCATATTCCGACAGCATCGAGTCGATGGCCTCGTAGCGCGCCTGCCCGCCGCGGATGTGGTTCAGCGGGTAGTAGCGTTCCTCGGTCGCCTGGTCGACGAAGGCCGAATGGCGCTGCGAGAAGGTGCCGCGGGTCGAATCCTGCCCGGCGAGGCGCACCGGATGCCCCTCCAGCAACAGCGAGCCGAAGGCCAGCGCCTCGCCCGTGGCCCAGTCGAAGCCCTGGCCGGTCTCGAACATCTGCTTCTTGGATTCCAGCAGGCGGCCGACGGTCCTGTGCAGGTCGAACCCTTCGGGCACGCGGGTCAGCGCGCCGCCGATCTCGGCCATGGTCTCGGGCGCGATGCCGGTCTGGCCCAGGTTCTCCTCGGCATGCTCGGCCTCGAGCCCCGACCATTTGCCGTCCAGCCAGTCGGCCTTGTTCGGCTTGAAGTTCTTGCCGACCTCGAACTCCTCGTTCAGATGGGCCTGGAAGGCGGCCTTCATCTCCTCGATCTCGCCCTCGGGGACCAGGCCGTCGGCGACCAGCCGCTCGGTATAGCGTTGCAGCGTGGTCTTCTGGCCCTTGATCTTCTTGTACATCACCGGGTTGGTGAACATCGGCTCGTCGCCTTCGTTGTGACCGAAGCGGCGATAGCAGAAGATGTCGATGACCACGTCCTTGTGGAATTTCTGCCGGAACTCGGTCGCGACCTTGGCGGCATGGACCACCGCCTCGGGGTCGTCGCCGTTGACGTGGAAGATCGGCGCCTCGACCATCAGCGCGATGTCGGTCGGATAGGGCGAGGTGCGGCTGAAATGCGGCGCGGTGGTGAAGCCGATCTGGTTGTTCACCACGATATGGATGCAGCCGCCGGTGCGGTGGCCCTTGATGCCGGAAAGCTGGAAGCATTCCGCCACGATGCCCTGGCCGGCAAAGGCCGCGTCGCCATGCAGCAGGATCGGCAGCACCGCCGTGCGATAGGTCTGGTCGGACAGCTGGTCCTGCTTGGCGCGGACCTTGCCCAGCACCACCGGGTTCACCGCCTCGAGGTGCGAGGGGTTCGCGGTCAGCGACAGGTGGACGGTGTTGTCGTCGAAGGTGCGGTCCGACGAGGCGCCGAGGTGATATTTCACGTCGCCCGAGCCGTCCACGTCGTCGGGCTTGTAGCTGCCGCCCTGGAATTCGTGGAAGATGGCGCGATAGGGCTTGCCCATCACGTTGGCCAGGACCGACAGGCGGCCGCGGTGCGGCATGCCGATCACCACGTCCTTGACGCCAAGCGCGCCGCCGCGCTTGATGATCTGCTCCATCGCCGGGATCAGCGCCTCGCCGCCGTCAAGGCCGAAGCGCTTGGTGCCCATATACTTGACATGCAGGAACTTCTCGAAGCCCTCGGCCTCGACCAGCTTGTTGAGGATGGCGCGGCGCCCCTCGCGGGTGAAGGCGATCTCCTTGCCGTAGCCCTCGATCCGCTCCTTGAGCCAGCCGGCCTCCTCGGGGTTCGAGATATGCATGAACTGCAGCGCGAATGTGCCGCAATAGGTGCGGCTCATCAGGTCGACGATCTGGCGGATCGTGGCGATCTGCAGGCCAAGCACGTTGTCGATGAAGATCGGCCGGTCCAGGTCGGCCTCGGTGAAGCCGTAGGTCTTGGGGTCCAGCTCGCCATGGTCGGGGATCTCGCGCATGCCCAGCGGATCCAGGTCGGCATGCAGGTGGCCGCGGATGCGGAAGGCGCGGATCAGCATGATGGCGCGGACGCTGTCCAGCACGGCGCGCTTGAGCTGCTCGTCGGTCAGGTTCACGCCCTTTTCGCCGGCCTTGGCGGCGATCTTGTCCAGCGCCGCCTTGGCCTCGGACTTGGGCAGCATCGGCCATTCGCCGGTCAGCGCCGCGGTGGTGTCGTCGGCGGGCACCGGCGGCCAGTCGGCGCGCTGCCAGCTTGCGCCCTTGGCCTCGCGGGTGACGACGGTCTCCTCGTCGCCCAGGCTGCGGAAGAAGGCGTCCCACGCCTGATCCACCGCCGCCGGGTTCTGGGCCCATTGGCCGTAAAGCTGCTCGACATAGGCCGCGTTATGGCCCTGCAGGAAGCTCGAATCGTGGAAGGCCGAGTTTGGGGATTGATCGTTCATTGGCTTGCCTCCGGGAAATCCTATCCGTTCGCGCCTTGATCAGGGGCGGTCGCATTGTTCGGGCCATGTCCGGGGGTGGTCCCGGCCATCAGCCTGGTCTGAAGATCCTGATACCATGCCGGCAGCCCGGCGCGCGGCTGGCGCAGCAGGGCGGGCAGGTTGCGGCCGGCCAGCAGGGCACCGCGGAATTGCGGCAGATCCCAGCGGCCTCCGGCGATGTCCTTGGGCAGTTCGGCCAGCGTCATGCGCAGGTACCACAGCGCATAGCGGGCCAGGTCGCGGCCCTGCCGCTCGGAATTGCGGCGGACGAAATAGGCGATGTTGAGCATGGCCAGCATGGTGCTGATCCGGCGCCGGTCGCGGCCTGCCGCTGCCTCGAAATGGTGGATATGCGCATCCGGCGCGATGGCCAGCATCCCGTGCCGGCCAAAGCGATAGCTGGCGTCCAGATCCTCGGCGATCGAACTGCCGGCCAACCCTTCGTCGAAGGGTTCGCGCAGCGCCAGGTGGCGGCGCAGGGTCATCGCGAAGCCGACGATGAAATCGACGCGCAGCAGCCCCTGTGGCAGGGTGGTGTCGCCCTGCCAGCGCCGCTCGGGGCGGTCGTAGCCCAGGAAGCGCTGCTCGGCCGGGATCATCAGCAGGTGGTGCAGGGCAAGGTCGATGCCGCGCTGCACCGGCCCCGCCCGGCCCCTGGCCAGCGCGCCGGCGCGGTTGGTCTGCTTGCGTTCGTCCCCGGCCTCCGCGCCGGCCAGCGGCGCATTGCGGGCCGAGATGGCGACGATCCGGCCCTGCGTGTCGGCGCGGTAATGCGCCATGATCTGCGCGGCGCAATCCGAATGCAGCAGCGCGTCGTCGTCGATCATGAACAGGATGTCGGCACGGGCCAGCGCGACGGCCTGGTTGCGCTGCACGGTCAGCGATTTGCGCCGGGCCGGCACATAGGTCAGCGGACAGCCGCCGGCCGCGGCGATCACCGCCTCGACCCCTTCACGGTTCTGCGCCCAGTCGGCGCTGGCATCGACGATGACGATCTCGGCCGGCCGCTCGGTCGAGGCCAGCGCGGCACGCACGCAATCGCAAAGCAGCTTGCCGCGCTGATAGGTCGAGACGCAAAGCGCCCAGTCCTGCGCCGCCACGGGCGAGGCGGGGCGTTCCGCCGGCGGTTGGGGCTGCGGGATCATGCCGCGCCTCGGCTGCGCAGCGGGGCAGGGCCGCAGGCCGGGCAGGGCGCTGCCCCGGCGGTTCTGGCGACGATCTGGCGACGACGGCGGTCCAATCTGGCACCTGCTGGTAAGGTCTGGCGCGGCCCCTGGTAAAGGTAGGCAGGGGCCGCGCCCAAGTCAAAAGCCTTGCGGCAAAGTTACCGGCCGAGCGCTTTCAGCACCGCCTCGCCCAGGCCCGCGGGGCTGTCGGCGACGATGATCCCGGCCGATTTCATGGCCTCGATCTTGGATTCCGCGTCGCCCTTGCCGCCCGAGACGATGGCGCCGGCATGGCCCATGCGGCGGCCCTTCGGCGCGGTGCGCCCGGCGATGAAGCCGGCGGTCGGCTTCCACTTGCCCTTGCGCTTCTGCTCGGCCAGGAATTCGGCGGCCTCTTCCTCGGCGGAACCGCCGATCTCGCCGATCATGATGATCGATTCGGTTTCGGGGTCGTCCAGGAACATGCGCAGCACGTCGATATGCTCCATGCCCTTGATCGGGTCGCCGCCGATGCCGACCGCGGTGGACTGGCCCAGGCCGACGTCGGTGGTCTGCTTCACCGCCTCATAGGTCAGCGTGCCCGAGCGCGACACGACGCCCACCGACCCGCGCGAGAAGATCGAGCCCGGCATGATGCCGATCTTGCATTCGCCCGGCGTCAGGATGCCGGGGCAGTTCGGGCCGATCAGCGTGGACTTGCTGTCGATCAGCGCGCGCTTGACCCGCATCATGTCGAGGACCGGGATGCCCTCGGTGATGGCGACGATCAGCGGGATCTCGGCGTCGATGGCTTCCAGGATCGAATCGGCCGCGAAGGGCGGCGGGACATAGATCACGGACGCATTGGCGCCGGTTTTCTCCACGGCCTCGTGGACCGAGTTGAAGACCGGCAGGTCCAGATGCGTCGTGCCGCCCTTGCCGGGGGTCACGCCGCCGACCATCTGCGTGCCATAGGCGATCGCCTGTTCGGTGTGGAACGTGCCTTGCGAGCCGGTGATGCCCTGGCAGATGACTTTGGTGTCTTTGTTGACGAGAACGGCCACTTAAGCCTCCTGATTTCTGCGCCGCATCAAGAACAGGGCGCGAACTGTGAGAATGCTGCAAAGGAACGCCGTGACGGGGCCGACGACTCGCGAACTCAGATAGGCAAGCCAGCCCATCGGCCCGTCACAGGCGAAGCGCATCGAACCCTCGCCGCATCCTTCGGCGCAGGCGGGCGGCGTGTAGATCGGATCTGCCGAACAAGCGATTTCGATGTCGATGATCGCGTAAATCAGCAGTCCCACGCCGAACATACCCGCAACAGCCACGGCGACGGACGAGCGGCTGAGGGCCGCCAGTCGAAGCACGCAATACACACAAAGCGTGTAAATGACGGCCATCACCGTGAGGATTGCAGCGAGAGAGAGCACCTCAGCCCTTTACCGCCTTGACGATCTTCTGCGCGGCATCCGACAGGTCGTCGGCCGCGATCACGTTCAGGCCCGACTCGCCGATGATCTGCTTGCCCAGCTCCACGTTGGTGCCTTCCAGGCGCACGACCAGCGGGACTTGCAGCCCGACCTCTTTCACCGCGGCGATGATGCCTTCCGCGATGATGTCGCAGCGCATGATGCCGCCGAAGATGTTGACCAGGATCCCTTTGACGTTCGGGTCCGAGGTGATGATCTTGAACGCCTCGGTCACTTTCTCCTTGGTGGCGCCGCCGCCGACGTCGAGGAAGTTCGCGGGCTCGGCGCCGAACAGCTTGATGATGTCCATCGTCGCCATCGCCAGGCCGGCGCCGTTGACCATGCAGCCGATCTCGCCGTCCAGCGCGATATAGTTCAGGTCGAATTTCGAGGCGGCGAGTTCCTTGGGGTCTTCCTCGGTCTCGTCGCGCAGCGCCAGGATGTCGGGCTGGCGATAAAGGGCGTTGTTGTCGAAGCCCATCTTCGCGTCCAGCGCCTTGAGGTTGCCGTCCTTCATCACGATCAGCGGGTTGATCTCCAGCATCTCCATGTCCTTCTCGATGAACATGCGATACAGGTTCTTGACCAGCGCCACGCATTGCTTGACCTGCGGGCCCGAAAGACCCAGGGCAAAGGCCACGCGGCGGCCGTGGAAATCCGAAAGCCCCGAGGCCGGATCGACGCTGAAGGTCACGATCTTTTCCGGGGTCGAGGCGGCGACTTCCTCGATGTCCATGCCGCCTTCGGTCGAGGCGACGAAGCTGACGCGCGAGGTGCCGCGGTCGACCAGAAGCGCCAGATACAGCTCGCGCTCGATGTCGCTGCCGTCCTCGATATAGATGCGGTTGACCTGCTTGCCGGTCTCGCCCGTCTGGTGGGTGACGAGGGTGCGGCCCAGCATCTGGCGGGTCAGCTCCTCGGCCTCTTCCACCGATTTGGCCAGGCGGACGCCGCCTTTTTCACCGGCTTCCTTTTCCTTGAAGTGACCCTTGCCACGGCCGCCGGCGTGGATCTGGGCCTTGACGACC
This sequence comes from Paracoccus versutus, assembly GCF_000763885.1. GTDB lineage: Bacteria > Pseudomonadota > Alphaproteobacteria > Rhodobacterales > Rhodobacteraceae > Paracoccus > Paracoccus versutus. Next base: position 65,382 of record NZ_JRKO01000004.1, on the reverse strand, counting down.
CAGAGCGGCCCGTCGAGTTCCCCCGCCGCCGCCTTGGCCTCGTCGGCCTTCATCACCACCCGCCCGTCCGAGACCGGCGCGCCGTATTGGCGCAGCAACGCCTTGGCCTGGTATTCATGGATGTTCATCGTCTTCCCCCGCAGTTGTCGGTTGGCGGGGCTTGTGCCACATTCCAAGCCGGCGCCAAAGCCCCATGAAGGGCGAAATCCCTAAAACTGGCGGTAATCCGCCTTTTGTGATCACAGTTTTCGAGGCTGTGATCGCAAATCCCCGGCTGCCGGGACGGCGGGGCGGGAATCCCCGGCCTGGGCCGGCGCTTTCGCGTCCCGGATCAAGGCGCGCCGGGGTCAGGCAGGGCCCAGGAGGTCCGCACGGCCAGCGGTTCGTCCGCCGGGGCGCTGGCCCGCCTTATCCTGCGCGGGCCGTGCGTCCGCGCCATGAAAAAGCCCCGCCGCAGCCGGCGGGGCCTGTCCTTGCCGTCGCTGGCCGGCGATCAGGCCAGGGTGGCGTCGATGCCCTTGCAGGCCGCGACCAGCCCCTTCACCGCATCCACGGACTTGTCGAACATCGCCTGTTCGTCCTTGTCCAGGGTGATGTCGATGACGCGCTCGATACCGCCGGCGCCGATCACGGTCGGCACGCCGACATAGAGCCCGTCCAGCCCATAGGCGCCCTTCACATAGGCGGCGCAGGGCAGCACGCGCTTCTGGTCCTTGAGATAGGCTTCCGCCATCTCGATGGCCGAGGTCGCGGGCGCATAGAAGGCCGAGCCGGTTTTCAGCAGGCCGACGATCTCGGCGCCGCCGTCGCGGGTGCGCTGCACGATGGCGTCCAGCTTGTCCTGGGTGGTCCAGCCCATCTTGACCAGGTCGGGCAGCGGGATGCCGGCCACGGTCGAATAGCGGGTCAGGGGCACCATGGTGTCGCCATGGCCGCCCAGCACGAAGGCGGTCACGTCGCGCATCGAGACGCCGAATTCCAGCGACAGGAAGTGGCGGAAGCGGGCCGAATCGAGCACGCCGGCCATGCCGACGACCTTTTCATGCGGCAGGCCGCTGAACTCGCGCAGCGCCCAGACCATGGCGTCCAGCGGGTTGGTGATGCAGATCACGAAGGCGTTCGGGGCGTGCTGCTTGATGCCCTCGCCCACGGATTTCATGACCTTGAGGTTGATGCCCAGCAGGTCGTCGCGGCTCATGCCCGGCTTGCGGGGCACGCCGGCGGTGACGATGCACACATCGGCGCCGGCGATGTCGGCATAATCGTTGGCGCCCTTCATGACGGCGTCGAAACCCTCGGACGGGCCCGATTGCGCGATGTCGAGCGCCTTGCCCTGGGGCGTGCCCTCGGCGATGTCGAACAGGACGACGTCGCCCAGCTCCTTCATCGCGGCCAGATGCGCCAGCGTGCCGCCGATCTGTCCCGCACCGATGAGTGCGATCTTGGGTCGGGCCATGTTAACCTCCGATTTCCATGATGGTTCGCGCGGTGGCCTAGTCCCTCGGGATGAGAATCGCAAGCCTTGGCTGCGGGTCCGGCGCGAAAACCGCTGTTGTCAACCGCTAACATGGAAAAGGCGGCGGCGTATTGCCGCGGTTGCGCCGCTGGATTACTCGGGAGGGGCGGGACACGGGGGCGCGCGGATGGAGATGCTGGGCTGGGTGCTGGCGGTGATCGCCGCCTTTTCGATCGGGCTGGCCAAGGGAGGGCTGTCCATGGTCGGCACCATCTCGGTGCCGCTGCTGGCGCTGGTCATGTCGCCGGTGCAGGCGGCGGGGATCCTGCTGCCGGTCTATATCATCTCGGACATCGGCGGGCTGATCGCCTTTCGCCGCGATTTCGACGCGCGGGTGCTGCGGACTCTGGTGCCGGGCGCGATCACCGGCATCGCCCTGGGCTGGGCCACCGCGCATCACGTCGACGACGCGCAGGTCGGGCTGATCGTCGGCGTGATCGGCCTGGCCTTTGCGCTGAACGCCCTGCTGCGCAGCCGGGTCAGCGCCAGCGCCCGGCCGCCGCGCTGGGGGGCGGGCAGCTTCTGGGGCACGATCTCGGGCTATACCAGCTTCGTGTCGCATTCCGGGGCGGCGCCCTATCAGGTCTATGCCCAGCCCCTGCGCATGACGCCGATGACCTATGCCGGCACCACGACGATCTTCTTTGCCATCTGCAATGCGGTGAAGCTGATTCCCTATGCCATGCTGGGCCAGCTGTCGGCGCATAACCTGTCGGTGGCCACCGTGCTGATGGTGCCCGGCGTGCTGGGCGTGCTGGCGGGACTGTGGCTGGTGCGGCGGATGTCTGCGCAGGTCTTCTATGGCTTCATCACCTGGGCGCTGATGCTGGTTTCGGCCAAGCTGATCTGGGACGGGATCTGATGCCGCAGTGCGGCAAATCGGTGCTTGCGATTCGCTTCCTTTCGGGGCAGGTTCGCGCAAGATTATTACGCGAGGCCCCGATGACCCGTCCCTATCGTTCCGTCCTCTATATTCCGGCCGCCAATGTGCGGGCCATGGAAAAGGCCCAGGCGCTGGCCGCCGATGCGATCATCTTCGATCTCGAGGATGCGGTGGCGCCCGCCGAGAAGGTGGCGGCGCGGGACTTGCTGGCCAAGGCGCTGCAGGCCGATTACGGCGGCCGGGTGCGGATCGTGCGCATCAACGGCATGGACACCGAATGGGGCGAGGGCGACGCCCGCGCCTTTGCCTCGGGCGCCGATGCGGTGCTGGTGCCCAAGGTCAGCCGCGGCGCCGACCTGGACCGGGTGGCGGCGCTGGTGCCCGACACGCCGCTCTGGGCGATGATGGAGACGGCCGAGGGCATGCTGAACGCCGCCGAGATCGCCGCCCATCCTCGCCTGCAGGGCATGGTGATGGGCACCAACGACCTGGCCAAGGAGCTGAACAGCCGCTTTCGCGCCGACCGGCTGCCGATGATGGCGGGGCTGGGCCTGTGCCTGCTGGCCGCGCGGGCGCATGGCCGGGTCATCGTGGACGGCGTGTTCAACGCCTTCAAGGACGAAGAGGGGTTGCGCGCCGAATGCGAGCAGGGCCGCGACATGGGCTTCGACGGCAAGACCCTGATCCACCCGGCGCAGCTGGCCATTGCCAACGAGGTCTTTGCGCCGTCGGAAGCCGAGGTCGATCTGGCCCGCCGCCAGATCGAGGCCTTCGACGAGGCGCAGGCCCAGGGCAAGGGCGTCGCGGTGGTGGACGGCAGGATCGTCGAGAACCTGCATGTCGAGATCGCCCGCGTCACTTTGGCCAAGGCCGCGGCGATTGCCGCGCTGGCAGGGTGATGGCAAAGTAAGCGCCATTTACATCCAGCGAAAGGACAAAGCCAGATGTTGATCCTGATCCTTGGCGTGGCGCTTTGGTGGGCGGCGCATCTTCTCAAGCGGCTGGCACCGGGGCTGCGCGACCGGCTGGGCCGGGGCGGCGTGGCGGGGGCGCTGGCGGTCTCGGTGGTGCTGATGGTGATCGGCTATCGCATGGCGGACGGTCCCCATTGGTGGGGCGCGACCGCACCGCTGAAGGGCGTCAACAACCTGCTGGTGCTGCTGGGCTTCTATCTTTTCGCCGTCGCCGGCATGAAGACCCGCCTGGCCCGCCATATCCGCCACCCGCAGCTGACCGGCTTTGCGCTCTGGGCCCTTGCGCATCTGCTGCCCAATGGCGACCTGCCCAGTTTCGTGCTGTTCGGCGGGCTGCTGCTCTGGTCGCTGGTCGAGATGGCCGTGATCAACCGCGCGCAGCCGGGCTGGACCCCGCCCGCCGGGCCGTTCCCGGTCCGCAAGGAGGCGATGGCCGCGGTCGGCACCGTGGTCCTGTTCGGGGTCGTGGCGCTGGTCCACGCCTGGCTGGGCTATAACCCCTTTGGAGGCTGACATGCCCAAGATCTATCGCCTGCTGACCGAGGACGACACCTCGGCCTTCTGCCACAAGGTCAGCGAGGCGTTGTCGAAGGGCTGGGAGCTGCATGGCGACCCCGCCTATGCCTTCGACGCGGCGCGCGGCGTGATGCGCTGCGCCCAGGCGGTCACCAAGCAGATCGAGGCGGATTATCACCCGGACATGAAACTGGGCCAGCAATAGGAAACCACCATGAGCAAGACCAATCCGGGCCGCTTCTTCGAGGATTACCGCGTCTGCCAGGTGATCCGCCACGCCGTGCCCCGCACCGTGGCCGAGGGCGAGCGCGCGCTTTACCATGCGCTCTACCCGGCGCGGCACGCGCTTTATTCCTCGGACGAGTTCGCGGCCGCCTCGGGTCTGGACGGCAGCCCGCTGGACGACCTGATCGCCTTTCACATCGTCTTCGGCAAGTCGGTCCCCGACATCAGCCTGAACGCGGTGGCGAACCTGGGCTATGCCGAGGGCCGCTGGCTGAAGCCGGTCTGGCCGGGCGACACGCTGCGCTCCGAATCCGAGGTGATCGGGCTCAAGGAGAACTCCAACGGCAAGTCCGGCGTGGTCTGGGTACGCACCCGCGGCCTGAACCAGATGGACGAGGTGGTGCTGGACTATGTGCGCTGGGTCATGGTGCGCAAGGGCGACGACGCGGCGCCGGCGCCCGAGCCGGTGGTGCCGGAACTGGCGAAATCGGTCGCGCCCTCCGATCTGGTGCTGCCCGAGGGGCTGGATTTCCTGCAATACGACTTCGGCCTGGCCGGCGAGCCGCACCGCTGGGGCGACTATGAGGTCGGCGAGGTCATCGATCATGTGGACGGCGTCACCATCGAGGAGGCCGAGCATATGCTGGCCACCCGGCTGTGGCAGAACACCGCCAAGGTGCATTTCGACGCCACCTTCCGCGAGGACGGCAAGCGGCTGATCTATGGCGGCCATGTCATCAGCATGGCCCGCGCGCTCAGCTTCAACGGGCTGGCCAATGCGCAGATGATCGTGGCGCTGAACGGCGGGGCCCATGCCAATCCCTGCTTTGCCGGCGACACCATCCGCGCCTGGTCCGAGGTGCTGGACAAGGCCGACACCCATGCGCCGGGCGTCGGCGCGATCCGGCTGCGGCTGGTGGCGCACAAGGGCGCGGCCGGTGATCACGCCCTGCGCGGCGAGGATGGAAAATATGCCCCGCAGGTGCTGCTGGACCTGGATTACTGGGCCTTGATGCCGAAATGACCGCCCCGCGCCACGGCGCAGCCGGCCCGCGAATCGCCGCCGCGCCGGGGTTGAACATGACCGAATCCCTCGGTTATCCGGGGAAATCCGGCGAGTCCGTCCTGATACCGCAATCATTCGAAAGGGTCGGAGCCTGCCCGTGATCACAGCTGGCGTTTGCGTGATCACAAAAACGGAAAATCTGTCGCATATCCGCCTTACGTCTGGCATCCACCCGTGACAGATGCGACAAGGCGGCTAAAAGCAAACCCAATTTCGGCCAGCCCTCGCCGCCAGCCGTCGCGTGCGGGGCCTGAACGCAGGAGAGCGCATCATGGCTGACGTCAACCGGGGCAACCGGCCATTGTCACCGCATTTGCAGGTCTATCGCCTGCCCATCGCCGCAATCACCTCGATCATGACCCGCATCACCGGGCACGCGCTGGTCGCCGGGATCGTGCTGATCACCTGGTGGCTGGTCGCCGCCGTCACCTCGCCGGGCGCCTTCGCCTGCGCGGACTGGGTGATGCGGTCCTGGCTGGGCTTCATCATCCTGACCGGCTCGATGTGGTCGCTGTGGTATCACCTGCTCGCCGGGCTGCGCCACCTGGCCTATGACGCCGGCTACGGGCTGGAGATCGAGGAAGCGCGCAAATCCAGCCAGGCGCTGATCGCGGGTTCGGTCGTCCTGGCCGTGCTGACGCTGATCATCTTCTTCGCGTTCTGAGGAAAGGGCAGGATCATGCGTTACATCACCCCCCGCAAAGCTGCCGAAGGCCTGGGCTCGGCGCACGAGGGCACCCAGCACCACTGGGCCATGACCGTCTCGGCCGTCGCGCTGACCGTGCTGACGCCGCTGTTCATGATCGTGGTCGCCCGCGCCATCGGCCTGTCGCAGGAACAGCTGCTGGCCTATTTCGGCCGGCCCTTCCCGGCGCTCATCACCGCTCTGTTCGTGATCGTGGGCATGGTCCACTTCATCAAGGGCACGCGGATCATGATCGACGACTATTTCCAGGGTGGCGTGCGCAAGGCCGCCATCATCTTTTCCGTGATCTTCGGCTGGGCGGTCATCGCCGCCGCCGTCTATGCGCTGGCCCGGATGGGCCTTGGCGCGATCGTCGTCCTCTGAGGTTCCGCCATGGCTGCTTACAAATACGAAACGCACGAATATGATGTCGTGGTCGTCGGTGCCGGTGGCGCGGGCCTGCGCGCGACGCTGGGCATGGCCGAACAGGGCCTGCGCACCGCCTGCGTGACCAAGGTCTTCCCGACCCGCTCGCACACGGTCGCGGCGCAGGGCGGCATCGCCGCCAGCCTGTCGAACATGGGTCCGGACAACTGGCAGTGGCACATGTATGACACCGTCAAGGGCTCGGACTGGCTGGGCGACACCGACGCCATGGAATACCTGGCGCGCGAGGCCCCCAAGGCGGTCTACGAGCTGGAGCACTACGGCGTGCCCTTCAGCCGGACCGAGGAGGGCAAGATCTACCAGCGCCCCTTCGGCGGCCACACCACCGAATTCGGCGAAGGCCCGCCGGTGCAGCGCACCTGCGCCGCCGCCGACCGCACCGGCCATGCCATCCTGCACACGCTCTATGGCCGGTCGCTGAAGGAAAAGGCCGAGTTCTTCATCGAATATTTCGCGCTGGACCTGATCATCACCGACGGCGCCTGCACCGGCGTGGTGTGCTGGAAGCTGGATGACGGCTCGATCCACGTCTTCAACGCCAAGATGGTGGTGCTGGCGACCGGCGGCTATGGCCGTGCCTATTTCAGCGCCACCTCGGCCCATACCTGCACCGGCGACGGCGGCGGCATGGTGGCCCGTGCCGGCCTGCCGCTTCAGGACATGGAATTCGTGCAGTTCCACCCGACCGGCATCTACGGCTCGGGCTGCCTGATCACCGAGGGCGCGCGCGGCGAGGGCGGCTACCTGACCAACAGCGAGGGCGAGCGCTTCATGGAGCGTTACGCGCCGACCTACAAGGATCTGGCCAGCCGCGACGTGGTCTCGCGCTGCATCACCATCGAGATCCGCGAGGGCCGCGGCGTCGGCCCGCACAAGGATCACATGTTCCTGAACCTGATGCACCTGCCGCCGGAAAGCCTGGCCGAGCGGCTGCCGGGCATCTCGGAATCCGCCAAGATCTTCGCCGGCGTGGACGTGACGCGCGAGCCGATCCCGATCCTGCCGACGGTGCATTACAACATGGGCGGCATCCCCACCAACTACTGGGGCGAGGTGCTGGACCCGACCGCCGAAAGCCCGGACCGGGTCTTCCCCGGCCTGATGGCGGTGGGCGAGGCCGGCTGTGCCTCGGTCCATGGCGCGAACCGGCTGGGATCGAACTCGCTGATCGACCTGGTGGTCTTTGGCCGCGCCGCCGCCATCCGCGCCGGGCAGGTGATCGACCGCAAGGCGGCGATCCCCATCACCAACAAGGAACAGGTGGACAAGGCGCTGGACCGCTTCGACCGCATCCGCAACGCCAACGGCTCGGTGCCGACCGCCGAGCTGCGGCTTGAGATGCAGCGCACCATGCAGGCCGATGCCGCGGTGTTCCGCACCGACAAGACCCTGGCCGAGGGCGTCGAGAAGATGCAGGCGATCGCGGCCAAGATGGACGACCTGAAGGTCACCGACCGCAGCCTGATCTGGAACAGCGACCTGATGGAGACGCTGGAGCTGACCAACCTGATGCCCAACGCGCTGGCGACCATCGTCGGCGCCGAGGCGCGCAAGGAAAGCCGCGGCGCCCATGCCCATGAAGACTACCCCGAGCGGGATGATGCCAACTGGCGCAAGCACTCGCTTGCCTGGGTCGAAGGCAACGATGTTAAACTGGCCTATCGGCCCGTTCATCTTGAACCCCTGACTACCCAGGACGAGGGCGGGATCGACCTGAAAAAGATCGCACCCAAAGCGAGGGTTTATTGATGCGTCTTCCCCTGATCCTGCCCATGGCCCTGACCGCCGCCGCGCTGACCCTTTCGGGCTGCGTGGTCCAGAACCCCGGCATGGCGCCGGCGCCGCTGCCGCCGGTCGCGGCCCCCGCGCCGGATGCGGCGATGCGGTCCTCGGCCCGCGTCATCGTCAACCGCGAGATGGCCCGGCGCCTGCCCGGCGCCAATGTCGCGCCCTATACCGATTGCGTGATGCAGAACGCCACCACGGCGGAACTGTCCAGCATCGCCGCTGCCGGCGCGGCCGGGGCGGGAGATGCGGTGGCCGCCATCGTCGGCCGTCCGTCCACCACGCAATGCATCGCCAGCGCCGCGGCGGCGGCCAAGCAGGCCGCCTGATGGCCGGGCGCGGCGCGCTTGGCCTGCGCCTTGCCCCGGCGCTTCTGGGGCTGGCGGCCTGCGCGCCCGCGCCGGTGCAGATCCCGGTCGCAGAGGCCGAGCGCGTCTGCATGGTCCAGGCGCTCGACGCCCGCGCGCCGCGCACCCAGGTCGGCATCGGCGTCGGCTCGCACGGCTATCGCGGCGGCTTCGTCAGCGTCGACCTGTCCTCGGACCAGATCCTGGGGCGCGATCCGTCCCAGGTCTTCGACCAATGCGTCCAGCGCCGCTCGGGGCAGAAGCCCACGCGGCCGCTTTACGAACAGCCGGGCTGGAGGGTGCATTGACGCCCTCTGCCCAAGCCACCGCATGACGGCCTAGTCGCAAGACGACGGTCTGACCACCAGGAGTTACCCAATGGTCCAACTTACCCTTCCCAAGAACAGCCGCATGCGGGTCGGCAAGACCTGGCCGAAACCCGAAGGCGCGACGAACGTCCGCCGCTTCAACATCTACCGCTGGGATCCCGATACCGGCGAGAACCCGCGCATCGACACCTATTTCGTCGACATGGACAAATGCGGGCCGATGGTGCTGGACGCGCTGATCAAGATCAAGAACGAGATCGACCCGACGCTGACCTTCCGCCGCTCCTGCCGCGAGGGGATCTGCGGCTCCTGCGCGATGAACATCGACGGCGGCAACCATCTTGCCTGCATCTACGGCATGGACGAGATCAAGGGCGACGTGAACATCTATCCGCTGCCGCACATGCCGGTGGTCAAGGATCTGATCCCCGACCTGACGCATTTCTATGCCCAGCACGCCTCGGTGAACCCCTATCTCATCACCGAGACGCCGACCCCCGACAAGGAATGGCGCCAGTCGATCGAGGATCGCAAGAAGCTGGACGGGCTTTACGAATGCGTGATGTGCGCCAGCTGCTCGACCGCCTGCCCGAGCTATTGGTGGAACGGCGACCGCTACCTGGGCCCGGCGGCCCTGCTGCACGCCTATCGCTGGATCATCGATTCGCGCGACGAGGCCACGGGCGAACGCCTGGATGCGCTGGAAGACCCGTTCAAGCTGTATCGCTGCCATACGATCATGAACTGCACCAATACCTGTCCCAAGGGGCTGAACCCGGCCAAGGCCATCGCCTCGATCAAGCACATGATGGTGGACCGTATCGTTTGATTTGCACGGCCGTCATGGCCGGTATGCCGTGATATACCGTTTGACGCCGCGTCGCAGAGGTAGATTTTTCTGCGGCGCGGCATTATCTTTTTCGGTGGGGAAGAGCATCACTTCGACCCGGAGACCTTCGGATGAAAACCCTTGCCGAGACCCAAAAAACCAGCGCCAACCTGGCCGTGCTGAAGCCGGCCAAGTCGGCGGATCGCGCGGCCCTGGCCGTGCTGGAGCAGATGTACGGCTATTTCAGCTTCGATCCGATGCCGATGGAAGCCGACATTCGCCAGGCCGCCTGAAGCGCGGCCACCTTGTCCGCACGCGCGGGCCTTCCAGCGCGGCTTCCCGGCCGCGCTCTTGTTTTTCGGGTATTTGGGAAGCGGTGAAAGGCTGGCCGTTTTTCCGTTTCCCAAATACCCATGCGGCAGGGCCGGCAGGCGCGCTGTGCAAGGTGTGCGCAAGCCTTGCGATGCCGAGGACGCGCGCATAGCATCGCGCCATGATCCGAACCATTCCCGAAGATGCCGCCGAGCGCCGGGCCATTCGCCCGGTCATCTGCTATCCGAACCATACCCTTCCCGATCCGGACCTGCCCGGCTTGCAGGCCGTTCGCCTGACGGCGCGCAAATCCGGGGAATGCCTGGTGCCCCCGCGCGAGGCGCGTTGCTTTCACGTGCCGGCCGGGCATTTCTTTCGCATCACCAGCGTCGAGGGGCCGCAGGTCGGCGACCTGAACCTGTGGTCCGCCGCCGATCCGCGCGAACGGTTCTATTCCGGCAAGACCCGCGCGCTGCACGGCACCCATCTGACGCGCGGCCATCGCATGTGGTCCAGCTTTCCGCATCTGCGCCCGATGGCCACCGTGACCGAGGATACGCTGGAATGGTATGGCATCGACGAATACGGCGGCTCGGTCCACGACGTGATCGGCACGCGCTGCGACCCCTATACCCATCGCCTGCTGAGCGGGCAGGACTATCACCATTGCTGCCATTCCAACCTGGTCAACGCGCTGATGGCCGAGATGGGCCTGTCGCGCGAGGCGGCCGAGCCCCTGGTGCATGACGTGCTGAACGTCTTCATGTGCACGGGCTTCACCCGCGACACCGGGGAATATTTCATGAAGGCAAGCCCGGTGCGCCCCGGCGACCATATCGAGTTCTTTGCCGAGATCGACCTGATCGGCGGGCTTTCGGCCTGTCCGGGCGGCGATTGCGGCAGCGCGCATTCCAGCGACGCCGCCGCCTGCCATCCGCTGCTGGTCGAGATCTTCGCGCCGGCCCGGCCCGCGGGACGGGCAGAGCCGGGGCCGAGCGCCTATCGCTGGCCCTAAAGCGAGATCGGCAGCATCACCTCGGGCTCGATCACCTGCACGCCCGGCAGGCCGGCCTTCAGCACCTCGGCATCCTGCGCCAGCAGCGGGAAGGTCTTGTAATGGCAGGGGATCACGGTCTTGAAGTCGAAATACTTCCGCGCCGCCCAGGCCGCCCGGTCCATGTCCATGGTGAAATGCCCGCCGGCGCAGAGGATGCCGATGTCGGGCCGGTGATATTCGCCCATCCACGCCATGTCGGCCATGATGTCGGTATCGCCCGAGACATAGATCACATGGCCTTCGCCCGCGATCATGAAGCCCGACTCGTGGCCGGCATAGACAGGCCCCTCGGCGCCCTCGAAGGACGAGGAATGGCTGGCATTCACCATCGTCACCCTGGCCCCGCCCAGATCGACCGTGCCGCCCTTGTTGAAGCCGATGCCCTCGATGCCCTCGTGCTTCATCCAGGTCGAGACCATGTCGTAGATGCCGACGGCGGGAATCCCCAGTTCCTTGGCGATCGAGACGGTGTCGCCGGTATGGTCGCCGTGGCCATGCGTCACCAGGATATGGGTGGCGCCGGCGATGGCCTCGTCGCGGCTGTCCTCGGGGAACATCGGATTGCCCGAAAGCCAGGGGTCGATCAGGATCACCGCCTGTTCGATCTCCAGCCGGAAGCCGGAATGGCCAAGCCAGGTCAGTTTCATGGAAGGGCTCCTTTTCTTGCGCTGCCGCATCCTGCCAAGCCGGGCGGCGCCCGTAAAGTTCCGCCGCAAGGTTCCGCCTGCGCGGGTGCTTGCCCCGCCCCGGCCGCCCCGGTAAAACCCGGCGCAAGCGAAAGGAGCCTCCCATGGCGATCACCGAGGACGAAGCCCGCAAGGTCGCGCATCTGGCGCGGATTGCGGTCAAGGACGCCGACCTGCCCGCGCTGGCGCAGGAGCTGAACGGCATCCTGCATTTCATGGAACAGCTGAACGAGGTCGATGTCGAGGGCGTCGAGCCGATGACCGGGGTCGAGCCGATGCGCCTCAAGCGCCGCCAGGACGTCGTCACCGATGGCGAGATGCAGGATCTGATCCTGAAGAACGCGCCCGATGCGCGCGAGGGCTTCTTTGCCGTGCCGAAGGTGGTGGAATGAGCGACCTGAACAAACTGACCATCGCCCAGGCCCGCGACGGGCTGCGCAAGGGCGATTTCACCAGCACCGAGCTGACCGAGGCCTGCCTCGGCGCCATCGACGCCGCCGGCGCGCTGAACGCCTATTCTCACAAGACCCCGGAAAAGGCCCGCGAAATGGCGGCGGCGGCCGACAAGCGCATCGCCGCGGGCGACGCGCCCGCCATGTGCGGCATCCCGCTGGGCATCAAGGATCTGTTCTGCACCCGCGACGTGCCGTCCCAGGCCGCGAGCCGGATCCTGGAAGGCTTCCTGCCGCAATATGAATCGACGGTGACGCAGAACCTGTGGGATGCGGGTGCGGTCATGCTGGGCAAGCTCAGCATGGACGAATTCGCCATGGGCTCGTCCAACGAAAGCGCCTGCTATGGCCCGGTGGTCAACCCGTGGAAGGTGGACGACCGGCAGCTGACGCCCGGCGGCTCCTCGGGCGGTTCGGCGGCGGCGGTGGCGGCGGACCTGTGCCTGGCCGCGACCGGCACCGATACCGGCGGCTCGATCCGCCAGCCGGCGGCCTTTACCGGCACCGTCGGGCTGAAGCCGACCTATGGCCGGGTCAGCCGCTGGGGGGTGATCGCCTTTGCCAGCTCGCTGGACCAGGCCGGGCCGATGACCAAGTCGGTCCGCGACGCCGCGATCATGCTGGGCGCCATGGCCTCGGTCGATGCCAAGGATTCGACCAGCGCCGAACGCCCGGTGCCGGATTACGAGGCCGCTCTGACCGGCGACATCCGCGGCCGTCGCATCGGCATTCCGCGCGAATACCGCATGGAGGGCATGTCGGACGAGATCGACGCGCTCTGGCACAAGGCGGCCGAGATGCTGCGCGACGCCGGTGCCGAGGTGGTGGACATCACCCTGCCGCATACGAAATACGCGCTGCCGGCTTACTATGTGATCGCGCCGGCCGAGGCGTCGTCGAACCTCGCGCGCTATGACGGGGTGCGCTATGGCCGCCGCGCCAGGCTGGGCGCCGGCGACGGCGTGGTCGAGATGTATGAAAAGACCCGCGCCGAGGGCTTCGGCCCCGAGGTGCAGCGCCGGGTGATGATCGGCACCTATGTGCTGTCGGCGGGCTTCTACGACGCCTATTACAACCGCGCCCGCAAGGTCCGCGCGCTGATCAAGCGCGACTTCGACCAGGTCTTTGCCGATGGCATCGACGCGATCCTGACGCCGGCCACCCCCAGCGCCGCCTTTGGCCTGGGCGAGATGTCGGGCAAGGATCCGGTCGAGATGTATCTCAACGACGTCTTTACCGTCACGGTGAACCTGGCCGGGCTGCCGGGGATTTCGGTGCCGGTGGGGCTGGATCGGCAGGGCCTGCCGCTGGGAATGCAGCTGATTGGCCGGCCCTGGGACGAAGGCGGGCTCTTGAACCTTGCGCAGAGCCTCGAATCTGCGGCAGGATTTGCGGCGAAACCCTCGCGCTGGTGGTGAGCGGCCTCAAACCGGAGAGAATGATGCGGAACCTGGCGATCCTGGCCCTGCTTGGCCCCGTTCTTGCCCTGGCCGGCTGCGGCGAGAATACGGGCTGGAACCCGAATTACAGCGCCATGCACAATGGTTCGCCCTATGCGGAATACCTGCAAGCGCGCGAGGTCGCGCTGCATGGCAAGGGCCCGGTGCCCAAGGTGATCCCGATCGCCCTGCCGGCGCAGGCGCCCACCGCAGCCCAGATCGCCGGCACGGCGGCAAAGCCGCGGGCCCAGGCAGCCGCCCAAGCCGCGCCTGCCGCGGCAACAGCGCCGCCGGTGCGGGCACCGGCGGCGACGCAGGCCGCGACGCCCTCGCTGGTGCGTTATGCGCAGCAGGAAACCCAGGCGCCGGGCACGCGGAAATACCAGCGCAGCGGCAGTTCCGAATCGGCGGCGGCGCGGGCCTGCCGCAGCTATGCCAGCGCGGATGTGGCGCAAAGCGCCTTCCTCGCGGCGGGCGGGCCGGTGATCGACCCGCGCGGGCTCGACCCGGACGGCGATGGTTTCGCCTGCGGCTGGGATCCGCGCCCGCTGCGCCAATCCGGGCTTTGAGCCCTTCGCCCAATCACGGCGACCGGCGCGGGCAACAGCCTTCGCTGGTCGTGATCCATTACACCGGCATGGCGGACGGCCCCTCGGCCCGCGCCCGGCTCTGCGATCCCGGCGCCGAGGTCAGCGCGCATTGGCTGGTCCACGAGGACGGGACGACCGAGGCGCTGGTGCCCGAGGACCGCCGCGCCTGGCACGCGGGCGCCGGTGCGTGGCAAGGGCGCGAGGACGTGAATTCGCGCAGCATCGGCATCGAACTGGTCAATCCCGGCGACCGGCCCTTCCCCGAGCCGCAGATGGCGGCGCTCGAGGCGCTGCTCGGCGCCATCATGGCGCGCTGGTCCATCCCGCCCCAGGGCGTGATCGCCCATTCCGACATGGCGCCGGGGCGCAAGATCGACCCCGGCCCGCGTTTCGACTGGCGCCGGCTGGCCTTGCAGGGGCTTGCAGTCTGGCCCGAGGGGCCGGGCCCCGACCTGCCGCTGGCCGACAGCCTGGCCCGCATCGGCTATCCCGAGGATCCGGCGCGCCTCGCCGCCTTCCGCCTGCACTTCCGCCCCTGGGCCGATGGTCCCGAGGACGAAACCGACCGCCGGCTGGCCGCGGCGCTGGCTTATCGCGAGCTTCTTTCGTGCCCAAATATCCCGCAGGGGGAGGCCGCCGCGGCAGCGGCGGACGGGGGACGCGAAGTCCCCCCGCAACGATCCAACAAGCGGTCCTAGAAAAGCGCCTCGATTCGCCGGGCCTCGGTCTCCAGCCCATAGGGCGCATTCAGCACCACCATGCCCGAGCCGACCATGCCATGGCCGGGCCGCGCCGGCGGGAATCGCACCTCCGAGACCAGCGCCTCGGGATGGTTGCGGCGCAGCGCCTCGACCATGGGCGCATGGCGGCTGTCGGCCAGGATCGGATACCACAGCGCGATCACGCCGACGTTCCACTTGCGCGCCAGCTTGGCGACATGGCGCGGGATGGCGTCGTAATCGGCCTTGACCTCATAGCTGGGGTCAATCAGCAGCAATCCGCGCCGCGGCGTGGGCGGGCAGATCGCCTGCGCCATCTGGAACCCGTCCTGCCGGTGCAGATGCGCAAAGCCTGCGACCTCGGCCAGCGCCTGGTGCTCGGCCGGGTGCAGCTCGGCCAGATGCGCCACGTCGCCAGGGCGCAGGAAATGCCGCGCGATCAGCGGCGAGCCGGGATAGGCGGTCGCGCCATGACGGGCGCGCACCGCCTCCAGCGCAAGGCGCAGCGGGTGATCCGTGGGCAGCCAGTTTTCGGAAAGCGCGCGGGTGATGCCGGCGGCCGCCTCGCCGGTCTTTTCCGCCTCGGGCGCCGACAGGTCGTAAAGGCCGCGCCCGGCATGGGTTTCCAGATAACTCAGCGGCTTCGGCTTGGCGGTCAGATAGGCCAGCACCCAAGCCAGCAGCGCGTGCTTGTGCAGGTCGGCCAGGTTCCCGGCGTGATAGGCGTGCTGATAGGACAACATGTCCCGCGATTAACCCGATGGCCCGGAAATGAAAAGCGGCGGCGCCCAGGGAGGAGGAGGGGGCACCGCCGCGCAACGCTGGCCCAGGGAGGAGGAGGGGCCGCGTATGGGGTGCGGCAATGGCAGGGAGGAGGAGGCCATTACCGCTAGCTGACGGTCCCAGGGAGGAGGAGAGGACCGTCGCATTCCGTTCCGCCTTGCGGCGGTGTTTTGGCGGCGCCCTCCAGGGAGGAGGAGGGGAGGGCGCCGCGCAGAACGGGAAGCCCAGGGAGGAGGAGGGGCTTCGCCGTGTCGGTTTGGCGGCGCCTCCGGGAGGAGGAAAGAGGCTGCCGCCGGACCGCGAGACCCAGGGAGGAGGAGGGGTCTCGCCGTATGGGGTGGCGGCATCCCCAGGGAGGAGGAGGGGGAGCCGCCGGAACCGTGAAGCCCAGGGAGGAGGAGGGGCTTCACCGTATCTGAGCGGCGGCATCCTCAGGGAGGAGGAGGGAGGATGCCGCCTGAACCCGGACCCAAGGGAGGAGGAGTGGGTCGGGTGTTCTATTCGTTTACTTCGTGCCCCAGGCGGCTTCGTAAGCCACGCTGCGGATGTTGCCGCGGTTCAGGCCCAGGTCGGCCAGTTCGCGGTTGGACAGGTCGCCCAGTTCGCGCAGGGTCTGGCGATAGACCGCCCGGCGGGCCATATGGTCACGGACATTGGCCACGAATTTCGCGATCGCGCCGTTGCCGGCGATGTCGTTGCGGTGCATACCGCCATGGATCAGATCGAGAACAGCCATTTCATTCACTCTTTCGTCTTGCGGATGGCGCGGTCGGTTTTCCCTGTCGCGCTGTTGAGACGAACATGGTCCCTTTTCTGCATCTGCACAATGGCCGCGGGCGAGATGCTGCTATGCAGAATCTACATGGCTGTTTCTGGGACACTGTTACAAAGCGTTAATAATCCGTGAATTTTTCAGCCTTTTTACAAGCTGGATCAAGTTTCCCTAGCAGATCGGTCGTATTTTACGCGGGGTCACAGGGGGTTAGCGGTATCAGCCCGCAAGCCCGGCTTGCCCATCCCCGCGCGAATTGCGATGCTGCGGGCGCTTTGATGCGGGGGTAGCCATGACCATCTCACGGGAACGTGTGCTTCAGGAACTTGCCCAGATCGCGGTTCCGGGGGGCGGCAACCTGGTTTCGGCCGATCTGGTGCGCGCGCTCAACGTCGAATCGGGCGCGGTGCGATTCGTCATCGAGGCGGCCGATGCGGCCTCTGCCCGCGCGCTGGTCCCGGTCGAGGCCGAGGCGCAGCGCCGGCTGTCCGCCCTGCCGGGGGTGGAGAAGGTGCAGATCGTCACCACCGCCCCGACCGCGCCGCGCGGCGGTGCCCCGCAGGTCGCGGCCCGTTCGGGCGGCGAGGCACCGCCCAGCCTGAAGATCGGCCGCCACCCCACGCCCCAGGCCGGCCCCGCGCCGGTCAGCGGCGTGGCGCGAATCCTGGCCGTCGGCTCGGGCAAGGGCGGGGTCGGGAAATCGACGCTGACCTCGAACCTGGCGGTGGCGCTGGCGCGCAAGGGGCGGCGGGTCGGCTTGCTGGACGCCGACATATACGGTCCCTCGCAGCCGCGCATGCTGGGCCTGACCGGGCAGCGCCCCACCAGCGACGGCCAGATGATCGAGCCGCTGCACGCCCATGGCGTCACCGTCATGTCGCTGGGCCTGATGATGAAGGAAGGCGAGGCGGTGGTCTGGCGCGGCCCGATGCTGATGGGCGCGCTGCAGCAGATGCTGAACCAGGTGAAATGGGGCGAGCTGGACGTGCTGCTGGTCGACCTGCCACCCGGCACGGGCGACGTGCAGCTGTCGCTGTGCCAGAAGGCGCAGGTCAGCGGGGCGATCATCGTCTCGACCCCGCAGGACGTGGCGCTGATCGACGCCCGCCGCGCCATCGACATGTTCGACAAGCTCAAGACCCCGGTGCTGGGGCTGGTCGAGAACATGTCCACCTATATCTGCCCCAATTGCGGCCACGAGGCGCATCTGTTCGGCCATGGCGGCGTCGCCGCCGAGGCCGCGGCGCTGGACCTGCCCTTCCTGGGCGAAATCCCGTTGAACCTGGACCTGCGGCTTGCGGGCGATGCCGGCACGCCGATCGCGGCCGGCGACGGGCCGGTGGCGCAATCCTTCGTCCGGCTGGCCGAGCGGCTGATCGCCGGCGGCATGGCCTGACCCGGCCTTTCGCACCCGGCCGGGAAAACACGGGAAGCGGGTCCGGGAAATCATGGGAACGGCCCCTGGATTCCGAATCACCGCGGCGTGATTGCCCGTGAAGGCCGGTCGAATCGGCAAGCTTTCCCCTTTTTCGACGAAAGAATCGCCCCTTCACCCGGTCGCGTGGGACGATTCTGGGAAATGGTGGGATTTATTTGCCACATCGGCGCTCCATACTACATCTAGTGGCTGTTCTATCCCTGCATCCGATACCTTCCCCTGTGATCGCGCCGGTGTGAATTTGTTCGCGCCGCGTTCGCCGGCAATAGCCCGCCTGCGCCCAGGTTCCGACCAAACAAATCCATTGCGTCCCATGAATTCCCATGGCATCCCTTGGCTCACGGAACGGGCTCGAGGGGCGCCAAGACCCCAAAAGGCGACAAGCAGCTTTCATACAGGCAACCCGTTTCCGAATGACCTCTGCGGCGCGCGAGCAGCACCTCCCCCAGGTGGCGCGAAACGCAGGGCGCGATCCCCGAAACTACGGGGCCCAGAGATGGGAACGAGGGCGGCGGATCGGGCAGTGGCAGCAGCCCGGTCCGCCTTTCCTTTTCGGGCAAACCGGAAAGGTCGGGACAGTGAAAGGAGGGCGCGCCGTTGGCACGCCGTTTCAGAGGGTCGGAAGAGGTCAAGGTGGACGCGAAGGGTCGCGTTTCCATCCCGGCCAAGTTCCGCCGGGTCTTTGAAGCCTCCGATCCCGACTGGCAGGCCGGCAAGCGCGCACAGCTGGTCATCGTCTACGGCACCCGCGACTGGAACTGGCTGCAGCTT
This sequence comes from Paracoccus versutus, assembly GCF_000763885.1. Lineage (GTDB taxonomy): Bacteria > Pseudomonadota > Alphaproteobacteria > Rhodobacterales > Rhodobacteraceae > Paracoccus > Paracoccus versutus. Next base: position 46,761 of record NZ_JRKO01000004.1, on the reverse strand, counting down.
TTCACCATCGAGGCGATGGAAGAGATCGAGGACGGCATCGCCCGCATGCCGCGCGGCTCGGCCGCCCGCAACCTTCTGGAAAACATCTACCAGGGTCACGCCGACGAGGCCGAGATCGACGGCGACGGCCGCCTGGTCCTGCCGCAGAAGCTGCGCGAGAAGATCGGCCTGACCGACAGCGCCTTCTTCATCTCGGCCGGCGACAGCCTGAAGGTCTGGACCCCCGAGGCCTATGCCGAGGAAGAGCGCGCGCTGGAAGCCCGCGTGCCGGAACTGGAGCCGGGCGCCGATCCGCTGTCGCTGCTGGCCCCCGCCGCGGCGAAGGACGAGGGCTAGGGCATGGTCGAGGCTCCGCATATCCCCGTCCTGCTTGGCCCGCTGTTGCGGGCCGTTCAGCCTGTGACGGGCACCTGGGTCGACGGCACCTTCGGCGCCGGCGGCTATGCCCGCGGCCTGCTGGAACAGGGCGCCGACCGGGTGATCGGTATCGACCGCGACCCGGCGGTCTTTCGCATGGCCGAAGCCTGGGCGGGCGAATATGGCGACCGGCTGCGGTTGGTCCAGGGTACGTTCTCGGATCTCGACAGGCTGGCCGGCGGGCCGGTCGACGGCGTGGTGCTGGACCTTGGCGTCAGCTCGATGCAACTCGACCAGCCCGAGCGCGGCTTTTCCTTTTTGCGCGACGGGCCCTTGGACATGCGCATGGGCGGCGAGGGGCCGACGGCGGCCGACCTGCTGAACAGAGCCCCCGAATCGGTCATCGCCGACGTGCTCTATCTCTACGGCGAGGAGCGCGCCTCGCGCCGCATCGCCAAGGCCATCGTCGCTGCCCGGCCGCTGAGCCGCACCGGCCAGCTTTCCGACATCGTCGCCGGCTGCCTGCCGCGCGCGAAGCCGGGGCAGAGCCATCCCTCGACCCGCGCCTTCCAGGCGATCCGCATCTGGGTGAACGACGAATTCGGCCAGCTGGTCGCCGGGCTTGCGGCGGCCGAACGGGCGCTGCGGCCGGGCGGCAAGCTGGCCGTGGTCAGCTTCCATTCGCTCGAGGACCGGATCGTCAAGCGGTTCATGCAGGCGCGCTCGAACAGCGCCGGCGGCGGCAGCCGTTATGCGCCCGAGGCCGCGCGCGAAGAGCCGGCCTTCACGCTGCCCTTCCGCCGCGCCATCGGCGCGGACGAGGCCGAGCTGGCGGCGAATCCGCGCGCCCGCTCGGCGTTGTTGCGGGTCGGCATCCGCACCGCGGCGCCGGCCGGCCGGGTCGATCCGGCGGGGCTGGGCCTGCCGCTGCTGTCGGAAAGGGGGGCGTGATGCGTTCGGTGCTTTACCTTCTGACCGCGCTTTCGGTGATGGGGCTGGCCTTCTGGGCCTATCGCGAGAATTACCGCACTCAGGCTGCCATCAGCGAGATGAGCGACATCCAGCGCCAGATCGGCCGCCTGCGCGAGGATCTGGGCGTTCTGCGCGCGGAATGGGCCTATCTGAACCGCCCCGAGCGCCTGCGCCAGCTGGTCGACCTGAATTTCGAGCGGCTGAAGCTGGTGCCCTTCGGTTCCGACCAGTTCGTGGACGTGGGGCAGGTGGCCTTCCCGGCGCCCCGGTCGCCCGAGCCCGCCCCCGGTTCCGCTGCCGATGCCGATCTGCCGGTCGAACGTCCCGCCGGCTTCCCGCCCCGCAGACCACAGGAGAGCACGCCATGATCCGCACCCCGCTGCGCCCGCTGGCCCGCATCCTTCGCGCCCGCGAAACAGGCGAGAACCCCGATGCCATCGAGGCCGAGAACCGCGCCCAAAGGCATGCCGCGATCCAGGAAAGGGCGCGCGGCAGCGCCCGGACCCGGCTGTTCTTCATGTCCTGCGCCTTTGCGCTGGCCTTTGGCACCGTGGGCGCCAAGATGGGCGTGCTGGCCGCCAGCCAGCCCAGCGAGCCGCGGGTCCAGACCACCGGCGCGCAGATCATCTCGCAGCGCGCCGACATCACCGACCGGCAGGGGCGGGTGCTGGCCACCAACCTGCTGACCCATTCGCTTTACGCCCATCCCCAGCAGATGGTCGAGCCCGAGCGCGCGGCGCGCGAACTGGTCCGCATCTTCCCCGACCTGGAGATCGAGCGGCTGCAAAAGGACTTTACCGGCAAGCGCACCTTCGTCTGGATCAAGAAGAAGATCAGCCCCGAACAGATGCAGGCCGTGCATGACATCGGCGAGCCGGGGCTGCTGTTCGGCCCGCGCGAGATGCGGCTTTACCCGAATGGCCATATCGCCGCGCATATCCTGGGCGGCGCCACCTTCGGCAAGGAAGACGTGGCCAGCGCCGAGGTCGTCGGCGTCGCCGGCGTCGAAAAGGCCTTCGACCACTGGCTGCGCGATCCGGCCAATGACGGCGCGCCGCTGGCGCTTTCGCTGGACCTGACCGTCCAGGCCGCCATGGAGGAGGTGCTGGGCAACGGCATGAAGGTCATGAACGCCAAAGGCGCCACCGGCATCCTGATGGAGGTCAAGACCGGCGAGATCCTGGCCATGGCCAGCCTGCCCGATTTCGACCCCAACGACCGGCCGCGACCGCTGCTCAAGGGCGATCCCTCGGACAGCCCGCTGTTCAACCGCGCGGTGCAGGGACAGTATGAATTGGGCTCGACCTTCAAGATCTTCCCGGTGGCGCAGGCCATCGACCTCAAGCTGGTCAGCCCGGCCACGATGATCAACGCCAAGGCGCCGATGAAGATCGGCAAATACCTGATCAACGAGTTCCGGGGCCACAATTACGGCACGCTTTCGGTGACGGACATCATCGTGAAGTCGTCGAACGTCGGCACCGTCCGGGTGGCCCAGCTGCTGGGCGCCGAGCGGCAGAGGGATTTCCTGCAGAAGCTGGGCTTCTTCGAGCCGACGCCGATCGAGATGAGCGAGGCGCCGACCGGCAAGCCGCTGGTGCCCAAGCGCTGGCCCGCCGTGACCTCGGCCACCGTGGCCTTCGGGCACGGGCTGGCGGCCAGCCCGCTGCATCTGGCCGCGGCCTATGCGACGGTCGCGAACGGCGGCAAGCGGGTGATGCCGACGCTGATCCACGACCGCCGCCCGCGCGGCGGCGAGCAGGTGCTGTCGCCCGAGGCCGCGCAGATCGCCGTGCAGATGCTGCGCCAGGTGGTGGTCCGCGGCAGCGGCCGCAGCGCCAATGTCGAGGGCTACGAGGTCGCGGGCAAGACCGGCACCGCCGACAAGCCGCGCCCGACGGGGGGCTATTACGGCAACAAGGTGGTCTCGACCTTCGCCTCGGTATTCCCGGCCAGCGATCCGCAATATGTGCTGGTGCTGTCGCTGGACGAGCCCTCGACCATCGGCCCCGGCGGCGAAAGCCGCACCGCGGGCGCGACCTCGGCGCCGGTGGCGGCCGAGGTGATCCGCCGCGTCGCACCGCTCTTGGGCCTGCGCCCGGCCACCGAATCGCAATTGCCGATGGTTGAACGGCCTTTGCCCGATGGGCTAAAGCTCGTCTCGAACTGATGAGCGGAGGCTTCGTGACCGAGCGGGCGATGCGGCTGTCCCTTCTGGGGCTGAGGGGGGACAAGGGGCGCGACCCCGAGATAACGGGCCTTGCCGTGGATTCGCGGCAGGTCAGGCCCGGCCATCTGTTCGCGGCCCTGCCGGGTTCGGCCGCGCATGGGGGCGAGTTCATCCAATATGCGCTGCGCCAGGGCGCGGCCGCGATCCTGACCGACCGCAAGGGCGCCGAGATCGCCGCCGAGGTGCTGGCCGGCGCCGATGCCGCGCTGGTGGTGGCCGAGGATCCTCGCGCCGCGCTGGCGGGCGCGAGCGCCCTGTGGTTTGCCGCCCAGCCCGAGACGATGGTCGCCGTCACCGGCACCTCGGGCAAGACCTCGGTCGCCACCTTCACCCGGCAGATCTGGCAGGCGTTGGGCCACAAGGCGATCAGCCTGGGCACCATGGGCGTGCAGGGCGACTACCAGGCCAAGCTGGCCCATACCACGCCCGAGCCGATCACCCTGCACCGGGTGCTGGCCGAGGCGGCGGCTGCTGGCGTCACCCATGCGGCGATGGAGGCCAGCTCGCACGGGCTCGACCAGCGCCGGCTGGACGGGGTGCGGCTGAAGGCCGGCGCCTTCACCAATTTCAGCCAGGACCACCTGGATTATCACAAGGACTTCGACGAATATTTTGCCGCCAAGGCGCTGCTTTTCGATCATCTGCTGGACGAGGGCGCCGGGGCGGTCGTCAATATCGACGACCCGCGCGGCCGGCAGATGGCGGGGATCGCGCGCGAACGCGGCCTCGATCTGACGACCATCGGCAAGGACGCGGCGGCCGACCTGCGCATCCTGGGCCAGCGCTATGACGCGACCGGGCAGGACTTGCGCTTCAGCCTGCATGGCCAGGCGCATCTGGTGCGGCTGGCGCTGATCGGCGGCTTCCAGGCGGAAAACGTGCTGGCCGCCGCCGGCCTGGCCATTGCCGCCGGCGACGAGGCGCCCCGTGTGATCGAGACCCTGCCGGGGCTGACCACCGTGCGCGGCCGCATGGAACTGGCGGCGATGCGGGAAAACGGTGCTGCGGTCTTCGTCGACTACAGCCACAAGCCGGGCGCGCTGGCCTCGGCCCTGCAAAGCCTGCGCCCGCATGTCATGGGCCGCATCGTCGTGGTCTTTGGCGCCGGCGGCGACCGCGACCGGCTCAAGCGCCCGCTGATGGGCGAGGCGGCGCGGCAATTCGCCGACCTGGTCTATGTGACCGACGACAACCCGCGCAGCGAAGACCCGGCCGCGATCCGCGCCGAAGTGCTGGCCGGCGCCGGCCCCGAGGCCATCGAGGTCGGCGACCGCGCCGAGGCGATCCTGCGCGCTGTCGATGCCTTGCAGCCGGGCGACGCGCTGCTGATCGCCGGCAAGGGCCACGAGACCGGCCAGATCATCGGCAACGACGTTTATCCCTTCGACGATGCCGAGCAGGCCTCGGTGGCCGTCGCGGCGCTGGATGGCAAGATATGACGCTGTGGACCTCGCAGGATGCCGCCGCCGCGACCGGCGGCCGCGCCACCCGTGACTTTGCTGTCGGCGGCGTCTCCATCGACACCCGCACCATCCGGCCGGGCGACCTGTTCGTTGCCCTGCAGGCCGCCCGCGACGGCCACGACTTCGTCGCCCAGGCCCTGGAAAAGGGCGCCGGCGCCGCGCTGGTGAGCCGCATCCCCGAGGGCGTGGCCCCGGATGCGCCGCTGCTGGTCGTCCCCGACGTCCTGCAGGCGCTGGAGGCGCTTGGCCGCGCCGGCCGCGCCCGGATGGGCGGCAAGGTCATCGCCATCACCGGCTCGGTCGGCAAGACCTCGACCAAGGAGATGGCGCGCATCGCGCTTGCCGGGCAGGGCAGCATCCACGCGGCCGAGGCCAGCTACAACAACCATTGGGGCGTGCCCCTGACGCTGGCGCGCATGCCCCAGGACACCGATTTCGCCATCATCGAGATCGGCATGAACCATCCGGGCGAGATCGAGCCGCTGGCCCGCCTCGCCCGCCCGCATGTGGCCATGATCACCACCGTCGCCGCCGCCCACCTGGAGGCTTTCGGCACCATCGAGGGCATCGCCCGCGAAAAGGGCGCGATCTTTCGCGGTCTCATGCAGCCCGGCAGCGCCATCCTGCCCGAGGATCTGCCGGTCACGCAATTGCTGCGCGACTGCGCCGACGAGGCCGGCGCCATCGTCATCGGCTTCGGCCAGCAGGGCATGGCCCGGCCGCTGAAGGCCGAGACGGTGGACGGCATCACCCAGGTCCGCGCCCGCGTGCTGGGCGATGTGGTGGATTTCACCCTGGCGACTCCGGGCACGCATTTCGTCATGAACGCGGTCGGCGTGCTGGCGGCGCTGTCGGCCGCGGGGGCCGACGTGGCCCAGGCGGCGGCGCGCCTTTCCGACTGGCGCCCGCCGCTGGGCCGCGGCGCGGTCGAGGATCTGGGCGGCATCCGGCTGATCGACGATGCCTATAACTCCAACCCCACCTCGCTTTCGGCCGGGCTTGCGACGCTGGCGCGGCTGACCGGCGGGCGCCGGGTGGCGATCCTGGGCGACATGCTGGAACTCGGCCCGGACGAGATCGCGCTCCATGCCGGCATGGCCGCCGATCCCGCGATGCCGGCCGTCGACCTGGTCCATACCGCCGGCCCGCGCATGCGCGCCCTGCACGAGGCGCTGCCCCAGGCCCGCCGCGGGCGCCATGCCGAAACCGCCGCAGAACTGGCCGAGAGCGTGGCCGAACTGGTCGCGCCCGGCGATATCGTGCTCGTGAAGGGTTCGAAGTCCTCCAGGGTCTCGACGGTGGTTGACGCGCTGCGGCGGACGCGCCAAAGCACGCCCCCTGGCGAAAGGACAGCGTAATGCTCTATTGGCTCACGAACCTCTCCGACGGCGGGGATTTCTTCAACCTTTTCCGATATATCACCTTCCGGGCCGGGGGCGCCTTCTTCACCGCGCTGCTCTTCGGCTTCTTCTTCGGCCGGCCGCTGATCGACCTGCTGCGCCGCAAGCAGAAAAAGGGCCAGCCGATCCGCGACGACGGGCCGCAGAACCATTTCTCCAAGGCCGGCACCCCGACCATGGGCGGGCTGCTGATCCTCGCCGCGCTCAGCATCGGCACGCTGCTCTGGGCGCGGCTCGACAACGGCTATGTCTGGATCGTGCTTTTGGTCACGCTGGGCTTCGCCGCCATCGGCTTTGCCGACGACTATGCCAAGGTCACGAAGCAGCATCACGCGGGGCTCTCGGGCAAGGTGCGGCTGCTGATCGGGCTCTGCATCGCCGCCGCCGCCGGCGCCGCGGCCGCCTGGCTGCACCCGGCGGCGCTCAGCGGCGAGCTGGCGCTGCCCTTCTTCAAGGATGCGCTGATCAACCTGGGCCTGCTCTACGTGCCCTTCGCCGTGCTGGTGATCCTGGGCGCGGCCAATGCGGTGAACCTGACCGACGGGCTCGACGGGCTGGCGATCATGCCGGTGATGATCGCGGCCGGCAGCTTCGCGGTGATCGCCTATATGGTCGGCAACGCGAATTTCGCCAATTACCTCGGCGTGCATTTCGTGCCCGGCACCGGGGAGCTTGCGGTCTTCGTCGCGGCGCTGATCGGCGGCGGCCTGGGCTTCCTGTGGTATAACGCGCCCCCCGCCGCCGTCTTCATGGGCGATACCGGCAGCCTCGCGCTCGGCGGTGCCCTGGGCGCCATCGCGGTCGTCACCAAGCACGAGATCGTCCTGGCCATCGTCGGCGGGCTTTTCGTGGTCGAGGCGCTGTCGGTCATCATCCAGGTGCTCTATTTCAAGCGCACCGGCAAGCGGGTGTTCCTGATGGCCCCGATCCACCACCATTTCGAAAAGAAGGGCTGGGGCGAGGCGCAGATCGTGATCCGTTTCTGGATCATCGCGCTGATCCTGGCGCTGATCGGGCTTGCCACCCTGAAGCTGCGCTGACAGGCTTTCTCCGTTTTGCAAATACTCTCGGGGGGTCCGGGGGGCGAAGCGCCCCCGGCCTGCAACAGCGAAGGAAACAGCATGATCCCGGTCCAGGGCGTCCAGAACCAGACCATCGCCGTGCTCGGCCTCGGCCGCTCGGGCCGCGCCACCGCCGCCGCGCTCGCCGCGGGCGGCGCTCGGGTCGTGGTCTGGGACGACGGGCTGGACACCCGCGAACAGGCGGCGGCCGACGGCATGACCGTCCTCGACCTGACCCGCGACGCCAATTGGGACGGCATCTCGGCGCTGATCACCAGCCCCGGCATCCCGCATCTCTACCCCAAGCCGCACCCGGTCATCGCGAAAGCCTATGAACTCGGCGTGCCGGTCGACAACGACATCGGCCTGTTCTTCCGCAGCTTCGCCACGGCGGAATGGGAACGGTTCGACACCACCCCGCGCGTCATCGCCGTGACCGGCTCGAACGGCAAATCCACCACCACCGCGCTGATCCACCATATCCTGAAGGAAGCCGGCCGCCCGACCCAGATCGGCGGCAATATCGGCACCGGCGTGCTGTCGCTGGAACCCGCCCATGACGGCGAGGTGGTGGTGCTGGAACTCTCCAGCTACCAGACCGACCTGGCCCGCGCCCTGACCCCGGATGTCGCCGTCTTCACGAATCTTTCGCCCGACCATCTCGACCGCCATGGCGGCCTGGGCGGCTATTTCGCCGCCAAGCGCCGGCTTTTCGCCGAGGGCGGGCCGGACCGCGCCGTGATCGGCGTCGATGAGCCCGAGGGCCGCTATCTTGCCGGCCAGCTTGCCATGGCCCCTTCGGACGACCGGGTGATCCGCATCTCCTCGGGGCAGAAGCTCGATCATTTCGGCTGGTCGGTCTTTGCCCGCAAGGGCTTCCTTTCGGAATACCGCAAGGGCCGCCAGGCCGGTTCGATCGACCTGCGCGAGGTCAAGGGGCTGCCAGGCGAGCACAACCACCAGAACGCCTGCGCCGCCTATGCCGCGACCCGCGCCGTCGGCATCGCCCCGCGCGAGATCGAGCGCGCCTTCCACAGCTTCCAGGGCCTGCCGCATCGCAGCCAGACCGTGGCCGAGATCGGCGGCGTGGCCTGGGTCAACGACAGCAAGGCCACCAATGTCGATGCCGCCGCCAAGGCGCTGGCCGCCTTCCCGCGCATCCGCTGGATCGCCGGCGGCATGGGCAAGGACGGCGGCATCGAGGCGCTGGCCCCCTTCCTCGGCAATGTCACCAAGGCCTATCTGATCGGCCATTCCGCCCGCGACTTCGCGCTCCAGATCGGCCAGACCCCGCATGAGATCGCCGAGACCATGGAGCAGGCCGTCGCCCGCGCCGCGGCCGAGGCCCAGCCGGGCGAGACGGTGCTGCTTGCCCCCGCCGCCGCCAGCTTCGACCAATACCCGAATTTCGAAAAGCGCGGCGAGCATTTCACCGCCCTGGTCCAGGCCTTGCGCGGCTGATCTTCTCCTCGATCTTCTCTGTTCTGCAAATACTCATGCGACGGCGCCCGCCGGCGATGTTCCATGGGTATTTAAGCAACGAAGAAGCTGTGAAAATGGCCCCGGCGCGAGCCGGGGCCTTCAAGCTTTCGCCAATCTTAGAAGGAATAGCCGATGCGGACCCCGATGCCCCAGGCGTCGCCGTCATCCATCCTGGCGACCTCGCGCTTGTTGCCGCTGGGCCCGACGCCAAGGGTCGCGTCGCCCAGCTTGGTATAGTTGATGCCGGTGGTGATCTTGATGTTGTCCATGGTATAGACCGCCGCCAGCGTCACGCCCTTGCGGCCGTTGACCGGGGCCAACGGCGACACGGTGTCGCCTTCGCTCGGCTCATACAGGAACGAGATCGACCCCGACCAGTTCTCGGTGAACTTGCGTCCCACGCCGATGGTGTAGGTGGTCGTGTCCTCGACCTCGACCAGCGGCACGTCGCCCAGCGGGGTGGGCCGCGGGAAAACCAGGTTCTCCACCTTGAACTCGGACCACTTCACCCAGCGGATCGAGCCGAACAGCAGCGTGTCGGCAGCAATTCCCGTCTGGCCCTCCAGCGTCCAGCTGCGCGGAGTCTTCACTTCATAATCGTCGGCCGCGATTTCGGTGCCGCTGAACCCCTCGTGCATCTTGAAGTCGTGGGTGATCGGCGAATTGTAGGTCAGCGAGACCCGCGCGGCGATCTCTGGCATCTCATAAGCCACTCCCGCGACCCAGCCCATGCCCCAGGCGCCGTCCAGGTCGAGATCATATCCGCTTACGCCTGCCGGCGGGGCGCCGCCATATCCCGTGCCGCGCAGCCGAACCTTACCGTCGGCGTGCGAACCGCGAATGCCGCCATGCACCGAAAAGTTGTTGTCGAACTTGTAGCGCAGCAGCGCGGTGTAGGTGGTCGAATTGACCTCGACCGCCGTGCCGTCCAGCACATCCATCAACGGCGATGGAGCGGCGAGCATGGGATAGCGCACATCCGCGCCGAAGGGCTGCTCGACGATGATCGCGCCGGACAGGTTGTCGGTGAACTGGTGCTTGTAGGCGAGACCGAAGAAGCCGTAGCCCTGCGCCACGTCACCCGTCCCGAAGCCCGCGGCATCCGTGCCCTGCACGTCCGGGTTCACCCCGCCGAAGCTCAGTTCGGCGTAGTTTCCCTGCTCGAACAGCGGCGCCAGCGATTGCGGCGCGCGCTCGATCCCGCCGGCCAGAACGGGCGCGGCGCTTGCCAGCAGGGCGCCGATGCCGGTGACGATCCTTTTCATGGTTTTCCTCCCTAGCCAGGTTCGTGACGAACCCCTTGGTTCAACCTGCGGCAGCCTGCCCGCTTGCGTCAATCGCCGGCGCCCGGTAACGCGGCGTTCTGACGCATCCGGCCGCTCTGGCGTGGCCTGCCGGCAACGCTATGACATGAAGGATCAAGGGAGGTCCGTCATGCGCTTCGCCCCACCCCGGCTCAACCCGCCCGGCCTCTGGCGCCGGGTTCCGCCCGCGATCTTTCCGCCGCTGCTGGGCGCGCTGGGGCTTGCCCTGGCCTGGCGCGCGGCGACGGCGCGCTTCGGCCTGCCGCCGGGGCTTTCGGGGATGATGGTGGGCATGGTCGTCGCGGCCTGGGGCTTTGCGGTCCTGGCCTATGGCAGCAAGCTGTTTCGCCGCCCCGCCGTGCTGGTCGAGGAATTGCGCGTCCTGCCCGGCCGCGCCGGCATCGCGGCGGCGCTGGTCGGCATCTATGTCGCGGCGCAGCTGCTTGCCCCCTTTGCGCCGGCCCTGGCCCAGGGGGTGCTGGTCGCCGGCATGGCGGCGCATCTGGCCTTCTGGGCCGTGGCGATCCCGGTCATGGTCCGCATGCCGGGGCAGGGGCGGGTGACGCCGGTCTGGCAGCTGACCTTCGTCGGGCCCATCGTCGCCGCGCAGGCGGCCGCCGGCTTCGGCTGGACGGCGCTGGCCGAGGCGCTGTGGTGGCCGATGGCGGCCATGGCGGGCTTTGTCTGGGCCGTCAGCCTGTATCAGGCCCTGACCGAACGGCTGCCGGCGCCTTTGCGCCCGCTGCTGATGATCCACCTGGCCCCCATCGCCATGCTGGGCAATGTCGCCGCCGCGCTTGGCTGGCAGCAGGTGGCGCTGGGGCTGGCCTGGGCGGCGGCCGCGGCGCTGGTCCTGGCCGCCCTGCGCCTGCGCTGGCTGGTCGAGGCGGGGTTCTCGCCGCTTTGGGGCGCCTTCACCTTCCCGCTGGCGGCGACGGCGGGGCTGTGGACTGCGGTCTCGGGCTTTACGCCGGGCTGGGCGCTGCCGGCGCAGATCCTGCTGGTGACGGCAAGCCTGGTGGTGCTGCCGATCCTGTTCCGGGTCTGGCGCGCCTGGGCCAGCGGCGGGCTGGCCATGAAAACCAACGCGGCCATCGCCTGACGGTCTGGACATTCCCGCCGACGCGTGAAATGGGAAACTGCCAAACGAACCCCTGACAAGGATGCTCCCATGCAGATTCGTGAGGCTTTGACCTTCGACGATGTTCTCCTCGTTCCTGCGGCGTCCTCGGTGATGCCCTCGACCGCCGACGTGACGACCTATGTCACCAAGCAGATCCGCATGAACATCCCGCTGCTGTCCAGCGCCATGGATACCGTCACCGAAAGCCGCATGGCCATCGCCATGGCTCAGGCCGGCGGCATCGGCGTGATCCACCGCAACCTGACCGCCGAGCAGCAGGCCGACGAGGTCCGCCGGGTGAAGCGTTTCGAATCGGGCATCGTCTACGACCCGATCACCCTGACCCCCGACCAGACCATCGCCGACGCGAAGGCCCTGCAGGAGCGCTACAACGTCACCGGCTTTCCGGTGGTGGACGCGGCCGGGCGCGTGGTCGGCATCATCACCAACCGCGACATGCGCTTTGCCAACAGCGACGACATGCCCGTGCGGGCGGTGATGACCTCGGGCAACCTCGCCATCCTGCGCGAGCCGGCCGACCGGGCCGAGGCCATCGACCTGATGAAGGCCCGCCGTATCGAGAAGCTGCTGATCACCAATGCCGAAGGCAAGCTGACCGGCCTGCTGACGCTGAAGGATACCGAGAAATCGGTGCTGAACCCCCTGGCCTGCAAGGACGAGCTGGGCCGGCTGCGCGTCGCCGCCGCCTCGACCGTCGGCGACGAGGGCTACGAGCGCAGCCTGGCGCTGGTCGAGGCCGGGGTGGACCTGGTGGTGATCGACACCGCGCATGGCCATTCCGAAGGCGTGGCGCGCGCCGTTTCCCGCATCAAGGCGCATTCGAACGCGGTGCAGGTCATCGCCGGCAACGTGGCCACGGCCGATGCCGCGCGGGCGCTGGTCGATGCCGGGGCGGATGCGATCAAGGTCGGCATCGGGCCGGGCTCGATCTGCACCACGCGCATCGTCGCGGGCGTCGGCGTGCCGCAGCTGACCGCGATCATGGACGCGGCGCGCGGCGCGGGCGAGGTGCCGGTGATCGCGGATGGCGGCATCAAGTTCTCGGGCGATTTCGCCAAGGCCATCGCGGCGGGGGCGTCCTGCGCCATGGTCGGCTCGGCCATCGCCGGCACCGACGAAAGCCCCGGCGAGGTGATCCTGTACCAGGGCCGCAGCTTCAAGTCCTATCGCGGCATGGGCTCGCTGGGCGCCATGGCGCGCGGCTCGGCCGACCGCTATTTCCAGAAGGACGCGGCCAGCGACAAGCTGGTGCCCGAGGGGATCGAGGGGCAGGTGCCCTACAAGGGTTCGGCCGCCGCGGTGATCCATCAGCTGGTCGGCGGCCTGCGTGCCGCCATGGGCTATACCGGCAACGCCACCGTGGCCGAGATGCGCGGCGGCTGCCAGTTCGTGCGCATCACCGGCGCCGGGTTGAAGGAAAGCCACGTCCACGACGTGCAGATCACCCGCGAAAGCCCGAACTATCGGCTGGGCTGATCCGGCCTGCGGCGGGGCCGGCCACGGGCCCCGCTTACCGAATCTTAACCGCCCCGCGCTAGAGACGGCCAGAGAGTCCTTGTCTGTGGCCGTTTCATGTTCCGTCTTGTTGCAATTCTATATGTTCTGGCGCTGGTCCTGGCGCCCATCCGCGCGCTGGCGCTGCCCTCGGCCGATGTGTGCGAATGGGCCGCGCAGCAAGCCGCCGCGGAAAGCGGGGTTCCCGCCGACATCCTGGGCGCGCTGACGCTGACCGAGACCGGGCGCCGCCTGGACGGGCTGGTGCGCCCCTGGGCCTGGAGCGCCAATGCCGAGGGCGAGGGCACCTGGTTCGACGATCCCGCCAGCGCCGTCGCCTTTGCCCAGGATCGTCTGGCGCAGGGGCGCACCAATCTCGACATCGGCTGCTTCCAGCTGAACTATCGCTGGCACGGCGCGCATTTCTCGTCGGTGGCGCAGATGTTCGATCCGCTGGAAAACGCCCGCTATGCCGCCCGCTTCCTGCGCCAGCTGCATGACGAGACGGGCGATTGGCGGCAGGCGGCGGGGGCGTTCCATTCCCGCACCCCGGTCCATGCGCAGCGCTACCTGGCCCGTTTCGACACGCTGCTTCAGATGCTGCGCGAACGGGGATTTTCGGGCATGGCGGATTCGCCCGAGACCTATAACAGCTTCGCCGCGATCGGCACCGCCCGTCGCAGCCGGGTGCGCGAGCGGGTGATGCTGCTTGGCGCGCCCCTTGGCAGCGATGTGACGGGGCGGCCCGGCTCGTTGGCGGTGCTGGCCGCGGGACGTTCGCCCCTGGCGGCGGGGGGTGGGCCGATGATTGCGATCCGCCTGGCCGGGGCCGATGACGAAGGCGCCTTGCTCTGGCAGCCGGGGGCGGTGGCCCGGCGGGATTGACAAAGCCTCGCCGGCACCTTTTCTGGACCCCATCCGCCACCTTCCGCGCCTGGGACGCTGCCTGACATGACGCCCGCCGCCCGTGCCGCCGCGGCCATCGCCATCCTTGACCGCATCCTTGACGGGCAGGCCGCCGAAGCGGCGCTGATCCGCTGGGCGCGCGCCAGCCGCTTTGCCGGCTCGGGCGACCGCGCCGCGGTGCGGGATCTGGTCTTCGACGCCCTGCGCCGGCTGCGGTCGCGCGCCGCCCTGGGCGGGGCGCTGTCCGGGCGCGGGCTGCTGCTTGGCATGTGCCGCGACGAGGGGCTGGACCCGGACGCGCTTTTCACCGGCGAAGGCCACGGGCCGCCGCTGCTTTCGGATGCCGAGCGGGTGGCGGGGCACGCGCCCACGCCGGACGAGGCACTGGACCTGCCCGACTGGCTGCTGCCGCTGTGGCGCAAGGCGCTTGGCCCGGATGCCGAGCCCGTGGCGCTGGCCATGCGCGAGCGTGCGCCGGTCTGGCTGCGGGTCAACCTGCGCCGCGCCGATCCCGCCCGAGCCGTCGCCGCGTTGGCCGGGGAGGGCATCGCGGCCGTGCCCCATCCCGACCTGCCGACGGCGCTGCGCATCACCAAGGGCGCCCGGCGCCTGGCCGCCAGCCGCGCCTATCGCGAAGGGCTGGTCGAGTTGCAGGATCTGTCGCCGCAGATGGCCTGCGCGGCCCTGCCGGCGCGGGGCAGCCTGCTGGATTTCTGCGCCGGCGGCGGCGGCAAGGCGCTGGCGCTGGCGGCGCGGGGCGCAAGCCCGGTCGTCGCGCATGACATCGACGCGGCGCGCATGGCCGACCTGCCCGCGCGCGCCGAACGGGCGGGGGTGCGCATCCGTCTGGCGGCGCCCGGCCAGGTGGCGGGCCGCTTCGACACGGTCGTCGCGGACGTGCCCTGTTCGGGCAGCGGAACCTGGCGGCGCAGCCCGGATGCCAAATGGCGCCTGACCCGCGACGATCTGGATCGGCTTGCAAGCCGGCAAGCCTTGATCCTGGAGCAGGCGGCGGGCTTCGTCGCCGAAGGCGGGCACCTGGCCTATATGACCTGCTCAGTCCTGGCCGTCGAAAACGACGAGCAGGTGCAGGGTTTCCTGGCGCGCGATCCCCGGTTCGAGCAGATCCTGGCACGGCATTTTTCCCCGCTTTCGGCCTCGGACGGCTTTTATCTGGCGCTGATGCGCCGCCGTTAACCCTCTGTTAACGCGCATGCGCTATGCAGCGGAAAAATGCGGGTTGCGAGGGGCTGGATGAATTCGGAACGGGCGGAATCCCTGCGTGCGGCGCAAATCCTGTTGCCTTTCCTGACGCTGCCTGCGGTGGTCGGGGCGCTTTGGCTGGCCTTGCAGCCCCAGCATGCCGCGGGGGGCGCGACCTTCCTGGCGGTGGGGGCGGCCGTGACCGCCTGGTATCTGCTGGGGGGCGCGCTCTCGGTCCGCCATCTCTGGCGCGGGCTGGCGGTGCGGCGTGACCTGAACCAGGTGCTGCCGGCCGTCCTGGACCATGACCTGCCGGCCTTTGCCGTCGGGCCTGACGGCCTGGTCCTGGCGCAGAACCAGGTGGGGCTGGACAGGATCGGCGACCTGGTCGGCCGGCATGTGCAGGATGCGCTGGGCCGGCGCCATGCCGATCCGAAGACGCTTTGGAGCGACCTTGGCCTTGGGCTGGCGCGCAGCGGCAGGGTGCGCGCCGATCTGGGCGATGCCGGCGAATATCTGGTGACGCGGCGGGCCGGCTCGGCCATCCAGCTGTGGCAGGCGGCCGCGCCCGAGCGCCCGGCACCGCCCCCCGCCCCGCCGCCGCGGGCGGATGGGGACGATTTCGACCTGCTTCCCGTCTCGCTGCTGATCCTTGATCCGGCCGCCAATATCGTTCGCGCCAATGCTGCCGCCTGCGCCTTGCTGGGGGGGCCGGTGCTGGGCCAGAACCTGGCGACGCTACTGGACGGGCTGGGGCGGGAACTGGCGGGCTGGATCTCGGATGTCAGCGCCGGCCGCACGGTCGGCGGCAGCGAGGTGCTGCATGTCAGGGCCGAGGGCCCGGACCGTTTCGTGCAGCTGTCGCTGACCCGCGGCCGGGACGAACATGTGACCGCCGTGCTTTCCGATGCCAGCGCGCTCAAGACGCTCGAGGCGCAATTCGTGCAAAGCCAGAAGATGCAGGCCATCGGCCAGCTTGCCGGCGGCATTGCCCATGATTTCAACAACCTGTTGACCGCGATCACTGGGCATTGCGACCTGCTGATGCTGCGCCACGACAAGGCCGATCCCGATTATGCCGACCTGGACCAGATCAGCCAGAACGCGAACCGGGCGGCGGCGCTGGTCCGGCAATTGCTGGCGTTTTCGCGCAAGCAGACGCTCAAGCCGCAGATCATGGACCTGCGCGACACGCTTTCGGAGCTGACGCATCTGCTCAACCGGCTGGTGGGCGAGCGGATCGTGCTGACCTTCGACCATGATCCGGCCCTGCGGATGATCCATGCCGACCGCCGCCAGCTGGAGCAGGTGATCATGAACCTGGTGGTGAATGCCCGCGATGCCATGCCCGAGGGCGGCGACATCGCCATCTGCACCGACAATCTCCGGCTGGAGGCCAGGACCGAATTCGGCCGCGCCACCCTGCCGGCCGGGGACTATGTCCGCGTCCAGGTCTGCGACCAGGGCTGCGGCATCGCCGCCGATGACCTGGCCAAGATCTTCGAGCCCTTCTTCACCACCAAGCGCACCGGCGAGGGGACGGGGCTTGGCTTGTCCACCGCCTATGGCATCGTGAAGCAGACCGGCGGCTATATCTTCTGCGACAGCACGCCGGGCGAGGGCAGCTGCTTTTCCCTGTTCTTCCCGGCCCATGACCGCGGCAACCCCGAAGAGGTGCAGGCCCCGGCCCCCTCCGGGCCGATTCGCGCGCGCCGCGACGTCGAGGCGACGGTCCTGCTGGTCGAGGACGAGGCGCCGGTGCGGGCCTTTGCCAGCCGGGCGCTCAAGTTGCAGGGCTTTGACGTGCTCGAGGCCGCCTGTGCCGAAGATGCCTTGTCGCTGCTGGCCGACCGGCGGCTTGTGGTCGACGTCTTCGTGACCGACGTGGTGATGCCCGGCATGGACGGGCCGGCCTGGGTGCGCACCGCGCTGCGCGACCGGCCCGGCACGAAGGTCATCTTCATGTCGGGCTATGCCGAGGACATCTTTTCCGAGGGACGGCCGCCGGTGCCGGGTGCGGCCTTCCTTGCAAAGCCGTTCTCGCTTTCGGACCTGACCGCGCTGGTGGCGCGACAATTGGAGGGCGGTGGCTAGACCCCCTCGGGTGCGGGTGGATCAAAGCGTATCGTAAAGCGCGAAATCCCGCGCCATGACCTTGCGCAGCAGGGATTCCTGCTGGGCATTCAGGCTGACATCGACCGCCGGAGGCACGTTGACGCGGGGCAGGCTGATCGCGCAATCCAGCCGATCCTCGAGGAAATGGGTGAAGGCCTCCATGTCCTCGTAGCGAAAGATGCGATCGATGCGATCCGCTTCCGCGGTCAGGAAATCCGCCTGGGCGCCGACGCGGGCGATGTCGGGCCCTGCGGGATCGGCATAGGCCTGCGCGAAATCCGCGAAGTTGAGGCCGATCATGGCATGGTTCGGGTCTTCGCCGTCGTCGCGCAGGCGAAAGCGATACCAGCTGCGCAGCCATCCGATCGGTTCGCGCATCAGGGCGATGGTGGTGAATTTCTCGCCGGTGACGGAATGCAGCCAGGGCTCGATATGGCGGCGATAGGTGCGCAGATCGGCGTGCTTCAGCTCGGCCGGGCGCTGGACGGCGACATTGGCGAGGGGCTCGAGCGCGGTCTCGACCGCGGTGGATCCTGCTTTCGGCGTGGCCAGGAAAACCAGCCGTCTTTCCCAGAATATCAGCATTTCCTGCAAACTTTCAGCCATTGCGGCACGGCGCGGGATAGCCATTCGCCCTGGGAGTGTAAACCGTTTCTTAATCCTTTTGCGGCATCCTGGCCCAGGAAGGAGAGAGAGATCTTCCGATTCGCGAAGCAGGACTTGCATTTCCGCGCAATGATGCGCAAATAGGAACATCCCGTGAACAAAAGGGCGGGCGGGCGCTGATTGCCCCGGATGGCGGGGTGTGAAATAAGCATGAGGACCGCATGGCAGGGGCAACACTTTTCGACATGAACGACAAGCGATCCGCAGACAAGCAGAAGGCGCTGGACAGCGCGCTGGCCCAGATCGAACGGCAGTTCGGCAAGGGCTCGATCATGAAGCTGGGCGCCGACAACCCGGTGGCCGAGATCGAGGCCACTTCGACCGGCTCGCTGGGGCTCGACATCGCGCTGGGGATCGGCGGCCTGCCCAAGGGCCGGATCATCGAGATCTTCGGGCCGGAAAGCTCGGGCAAGACCACGCTGACGCTGCATGTCGTGGCCGAGGAGCAGAAGAAGGGCGGCGTCTGCGCCTTCGTCGATGCCGAACACGCGCTGGACCCGCAATACGCCAAAAGGCTGGGCGTCAACCTGGACGAGCTGCTGATCAGCCAGCCCGACACGGGCGAGCAGGCGCTGGAGATCGTCGATACGCTGGTGCGCTCGGGCGCGGTCAGCCTGGTCGTGGTCGATTCGGTGGCGGCGCTGACGCCGAAATCCGAGATCGAGGGCGACATGGGCGACATGCAGATGGGCAGCCAGGCCCGGCTGATGAGCCAGGCGATGCGCAAGCTGACCGCCAGCATCGGGCGGTCGAACTGCATGGTGATCTTCATCAACCAGATCCGCATGAAGATCGGGGTGATGTTCGGCAGCCCCGAGACGACCACCGGCGGCAATGCGCTGAAGTTCTATGCCTCGGTGCGCCTGGACATCCGCCGCACCGGCTCGATCAAGGACCGGGACGAGGTGACCGGCAATGCCACCCGGGTCAAGGTGGTGAAGAACAAGGTCGCGCCCCCCTTTCGCGAGGTCGAATTCGACATCATGTATGGCGAGGGCATCTCGAAGGTCGGCGAGTTGATCGACCTGGGCGTCAAGGCCGGCGTGGTCGAGAAATCGGGATCCTGGTATTCCTATGGCGACGAGCGCATCGGCCAGGGTCGTGAAAATGCCAAGCAGTTCCTGCGCGACCATCCCGACATGGCCTATGCGATCGAGGACAAGATCCGCGCCAGCCATGGGCTGGACTTCGGCGTCAAGGATGACGGCGACGAGGTGATGGCCGAAGACTGACCCCCCGATCGGGTCGGTGTCCGAGACGAGGCACGGGGGCTTTGCCCCCACGCTTCCTGCGCCCCTGGATGGGGCGCAGGAAGCGTTCCCCCAGGATATTTGCACAAGGAAGAAACTGCCGTCGGTGCCAGGCCATGCAGGATTGCTGGACAGCCGCCATGGCTGGGGCTAGACCGGGCGGCACACCGGTTCTGGCCGGAAAGACCGCTTTGCGATGAAGGCCCGATATGCCCAGCTTGAATGACATCCGCTCGACCTTCCTGAACTATTTCGAACGCAACGGCCACAGGGTCGTCGAGTCGAGTCCCCTGGTGCCGCGAAACGACCCGACCCTGATGTTCACCAACTCGGGCATGGTGCAGTTCAAGAACCTGTTCACCGGGGTCGAGACCCGCGACTACAAGCGCGCCACCACCGCGCAGAAATGCGTGCGCGCCGGCGGCAAGCACAACGACCTCGACAATGTCGGCTATACCGCGCGCCACCATACCTTCTTCGAGATGCTGGGGAATTTCAGCTTCGGCGATTATTTCAAGGAAGGCGCGATTCCCTTTGCCTGGGAGTTGCTGACCAAGGATTTCGGCATCCCCAAAAACAAGCTGCTGGTCACGGTCTATCACACCGATGACGAGGCGGCGGACATCTGGAAGAAGGTCGCGGGGCTTTCCGACGACCGCATCATCCGCATCCCCACCAGCGACAATTTCTGGCAGATGGGCCCGACCGGCCCCTGCGGCCCCTGCACCGAGATCTTCTATGACCATGGCGAGCAGATCTGGGGCGGCCCGCCCGGCTCGGCCGAGGAGGACGGCGACCGCTTCATCGAGATCTGGAACCTCGTCTTCATGCAGAACGAGCAGTTCGAGGACGGCTCGATGCGGGCGCTGGACATGCAGTCCATCGACACCGGCATGGGACTGGAGCGGATCGGCGCGCTCTTGCAGGGCAAGCATGACAATTACGACACCGATCTGATGCGCAGCCTGATCGAGGCCAGTGCGCATGCGACCAGCGCCGACCCCGACGGCCCCGGCAAGGTACATCACCGCGTCATCGCCGACCATCTGCGCTCGACCAGCTTCCTGATCGCCGATGGGGTCATGCCCTCGAACGAGGGGCGCGGCTATGTGCTGCGCCGCATCATGCGCCGCGCCATGCGTCACGCCCATATGCTGGGCGCCAAGGATCCGGTGATGCACCGCCTGGTCCCGGCGCTGGTGCGCGAGATGGGCGCCGCCTATCCAGAGCTTGGCCGCGCGCAGGCGCTGATCGAGGAGACGCTGAAGCTGGAGGAGACCCGCTTCAAGCAGACGCTGGACCGCGGCTTGCGGCTGCTGGACGACGAGCTGGCGAAGCTGCCCGAGGGGGCGAACCTGCCGGGCGAGGCGGCCTTCAAGCTTTACGATACCTATGGCTTCCCGCTGGACCTGACCCAGGACGCGCTGCGCGAAAAGGGCCGCGCGGTCGACACCGCCGGCTTCGATTCGGCGATGGCCGAGCAGAAGGCCAAGGCCCGCGCCGCCTGGGCCGGCTCGGGCGAGACCAAGGACGCCGCGATCTGGTTCGACATCGCCGAAGAACATGGCGCGACCGAGTTCCTGGGCTATGACACCGAGATCAGCGAGGGCCAGATCCTGGCGCTGGTGCAGGATGGTGCCGCCGTCGAGGAGGCGGGCGAGGGCCTGGCGGTGCAGATCGTGGTGAACCAGACGCCCTTCTATGCCGAATCCGGCGGCCAGGTCGGCGATACCGGGCTGATCAAGACCGAGACCGGCGCCGCGCGCGTGACCGACACGAAAAAGACCCGCGGCGTCTTCATCCATATCGCCGAGGTGACGCTGGGCACGATCCAGCGCGGCCAGGGCGCGCAGCTTTCCGTCGACCACGACCGCCGCAGCGCCATTCGCGCCAACCACTCGGCCACGCATCTGCTGCACGAGGCGCTGCGCCGCGCCCTGGGCGAACATGTCGCGCAGCGCGGCAGCCTGAACGCGCCCGACCGGCTGCGTTTCGACTTCAGCCACGCCAAGGCGATGACGCCCGAGGAACTGGTGCGGGTCGAGCGCGAGGTGAACGACTTCATCCGCCAGAACAGCCCGGTCGAGACCCGGATCATGACCCCGGACGACGCCCGCGCCCTGGGGGCGCAGGCGCTGTTCGGCGAGAAATATGGCGACGAGGTGCGCGTGGTCTCGATGGGCGATCTGCCGGGCTCGGGCAAGGGCACCGGCGGCCAGACCTATTCGCTGGAGCTTTGCGGCGGCACGCATGTCGCGCGCACCGGCGACATCGGCATGTTCGCGCTGACCTCGGAAACCGCATCCGCCGCCGGCATCCGCCGCATCGAGGCGCTGACCGGCCAGGCGGCGATGGACGAGTTGCGCCGCGTGGATGGCGAACTCAATGAAATCGCCGGCATCCTCAAGGCGCAGACCGGCGACGTGGTGAACAAGGTTCGCGCCCTGGCCGATGAGCGCAAGGCGCTGGCCAACGAGGTTGCGCAGCTCAAGCGCCAGCTGGCCATGGGCGGCGGCTCCGAGGACAAGCCGCGTGAGATCAACGGCGTCAAGCTGATCGCCCGCCGCGTCGAGGGGGTGAGCGGCAAGGAGCTTGGTCCGCTGGTCGACGAGATGAAGTCGCGGCTTGGTTCGGGCGCAGTGGTGGTGCTGGCCGAGGCGGACGGCAAGGCGACGGTGGCGGCCGGCGTGACCCCTGACCTGACCGGCCGGATCAGCGCCGTCGAACTGGTGCAGGCCGCGACGGTTGCGCTTGGCGGCAAGGGCGGCGGCGGCCGGCCCGACCGCGCCCAGGGCGGGGCGCCCAGCCTTGCCGCTGCCGACAGCGCGATCGCTGCCGTCGAAACCCTGATCGGAGAGAAAGCATGACCGCGCTGTGGATCGCCCATGTCAACGTGACCGACCCCGAGGCCTATGGCGAATATGCCCGGCTGGCGGGTCCGGCGATCGCCGCGCATGGCGGGGTCTTTCTTGCCCGCGGCTCGCGCTATGTACAGCTTGAAGGCAAGGACCGCGCCCGCAACGTGGTGGCGCGCTTTCCCAGCGTCGAGGATGCGGTGGCCTGCTATCGTTCGGCCGAGTATCAGGCGGCGCTGGACCACGCCCGAGAGGCGGCCGAGCGCGATCTTGTCATCGTCGAGGAAAACCCGGCTTAGCCGGTTTAGTCACCGCATTTGGTGGATCGGATCACCGATGAATCCATGTGGGTCCGACCTCCAGGGGTTGCCGATGCATTCGCACGGCGTGAGGACGCTCAGCGTCATCTTCACGCCCTGACAGTTGCGGAACCCCGCGGCTTCGATCCCGCCTTCGGCCGCGGCTAGTTGCAACATGCCGCGGCGCCAGTTCTATGCGGACAGATAGACGCGCGATGTGATCAGCCCCCGCCTTGATATAGAGTTCGGTCACGACCTATAGCGTGCGTTGAACTCCGGCAGGCCGAGGCAGGGCCTTTCGAAAGGGGTGACGGCCTGTCTGATGCTGGTCGCAGGCAGGCATTTCGCGCCGCGGATTTCGATCTTCCCGATCGGCATGCAGGAGATCCCCTGCGTAGCGCCGGGGCGCGCAAAGTCGGCAAGCGCCAGGCCGATGCCGAAGGCAGGGTCGGAAGCATACGGCTTGGGCGTCACCCGTGGCACAGCGTCCGGGTATCTCTTTCATGAGATCCCGTCGTGCCCTCTGGGCCCTCACGTTGCCGCCAGGTGACGCATGCCCTTTCGGGCGCTCGGAGGGCATGGGCCATGGGCACACCGGTCCTGGCCTTGGCCTGCCAACGAGAATGTTCCCAGCGTTCATCTGCGCCAGCTGGTCGCGCAGGGCGAGCAGCCTCGCGCATGCCACGCACCGCTGGCCGCGAGGCGAACTTGCTGGCCTCCGCGGCGTTGAGGGGTGCTTTTCGCATCGGCTGCGGCGTCCATCTGCGTGAGTTGATAGAAACCCGGCGTATTGCCAGCATCGGCCGTATTCTCGAAAGAGCCACGCATTTTCGCGCTATCTCCGGCGATCCCTGCGGATGCGTTGCCGCTAAGGAAAACTGCGCTTGGAAAGTTCTTTGAGCCGATATTACCCTGTTTGGCCGCCTTCTCTCAGAAGCGCACCGCCTTGCCGACATCCTGGCCGTTGAACCGGGCCAGCCCGCAAATGAACCCGCCATTGGCATCGCCCGCTTCTGCCGGCCGGCACATGAGTTTTGCCGCCCCGACAACATATCGCCTTCCTGATAGCGGATGCCGCGCCGGTTCACCGCAAGAACCGAATCGTTCTCGACCCCGGCGGCATAGGGATCGGCGTGTGCCTCCTGAAGCCCGATATTGCGGGACAAGCATCCGCGCAGCGCGGGAATCAAGGCTAAGCCGCAGGTCTGTCGCCCGGCAAAGACCTGCAATACCGCGGTCGGCCGGGGTTCCGGTTCTTCCGCAAGAATAGCTCTCGAACGGGTTCGGATCATCGAGCAGGGCACGGCCCTGCAAAGCTCCAGGTGGTGCAGTAGCGCCGCCGGTAACTCTGACGGCCCAATCGATATATTGCCCGGTCCAGCAGCGCCGCTCGATCCCCGGCTTCTCGATGGGACGTTGCAAGCTTGGTTAAACGTAACTTCCCGTACCCCGACTGCCGACCCGCCCTATTCCACCGTCACCGATTTCGCCAGGTTGCGGGGCTGGTCCACGTCGGTGCCCTTCGCCACCGCGGTATGATAGGCCAGATATTGCATCGGCACCGCGTAAAGGATGGGCTGGAACAGCCCGCCGCCCGCGGGCATCGCCAGCCCGGCCCGCATGCCATGGCCGCCGGTCTCCAGCCCCTCGGCATCCGAGATCAGGAGCACCTGCCCGTGGCGCGCCATCACCTCCTGCATGTTCGAGACGGTCTTTTCGAACAGCGCGTCGCGCGGCGCCAGCACCACCACCGGCACGTTGCGGTCGACCAGCGCGATCGGGCCGTGCTTCAGCTCGCCCGAGGCATAGCCCTCGGCATGGATATAGCTGAGCTCCTTGAGCTTCAGCGCCCCCTCCAGCGCCACCGGGTAAAGCGCGCCGCGGCCCAGATACAGCACGTCCTGCGCCTCGCCGAGCCAGCCGGCCAGGCGTCGGCATTCGTCGCTGACCGCCAGCGCCTGGTTCAGCAGCCCCGGCAGCGCGCGCAGGTCCGCCAGATGCGCGGCCAACTCGGCCTCCGAGATGCGGCCGCGATCCCGCGCCGCCTTCAAGGCCAGCACCGCCAGCACCGCAAGCTGGCAGGTGAAGGCCTTGGACGAGGCGACGCCGACCTCGATCCCGGCCAGCGTCGGCAGGGCGATGTCGGCATCGCGCGCGATGGCCGAGGTGCCCACGTTCACCACCCCCACCGTGCGCGCCACCTTGTCGCGGGCGTAATGCAGCGCGGCCAGGGTGTCCGCCGTCTCGCCCGACTGGCTGACGAAGAGCGCCCAGCTTTTCGGCGAAAGCGGCGGTTCGCGATAGCGGAACTCGGAGGCCACGTCGAGGTCGCAGGGCAGGCCGGCCAGCCCCTCGAACCAGTAGCGGGCGACATGGGCGGCATAGAAGGCGGTGCCGCAGCCGACCAGCACCAGCCGGTCCACGTCGCGGAAATCCAGCGCCTCGGGCAGCACGATCCGGTCGCCCTTGATGTAGTGGTTCAGCGCGTCGCCCAGCACCACCGGCTGCTCGGCGATCTCCTTGGCCATGAAATGCCGGTAGCCGGCCTTGTCGATCTGGGTCGCGCCCACGTCGATCTGCTGGATCTCGCGATTGGCGGGGCGGCCTTCGGCGTCGAAGATCTCGGCCCCCGCGCGGCGGATGATGGCGTGGTCGCCGTCTTCCAGATAGGTGATGCGGTCGGTGAAGGGCGCCAGCGCCACCGCGTCCGAGCCAAGGAACATCTCGCCCGTGCCATGGCCCACGGCCAGCGGGCTGCCCTTGCGGGCGGCGATCATCAGGTCGGGCTCGCCCTCGAACAGGAAGGCCAGCGCAAAGGCGCCGTGCAGGCGCGCCAGCGTGGCCCGCGCCGCCTCGACGGGCGAAAGGCCCTGGTCCATGTGCCAGGCGGTCAGCAGCGCCACGGTCTCGGTATCGGTCTGCGATTCCGGCTGCATCCCCAGCCGCGTGACCTCGTCGCGCAGCTCGCGGAAGTTCTCGATGATGCCGTTATGGACCACGGCGACCGGGCCGCGGCGATGGGGATGGGCGTTGGCCTCGGTCGCGGCGCCATGGGTGGCCCAGCGGGTATGGCCGATGCCGGCATGCCCGGTCAGCGGCTCATGCACCAGCCGGTCGGACAGGTTCACCAGCTTGCCCACGGCGCGGCGGCGGTCCAGCCGCCCCGAGGCGTCCACGGTCGCAACACCGGCGCTGTCATAGCCGCGGTATTCCAGCCGTTTCAGCGCCTCGACCAGTTGCGGCGAAACCTCGTGATCGCCCAGGATTCCGATGATGCCGCACATGTCAGTTCCCCTTTTTCTGGCGCAGGGCCTGCATCAGCCGCGTGGCGAGGCCCGGCTTCACCACCTGCTTGGCGCGTCCCAGCGCCAGCGCGTCGTCCGGCACGTCCTGGGTGATGACCGAGCCCGAGCCGGTCATCGCCCGCGCCCCCACCCGGACCGGCGCGACCAGCATGGTGTCCGAGCCGATGAAGGCATGGGCGCCGATCTCGGTCCGATGCTTGCTGACACCGTCGTAATTGCAGGTCACGGTGCCGGCGCCGATATTCGTCGCCTCGCCGACATGGGCATCGCCCAGATAGGTCAGGTGGCCGACCTTGACGCCTTCGTCCAGCACCGAATTCTTGATCTCGACGAAATTGCCGACATGCACGTCGCCGCCCAGTTCCGCGCCGGGGCGCAGCCGGGCAAAGGGGCCGACCGTGGCGCCGGCGCTGACATGACAGCCCTCCAGGTGGCAGAAGGGCAGGATCTCGGCGCCGCTTTCCACGGTCACGCCGGGGCCGAAGACCACGTTCTGCCCGATCACCGCGTCGCGGCCGATGCAGGTGTCCAGCGCGAACCAGACCGTCGCGGGGTCGCTCAGCGTCACGCCGTCCTCCAGCGCCTGGGCGCGGGCGCGGGCCTGGAAGGCGGCCTCGGCCTGCGCCAGTTCGGCACGGGTGTTGATGCCCAGCGTCTCGGCTTCGTCGCAGGTCACGACCTCGACCCGGTGGCCGGCGGCGCGGGCCAGTCCGGGGATGTCGGTCAGGTAATATTCGCCCGCCGCATTGCGGTTGCCGATCCGGGGCAGGAATTCGCGCAGCAAGGCCGCATCCGCCGCCAGCACGCCGGAATTGACCAGGCGGATCGCCCGCGTCGCCTCGTCGGCATCCTTGTATTCGACGATCCGCTCCAGCCCCTCGGGGCCGGTGACGAGGCGGCCGTAGCGGCCGGGGTCGGCAGCCTCGAAGCCCAGCACCACCACATCGGCGGGATGGGCGGCAAGGCTTGCCAGCGTTTCCTGCCCGATGAAGGGGGTGTCGCCGTAAAGCACGATCACCCGGCCCGCGAAACCCTCCAGCGCCGGCAGGGCCTGGCTGACGGCATGGGCGGTGCCCAGCTGTTCCTGCTGCAGGGCGATCTGCGCCTCGGGGTCGAGCTTGGCCACGGCCTTGGCCACCGCCTCGGCGCCATGGCCGGCGACGACGACCACCGCCTCGGGTTCCAGCGTCCGGCCGGCGGCAAGCGCATGGGCGACCAGCGGCAGGCCGCCCAGCCGGTGCAGCACCTTGGGCAGGTCCGACTGCATGCGGCTGCCCTGTCCGGCGGCCAGCACGATCAGCGCGACGGGTTTATCGGTCATCTCTGCCCTCTTGCCTGTTCCTTATCCTTGCCGGGCGTTCTACCTAGAGGGCGGCAGCCGGGAAAGACCCCGGCAGATCAAACATCTTGACGGAAGGTTACAGCATGGTGGGAACGGTGGTCTTCGATCTGGACGGCACGCTGGCCGATACCTCGGGCGACTTGATCGCGGCGGCCAATGCCTGCTTTGCGGCGCGCGGCCTGGGCGCGCTGCTGGACCCGGTCGAGGATGCGCTGATCGCCTTTCACGGCGGCCGGGCCATGCTGCGCGCCGGCTATGGCCGCCTGCCCGGCGACAGGCTGCTGCCGCCCGGCGCCGAGGACGAGGATTATCCGCGCCTGCTGGCCCATTACGGCGAGGCGATCGCCATCCATACCCGGCTTTACCCCGGCGCCGAGGCGGCGCTGGACCGGCTGGCCGCGGCCGGCCACCGCCTTGCGGTCTGCACCAACAAGCCCGAGGCCCTGGCCGAGACATTGCTGCGCGAACTGGGCATCCGCGACCGCTTTGCCGCGATGATCGGCGCCGACACGCTGCCGGTGCGCAAGCCCGACCCGCGACCCTATGCCGCAGCGGTCGAGGCCGCGGGCGGCATGGTGGCGCAATCCTTCCTGGTCGGCGACACCGAGACCGACCGCAGGACCGCCGCCGCCGCCGGCGTGCGGGTGGCCCTGGTCGCCTTCGGCCCCGAGGGCGAGGCGCTGCGCCGGCTGGCGCCCGAGGCGATGCTGGCGCATTTCGACGACCTGCCGGGGCTGGCCGCCGATTGGCTGGGCTGAGCCGGGATCGAAGGGGGCCGCAAAGACCCCCCGGTCCAGGGCCCTATTCCGCCTCGTCGGCGGATTTGGCGTTGAGTTGGCCGTAGTTCTGCGCGCCGATCTCTTCGTAGAGGCCCAGCTGGGTTTCGAGGAAGTCGATATGCCCCTCTTCGTCGGTCAGGAGCGAATCGAACAGGTTCTTGCTGACGTAATCCCCGACCTTGTCGCAATATTCCCGCGCCTCGATGTAAAGCGTGCGGGCGTCGTATTCGGCCGCCAGGTCGGATTCCAGCGTTTCCTTGAGGTTCTGGCCGATCCGCAGGGGATCCAGCTTTTGCAGGTTCGGATGGCCTTCCAGGAAGATGATTCGCTGGATCAGGCGGTCCGCATGATGCATTTCCTCGATGGATTCGCCGCGGGACTTGTCGGCGATCTTGCCGTAACCCCAGTCCTCTTGCAGGCGATAATGCAACCAGTACTGGCTGACCGCGGTGAGTTCAGACCGTAGCGCTGCGTTGAGATACTCGATGACCTTTGCGTCGCCCTTCATGGCTTACCCCTGTGCGGTTGGCTTTCAGCCCCCGCAGGATCGGGGGCACAGCCAGATTATCGCATCCGCGCATGGTGTCCAGAAACAATGGCATACAGCCCCCGCAATCGGCCCGCTTGCCGAGTGCGTGGTAGATCTTGCCAGGGGTGATGATCGTCTCGGGGTCGGCGGCACGCATCCAGTCAATCGCGGCCTTGATGTCGTGGTCGGAAATCTGGGTGCAGTGGCAGACGATCATTTACTCACCTCGGTTGGCCAAAACTTACTCATTCCCTCGGATAAGTAAAGCCCGAGTTTTTCACTTTGTGATGACCGCCTGCCTTGACGCCCCTCGGCGGCCCGGACAGAACCTAAGCCCATGAAGCTGGACGATTTCGACTTTCACCTGCCCGAGGGGCTGATCGCGACCCGCCCGGCGCGGCCGCGCACCGCCGCGCGGCTGCTGCTGGCCCAGGGCGATTCGATTCGCGACCTGCACGTGCGCGACCTTGCCGACCTGCTGGGGCCGGGCGACCTGCTGGTGCTGAACGACACCAAGGTCATCCCGGCGCGGCTGACCGGAACCCGCGCGCGCCCGACCCCGCAGGGCGAGGCGGTGGCGAAGGTCGAGGTCACGCTGCTGGAGCCCGCGGCCGATGGCTGGAAGGCGCTGGCCAAGCCGCTGCGCAAGCTGAAGCCCGGCGAGGTGATCCGCTTTGGCGAGGCGCTGTCGGCCGAGGTGGCCGGGATTTCCGAAGGCGAGCTGACCCTGCGCTTCGACGCGACGGGCGCGGCGTTCGACGCC
Source organism: Paracoccus versutus (assembly GCF_000763885.1). Classification (GTDB taxonomy): domain Bacteria; phylum Pseudomonadota; class Alphaproteobacteria; order Rhodobacterales; family Rhodobacteraceae; genus Paracoccus; species Paracoccus versutus. The sequence continues at coordinate 17,842 of NZ_JRKO01000004.1, read as the reverse complement.
GCGCTGGCCCAGGTCGGCGCCATGCCGCTGCCGCCCTATATCGCCGCGCTGCGCGCCCCGGACGATGCCGACCGTCAGGATTACCAGACCGTCTGGGCGCGGCGCTCGGGCGCCGTTGCCGCGCCGACCGCCAGCCTGCATTTCGACGACGCCCTGCTTGGTCAGCTGGCGGCGCGCGGCGTGCGCTTCGCCCATGTCACCCTGCATGTCGGCGCCGGCACCTTCCTGCCGGTCAAGGTCGAGGACGTGACGACGCACAAGATGCACGGCGAATGGGGCGAGGTCACGCCCGAGGCGGCCGCCGCGATCAACGCCACCCGCGCCCAGGGCGGGCGGGTGATCCCGGTCGGCACCACGGCGCTGCGGCTGATCGAATCGGCCGCCGCCCCGGACGGAATCGTGCATCCGTTCCAGGGCGTTACCGAAATCTTCATCTATCCCGGCTATCGCTTTCGCGTGACGGATGCGCTGATGACCAATTTCCACCTGCCGAAATCGACGCTGCTGATGCTGGTCAGCGCCCTGATGGGCCAGGACCGCATCCGCGGCATCTATCATCACGCGGTGGAATCGGGCTATCGCTTCTTCAGCTATGGCGACGCCTCCCTGCTGATTCCGAAGGATCCGTGATGCTGACCGTCCTGCGCACCACCTGGCCGCTGCTTCTGGGCATCCTGCTCTTGATGGTCGGGAACGGGATGCAGGGCACGCTGCTGGGCATCCGCGGCAAGATCGAGAACATCTCGACCACCCAGATGTCGGTGGTGATGGCCGCCTATTTCGGCGGCTTCCTGCTGGGTTCGCGCGTGGTGCCCGAACTGATCCGCAAGGTCGGCCATGTCCGGGTCTTTGCCGCGCTCGGCTCGCTGATCTCGTCGGTGCTGATCCTCTATGCGGCGGCGCCGCACTGGATCGCCTGGGCGCTGATGCGGCTGCTGATCGGCTTCTGCTTCTCGGGGGTCTACATCACCGCGGAAAGCTGGCTGAACGCCGGCACCACCAACGAGAACCGCGGCCAGGCCATGTCGGCCTATATGATCATGCAGATGCTGGGCATCATCACGGCGCAGTTCCTGATGAATACGGCCGACCCGGCGGGCTACCTGCTGTTCGTGATCCCCTCGGTGCTGGTCAGCTTCTCCTTCCTGCCGATCCTGCTTTCGACCCAGCCCGCGCCGCAATTCTCGACGCTGAAGCGGATGAGCTTCGGCAGCCTGTTCCGCGCCTCGCCGCTGGGCTGCATTGGCATCTTCCTGATGGGCGGGGTGTTCTCGGCGCTGTTCGGCATGGCCTCGGTCTGGGGCTCGACCAAGGGGCTCTCGGTGCGCGAGATCTCGGCCTTCGTGGCGGCGATCTATGCCGGCGGGCTCTTGCTGCAATATCCGATCGGCTGGCTTTCGGACCACGGCGACCGGCGCTTCATCGTGCTGGGCCTGTCGGTGCTGGGCGCGGTGGTCAGCCTGGCCACGGTGACGCTGCAACCGGGGATCTGGGGCCTGCTGCTGGGCGCGGCGCTGATCGGCGGCGTGGCCAATCCGGTCTATTCGCTGCTTCTGGCCTATACCAACGACTTCCTGGACCAAAGCGACATGGCCGCCGCATCAGCGGGCCTGCTGTTCATCAACGGCGTCGGCGCCATGGCCGGGCCGCTCATCACCGGCTGGCTGATGTCGCTCCTGGGCCCGGACGGGTTCTGGGTCTATATCGGCCTGCTCCTGGCGATGCTGGCCTTCTATGCCGGCTGGCGCCGCACCCGCCGCCCGACCCCGGTCCTGGACCAGAGCTTCGCCGTCATCGCCCCCTCGGCCACCCCCGTCGCGGTCGAGGCGGCGCTGGAAACCGCCAGTTCCGACGACGGCGACAAACCCGCCTGAACGGCTTGCGACCCGCCCCCGGCTCTGCGACCATCGGTCAAAACGGAGGGCAAGGCCATGACCGACACCGCGACACCCGAGGAGATCAACCGCTTCTGGCTCGAGGAGGTCGGCGAGAAGGGCTGGTATGAGCGCTCGGACGCGCTGGACGAAACCGTCCGCCGGCGCTTCCAGCCGGCCTGGGAACGCGCCGCCGACCTGGTGCCCGGCTGGGCCGCCACGCCCGAGGGGATGCTGGCCGGGCTGATCCTGACCGACCAGTTCCCCCGCAACATGTTCCGCGATGACGCCCGCGCCTTCGCCACCGATCCCCTGGCCCGCAGCCTGGCCCGCGAGGCGGTCGACAGCGGCCTGCACCTGCGCATCGAACCGCCCGCCCGGCAATTCGTCTACCTGCCCTTCGAACATTCCGAGGATCTGGCCGACCAGGAGCGCGCGGTGGCCCTGTTCGCCGAGTTCATGCCGGGCGAGAACCTGCGCCATGCCGAGCTGCACCGCGACACCATCGCGAAATTCGGCCGCTTCCCCTGGCGCAACGCGGCGCTGAACCGCGTGCCCACCCCGGCGGAAATCCGCGTCATGGAGGCCGGCGGCTATGGCGCGCTGGTCGCGGGCAAGCTGTCGCTTGCTGACGTCTGAAAATTGGTTTAACGCTGAACTATCTTTTCTGAGAGGGGGATTCCCATGGCGCAAAGCTTCGACATGGTGGTGATCGGTTCCGGCCCTGGCGGCTATGTCTGCGCCATCCGCGGCGCGCAGCTGGGCCTCAAGGTGGCCTGTATCGAGCGCGAGCATCTGGGCGGCATCTGCCTGAACTGGGGCTGCATCCCGACCAAGGCGCTGCTGCGCTCGGCCGAGGTCTTTCACCTCATGCACCGCGCCAAGGAATTCGGCCTTTCCGCCGACAAGATCGGCTATGACCTCAGTGCCGTGGTGCAACGCTCGCGCGGCGTGGCCAAGCAGCTCGCCGGCGGCGTCGGCCACTTGCTGAAAAAGAACAAGGTCACCGTCATCATGGGCGAGGCCAGCCTGATCGCCCCCGGCAAGATCAGCGTCAAGACCGACAAGGGCGCCGAGGAAGTGACCGCGAAATCCATCGTGCTGGCCACCGGCGCCCGCGCCCGCGAACTGCCGGGGCTGGAACCCGACGGCGACCTGGTCTGGAACTACAAGCACGCCCTGCAGCCGCCGCGGATGCCGAAAAAGCTGCTGGTGATCGGCTCGGGCGCCATCGGCATCGAATTCGCCAGCTTCTTCAACACGCTGGGGGCCGACACCACCGTGGTCGAGGTGATGGACCGCGTGCTGCCGGTCGAGGATGCGGAAATCTCGGCCCTGGCGAAGAAGCAATTCGTCAAGCAGGGCATGAAGATCCTGGAAAAGGCGGCAGTCAAGAAGCTGGACCGCGCAAAGGGCAAGGTCACCGCCCATATCGAGACCGGCGGCAAGACCGAGACGCATGAATTCGACACGGTGATCTCGGCGGTCGGTATCGTCGGCAACGTGGAAAACCTCGGCCTTGAAAAGCTGGGCGCCAAGATCGACCGCACCCATGTCGTGACCGACGAATATTGCCGAACCGGCGTCGAGGGGCTCTATGCCATCGGCGACGTCGCCGGCGCGCCCTGGCTCGCCCACAAGGCCAGCCACGAAGGCGTCATGGTGGCGGAACTGATCGCCGGCGGGCACCCGCATCCGATCAAGCCGAACTCGATCCCCGGCTGCACCTACTGCAACCCGCAGGTGGCCTCGGTCGGCCTGACCGAGGAAAAGGCCAAGGCCGCGGGCCATGAGGTCAAGGTCGGCCGCTTCCCCTTCATCGGCAATGGCAAGGCCATCGCTCTGGGCGAGCCCGAGGGCCTGATCAAGACCGTCTTCGACGCCAAGACCGGCGAGTTGCTGGGCGCCCACATGGTCGGCGCGGAAGTGACCGAGCTGATCCAGGGCTATGTCGTCGGCCGCACGCTGGAGACCACCGAGGCCGAGCTGATGGAGACGGTCTTCCCGCACCCGACGCTGTCCGAGATGCTGCACGAGGCCACGCTCTCGGCCTATGGCCGCGCCATCCACTTCTGAAACGACAAGGGGGCTTCACGGCCCCCTGCTTCTTTCGTGCCCAAATATCCCACGGGGGTCCGGGGGTGTGAAACCCCCGGCGCGACGATCACGCCGGCAGCGGCATCCGCGCCTCGATCATCCCGGCATACCAGCTCGACCCGGCCGGGATCGCATTGTCGTCGAAATCATAGGCCGGGTGATGCACCATCGCCGTGTCGCCGTTGCCGACGAAGATATAGGCGCCGGGGCGTTCGTTCAGCATGTAGCTGAAATCCTCGCCGGCCATCAGCGGCTCCATTTCCATGTCCACCGCGCCCGCCACCTGCCGTGCGACCTCGGCCGCGAAACCCGTCGCTTCGGGATGGTTCATCGTCACCGGATAGCCGCGCTCATAGGTGACCTCGGCCATGGCGCCGAAGGCGGCGGCGGTATGGGTGGCGACGCGCCTGATGCCCTCTTCCAGCTGGTCGCGCACCTCTGGCGCCAGGCTGCGGGCGGTTCCCTTCAGCTTCACCACCTGCGGGATGACGTTATGCGCGGTCGAATCGCTCTGGACCACGCAGACCGAGACGACGCCGCTTTTCAGCGGATCGACATTGCGCGCGACGACGGATTGCAGCGAGACGATGACCTGCGCCGCGACCAGCATGGTGTCGACCGCCTCATGCGGCTTGGCGGCATGGCCGCCCTTGCCGGTGATGACGATGTCGAACTGGTCGGCGGCCGCCATCATCGCGCCCTCCCGGATGGCGAAGCTGCCCACCGGATAGCCGGGCATGTTGTGCATGCCGTAGAATTCCTGGATGCCCCAGCGCTCGACCAGCCCGTCCCGGACCATGGCGAGGCCGCCCGCGCCCCCCTCTTCGGCGGGCTGGAAGATCACCACGGCGGTGCCGTCGAAATTGCGCGTCTCGGCCAGGTATTTCGCCGCGCCCAGCAGCATGGCGGTATGGCCGTCATGGCCGCAGGCATGCATGACCCCCGGCGTCTTCGAGGCGTATTCCGCCCCGGTCTGCTCGTTGATCGGCAGCGCGTCCATGTCGGCGCGCAGCCCGATCACCCGGCCGCTGGCATTGCTGCGGCCCCGGATGACGCCGACCACGCCGGTGCGGCCGACGCCCTCGGCGACCTCGTCCAGGCCGAAGCTGCGCAGCAGCTCGGCCACGCGGCCGGCGGTGCGGTGGACCTGGTAGTCGAGTTCGGGGTTCTGGTGAAAGTCGCGGCGCCAGGCGGTGATCTCGGGCAGCAATTCGGCAAAGCGGTTCTTGACGGGCATGGACGATCTCCTTCGGCCCGCAGGTTACGCCTTTCGCCAAGCGCCGCAAGGCCGTGCGGGCGCCCGCGCCCCGCGCGCGCCGGGGAGGAAACGAAAAAACCCCGGCAAGTGCCGGGGTTTTCGCCATGACGGCCATATCCGGGGGGTGACGGCCGGAGAGCCGGCCGCCCCGTTCAGAACTTCGCCCGCAGCGTCAGCTCGGCGCTGCGTTCGTCGCCATAGACCACGGTGTCGTAGAAGCCGGTCGTGGCATAGTATTTCTCGTTGAGGATGTTGTTCACGCTGAGCGTCAGCTCGGTCTTGTCCGTCACCTGGTAAGAGGCGTTCAGGTCGAAGACGGCATAGGAACCCTGATGCACGTTGACGTTGACATCCGTGTCGAAATCCATGCTGTCGGTGCCGCTTTGCCAGCGCATCGCCCCGCCCACCGTCAGCTTGTCGTCGAACATGCCCGCCAGCCGATAGTCGGTCGCCAGCTTCAGCGTATGCTTGGGCTGGTCGGCGGCGAAGCGGTTGCCGTCCTTGTCCTTCGAGGTGCGGAAGGTATAGCCGGCCGAGACGTTCCAGCGGTCGTTGATCGCCCCCGCCGCCTCAAGCTCGAACCCGCGGGTGGTGGTGCCGTCGATGCTTTCGTAGATGTCGCGCAACCGGGTCTCGTCATAGCCCACCCAGTTCGCCACGTCCTTCTGGTCGGTCTTGAAGATCGCCGCCGAGGCATACATCGCCCCGCCCATCAGGTCGGCCTTGACGCCCAGTTCGTAGTTCCAGCCATAGGTCGGGTCGAGGTAGTCGCCGTTGATGTCCTGGGCGATCTGCGGCTTGTAGATGCTGGTGACGCTGCCGTAGGCGGTATAGGTCGGGTTCAGGTCGTAGGTGAAGCCGAGATAGGGCGTGATCTCGCCGCTATAGCTGTATTCATGTGTCGGGCTGCCCAGCGAGCCCTCGGTGCCCTTCCACCAGTTGGCGCGGGCGCCGGCGATGACCGAGAGCGGCTCGGCGACCTGGATCTTGGTGGTGGCATAGAGCCCGTATTGCCGCTGCTTGCTGGTCCAGCTGCTGGTCACCTCGTCCGAGAAGCCGGGGCGGGGATAGCTTCCGTCCCAGTCGAAGACATTGCCGACCGGAGCCAGCGTGTCCAGATCGACCGCGTGGCCGTAGTAGTTGCTCTTGAAATCCGAAGCCATGGCCCCGACGACGAACTGGTGGTCGCGGCCAAAGGCCTGGAAGTCGCCGTTCAGCACCGCGTTCAGCGACGACACCTTGGTGGTGCCATTGTATTTCGCTGCCCAGGGGCTGAGGCCAAGGCCGGTTTCCCGGTCGGGCGCGCCGGTGATCCAGGCCAGCTCCATATCCGCCTCGCTGCGGATATGGGTGGCGACCACGCGCGCTGTCCAGCCGTTCTGGAATTCGTGCTCGAGCGAGGCGAAGGCCTCGGTCCGCTCGGTATCGACATAGGTCCAGTCCGCGCCCAGGGTCGATCCCCAGTCCCAGTCGATCAGCCCGCCATCGGCATAATAGGGCGGCAGGCCGCCCCAGGTGACGTTGTCGGCCTTGGACTTCTGATAGGTAAGGCCGGTGCTCAGCAGCGTGCTTTCGCCCAGGTCCACGTCCAGCGCGCCGAACAGGACATATTTGTCCTTGTGATAGCCGTCCAGCATGCCGTCGCGGCTGTCCACGACGCTGACCAGCCGGCCGCGCACGCTGCCGGTTTCGTTCAGCGGCCCCGACACGTCGGATTCGGCGCGCGCGCCCTTGGGATAGGCCAGCGAGACGGCGGCCTGGTTCTGAAACTCCTCGGTCGGGCGCTTGCGGATGAAGTTGATCGAGGCGCCCGGCTCGCCCGCGCCCTGCATCAGCCCGGTGGCGCCGCGCACGATTTCGACATGGTCGTAAAGCGCCATGTCGGTGTTGTTGTCGCCGAAGGTCCAGGCGCCGTTGCGCGGTGCGGGCACGCCGTCATATTGGTAGGCGTCGATGTAGAAGCCGCGCGAATAGTAGTTGATGCGGTCGCTTTCGAACGCCTGCACGGTGATGCCGGTCGCCGCGTCCATCGTCTCGGCGACGGTGGTGATGTTGCGGTCCTTCATCTGCGCGTCGGTGATGACGCTGGTGGATTGCGGCGTCTCCTTCTGGCTCAGCACAAGGCCGGTGGCCGAGCGCATCCATTCCGTGGTCCAGCTTTCGGTGCCCTCGGTCTGGGTGCCGGGGGCGGCGGTGATCGTCACCTCGTCCAGGGTGACGGTGCCGGCGGTGCCTTCCTCGGTCTCTTGCGCCATGGCCGGGCTGGCCAGAAGCGCCAGGATGCCGGCGGAAAGCGCCGTCGTCAGCCGCGCATGCGCGGCGAAGGGGATCAGGGGTCGATGTGTCATGGCAAGCCATCCGATGGGGTTCGGGTGCTGACTGGCGCATGGCTGGCTGATAAGCCCGCTATTCCCGCCGCGAGGGCCGGCGATCAAGCAGAGTCGTCGGCCGGCAAGGGCTTGTGCCGGCTTGTGACAATCCCGCAACAGGGCGTTCAACCAGGCGTTGCCGGCCCGGCCGGCACCAGATGGCCCCATCTCGCGATGGACCGGGGGCGGGGGCAGGTGCCCGGCGGGATGGATCGGCGAGGAGATGGGCCGCGATCAGCCGCCGGCTATGGGGGTGCTGCGGGTTCTTGAAGGCCTGTCGGCGGCTGCCGGTCTTGACGAAGCGGCCCAGATGCGCGGTGGCCCCTGTCGGCGACGGGTTGCGCGAGGCCATGGACCCGCGGATCCGGGCGCGTTCAATGGCGCGGTCGCAGGAGTATTTGGGGAACAGAGAAGCACCCGCCTGGCGCCTGGGAACGGGTATTTGGGAAACGGTGAAAGCCGTCAGAGCGCGCGCGCGAGCGTCGGCAGTTCCGAGCGCGGCAGGATCAGCAGCATCGGGCCCTCGCATTCCAGCGTGACCGGGCCCGTGGCCTCGTTCGAGGTGCCGCTGAGGCCGGTGGGGGCGAAGGCGAGCCCGTCGAGGGGCCATTTGAGCCCGGAGGAGCGGCCGCTGGCCGGGGCCATCGCGAAGAGCGAGACCCGCGTGCCGGGCGCGAGGTCCAGCGCGAGGCGCGGGGGCGCGAGCGTGATCACGTCCTCGCCGGCGACCAGCAGGCAGGGCGGGCCGATGCGGCGGGCGATGACGCCCAGGGCCGACAGGAAATGGTCGTGGCGCGCGCCGGAGAAGCCGAGCGCGACGACGAAGGGCGCGTCGAGGTTGGACAGGCATTTCTCGAAATCGGTGCTGTCCTGTTCGGCGATGGGGTGCTGGTTCGCCAGGGGGATCTCGGACCGGGCGCGGGCCGAGATGCTGTCGAAATCGCCCCAGACCGCCGCCGGCATCAGCCCGTGGCTGAGCGCGGTATCGGCGCCGCTGTCGGCGGCGGCCACCACCGGCGCGAGCCGCAGCGCCAGGTCGAGGTCGGCGCGGCCGACCGGCGCCCCGCCGATCAGCGTGACCGGGCGGGCGCTGCTGAGCCTCATTCGCCCTTGCCGATGCCGGTGAAGACCTTGCGGAAGGGCAGGGCCCAGAGGATGCCCAGGGCGACATAGACCGCAAGCTCGACCAGGATCGGCTGGCGGCCCCAGGTGCGGTCCATCCAGTTCACCAGGCTGACCGCCACCAAGATATAGAGCGGCAGCCCGACCAGCAGGATCACCAGCGACCAGCGTTTGCGCGTCTTGAGGTCCATGTCCTGTCCGGGTCAGTCCGCGAAGGGGTCGGTCACGAGGATGGTATCGTCGCGCTCGGGCGAGGTCGAGAGCAGCGCGACGGGGCACTGGATCAGCTCTTCGATGCGGCGGACGTATTTGATCGCATTGGCGGGCAGGTCGGCCCAGCTGCGCGCGCCCTGGGTCGATTCCTGCCAGCCCTCCATCTCCTCGTAGACGGGGGTCGCCCTGGCCTGCAGCGAGGCGGCGGTGGGCAGGTGGTCGTAATGCTGGCCGTCCACCTGATAGCCGGTGCAGATCTTGAGCGTCTGGAACCCGTCCAGCACGTCGAGCTTGGTCAGCGCGATGCCGTCCACGCCGGAAATGGCGCAGGTCTGGCGCACCAGCACCGCGTCGAACCAGCCGCAGCGGCGCTTGCGCCCGGTGACGGTGCCGAATTCGTGGCCGCGCTCACCCAGGCGCTGGCCGTCGGCATCGTCGAGTTCGGTCGGGAACGGGCCTTCGCCGACGCGGGTGGTATAGGCCTTGACGATGCCCAGCACGAAGCCGATCGCCGAGGGGCCGAGCCCGGTGCCGCTGGCCGCCATGCCCGACATGGTGGTCGAGCTGGTCACATAGGGGTAGGTGCCGAAGTCGATGTCCAGCAGGCTGCCCTGCGCGCCCTCGAACAGGATGCGCTTGCCGGCCTTGCGGTAGTCGTTCATCACCTTCCACACCGGCTGGGCGTATTGCAGCAGCTTCGGCGCGATCTCCAGCAGCTTTGCGCGCAGTTCCGCCCGGTCGATGGGCGCGGCGTCCAGGCCCTGGCGCAGCGCGTCGTGATGGGCCAGCAGGCGGTCGAGGCGCGAATCCAGCGTCTCTTCGTCGCCCAGGTCGGCGACGCGGATGGTGCGGCGGCCGACCTTGTCCTCATAGGCCGGGCCGATGCCGCGGCCGGTGGTGCCGATCTTGCTGGCGCCCGCGGCCTCTTCGCGCAGCTTGTCGAGATCCTGGTGCAGCGGCAGGATCAGCGGCGTATTCTCGGCGATCATCAGGTTGGCGGGCGAGATCTCGACCCCCTGCGCGGCGAGCTTGTCGATTTCCGAAAACAGCGCCCAGGGGTCCAGCACCACGCCATTGCCGATGACCGCCATCTTGCCCTTGCGCACGATGCCCGAGGGCAGGAGCGACAGCTTGAAGACCTGGTTGCCGATGACCAGCGTGTGGCCGGCGTTGTGGCCGCCCTGGAAGCGCGCGATCACATCGGCGCGTTCCGACAGCCAGTCGACGATCTTGCCCTTGCCTTCGTCGCCCCATTGCGCGCCGACGACCACCACATTGGCCATTGTGCTTACCCCTTGCGGTCATGAATGCCGCGAACCGTATAATGGCCGAAGCCCTTGGGGGAAAGCGCATTCCGTTCGGTCGACGGATTCCGCCGGGGCCGCCCTGGGTCTGGCGCAGACCTTGCGCCGGGCGGCGCCGGCCATGCCGGGCCGACCGCCTTTGCGTCGCGCGGCCGGCCACGCCCATGCTGCAATGCAGCGTTGCAAAAGATGCCATGGCGGGCTGGGCGAAACCGCCCTAGATTGAACGGCAGGGGAGGAAACCATTCGCCAATACCGAAAGGGTTTCCCATGGCTATCATTGCAAGCAATCGTCCTCGGATCGGTCTCGCGGCGCTGTATTCCGGCTTTCGCGACTGGCTGGCGCGCGGGACCGAGGCCTATATCCGCCAGCAGTCGCGCCGCGCCGAGATCGAGGTTCTGAAGGCGAAATCCGACGCCGAACTGGCCAAGATGGGCCTGACCCGCGACCGGATCGTGCAATACGTCTTCAGCGACCGCATCTGGTTCTGACCGGCGCGGGCGCGACGATGCGCCCGGCGGGTTGATCCCTTCGATTCGCCCTGCTGGCGGAATTACCCCTCGCGCCAGCAGGGTTGCAGGTCGCCCGGCCGCGGGCTTGCCGCATGGACGCCGCGCGCGATGGCGCGGGCCAGCGTGCAGGCGGCGGCATGGCCCAGCAGGAACGGCGACAGCGCCGGATCGGGCAGGGGCTTGGCCCCCGTCGAGACGGCAAAGACCAGGTCGCCGTCGAAGGGCGTGTGGCTGGGCACGATGGCGCGGGCCATGCCGTCCTGCGCCGCCGTCGCCAGCCGCGTCAGCCCGGCCTTGTCGAGCGCCGCATCGGTGGCGACGATGGCGATGGTCGTGGCCTCGCCCAGCCGTTTCGCCGGGCTTGGCTCATGCCCGGCCGGGTAGGGGCCGGCTAGGCCCAGCCCGCCGAATTCGTCCCCCAGCTCCCAGGGCGCGGCCCAGAACTGCCGGGACTCGCCCGCCGTCACCGATCCCAGCGCGTTCACCACCACCAGCGCGCCGACGGTGATGCCGCCCTCCAGCATTGCCGAGGCCGAGCCGAGCCCGCCCTTCCAGCGATGCGTCATCGCGCCGGTGCCCGCGCCCTCGCTGCCCAGGGCGAAATCGGCCCCGGCGGCCTCCAGCGCCGCACGGCCCAGTCCGGGATAGGGGTTGGCGCCCCAATCCTTGTCGCCGCCGTTCAGCAGGTCGAAGACGATGGCGCCGGGCACGATGGGCACCCGCACCGGCCCGATCTCGAAACCGCGGCCCATGGCGCGCAACCCGTCCGAGACGCCGTCGCAGGCGGCCAGGCCAAAGGCCGAGCCGCCCGACAGCACCAGCGCGTCCACCCCCTGCACCAGCTTGTCGGGGGCCAGCAGCTCGGTCTCGCGCGTGCCGGGGGCGCCGCCCATGACGTTGAAGCCGCAGGCGAAGGGCGCCTCGCCAAGCAGCACCGTCGCACCCGAGCGCAGGGCGTCGTCGCGGGCATTGCCGACCCGCAGGCCGGCGACATCGGTGATCAGGTTTCGCGGTCCGGGTCGCATCGGGGTCTCCTGCGAGGGGGATCGACCTGCAATCTGCACGACGCGCGCCCCCGGCCGCAACCCGCGCCCGCATTCCGGCGTTGCACGGTCGGACCGCCGCGCCTACCTAATGCGGCAGGACATGCGAAAGGACTGCACCATGAGCGCCCCCATCCACAGGATCTTCGGCCGGCCGCTGGATGCCGAAATGCCGAAAGGCTATGACCAGGCGATCTTCGGCATGGGCTGTTACTGGGGCGTCGAGCGGCTGTTCTGGCAGCAGGAGGGCGTCTGGCTGACCGAGGTCGGCTTTGCCGGCGGCACGGCCGAGAACCCGAGCTACAAGCAGGTCTGCGCCGGCGGCACCGGCCATGCCGAGGTGGTGCGCGTGGTCTATGACAGCTCGCGCGTCAGCTATGAGCGGCTGTTGCAGATCTTCTGGGAAAACCACGACCCGACCCAGGGCAACCGCCAGGGCAACGACGTGGGTTCGCAATACCGCTCGCTCATCATGGTGTTCAACGACAGCCAGAAGGCGGCGGCGGAGCTCAGCAAGGCCGATTACGGCAACCGGCTGGCGGTGCAGGGCTATCCCGACATCACCACGCAGATCATCCCCGCCGGTCCCTTCTGGCGGGCCGAGGACGACCACCAGCAATATCTGGACCGTTATCCGAATGGCTATTGCGGCTTGCGCGGCACGGGTGTCAAAGCCCCGCTGACCGATACAGCCGAGGGATATTGAATGGCGACCTGGACCGCGCTGACCCACACCAAAGGCCGCGAGGCGGCCGAGGCGCTTGCCGAGGCGGGCGAGGATCTGACCCCCGAGCCCGTCGGCAGCGGCGTCTTCGAGATCGAGGATGGCTCGGACCGCTGGGAGGTGGGGCTTTACTTCACCGAGGCCCCGGACGAGGTGGGGCTGGCGCTGCTGGCCGCCGCCTGGGACGCGCCGCCCTTTGCGGTCTCGGAACTGCCCGAGGTGGACTGGGTCGCCCATGTCCGGCGCGAACTCACGCCGGTCGAGGCCGGGCGCTTCTTCGTCCATGGCGGCCATGACGCCGACAAGGTGCCCGAGGGCGCCGAGGCGCTGCTGATCGAGGCGGCGATGGCCTTCGGCACCGGCCATCACGCCACGACCAAGGGCTGCCTGCTGGCGCTGGACCGCATGATCGCCGAGGGCGCCGCGCCGCGGCGCATCGTCGATGTCGGCTGCGGCACGGCGGTCCTGGCCATGGCGGCGGCGCGGGCGTTCCCGGTGATCGTGCTGGCCGGCGACATCGACCCGCAGGCGGTGGACGTGGCCCGCGCCAATGTCATCGCCAACGGGCTGGACGGGCGCGTCGAATGCGTCGAGGCGGTGGGCTTCGACCATCCGCTGATCGAGAATGCGGCGCCTTTCGAACTGGTCTTTGCCAATATCCTGAAGCAGCCGCTGATCGACCTGGTGCCGGACATGGCGCGCCATGTCGCGCCGGGCGGCAGGGCGATCCTGTCGGGCATCCTCGCCACCCAGGCGGATGAGGTGATCGCGGCCTATGCGGCGGGCGGGTTGGCGCTGGAGCGGCGCGACGACCTGGGCGAATGGTCCACCCTGGTCGTCCGGCGCGACTGATCGCCGCAAGCGCCCGGCCGAAAATACTGAAGGCGGCCTTGCGGGGCCGCCTATTCGTCTTGCCCATCCGGGCCGGGAAAGGGCCTGCGGGCTTGCCGCAGCCGTTTTCGCGTCTTCAACCGCTGCTTAGCGGGCGCGCGCAATCCGTTCGATATCGCCGCGGCACAGACCGATATCGTCCAGCTCGCGATCCGAAAGACGGCTCAGCGCGTTCCGTGTCACCCGCGCATCGTTCCAGGCCGACAGCGTCGCCCAGATTTTCGAGCCAATACCGATAGAGCCCGCCCCGCCATGGATGCGGTTCGTGTCAATCGCCGACATAGTTTTTCACCTTGAGATCATTGCCCGCTCATCGGGCGCTTCGTTGATGCATCAGCATATAGGCCGGGCAGTTTGCGAAAACCACGGACAAACCGGCATCTCTGCCATGCAGCTTGTGCATAAGAGACCGGAATTCCTGACTTTTTGCGGCAAGGGCCTGGAAATCATGCTGCGGTGCAATATTCTCCCGCGCGGAGCCGGTTTCCAGCGGGAAGATTGCGCGTTTCAGACCGGATCGTTCAGCGCCAGTCGCCCAGGGCCGACTGCCAAAGCGCCAGTGACGCAACGGCAGCCGTATCGGCGCGCAGGATTCGCGGCCCCAGGGCGACGGGCGTGACGCAATCCATCGCCGAAAGCCGCCTGCGCTCCGATTCGGACCAGCCGCCCTCGGGGCCGATGAGAATCGCCCAGGGGCCGCGCGGCAGGCCGGACAATACCTGCGCCGGCCCTGCCAGCGCCTCGTCGGCCCACAGGATGCGCCGCCCGGCGTCCCAGCCGTCCAGCAGCCGCGACAGCGGCACCAGGTCGCAGACCTCGGGGACATAGGTGCCGCCGCATTGCTCGGCCGCCTCGACGGCATGGGCTTGCAGGCGGTCCTGGCGAATGCGCTCGGAATTGGTATGGTCGGTCTGGACGGGCAGGATGCGGGCGGCGCCCATCTCGGCCGCCTTTTCCACGATGAAATCGGTGCGCGCCTTCTTGATCGGTGCAAAGACCAGCCACAGGTCGGGCGGGTTCAGCTGCGGCGCGGTTTGCCGCAGCGCCTCCAGCGCGCCGCCGCGCTTGGCGATGCGTTCGATCCGCGCCAGCCATTCGCCGTCGCGGCCGTTGAAGACCAGGATCTCGTCCCCCGCGGCCTGCCGCATGACCGAGGAAAGGTAATGCGCCTGGTCGGGATTCAGCTCGACGCCTTGTCCCTCGGCCAGCGGGTGATCTATGAACAGTCTGATTTTCGCCATGATGGGGCGCAGCCTAATGCAGACCGACCGTCAGACGCCAGAGGGGCAGACGCCAGAGGGCCCAAGCACCGTCGCCGACGCGCCGCCCGACAATTGGGTGGACCGCCATGCGCCGCCGGACTGGAGGCCGTGGCTGCGCCTGTCGCGCGCCGACCGGCCGATCGGCACCTGGCTTTTGCTGCTGCCCTGCTGGTGGGGCATCGGGCTGGCGATGATCGCCGACGGGCCGGAATGGCGCGACCTGTGGATCGCCGTGGCCTGCGGCGTGGGCGCGGTGCTGATGCGCGGCGCCGGCTGCACCTGGAACGACATCACCGACCGCGACATCGACGACAAGGTGGCGCGCACGCGCTCGCGCCCGATCCCCTCGGGGCAGGTGACGGTCCGCGGGGCGCTGGTCTGGCTGGTGGCGCAGTCGCTGGCCGGCCTTGCCATTCTGCTGACGCTGGGGGGCGCGGCCATCGCGCTGGGCGTGGCCTCGCTGGCGCTGGTGGCGGTCTATCCCTTTGCCAAGCGCTTCACCTGGTGGCCGCAGGTCTTCCTGGGCCTGGCCTTCAACTGGGGCGCGCTGCTGGCCTGGGCGGCGCATACCGGCAACCTGGCCCCGGCGCCGGTGCTGGCCTATCTGTCGGGCATCGCCTGGACGATCTTCTACGACACCATCTATGCCCACCAGGATGCCGAGGACGACGCGCTGATCGGCGTCAAGTCCACCGCCCGGCTGTTCGGCGCCGACACGCCGCGCTGGCTGGCGGGCTTCGGCACCGCCTCGGTGCTGCTTCTGGGGCTGGCGGTGATGGCGGCCGCGCCCCAGGGGCTGGGCCTGACCTTCGGCCTGCTGGGCGTGGTCGGTTTTGCCGCGCATCTGGCCTGGCAGCTGTGGCGCTTCGACATGACCGACAGCGCCGGCTGCCTGCGGCTGTTTCGCAGCAACCGCGACGCCGGGCTGGTGGTTGCGCTGTTTCTTGCCTTGGCGGGGCTGGTCTGATTGCGAAAACCCGGCGCAGGGTTTACATGCGGCGGGTCGGTAACAGTCCCAAGGTTCCCCGGATGGCTCATCCCCAGCGGCAAGCGCGTCGTGGCCCTGTTCTTGTCGCCAGCCTGATCGCCCTTGCGGCGGCCGCCGGCCTGTCGTTCCTGGGCGCCCGCGCGGCCGCGGATTTCATCCAGACCCGCTCGGCCCAGGATCTGCGCGCCGCCCTGGCCGATTACGAATGGGTAGAGGTCAGCACCGACGGCCTGCAGGTGCGGCTGGAGGGCATCGCGCCCGACGAGGTGCAGCGTTTCCGCGCCCGCGCGCGCGCCGAAACCGTGGTCGATGCCGGCCGGGTGATCGACCGGATGCAGGTCGCCGCCGCCGCCGAACTGGCCACCCCCGCCTTCGAGATCGAGCTTTTGCGCAACGACCGGGGCGTTTCGATCATCGGCCTGGTCCCGGCGACGCTGGACCGCGCCGCGCTGGTCGAGCGGCTGAAGCGCCAGACCGGCGTGGCCCAGGTCTCGGACCTGATGGAAAGCGCCGACTACCCGGTTCCCGAGGCTTGGGAGGATGCCTTTGCCTTCGGCCTCAGGGCCGCGCAGCTGGCCAAGCGGGCCAAGGTCTCGATCGCGGCGGGGGCGGTCTCGATCCGCGCCATCGCCGACAGCCCGCGCGAGAAACGCGACCTGGAGATGGCGCTGAACCGCGCCAGGCCGGCCTCGGTGACGCTGACCGCCGACATCACCGCGCCGCGGCCGGTGATCGCGCCCTTTACCCTGCGCTTCGTCAAGGATGGCGCGGGCGCCCGCTTCGACGCCTGCGCCGCCGACACCGAAAGCGCGCGCGACCGCATCCTGGAGGCCGGGCGCGCTGCCGGCGTGCCGGACGCGGCGCCCTGCACGCTGGGCCTGGGCGCGCCCTCTCCGCATTGGGCCGATGCCGCCGTCCCTGCCATCCGCGCCGTCGAGGCGCTGGGGGCGGGCTCGGTCACGATCTCGGATACCGATGTGGCGCTGCTTGCCCCCCCCGAGGTCGCGGCGGCAGCCTTCGACGAGACGGTGGGCCGGCTTGAGGCGGCGCTGCCCCCGGCCTTCACGCTGGCCGCCCGGCACGAAAAACCCGGCGAGGTCCAGGCGGGACCGGCCGAGTTCTCGGCCATGGTCGATGCAGGCGGCGTCAGCCTGCGCGGCCGCATCACCGACGAGCGGATGCGCGACGCGGTGGAAAGCCTGGCGCGGGCGCGTTTCGGCCAGGTGGACAGCGCGCTGCGCAGCGATGCCTCGGTCCCCGAGGGCTGGACCTTGCGCGCCATCGCCGCGCTCGAGGCGCTGGACGGGCTGGTGCGCGGCGAGGCCAAGGTGACGCCCGAGCTGGTGCGCATCAGCGGCGTCTCGGGCAGCCAGACCGCCTCGGACATGGCGGCGGCGCGGCTGGCGCAGCGGCTGGGTGCGGGCGCGCGCTATGAGCTGGCGATCCGCTACGACCGGCGCATGGACCCGCTCCTGGGCCTGCCCTCGGGCGTCGAATGCGTCGACCGGCTGAACGCGGCGATGCAGCAATCCGAGATCGGCTTCGAGCCGAACAAATCCGTCATCGCCGGCGATCCGGGACCGACCCTGGCGCTTCTGGCCGAGACGATGAAGCTTTGCGCGGATTTCCGCATCGAGATCGGCGGCCATACCGACTCGCAGGGGTCCGAGGGCTTCAACGCCGAATTGTCGCGCGCCCGCTCGCAGGCGGTGCTGGCGGCGATGACCGAGGCCGGGATGGACACCCGCAACATGACCGCCAAGGGCTATGGCGAAAGCCGGCCCATCGCCGATAACGACAGCGATGCCGGGCGCGAGGCGAACCGGCGCATCGAGTTCATGCTGCTGGCCGACGATCCGGTCGTGACCGAGGCGCCGGCCCCCGCCGAACTGGTCAAGGGCGTGACCGACAGTCCCGAAAGGGTGGCGGCGCGGGCCGCGCAAGCCGCGCGCCATGCCGCGACCGCCGCCATCGGCCCGGCGCTGGGCGTGCCCACCGACCCCGAGGCGGCGCTGTTCGCCGCGACCGAGCCGGTGCGGCTGCTGCTGTCGGGCGTCGATCCCGCGCGCGTCGCCAGCCGGCCGGCGCAAGAGGCCGCGCTGCCGGAACTGCCGGCGCTGCGGGCCGCGACCCAGCCCGCGGCCAGCCTGCTGCCCCCGCCCGCCGAGCCGGTCGATCCCGTCG
>NZ_JRKO01000003.1 GCF_000763885.1 Paracoccus versutus | reverse complement strand
CCAACCACGAGGAAAGCCAGCCCTGCCACCTGAAGCTGAAGGATCCCACGGTGCCGATCGCGGTGAACCTGCCGCTCTATGCCGAGCCGGCGCAGCGCTACTGCCCGGCCGGGGTCTACGAGGTGCTGGAGGGCGAGGGCGGCCCGCGCTTCCAGATCAACTTCCAGAACTGCGTCCACTGCAAGACCTGCGACATCAAGGACCCCAGCCAGAACATCGACTGGACAACGCCCCAGGGCGGCGACGGGCCGAATTACCCGAATATGTGATCGCCAGGACGCCCGCCGCCGCCGCCCCGCCGTTGCCCATCGGCGCGGCGGCGGCTAGGGTCGCCTGCGCAAATCGCCGAGACATGGGCCCAAGCCGTGACCACAAGACTGATCCCGCTGGCGCTGATCGCGCTGATCGCCGCGCCGATGCCGCAGGGCACCGCCATGGCCGCACCCTCGCTTGCCCAGGCCGAAAAGCCCGAGCCCCAGAACAGCGAGCGCCCGGCGCATCGCCCGGCGGATACGGCGCCCGAGGTTCGCGGCCTCTCGGGGCCCTACCTGGCCGCGCGCATGGCCGCGATCCAGAACGACTATCCCGAAGCCGCCCGCTATTACCTCCAGGCGCTGGCCCATGACGACAGCGATCCCTTCCTGCAGGACAGCGCGCTGGTGGCGCTGATCTCGGCCGGCGAGATGGAGCGCGCCACCGCGCTTGCCGGCACCATGTCCGGCCAGGGCCGCGCCACGGAACTGGCGCGGCTGGTGCAGCGCGCCGAGATGGCACGCGCCGGGCGCTGGGACGCGCTGATCGAGGCCATCGACGCCGCCCCCTCGCCCGAAGGCGACGCCGGCACGCCCGGCGGCGGCATGCTGATCGACGGCATGATGCGGGCCTGGGCGCTGCTGGGCGCCGGAAAGGCCGGCGAGTCGCTGACCGCCTTCAAGAAAATGGCCGAATTGCGCGGCGCCGCGCCGATGGTGAACTACCACCTGGCGCTCGCCAAGGCGCGGGTCGGCGATTTCGAGGGCGCCGAGCTGCTGCTGGCCGATCCCGTCACCGGGGCGCATATCCTGGGCGTCATCGCCCGCGCCCAGGTGCTGTCGCAGCTGGAACGCAACCGCGACGCCATCGCCATGATCGAGGCGACGCCCGGCTTTGCCGAGGAGCCCTACCTGGTCGCCCTGCGCGACCGCATGGCACGGGGCGAGACGCTGCCCTTCGATTCCGCCCGCGGTCCGGCGGACGGCATGGCGCAGCTGTTCCTGACCTTCGGCTCGGTCCTGGCCACCACCGACGAGCCCGATCCGCTGGCGCTGATCCATGCCCGGCTGGCCGAATACCTGGCCCCCGACCTGGGCGAGGCGCGGCTTCTGGCGGCGCAGCTCTTGCAGGGCTTCGGCCAGTTCGACCTGGCCGAGCGCGAGTTCGAGGCCCTGCGCGAGCTGGGCGACATGCGCCCGGTCGCGGAATTGTCGCGCATCGACGCCCTGGCCCGCGCCGAGCGGCTGGGGGATGCCGAAAAGGCCGCGCTGGCGCTGACCGCCGCCCATCCCGAACTGGCCCAGGGCTGGATCGCGCTTGGCGACATGCTGCGCCAGCAGGACAAGTTCGCCCAGGCAGTCCCGGCCTATGACAAGGCGCTGGACCTGATCGGCGACGCCAGCCCCGAGGCGCGCTGGTTCCCGCTTTACGCCCGCGGCATCGCGCTGGAACGCTCGGGGCAGTTTCCCAGGGCCGAGGCGGATTTCCGCGCCGCGCTGAAGATCCGCCCCGATTCGCCGCAGGTGCTGAACTATCTGGGCTACAGCCTGGTGGACCGCAACGAAAAGCTGGACGAGGCGCTGGCGCTGATCCAGCGCGCGGTCGAGCTGCGCCCGGACGACGGTTATATCCTCGATTCGCTGGCCTGGGCCTATTTCCGCCTCGGCCGCTACCAGGAGGCGGTGGCGCCGATGGAGCGCGCGGTGGCCGCCATGGCCAGCGATTCGCTGGTCAACGACCACATGGGCGACATCTACTGGATGGTCGGCCGCAAGCGCGAGGCCGAGATCCAGTGGCACCGCGCCCTGTCGCTGAAGCCGGAAACCGAAGCCGACGCCCAACGCATCCGCATCAAGCTCGAGCGCGGCCTCGATGCGGTGCTGGAAGAGGAAACGGCAGCCGGCGGCCGGCGCCCCGAGGTCCGCGCCCCGGAACCGGCCAAGGCCGACTGACCCATGCCCCTGCCCCGGCGCGAGGCCGCGCCCGCCAAGCTGAACCTGTCCCTGCATGTGACCGGCCGCCGCGCGGACGGCTATCACCTGCTCGATTCGCTGGTGGTGTTCCTGGAGCTGGGCGACGTGGTGACGGTGGCGCCGGGGCCCTTGTCGCTCAGCCTGACCGGCCCCTTCGCCCAGGGGCTGGCGGCCGAGCCCGACAACCTGTGCCTGCGCGCCGCGCGGCTGGCCGGGCGCGAGGCGCGGATCACCCTGGAAAAGAACCTGCCGGTGGCCTCGGGCATCGGCGGCGGCTCGGCCGATGCGGCGGCGGTGCTGCGCGCGCTGGATGCCCGCCCCGAGCGGCCGGAAACGCTGGGCGCCGACCTGCCCGCCTGCCTGGCCGGCCGTCCGCTGCGGATGCGGGGCCTGGGCGAGATCCTGGTGCCGCTGCCGCCGCTGCCCCAGCTGCATGTGCTGCTGGTCAATCCCGGCCGCGGCCTGCCCACGCCCGCGGTGTTCAAGGCCCTGGCGCAGCGCGACAATCCGCCCATGCCCGAGCCCTTGCCCGATTTCCCCGACGCGCCGGCTCTGATCGCCTTCCTGCAGGAATGCCGCAACGACCTCGAGGCGCCGGCCATCGCCCTGATGCCCGAGATCGCCGATTGCCTGGCCGCAATCCGCGCGACCGGGGCGGCGCTTGCCCGCATGTCCGGCTCGGGCGCGACCTGCTTCGGGCTTTTCGCGACCGCGGCCCAGGCCCAGGCCGCCCGCGCCCGCATCGCCGGGGCAAATCCCGGCTGGTGGGTGGCGGCATCTGGACTTGCGCCGGCAAAGCACTAACCTGCCGCTGAAATCCACAAGGGGAAAACCATGCTGCGCCTTGGCGTCAACATCGACCACGTCGCCACCATCCGCAACGCCCGCGGCACGCCCTGGCCCGACCCGCTGCGCGCGGCGACGCTGGCCCAGGAGGCGGGCGCCGACGGCATCACCGCCCATCTGCGCGAGGATCGCCGCCATATCTCGGACGCGGACATCGACCGGCTGATGGCCGCGCTGAACCTGCCGCTGAACCTGGAAATGGCCGCGACGGCCGAGATGCAGGCCATCGCGCTGCGCCACCGCCCGCATGCCGTCTGCATCGTCCCCGAAAAGCGCGAGGAGCGCACGACCGAAGGCGGGCTCGACGTGGCCGGAAACGAGGCCTTCCTGGCCGATTTCATCGCGCCGCTGCGCGAGGCGGGCTGCCGGGTCTCGCTCTTCATCGGCCACGAGCCGCGCCAGGTCGAGGCCGCCGCCCGCACCGGTGCCGCAGTGGTGGAACTGCATACCGGCGCCTATTGCGACCTCGACACCGAGGGCCGGCCGGCCGAACGCGACCTGGAGCTCGAGGCGCTGCGCAAGGCCGCGGCCCAGGCGCATCTGCTGGGACTCGAGGTCCATGCCGGCCACGGCCTGACCTTCGACACGGTCGGCCCCATCGCCGCCATCCCCGAATTGCGCGAATTGAACATCGGCCATTTCCTGATCGCCGAATCGGTCTTCCTCGGCCTCGGCCCGGCCATCCGCGAAATGCGCCGGCGCATGGACGCCACCCGCGCCTGATTTCTCCGTTGCCCAAATACCCATGTCACCACAGGACCAACCAGGCGCATGATTCTCGGCATAGGCTCGGACCTTTGCAACATCGACCGCATCGCCGGGGTGCTCGCGCGCCACGGCGACCGCTTCCGCCGGCGGGTCTTTACCGAACGCGAACTGGCGCTGGCCGCGCGGCGCCGGCAAGAGGCCGCGACGCTCGCCAAGCGTTGGGCGGCCAAGGAGGCCTGCTCCAAGGCGCTGGGAACCGGGCTCGCCATGGGGATCGCCTGGCGCGACATGGCGGTCAGGAACCTTGCGACCGGCCAGCCGACCATGGAGCTGACCGGCTGGGCGGCCGAGCGGCTGGCGGCGATGACGCCCCCCGGCCACCGCGCGCATGTGCACGTGACGCTGACCGACGACCATCCCTGGGCGCAGGCCCTGGTGGTGATCGAGGCGCTTCCGGATGACGGCAGGGCAGGCACGGCTTGACTTTGCCGCCCCCCGCGCCCCATGAACGCGCGACTTGCCGATGAAGGGAATGGCATCCATGGCCAAAAGCGAAGCCCGCAAGGATGGCGGCATCTGGGAAACCGTCAAGACCATCTTCTGGGCGCTGGTGATCGCGGGCGTGTTCCGCACCCTGTTCTTCCAGCCGTTCTGGATTCCCTCGGGCAGCATGAAGGACACGCTGCTGATCGGCGACTTCCTGTTCGTGAACAAGATGGCCTATGGCTATTCGCGGGTGTCCTGCCCCTTCGCGATCTGCCCGATCTCGGGCCGCATCCTGGGCTCCGAGCCCGAGCGCGGCGATGTCGTGGTCTTTCGCCACCCGACGCGGGGCGACGATTTCATCAAGCGGGTGATCGGCCTGCCCGGCGACCGCATCCAGATGAGGAACGGCGTGCTGTGGATCAACGGGCAGGAGGTGCCGCAGCAGCCCGCCGGCACCTTCACCGAACCCTATGCCCCGCAGGGCCCGCAGCAAAGCCTGCCGAAATGCCGCAACGAGCCGGTCCCCGAGGGCGCCGCCTGCGAAAAGGACCGCCACACCGAGACGCTGCCCAACGGGCGCACGCATGACGTGCTGAACATCTTCGACAACGGACCGGGCGACAATACCGCCGAGTTCACCGTGCCCGAGGGGAACTACTTCTTCCTGGGCGACAACCGCGACAATTCCGGCGACTCGCGCTGGCCGGCGGCGGTGGGCGGCGTCGGCATGGTGCCGGCGGAATACCTGATCGGGCGCGCCGACCGGATCATGTTCTCCTCGGCCGGCAAGTCGCTGCTGTATTTCTGGACCTGGCGGGCGGACCGGTTCCTGAAGGCCGTGGACTAAGGGAAGAATTGCCGCGGCGCCCCGCGCCGTGGCAGGATCGCGACATGAAGATTTCCGCAGACCTGCGCGCATTCTCGGAACGGCTGGGGCACGAATTCTCGCGCCCCGACCTGCTGCGCCGCGCCCTGACCCATGGCTCGATCGCCAGCGCCACCCGGCCCGACAACCAGCGGCTGGAATTCCTGGGCGACCGCGTGCTGGGCCTGACCATCGCCGAGGCGCTGTTCTCGGCCGACCACGCCGCGACCGAAGGCCAGCTTGCGCCGCGCTACAACACGCTGGTCAAGGGCGAGACCTGCGCCGCCGTCGCCCGCGAGATCGGGCTGGGCGAGGTGCTGAAACTCGGCCGCTCCGAGATGCTGTCGGGCGGCCGGCGCAAGGAGGCGCTGCTGGCCGATGCGATGGAGGCGGTGATCGCCGCCGTCTACCTGGATGCCGGCTTCGAGACGGCGCGCGGGGTGGTCCTGGCCCTTTGGGCCGGGCGGCTGGCCAATGTCCAGACCGACGCCCGCGACGCCAAGACCGCGCTTCAGGAATGGGCGCAGGCGCAGGGCATGAGCCCGCCGCGCTATATCCAGACCGCGCGCAGCGGCCCCGACCATGCGCCGGAATTCCAGATCACCGTCCGGCTGGACGACGGCCGCGAGGCCGCCGCCAGCGGCAGGGGCACCAAACGCAGCATCGAGCAGGCCGCCGCCAGCGCCATGCTGGAACAGATCGAAAGAACGCCATGACCCAGACACGCGCGGGCTTCGTCGCCCTGATCGGCGAGCCGAATGCCGGGAAATCCACGCTGCTGAACCGGATGGTCGGGGCCAAGGTCTCGATCGTGACGCATAAGGTGCAGACCACCCGCGCCCGCATCCGCGGCATCGCCATGCAGGGGGACAGCCAGATCGTCTTCGTCGACACGCCCGGCATCTTTCGCCCGCGCCGCAGGCTCGACCGCTCGATGGTCAAGGCGGCCTGGGGGGGCGCGGCCGATGCCGATGTGATCCTGCTCTTGATCGAGGCGCATCGCGGGCTGACCGACGGCGCGCAGGCGATCATCGACAACCTGCGCCAGCATGCCGGCCAGACCCCGGTGGCGCTGGTCATCAACAAGATCGACCGGGTGAAGTCCGAGGCGCTGCTGGCGCTGTCGCAACAGTTGAATGCCGCCTTCGACTTTACCCGCACCTTCATGATCTCGGCCGAAAAGGGCTATGGCTGCGACGACCTGCTGGACTGGCTGGCGCAGGAAGTGCCCGAGGGGCCGTGGCTCTACCCCGAGGACCAGGTGGCCGACCTGCCGATGCGCATGATCGCCGCCGAGATCACCCGCGAAAAGCTGACCCTGCGCCTGCACGAGGAAATCCCCTATCAGCTGACGGTGGAAACCGAGAAATGGGAAGAGCGCAAGGACGGCTCGGCCCGCGTGGACCAGATCGTCTATGTCGCCCGCCCCGGCCACAAGGGCATCGTCCTGGGCAAGGGCGGCGAGACGATCAAGGCCATCGGCCAGGCGGCGCGGGCCGAGCTGGCCGAGTTCATGGGCCGCCCGGTCCACCTGTTCCTGCAGGTGAAGGTGCGCGAGAACTGGCTGGACGAGGCCGAGCGCTATAACGAGATGGGCCTCGATTTCCGCGACGGCGATGCCTGAGGCACCCGATGCCTGAGCCGCGCCTGGCCGCCGGCGTCTGGGTCGCGGCCTATCTGCGCCGGCTGGGGCTGGCCGGCCTCCCGGCCTATGTCACCCGGCATGGCGACGACACCGCTGGCAGCGTGATGGTGAAATGCGCCACGCTGGACGGCCGGGCGAGCCTGTGGATCCGGGAATGGGATTTCGAGACCGACCGGCGGGCCTGGCTGCAGCTGAACGAGGCCGAGGAGCGCGAGATCGACGCCGGGATCGCCCGCAACATCGCCCGCGACCCCGACCTGTGGGTGATCGAGATCGAGAGCCGCGACGGCCGGACCCTGCTGGAGGAGGACGGGCTGGCTTGAACCGGCCTGGGTCTCGCCGAGAGGGTGGCAGGCCGGACGGGGCGGGGCACATTGCGCGCCGGGCGGGAGTATTTGGGAAACGGTGAAAGCCCAAGGACAAGGCGGCGGGCGGAGCGCCTGGCGGGGCGGGCGGCATGGGTATTTGGGGAACGAAGAAGCCGGAGGTTTCGCGCCGGATGGCCGGGCGCGCGGCGCGGCGGGCATGGCGGGGCGCCGGCCGGTGGGAAGCCGCTAAATCTTGTGGCTTTCCCGTGACATTCCGTGCGGCGCACACTATAAGATGCGAGTCCAAGGCAGGATAAGAAGACAATGACCGAACCCGCCCCCCAGACCTCCGACTACGGCGCCGATTCCATCAAGGTTCTCAAGGGCCTGGAAGCCGTGCGCAAGCGTCCCGGCATGTATATCGGCGATACCGACGACGGCTCGGGCCTGCATCACATGGTCTATGAGGTCGTGGACAACGGCATCGACGAGGCGCTGGCCGGACATGCCGATTTCGTGCGGGTGAGGATTCACGCCGACAGCAGCGTCTCGGTGCGCGACAACGGCCGCGGCATCCCGGTGGACATGCACCCGACCGAAGGGGTCAGCGCGGCCGAGGTCATCATGACCCAGCTGCATGCCGGCGGCAAGTTCGACCAGAACAGCTACAAGGTCTCGGGCGGGTTGCACGGCGTCGGCGTCTCGGTCGTCAACGCGCTGTCGGACTGGCTGGAGCTGCGCATCTGGCGTAACGGCAAGGAACATTACGCCCGCTTCGAGAACGGCGACACCGTCGAGCACCTGCGCGTGGTCGGCGATGCCGAGCCGGGCGAGAAGGGCACCGAGGTGCGTTTCCTGGCCTCGTCCAAGGAGGACCGGGCGGACGGCACCTTCTCGAACCGCGACTTCAGCTATAAGGTGCTGGAGAACCGGCTGCGGGAGCTGGCCTTCCTGAACTCGGGCGTGCGCATCATCCTGGAGGACGAGCGCCATGCCGAACCGCTGCGGACCGAGCTTTTCTATGAAGGCGGCGTGCGGGAATTCGTGAAGTTCATCGACCGCTCGAAAACCCCGGTCATGCCCGAGCCGATCTTCATCACCGGCGAGCGCGGCGGCATCGGCATCGAGGTGGCGATGTGGTGGAACGACAGCTACCACGAGACCGTGCTGCCCTTTACCAACAATATCCCGCAGCGCGACGGCGGCACGCATCTGGCCGGCTTCCGCGGCGCGCTGACCCGCGTCATCAACAATTACGCGCAGACCAATGCCCAGGCGCGCAAGGAAAAGGTCGATTTCACCGGCGACGACGCGCGCGAGGGGCTGACCTGCGTGCTGTCGGTGAAGGTGCCGGACCCGAAATTCTCGAGCCAGACCAAGGACAAGCTGGTCTCCTCGGAGGTGCGTCCCGCGGTCGAGGGGCTGGTGGGCGAGAAGCTGGCCGAATGGTTCGAGGAAAACCCGGCCGAGGCGAAATCCATCCTGGGCAAGATCGTCGAGGCGGCGCTGGCGCGCGAGGCGGCGCGCAAGGCGCGCGAGTTGACGCGCCGCAAGACCGCGATGGACGTGGCCAGCCTGCCCGGAAAGCTGGCCGATTGCCAGGAAAAGGATCCGGCGTTGTCGGAACTGTTCATCGTCGAGGGCGACTCGGCCGGCGGGTCCGCCAAGCAGGGCCGCTCGCGCCAGAACCAGGCGGTGCTGCCCTTGCGCGGCAAGATCCTGAACGTGGAGCGGGCGCGCTTCGACCGGATGCTGTCGAGCGACCAGATCGGCACGCTGATCACCGCGCTGGGGACCGGCATCGGCCGGGACGAGTTCAACCTGGGCAAGCTGCGCTACCACAAGATCGTCATCATGACCGATGCCGACGTGGACGGCGCGCATATCCGCACGCTTCTGCTGACCTTCTTCTTCCGGCAGATGCCCGAGCTGATCGAGGCGGGGCATCTCTATATCGCGCAGCCGCCGCTCTACAAGGTCAGCCGCGGCCGGTCCGAGGTCTATCTGAAGGACGAGGCGGCGCTTGAGGACTACCTGATCGAGCAGGGCATCGACGGCGCCAGCCTGCGGCTGGGCAATGGCGAGACCCTGACCGGCGCCGACCTGGCCCGCGTGGTCGAGGAGGCGCGCACCGTGCGCCGCATCCTGCGCGCCTATCCGACGCATTACCCGCCCCATATCACCGAGCAGGCCGCCATCGCCGGCGCGCTGGTCCAGGGCCGGGTCGATGCCGATGCGCAGGGCGTGGCCAATGCCGTGGCCCAGCGGCTGGACCTGATCGCCGAGGAATACGAGCGCGGCTGGACCGGCCGCCCGACCCAGGATGCCGGCATCCGCCTGACCCGGCTGCTGCGGGGCGTCGAGGAAAGCCGCACCCTGGACGGCCCGATGCTGCGCAGCGCCGAAAGCCGGCGGCTGGGCGCCATGACCGATGCGCTGCACGAGGTCTATGGCCAGCCGGCGCAGCTGATCCGCAAGGATCGCGGCACTCCGATCCACGGCCCGATGAGCCTGCTGCAAGCCATCTTCCTGGAGGGCGAAAAGGGCCTGTCGCTGCAACGCTACAAGGGCCTGGGCGAGATGAACCCCGAGCAGCTTTGGGAAACCACGCTGGACCCGGCGGCGCGCACCATGCTGCAGGTGCGGGTCGAGGATCTGGGCGAGGCCGACGACATCTTCACCAAGCTGATGGGCGATGTGGTCGAACCGCGCCGCGATTTCATCCAGCAGAACGCCCTGAGCGTAGAGAATCTGGACATATAAGGCTTAATGGTGCCAATGGCGCCACAAGCCCCTTAAATTTTACACGATCTTTAGTTTTATTGTTGCTATCATGTCGCGATCTGCGCCACAAAACGGCGGCGCCTTCAGGCGCCGCTTGCGGCCTTCCGACCGCAGGCCGAGTTGTTAATTGATTTTGATGCCGGGGATTTTGGACCTTCTATAGGCATCACGCATAGGAGATGTGGACATGTGCGCTGTTCGGATGAACGCCCTTCACGCCACTGCGGCCGCCGCCTCGCTGACGCTGGCCGCCGCTTTGGCCGCGAATGCGGGAGGTTTTACACCGCCGATCGTTGACAGCGGCGTCACAGACCCGATCGTCGAAGTCCCCGCCGGTGAATGGGCCGGCGGCTATGCCGGTGTGACGCTGGGCTATGCCTTCGGCGAGGGCGAATACGTGGGCTTCACCGAGATCCCAGGCGGCTATCTGGGCACCGCCGGCAAGCTTGAGCTTAGCGGCGCCAATGCCGGGCTGCGCATCGGCTATCGCTGGCAGCGCAACCGCTGGGTGTTCGGCCCGGAACTGGGCTTTGAAGGCGGCAATATCGACGACGTGCTGACCTATGACAACGCATACGACGGCTCGACCGATGTGTCCTCCAAGGTCAAGAGCGTCCTGGCCCTGCGCGTCAAGACCGGCTATGTGGTTCAACCCGACCTGCTGGTCTATGGCGTGGCAGGCCTTGCCAGGGCCGATATCGAGTATCGGGTCGCTGCCACGGATGACGCAGGCGGTTCCTTCAGCGACGAGGCGAATTACAAGCAGAGCGGCTATATCCTGGGCCTTGGCGTCGAAAAGAAGCTGAACGATCGCATGTCGGTAACGGGCGAATATGAATATGCCAACTTCGGCAAATCCACGCGCACCTTCACTCTCAATAGTGAAACGGCATCGACTCAGGCCACCCCCGACTATCACAACCTGAAACTGGGCCTGAACTTCAAGTTCTGACCCCGAACGCTTGATCCGGCTCCACGGACGGGAAAGGGTCGCCCTGGGCGGCTCTTTTTCGTTTCTCACGACCGTCGGCGGCCCAACGGCAGCGGGATGGCGCGGGCGCCGCAAGCGATGGCCAGCCCCTGCGGCACCAGCGCCGCTAGCGCCGGATCGTCCTGCAAAAGCCCGCCGGTATAGGCACCGAAGGCCGGCAGCAGCAGGTGATCGCCGCCCAGCAGGAAGGCGCGCCTCCGCTCTCCGGCCAGCCGCACGGCGGGGTGGAAATGGCCCGATATGTCCGGCCCCTGCCCCGCCTGGTGCCGTAGCGTGACCCGGCCCAGCCGCAGGCTGTCCGCCGCCCGGCCCGGCAGGCCCGCGGGCGCGCCGGGATCGTGGTTGCCGCCGATCCAGACCCAGTCCCGCCCCTGCGCCAGCCGGGCCAGGGCGCCGGCAACCAGCGGGTCCAGCGCCTCGGCCGCCGCCAGGTCGTCGAAACCGTCGCCCAGGCTGACCACCACCCGCGGGTCCAGCGCCGCGATTTCGGCCGCCAGCCGCTCCAGCGTCGCCAGCCCCTCATAGGGCGGCAGCAGCGGGCCGCCGCGCCGGGCCATGCGCTCGGACTTGCCCAGGTGCAGGTCGGCCACGACCAGCCAGCCGCCCGCCCCCCACCACAGCACGCCCGAGGCTTGCGCCTCCAGCCGCAAGCCATGGAAATCAAAGACGTATCCGCTCATGCGATCCCTTCCAGCCCGGCGTCGCGCATCAGTGCCTCGGCCTCGATTTGCGCCAGCCGCTCGCGGCCCTCGCCGCGGATCGGCACCCGGCCGACCTCCAGCAGCAAGGGCGCGGCCATGGGCGAGACGCGGTCCAGCATCCGATGCTCGCGCCGGGGCGAGCGGTCCAGCATCTCCTCGATCCGGCCGAAATCGACAAGGCCCCGCCCCGCCTCCTCGGCGGTGATGCGCAGCATCAGGTGGCCGGGGTCGTATTTGCGCAGGGTGTCGTAAAGGATGTCGCTGGAGAATGTCGCCTGCCGCCCGCTCTTGCGTTGGCCGGGCATGTTGCGCTGGATCAGCCCGGCGACGGTGGCGACATTGCGGAAGGTGCGCTTCATCACCGCATTCCCGCCCAGCCAGTCGCCCAGGCCCGCCCGCAGCCGCGCCCGGTCCAGCAGCGGCGCGGGATCGCGCAGCGGGTCCAGCGACCAGACCAGCAGCGCGTAATCGGTCGACAGGAAACCCAGCGGGCCCAGCCCCTCCTCCTCCATCTCGCGCGTGAGCAGCAGGCCCAGCGTCTGCAAGGCATTGCGACCGGCGAAACCGTAAAGCGCGAAATGCCACAGCCCGGCATGGGGAAAGCTTTCGGACAGCAGCAGCCCCGGTTCCGGCAGGACCGAGACCTCGGCCTGCAAGCCCAGCCAGTCCCGCGTCTGCGCGGGCAAGGCATCGTGCCGCGACGGATCGCCGATCAGCGCCAGCACCCGATGCGAAAGCTGCGTGGACATGGCCAGCTTGACGCCGGAATAGACCGCGATCTTGGGCTGCCGCGTCGGGTCGGGCGTGACCTCGATCACCATCTCGCGCATCGCATCCATGCGCACCACCCGCCCGCCGATCAGGAAGCTGTCGCCCGGCGTCAGGCTGGCGGCAAAGGCTTCCTCGACCTCGCCCAGGGGCGCGCCGCCGCGGCCGCGCAGGCGGACCTTCATCATCTCGGCCTCGACGATGGTGCCGACATTCATGCGCAGCAGCTTCGCCGCCCGCGCGTCGCGCAGATGCCACAGGCCCCCGCGCAGCATCAGCCGCTGCCAGCGGTCATAGGCGCGCAGGGCATAGCCCCCGGTCGCGGCGAAATCCAGGCAGGCGTCGAAATCGGCGCGGGAAAGCCCGCGATAGGGGCCGGCGGTGGCGACCTCGGCATAAAGCGCATCGGCGTCGAAGGGTGCGGCGCAGGCAGTCAACAGGATATGCTGGCACAGCACATCGAGCGGCCCCGGCCCGCGCGGATCGCCATCCAGGTCGCGCGCCCGCACCGCCTCCAGCGCGGCGACGCATTCGATCTGCTCGAAACGGTTCGCCGGCACGATCCGCGCCTTCGAGGGCGCATTATAGCGATGGTTCGCCCGACCGATGCGCTGCACCAGCCGCTTGACGTTCTTGGGCGCACCGACCTGGATCACCAGGTCCACCGCGCCCCAGTCGATGCCCAGGTCCAGGCTGCCGGTCGCGACCACGGCACGCAATTCGCCCGCCGCCATCGCCGCCTCGACCCGCGCCCGCTGCTCGCGCGCCAGGCTGCCGTGGTGCAACCCGATGGGCAGGTTCTCGTCATTCGCAGCCCAAAGCGCCTGGAAGAACAGCTCGGCCTGGGCGCGGGTATTGATGAAGATGATGGTGGTGCGCGCAGCCTTCACCGCCGCCAGCACCTCGGGGATGGCATGATGCCCGCCGCCACCGGACCAGGGCGCGTGCCGCACGGTGGCCAGCATGGCGATGTCGGGATCGGGGCCGGGATCGGCCTCGACCACCGTGACCGGCGCGGCGCCTGCCATGAACCCGGCCAGCGCCTGCGGATCCTCGACCGTCGCCGACAGGCCCGTCACCCGCAGCCCCGGCGACAAGGCCCGCAACCGCGCCAGGCCCAGCATCAGCTGGTCGCCGCGCTTGCTTTCCGCCAGGGCGTGCAATTCGTCCAGCACCACCCGGCGCAATCCGCCAAAGATCGCCGGCGCCTCGGGATAGCTCAGCATCAGGGCCAGGCTCTCGGGCGTGGTCAGCAGGATCTCGGGCGGATCGACGCGCTGGCGCCGGCGCTGGCTCTGCCCGGTGTCGCCGGTCCGGTCCTCGACCCGCACCCCCAGCCCCAGTTCGGCCACCGGCCGTGCCAGGTTGCGGCCGATGTCGGCAGTCAATGCCTTCAGCGGCGAGACGTAAAGCGTATGCAGCCCGCCCCGCGCCGCTTCTCTGTTGCCCAAATACCCATCCGGCCGCGCCACCTGCGCCAGTTCCACCAGCGAGGGCAGGAACCCCGCCAGCGTCTTGCCGCCGCCGGTCGGCGCGATCAGCAGGCTGTCGCCCGTCGCCGCCAGCAGCGCCAGCTGATGCGGATGCGGCTGCCAGCCCTGGCGCGCGAACCAGTCCTGGAACGCGGGCGGCAGGATCACAGCATCGCCTCGAGCGTTTCCAGCCGGTCCGCCTCGGCCGCCGGCTTGTCCCAGCGGATGCGGCTGATGCGGGGAAAGCGCATGGCCACGCCCGAACGATGCCGGGCCGAGCGGTTCAGCCCCTCGAAGGCCACCTCGACCACCAGCTTCGGCGCCAGCGCCCGCACCGGCCCGTAACGCTCGACGGTGTTCTGGCGCACGAAACGGTCCAGCTCGCGCAGCTCGGCATCGGTAAAGCCGAAATAGGCCTTGCCGACCGGCACCAGTTCACCGCCATCCCACAGGCCAAAAGTGAAGTCGGAGTGAAAGCCCGAGCGCTTGCCATGGCCGCGCTGCGCATAGATCAGCACCGCGTCCACCACCATCGGGTCGCGCTTCCACTTGAACCAGGGCCCGCGCGGCCGGCCGGCGACATAGGCGCTGTCGCGGCGCTTGACCATCACCCCCTCGATCACCGCCGCGGGCGGCTCGGCGCGCAGCGCGGCCAGGTCTTCCCAGGTGGCGAAGTCCAACAGCGGCGAGATGTCGATGCGGGCGCCAAAATCCACCGCCTCCAGCACCCTGCGGCGCGCCTCCAGCGGCTCGGCACGCAGGTCGCGGCCATCCCACAGCAGCAGGTCGTAAAGCCGCAAGCCCGCCGGGTGGCTGGCCAGCAGGCCCTTGCCGACGGTCTTGCGGTTCAGCCGCTTCTGCAACTCGCCGAAGGGCGCGACCTCGCCCTCGCGGCGCACGATCAGCTCACCATCGGCGCTGCCGTGGAAATCCATCGCCTCCATCACGTCGGGAAAGGCGTGCGAGATGTCCTCGCCGGTGCGGGAATAAAGCCGCCGCATGCCGCCTTCGGCCACCGCCTGCACGCGGATGCCGTCCCATTTCCATTCCGCGAAATAATCGCCGGGCTCCAGCGCCCGCAATTCGTCCAGGTCGGTCGGCGTCGACAGCATCACCGGGCGAAACGGCGCCAGCGCCGCGCTTTCCGGCCGCGCCCCACCGCCCAGCCAGCCGAACAGCGGCGCATAGGGCGGCGTAAGCCCGTGCCAGATCTCCTCGATCTCGGGGACCGAGGGCACGCCCATCGCCGCCAGCGCCATCCGCGCCATGCGGGCCGAGACGCCTACGCGCAGATTGCCGGTGGCGAGCTTCAGGAAGGCCAGCCGCTCGGACGGGCCCAGCCGGTCCAGCATCGCGGCGATGGCGCCGGGCAGCGCCGCCTTGCCGGTGCCCTGCAACAAGGCCACCGCCTGGGACAGCGAGGGGTCGTCCTCGGCCCCCTCGGGCCAGACCAGCGCGATGGTCTCGGCCAGGTCGCCGACGAAATCATAGCTCAGCGCCAGAAGCTCGGCGTCCACCCGCTCGGCCGCCAGGGCCCGCAGAAGCGAAGGCGTGACCCGGCGCAACGCCAGATCGCCGGTCAGCGCCGCCAGGGCCCAGCCGCGATCCGGGTCCGGCGTGCGTTCCAGATAGTGCTGCAAAAGCTGCAGCTTGGCATTGCGCGCCGGCGTGAAGGCCAGCCGTTCCAGCAGGGCGGCAAAACCCTTCATTCCGCCTCGTCCTCGTAGCCGACCAGCCGCAGCGGCCGGGCGGGGATCTGCGCCAGTTCGCACCAGCGCATCACGCCCTCTTCGGCGCCATGCGTGACCCAGACCTCGGACGGCGCCAGTTCAGCCAGCGTGCCGGTCAGCGCCGGCCAGTCGACATGGTCGCTGATGACCAGCGGCAGTTCGACCCCGCGCTGCCGCGCCCGCGCCCGCACTGCCATCCACCCCGAGGCAAAGCCGATCACCGGGTCGCGAAAGCGCTGCACCCAGGGGCTGGCGAATGCCGAGGGCGGGGCGATCACCAGCTGCGCCGCCACATCCTCGGCCGTGGCGGGCACCAGCGCGCCCAGGTCGATGCCGCGGGAGGTGTAGAAATCGCACAGCGCCTTCAGCGCGCCATGGATGGCGATGGGCGCGTCATAGCCGGCCTCGCGCAGCAGCGCGATGACATGCTGCGCCTTGCCCAGCGCATAGGCGCCGACCAGGTGCGGGCGGTCGGGAAACTCGGCCATGCTGGCCAGCAGCTTGGCCACCTGCGTCGAGGGCTCGGGAAAGCGGAACACCGGCAGGCCGAAGGTCGCCTCGGTCACGAAGACGTCGCAGGGCACCGGCTGGAAGGGCGCGCAGGTCGGGTTCGGCTGGCGCGCGTAATCGCCCGAGACGACGATGCGACAACCGCCGGCCTCGACCGAGATCTGGCTCGATCCCAGCACATGACCGGCCGGGTGGAAGCCGACGGTGACGCCGCCGATGCGCGTCTCGGCCTCGGCCAGCTGGGTCGCGCCGGCAAAGCCGTCGCCCATGCGCAGCCGCATGATCTCCAGCGTCTCGGCCGTGGCCATGACCGCGCCATGGCCGAAACGGGCGTGGTCGGAATGGCCATGGGTGATCAGCGCGCGCTCGACCGGACGCAGCGGGTCGATGTGAAAGCCGCCCTCGGGGCAGAAAAGGCCGGCTTCGGTCGGGAACAGGATGGAATCGGCGCGCATGACCCGAAGATGTAGAACATTTCGTGAAAATCAAGCCGGCGCCAGCGGCCGACCCTCGAAGATCGTCTCCATCGAGAAAACGCCGGTGACGCGTTCCAGATCCATGTCCGCGATCAGTTGCTTGTAAAGCGCGTCATAACCCGCCATGCCGCCCACCACCGCCTTGGCCATATAGTCCCATTCGCCGCCGATGCGGTGGAACTCGGTGATCTGCGGCAGCGATTCGATGCGGGCGCGAAAGCGCCGCGCCCAGGCGTCGTCATGATGGCGGGTGCGGATCATGACAAAGACCGTCAGCCCCAGCCCCAGCGCCGCCGCGTCGATGACGGCGCGGCTGCCTTGCAGCACGCCGGCCTCGGTCAGCCGCTGCAGGCGCCGCCAGCAGGCGTTCTGCGACAGGCCCACCCGCTCGGCCAGCTCGCGCTGCGACAGGCCGGCATCGCGTTGCAGCAGCGCCAGCAGGCGGTTGTCGATTTCGTCGATGGAAAAGGCTTTGTCGTTCATTTGACAACCGATCAGTGAGATACTGGCAGATATTCAGAATGATTTCTCGCCAGCGGCGGGTCAAGATGCGCGCATGAAGACGAGGAATCCGATGCCGCCTTTCGACAGCTATCTCGCCCGGCTGGGCGACGACCCGATGCAGGTGATCCATGACGGCGTGATCGGCCGCGACGCGATGATCGACGGCCCCTTCGGGCCGCGCCGTATGATCTATGCCGATTACATCGCCTCGGGCCGGGCGCTGCGGCCCATCGAGGACTGGGTGATGGAGAACGTCCTGCCCTGGTATGCCAACAGCCATACCGAGGCCAGCTATTGCGGCGGCACCATGACGCGGATGCGCCGCGCGGCGCGCGAGGCGATCGGCTTTTGCACCCATGCCGGGGCGGAACATGCGGTGATCTTCACCGGCTCGGGCGCGACGCAGGGCATCAACCGGCTGGTGCATCTCATGGCCGCCGGGCCGGGAACGACGGTGCTGATCGGGCCTTACGAGCATCACTCGAACATCCTGCCCTGGCGCGAAAGCGGGGCCGAGGTGGTGACGATCCCCGAGGCCGCGACGGGCGGGCCGGACCTGGCGGCGCTGCGGCAGGCGCTGGCGCGCGCGGGCGGCCCGGTGATCGGCAGCTTCTCGGCCGCCTCGAACGTCACCGGCACGCTGACCGACATGGCCGAGGTCACGCGCATCCTGAAGGCGGCGGGGGCCAGGGTGGTCTGGGACCAGGCCGGCGGCGCGCCCTATCTGCCCATCGACATGCGGCTGGGCATGGATGCGGTGGCGATCTCGCCGCACAAGTTCATCGGCGGGCCGGGCGCCTCGGGCGTCCTGATCCTGCGCCGCGACGCGGTGCTGGCCGGTCGCCCCACCCTGCCCGGCGGCGGCACGGTGCGCTTCGTCTCGCCCCAGGGCCACGATTATGCGCCGTCGCTGGAGGCGCGCGAGGAAGGCGGCACCCCGAACGTGATCGGCGACATCCGCGCTGCGCTGGTCTTCCTGACCAAGGCCGCCGTGGGGCAGGACACCATCGACGCGCGCAATGCCGAATGGCTGGCGCTGGGGATGGCGCGGCTGCGGAACCATCCGCGGATCGAGCTGCTGGGCAACCCGGACGCGCCGCGCCTGCCCTTCTTCAGCTTCCGCATCCGCGACGGGCGGGGCGGCTTTGTCCATCAGCAGCTGGCGACGCGGATGCTGTCGGACCTTTACGGCGTGCAGGCGCGCGGCGGCTGCGCCTGCGCCGGGCCCTATGTCCATCACCTGCTGGGGCTGGGCCCCGAGGATTCGGCCCGGCTGCGCGCCGCGATCCTGGCCGGGGACGAGATCGAGAAGCCAGGCTTCGTGCGGCTGAACCTGTGCTGGGCGGCCCCGCGCGCCGAGGTCCAGGCGATCCTGGATGCCGTCTGCGACCTGGCCGACCACGCGGCCGACCACCTGGCGCATTACCGCTGCGACCGCACCACCGCGATCTTCACCCCGGTTGCGGCCGCCTAGCGCAGGGGCGCGAGATATAGTCCCGCACCAGGGCCACCCGGCGCGGGCGAAAGCTGGTGCCGCCGGGACGCATGGCCCGGATGCGCGGCACGTGAAAGGTGCGGAAATCCTGCCGCAGCGTGCAATGCGCCAGCAGCATCATGTGGTTGTCGCTGTAGCTAAGGCCCAAGGGCCAGATCTCGCGCGTCGTGGCGGCGTCCTGCAGGTCGAGATAGTCGATGACCAGGCTGCGCTCTTCCCACAGCGCCTCGCGCAGCAGCGCCATGTCCACCTGCGGGCTGGGACGCTGCGCCGGTTCGCGAAACAGGCGCATGGTGGTGTGCATGGCGTGCCGGCCCTGGCTTTCGGGCAGGGTGGCGATGATGCGGGCCAGCGCATCCTCGCCCGCGCGGGTCAGTTCGGGATCGCCCAGCGTGCGCAGGCCCGAGACGGCCAGCAGCAGTGCCTCGATCTCCAGCCGCGAAAAGCTTTGCGGCGGCAGGGCCGGGTCTTCGGTCAGCGCATAGCCCAGCCCCGCCTCGCCGTCGATCAGCGCGCCGCCGGCGCGCAGCGTGGCGATGTCGCGGTAAAGCTGGCGGCGCGAGACGCCGGTCTCCTCGGCCAGCCGCGCGGCCGTCACCGGCGCGGGCAGGCGGCGCAGCGCATCCATCAGGCGCATCAGCCGGTCGGTGCGGGACATGCTGTCACCTTCTGTCAGGGGCCCTGCGCCATTCTGCCCCCGTCAACACAGGAGGCCAAGATGCCGACCCTATACCACGCCCCGAAAAGCCGCTCGTCGAGCATCCTTGCCCTGCTGGACGAGTTGGGCATCCTCGACAAGGTCGAGATCCGCCAGGTCACGATCCCGCGCCAGGACGGCTCGGGCGGGCGCGACCCGGCGAACCCGCATCCCGAGGGCAAGGTGCCCTATCTGGTCGATGGCGAGGATCACCTGCGCGAACGCGGCGCCATCATCCTGTATCTGACCGACATGTTCCCCGAGGCGGGGCTGGGCCCGCTGCCGGGCGATCCCAGGCGCGGCCAGTATCTGAGCTGGCTCAGCTGGTATCAGGGCGTGCTGGAGCCGGTGGCGATCCTGAACTTCTTCAAGATCCAACATCCGGCGCTGGAGGCGACCTTCCGCGACTACGACACCGCGATCCGGCGGCTGGACGAGGTGCTGGGCCAGCAGCCCTGGCTGCTGGGCGACCGCTTCTCGGGCGCCGACCTGCTGATCGCCAGCCCCTTCCTGTTCTTTGGCGAGGGGATGCCGCGCACGCCCGCCATCGACGACTGGGCGCGGCGGGTTCAGTCGCGCCCCTCGATGGCGCGGGCGGCGGAACTGGACGGCTGAGGCGCCGCCGCGGCGGCGGGCAGCTTGGCCAGCTGCACCATCAGGATGCCCGCCGCCACGATCAGCGCGCCGATCACGTCCGAGGCGCCGAACCGCTCGCCCAGCAAAGCGGCGGCGATGGCGACGCCGAAGATCGGCGACAGGAAATGAAAGGTCGCCGCC
This sequence comes from Paracoccus versutus, assembly GCF_000763885.1. Taxonomy (GTDB): domain Bacteria; phylum Pseudomonadota; class Alphaproteobacteria; order Rhodobacterales; family Rhodobacteraceae; genus Paracoccus; species Paracoccus versutus. The sequence goes on along the minus strand of NZ_JRKO01000003.1, from coordinate 112,694 downwards.
CGCACCGCGCCGATGCGGTTGACCAGCCGGAACCACAGCCAGGTCGCGCCGATGCCCGGCGCGATCACCGTATAGGCAAAGGCCCAAAGCAGGCCCGCGCTCCATTCCACCGGGCGGCCCCATTCCATCAGCATGGCCGGGACCAGCAGCAGGCCGGCGCCGACCGCCATCTGCAGCCCGACGATCATCATCATGTTGCGGCTGCCCCCGGCCCCGCGCGCCGCCAGCGTGGCAAAGGTCAGCGCCACCATGCCGATCAGGCACAGGATCACCCCCGGCACGTCCAGCCCGTGCCGGAGCCGCACCCCCATGATCAGCGTGACGCCGGCCACCCCCGCGACCAGCCCGGCCACGGCGATGGGGCGCAGCCGCTCGGCATAGAGCAGCCAGCCCAGGAAGGCCACGGCCAGCGGCATCATCGAGGCGATGATAGCCGAGACGGATGCCTCGACATATTGCATCGCGACCCAGCTGAAGCCCAGGTAAAGCGCGTTCTGGCACAGGCCGAACAGGACCACCGTGCGCCATTCGGCCCGGCTGAGGCGCCAGTTCTGGCCCATGGCGCGGGCCAGCGGGATCGCAACCATGGCAGACAGGCCGAAGCGGATGACCAGCGCGGTCAGCGGCGGCGCGGCCGTGACGATCATGCGCGTCGAGGTAAAGGCCGAGGCCCAGACGACCGCAAAGCCGAAGCCCATCAGAATGGCCCTGAAATCCATGTCGCCCCCCTGCCCGCACCCCCATGGGCTAGCAGATGGGCCGGCGGGCGCAAGGGCCGGAAACGACAGAAGCCGCGCAGGTCATGCGCGGCCCCTTCTGCGGCGAAAGCCGGGATCAGGCGTTCACGCTGTCCTTCAGCGCCTTGGCAATGGTGACCTTGACCACCTTGTCGGCGGGCTTCGTCATCATCTCCTGGGTTTGCGGATTGCGGACCTGACGCTCGGGGCGGGTGCGGCAGGCAACCTTGCCGATGCCCGGCAGGGTGACGGCACCACCTTCGGCGACCGTGCGCGACACGACGGCCGAAAGCGCGTCCAGAGCCGCCGCGGCGGTCTTCTTGTCGCTGCCCATTTCATCGGCCAGCGTGGCGACGAGCTGGGTCTTGGTCATCGGTTTCGAAGCGGCCTGGGCCATATTCTGTCTCCTCGTTGTTCCCCGTTCGGGAAATTTTCGGACGCCACCTTGGCGGCACGCTTGCCGCTACACAAGCTTTTTAAGCGCAGATCAAGCTTTTTCGGCGTCTTTCCCCAGCAAACGCTGCGAAATTCGTCGCCAAGGGCCCTATTCTAGAGAAAGGCGGTCTCGTTGAACGAGCGCAACTTGCGCGAGTGGATGCGCTCCAACGGCGTCTCGCGCAGCTTTTCCATGGCCCGGATGCCGATCAGCAGGTGGTTCGCGACCTGGGTGCGATAGAAATCCGTGGCCATGCCGGGCAGCTTCAACTCGCCGTGCAGCGGCTTGTCGCTGACGCAGAGCAGCGTGCCATAGGGCACGCGAAAGCGGAACCCGTTCGCGGCGATGGTGGCGCTTTCCATGTCCAGCGCGATGGCGCGCGATTGCGACAGCCGCTGCACCGGGCCGGACTGGTCGCGCAATTCCCAGTTGCGGTTGTCGATGGTGGCCACCGTGCCGGTGCGCATGATGCGCTTGAGCTCATAGCCCTCCAGCTGCGTGACCTCGGCCACCGCCTCTTGCAGGGCGACCTGCACCTCGGCCAGGGCCGGGATCGGCACCCAGACCGGCAGGTCGTCGTCCAGCACGTGATCCTCGCGCAGATAGGCATGGGCCAGGACGAAATCGCCCAGGCTCTGGCTGTTGCGCAGCCCGGCGCAATGGCCGACCATCAGCCAGGCATGCGGGCGCAGCACGGCGATATGGTCGGTCGCGGTCTTGGCGTTCGAGGGGCCGACGCCGATATTGACCAGGGTGATGCCGTCGCCGTCCGCGCGCTTGAGGTGATAGGCCGGCATCTGCGGCATCTTGGCGCCGGTGGCGATGATGTCCTCGGGGCGTTCCAGGACCTGGTTGCCCGGCGCGACGAACTCGGTATAGCCCGAATGCGGATCGGCCAGCGCCCGGCGGGCGAAAAGCTCGAACTCGTCCACGTAGAACTGGTAGTTCGTGAACATCACGAAATTCTGGAAATGCTCGGGCAGGGTCGCGGTGTAATGCGCCAGCCGCGCCAGCGAGTAGTCGACGCGCTGCGCGGTAAAGGGCGACAGCGGATGGCTGCCGTCCGGGTTCGGCCCGGCGGTGCCGTTGACGATGTCGTCGTTCATCGTGTTCAGGTCCGGCACGTCGAAGACGTCGCGCAGCGAATAGTCCAGCACGCCTTCCTGCGGCACGTTCAGGTCGCTTTGCGTGGCCACGGCGAAATGCACCGGCATCGGCGTGCCGCTTTCGCCGATCGCCACCGGCACGCCGTGGTTGCGCATCAAAAGCCCGATCTGCTCGGTCAGGTAGCCGCGGAACAGGTCCGGCCGGGTGATCGAGGTCGAATAGGTGCCGGGCAGCGCGACATGGCCGAAGGACAGCCGCGAATCCGTCTTGGAATGGATCGGCACCGTCATGCGCAGTTCCGGGTAGAAGGCGCGATAGCGCGCCGCCGGCCGGCCGCCCTTCAGCGTGGCAAGGAAATGGTCCAGCAGGAAATGCGAGGCGCGCTCGTAAAGCTCGACCAGCCGGGCGACGGCAGCGGCCGGGTCGTCGAAATAGACGCGCTCGGCGGGCTCGGGCGTCTCGATGGGAAGTCTCCGGCTGTCGGTCAACATGCGCGCTCTCCAGTTTCGGCGGAGAGTGCCAGCGCGGCGGCGGGCTGGCAAGCCGGCACCGGACGCCTTATCTGGGGAAGGCAAAGGAGTGATGCGCATGGAATTTTCCATTCTCGATCTGGCGGTGGTGGCCGAGGGCTCGGACGCGCGCCAGGCCATCGCCAATTCCGTGGCATTGGCGCAAGCCGCCGAGGGCTGGGGCTACAGCCGCTTCTGGCTGGCGGAACATCACAACATGCCGGGCATCGCCAGTGCCGCCACCTCGGTGCTGATCGGCCATGTGGCGGACCATACCCGGACGATCCGCGTCGGCGCCGGCGGCGTCATGCTGCCCAACCACGCGCCCCTGGCCATCGCCGAACAGTTCGGCACGCTGGCGACGATCCACGGGCCGCGCATCGACCTGGGCCTGGGCCGCGCGCCGGGCGGCGACGGGGCGGTGATGCATGCGCTGCGCCGGTCCCTGCAGGGCAACCAGGATTTCCCGAACGACGTGGTCGAGCTCATGCACTATCTCGGCCCGCCCCGCCCCGGCGTCCCGGTCGCCGCCCATCCGGGCCAGGGCACGAATGTCCCGGTCTGGATCCTCGGCTCGTCGCTTTACGGCGCGAGCCTCGCCTCGGCGCTTGGCCTGCCCTATGCCTTCGCCAGCCATTTCGCCCCCGGCGACCTCGAGGACGCGCTGCGGCTTTACCGCGAGCGGTTCCAGCCCACCGAGTTCGGCCAGGCGCCGCGCTTCATGCTGGCGGTGAACGTCATCGTCGCCGACAGCGACGCCGAGGCGCAGCGGCTGCGCAGCAGCCAGCAGATCAGCTTCGCCCGGCTGCGGCTGGGCATGCCGGGCCTGCTGCCGCCCCCGGTCGACGACGTGCTCGAGGCGATCCCGGTGCGCATCCTGCCCACGGTCAACGCCGCGCTGGCGGTCAGCGCCGTCGGCAGTCCCGACACCGTCGCCGCCGAACTGGACCGGCTGATCGCCCGCCACCAGCCCGACGAGCTGATCCTGGTCGGCAATATCTACGACCAGGCCGCGCGGCACCGCTCCTTCGCCATGGCGGCCGAGATCCTGCGGGCGCGCGCATGACGAGGATGCTGGTTTTCGGCCACGGCTATTCCGCCGGCTTCCTGACGCCCCTGCTGCTGGCCGAGGGCTGGCATGTCACCGGCACCACCCGCGCCGCCACCGATCGCGTGGCGCAGGCTGGCGCCCAGCCGCTGCGCTGGCCGGGGCAAGAGGATGACGTGCGCCGCGCCATCGCCCAGGCCGACGCGATCCTGGTCTCGGTCGGGCCGGAACGGGGCGCGGACCCGGTCCTGGCCGCCTTCGGGGCCGAGATCGCGGCGGCGCGGCCGCGCTGGCTGGGCTATCTTTCCACCACCGGCGTCTATGGCGACCGGGAGGGCGGCTGGGTGGACGAGGACACGCCCTGCACCCCCTCGACCCGGCGCGGGCGCGAGCGGGTCGCGGCCGAGCAGGGCTGGCAGCGGCTCGCCGCCGAACACGGCCTGCCGCTGCACATCTTTCGCCTGGCCGGGATCTATGGGCCGGGGCGCGGCCCCTTTGCCAAGGTCAGGGCGGGCACGGCGCGGCGCATCGTCAAGCCCGGCCAGGTCTTCTCGCGTATCCATGCCGAGGACATCGCCCAGGTGCTGCTGGCCTCGATCCACGCGCCGCGGCCGGGCGCGATCTACAATGTCTGCGACGACGACCCGGCCCCGCCCGAGGCGGTGATCGGCCATGCCGCGGAGCTGCTGGGCCTGCCCCTGCCCCCCGCCGAGGATTACGCGAGCGCCGAGATGACCCCCATGGCGCGCAGCTTCTATGCCGAGAACAAGCGCGTCGCCAACGACCGCATCAAGCGCGAGCTGGGCGTGACCCTGCGCTATCCCGACTATCGCGCCGGGCTGGCCGCGCTGGCCCGCGCCGAGGGGATCGAGGCCTAGCAGGCTGCTGAAAAAGGATTTTGAGAGGGCGACGCAGCGGAAATCGTTCTGGATCCAGCTAATATCGGCCTGGAAATGAGGTGTTTTCGGCAAATTTGAGGCGGATTTCCCGGTTCCCCGCCCGCGCTGTCCTGTCGCAAGGACTTTTTCAGCAGCCTGCTAGGGCGCGATCGAGCAGCAGCCCGTCAGCATGCGTGAGGGCTGCTCCTGCCCGTCCAGGATCACCGCGACGGCCAGGGCATAGCTGCGGTCCGACATGCCGTCCGAACATTGCTCGGGCCGCAGGAAGGCGGTCAGACGCCCCTTGTCGTCGCCGGCGATGATGCCGCGCGTGGGCTCGCCCTCGATGCCGCGATCCATGACCTTGCGCAGCGAAAGCTGGCGCTCGGGCTGGTCGGGCTCGCTGAAGACCAGCCCCTTCTGCACGGTCTTGACCGACCAGAAGGGCTCGGTCCCGCTGCAATGCAGCGCCAGCGGCAGCTCGGCCGGTTTCCACACCGTCGCCTGCGGCTTGAGAAAGCGCAGCGCGACCCAGCCCGTGGTCTCGCCCACGTTCACCCGGCCCCATTTGCCGCTGGCGTCGCGGGAAAGCAGTTCCACGCCCTTGGCGGTCGAGGCGAGCCGGCCGATGACCTTGGCCTTGCCGTCCGGCGCCTCGCGCACGTTCAGCGTGTCCCAGGTCTCGACCACGGTGACGTCGAACAGGTTGGGCAGATGATCCTGCGCCTGCACCGCCAGGGGCGCGGCAAGGGCAAGGCCGGTCAGAAGGATACGCAGCATTTTCACCTCTCAGGCCCGTTTCGCCAGCGCCACGCCCAGGACTTCCAGCACCTTGGCCTCGATGTCGGGGGCGGACATGCGGGCGTCGCGATACATGGCCTCGGGGCTGGCGTGGTCGATGAACGTGTCGGGCAGCACCATCTGGCGGAAGCGCAGCCCGCCGTCGAAGACGCCCTCGTCCGCAAGCAACTGCGCGACCAGGCTGCCGAAGCCGCCGACCGCGCCCTCCTCGATGGTGATCAGCGCCTCATGCGTGCGGGCAAGGCGCAGGATCAACGCGCGGTCCAGCGGCTTGGCGAAGCGGGCATCGACCACCGTGGGCGAGATCCCGCGCGCAGAAAGCGCCTCGCGCGCGCGCATGACCTCGGCAAGCCGGGTGCCAAAGGACAGGATGGCGACGCGCTTGCCCTCGGCGACGACCCGGCCCTTGCCGATCTCCAGCACCTCTCCGCGCTCGGGCATCTCGACGCCGGTGCCCTCGCCGCGCGGATAGCGGAAGGCGATGGGGCCTTCGTCATGGGCGGCGGCGGTGGCGACCATATGCACCAGCTCCGCCTCGTCCGCGGCGGCCATCACCACCATGCCGGGCAGGTTCGCCAGGAAGGCGATGTCATAGGCGCCGGCATGGGTGGCGCCATCGGCCCCGACCAGACCGGCGCGGTCGATGGCAAAGCGCACCGGCAGGCGCTGGATCGCCACGTCATGCACCACCTGGTCGTAGCCGCGCTGCAGGAAGGTCGAATAAAGCGCGCAGAAGGGCTTCATCCCCCCCGCCGCCAGCCCGGCCGAGAAGGTCACGGCATGCTGTTCGGCAATGCCCACGTCGAAGCAGCGGCGCGGGAAACGCTCGGCCATCAGGTTCAGCCCAGTGCCGTCCGGCATGGCGGCGGTGACGGCGACGATGCGGGCGTCGCGGCTGGCCTGATCGACCAGCGCGCGGGCGAAGACCGAGGTATAGCTGGGCGCGTTCGACTTGGCCTTGGCCTGCGTCCCGGTCTCGACATCGAATTTCGCCGTGGCATGGCCCTTGTCGGCGGCGCGCTCGGCCGGGGCATAGCCCTTGCCCTTGCGGGTCACGACATGCAGCAGCACCGGCCCCGTCGCCCGCGCCTTGACCGTGCGCAGAAGCGGCAGAAGCTGGTCGAGGTCGTGGCCGTCGACCGGGCCGATATAGGAAAAGCCCAGTTCCTCGAACAGCGTGCCGCCGACGGCCATGCCCTTGAGCATCTCCTTGGCGCGGCGCGCGCCCTCTTGCAGGCTGGGCGGCAGGAAGCCGACGGCGCCCTTGGCCACGGCCTTCAAGTCCTGGAACGGCCCCTCGGCGTAAAGCCGGGTCAGATAGCGCGACAGCGCTCCGGTCGGGGGCGCGATGGACATCTCGTTGTCGTTCAGCACCACGAACAGCCGCTTGCCCAGGTCGCCGGCGTTGTTCAGCGCCTCGAAGGCCATGCCCGCGCTCATCGCGCCGTCGCCGATCACCGCGATGGCATCGCCCGGATCGCCACCCAGCTCGCGCGCCATGGCAAAGCCCAGCGCCGCGCTGATCGAGGTCGAGCTGTGCCCGGCCCCGAAAGGATCATAGGCGCTTTCCGACCGCTTGGTGAAACCGGAAAGCCCGCCCTCCATCCGCAGGGTGCGGATGCGGTCGCGCCGCCCGGTCAGGATCTTGTGCGGATAGCATTGATGCCCCACGTCCCAGATGATCTTGTCGCGCGGCGCGTCGAAGACCGCGTGCAGCGCCACGGTCAGTTCGACCACGCCCAGGCCCGCGCCCAGATGGCCGCCGGTCACGGAAACGGCGCTGACCGTCTCGGCCCGCAGCTCGTCGGCAAGCTGGCGCAGCTCGCGATCGGTCAGATCCTTGAGGTCGGACGGCAGATGCACCCGGTCCAGGATCGGCGTCGCGGGGCGGTCGGAAGTCTCATGGGTCATGGCTTGCCCCTCTCCGGGCGGGCTGTCAGGCGTCGCGTTCGATAACGAAACGCGCGAGCTGCCGCAAGTTTCCTGCGCCCTCGCCATAGGCATCCAGGGCGGTTTCGGCGTCGCGGACCAGCGCGCGCGCCTTGTCCCGCGCGCCCTCCAGCCCCAAGAGCGAGACGAAGGTCGCCTTGTTCGCGGCCCCGTCCTTGCCGGTGCGCTTGCCGGTCTCGGCCTCGCTGCCGGTCACGTCGAGGATGTCGTCCTGGATCTGGAAGGCCAGGCCCAGGTTGCGGGCATAGTCCGCCAGCGGGCCGGGATCCTTGCCGGCCATGACCGCGCCGGCGGTGGCGGCGAACTGGATCAGCGCCCCGGTCTTCGCCTGCTGCAGCCGCGTGATGGCGGCAAGGTCCAGCGGGGCGGCGGCGGTCTCGGCGGCGATGTCCAGCGCCTGGCCCCAGACCATGCCGCGCCCACCCGCGGCCTCCGAAAGGCCCCGCACCAGCGCCAGCCGCGCCTCGGGCGGGCCGATCTGCGGCTCGGTCAGCAGGCCGAAGGCCAGGCTTTGCAGCGCATCGCCGGCCAGGATCGCGGTCGCCTCGGACCATTGCACATGCACGGTCGGCAGGCCGCGGCGCAGGTCGTCGTCGTCCATCGAGGGCAGGTCGTCATGGACCAGGCTATAGGCATGCAGCGCCTCGACCGCCGCCGCGACCGGCAGCGCAGCCGCGTCGCCCAGGCCGAACAGCCGCGCCGATTCCATGGCCAGGAAGGCGCGGATGCGCTTGCCGCCGGTGCAGGCATAGCGCATGGCATCGGCCAGCTCGCCCGCGGGCAGGCCGGCCATGGCCCCGTCCAGCGCGGCCTGGACCTGCGCCTTCACCTCGCCCAGGCGCTCCTGCATCACAGCCCCTCGGCCGGCGCGGTGCCCTGGGGCTGGCCGTTCGCGGCCAGCGTGATCCTTTCCACCCGCTCCTCGGCCTCGCGCAGGCGCTGGTCGCAATGCGCCCGCAGCAAGGCGCCGCGCTCGTAAAGCTTGATCGATTCCTCCAGCGTGGCCTCGCCATGCTCCAGCCGGCCGACGGTCGCCTCCAGCTCTTTCATCGCATCCTCGAAGGACATGTTCTCGATCTCGGTCACGCCGCAGTCTCCCTCAGCACATCGACATGGGCGCGCGCCGAGCGGCCCAGAGCGGCAAGATCATATCCGCCTTCCAGCGCCGATACCACCGGGGCCGAACAGGCGGCCGCCGTATCGCAGATCATCCGGGTGATGGCGGTGAAATCGGCCTCGTCCCAGATCAGCGAGGCCAGCGGGTCCGCGGCATGGGCGTCGAACCCGGCCGAGACCAGCACCAGCTGCGGCCGCCATGCCGCGACCCGGTCGCAGATCGCCGCCCAGGCGGCACGCGCCTCGTCCCCGCCGCTGCCCGGCGCCAGCGCGACATTGACGACCTGGCCATGCGCGCCCCGCTCGGCCGGCGCGCCGGTGCCGGGATAAAGCGGCACCTGGTGGGTCGAGGCGAACAACGCCCGCTTCTCGTCCCACAGCACGTCCTGGGTGCCGTTGCCGTGATGCACGTCGAAATCCAGCACCGCCACCCGGTCCAGCCCATGATGCTCCAGCGCCCGCTTGGCCCCGATCGCGACCGAGGACAGGATGCAGAATCCCATCGCCTTCATGCGCTCGGCATGGTGGCCGGGCGGGCGCATGGCGACGAAGGCATTGGGCGCCTCGCCCGCCAGCACCGCATCCACGGCGGCGCAAACCCCGCCCGCGGCATGGCGCGCGGCCTCCAGGCTGCCCGGCGCCAGGTAGGTGTCCGAATCGAGCATGCTCCAGCCCTCGGCCGGCACCTTCCGCCGCAGCAGCGCCAGGTATTCGGCCGGATGGGCGCGCAGGATGTCCCGATCCGCCGCCTCGGGCGCCTCGCGCCGCCGCAGGTCGGCCCCCTCCAGCGCCGCCAGCACGGCATCCAGCCGGGCCACCTGCTCGGGATGGCTGGGCGGCGTCACATGCAAAAGCCCCGAGGGATGCGTATAAAGCAAGGTCATCGGCCCAAGGATTATGGACAGCCGCCCCGCCCGGCAAGGAAATGTTCCCGACCTGGCCGAAAATCCCGCCCCCCGGCAGGGCAAATGCCCATCAGGACCGCAATGGCGGCACCCCTCCCCCGGCTTCTTCCGTGGACAAATATCCTCGGGGGGAGGCCATCGGCCCCTGGCCGATGGACGGGGGGCAGACAGCCCCCCGGCGACCGCGACGATGGACCGCCCTCAGGCCCTCAGCCGCTGCCCGTCATGGCCGGCGATGCGCAGCTCCATCAGCGTGCCCTCGGGCATGTCGCGGTCAAAGGCGACCTCGGTGAAATGCTCCGTCCGGCCCAGGCGCGGCCCCTCGGTCAGCACCATGCGCGCCGCGCCGACCTCGGCCTCAAGATGCCGGGCCAGCGCCGCATCGCCCGCCGCCCGCAGCCGCGCCGCCCGCTCCCTGATCGCCGGGCCCGGCACGCGCGGCATCCGCGCCGCGGGCGTGCCCTTGCGCGCCGAATAGGGGAACACATGCAGGAAGGTCAGCCCGCAATCCTCGACCAGCTTCAGGCTGTTGTCGAACATCGCCTCGGTCTCGGTCGGGAAGCCGGCGATGATGTCGGCGCCAAAGACGATGCCGGGCCGCAGCCGCCGCGCCTCCTCGCAAAAGCGGATGGCGTCGTCGCGCAGGTGGCGGCGCTTCATCCGCTTCAGGATCATGTCGTCGCCCGCCTGCAAGGACAGGTGCAGATGCGGCATCAGCCGCGGCTCGGTGGCGATGGCCAGCATCAGGTTCTCGTCCGCCTCGATCGAATCGATCGAGCTGATCCGCAGCCGCGGCAGGTCCGGCACCAGCCGCAGGATGCGCATGACCAGGTCGCCCAGCCGCGGCTGCCCCGGCAGGTCCGCCCCCCAGGAGGTCAGGTCGACCCCGGTCAGCACCACCTCCTTGAAGCCGCGGTCGCGCAGCCGCCGGATCTGGTCCACCACCACCCCGGCCGGCACGGAACGCGAATTGCCGCGGCCATAGGGGATGATGCAGAAGGTGCAGCGATGGTCGCAGCCGTTCTGCACCTGCACATAGGCGCGGTGCCGGCCGAAGCCGTCGATCAGGTGGCCCGCCGTCTCGCGCACGGACATGATGTCGTCGACCTGCACCTTCTCGGTCTCGCCGATCAGGTCGGGGGCCTGCATCGCGGCCCAGGTCGCGGGCTGCATCTTTTCATGGTTGCCGATGACGCGGCTGACCTCGGCCATGGCGGCAAAGGTCTCGGGCTCGGTCTGCGCCGCGCAGCCGGTGACGATGACCGGGGCGCCGGGATTTTCCCGCGCCAGCCGGCGGATCTCCTGCCGGGCCTTGCGCACCGCCTCGGCCGTCACCGCGCAGGTGTTCACGATCACCGCGCCCTGCAGCCCGGCGGCCTCGGCCATCTCGCGCATGGCCTCGGTCTCATAGGCGTTCAGCCGGCAGCCGAGGGTCGCGAAAACCGGGGGCTTCATGTCCTTCATCCGCGCCAGACCCCGTCGAAGACATGCGCGGTCGGGCCGGTCATCCAGACCCCGTCCTCGCGCCAGTCGATCTCCAGCACGCCGCCCGGCACGTTGACCCTGACCCGCCGCCCGGTCAACCCGCGCCTTGCGGCGGCGACGACGGCCGCGCAGGAACACGACCCCGAGGCCAGCGTGATGCCGGTGCCGCGCTCCCAGATGCGCAGGATGATCTCGCTGTCCGAGACGACCTGAACGATCTCGACATTCGTCCGCTGCGGATAAAGCGGATGATGCTCATGCGCCGGGCCGAAGCGGTCCAGGTCCACCGCCGCCGCATCGGGCACGAAGAAGGTCATGTGCGGGTTGCCCATGCCGGTCGCCACCGGATCGCCCTCGACGGGCAGGTGCAGCGTATCGACATCCCCGGCCAGCGGGATCCCGGCCCAGTCCAGCACCGGCGCACCCATGTTGACGCGGGTCAGGCGGTTCCCGGCATCCTCGGCCGCAAGCACGGCGTGGTCGGTGGCCAGCCGCAGCGCGGGGGCGCCGGTCTCGTCCATCAGGAAGCGCGCGACGCAGCGCGTGGCATTGCCGCAGGCCGCCGAGACCGAGCCGTCGGCGTTGAAGAACACCAGCCGCGCATCGGCATTCTCGCCGGGCAGGATGACGGCAAGCTGGTCGAATCCGACGCCGCGATGGCGATCGGCGATGGCGGCCACGGTCGCGGCATCGGGCAGCGCGCCCGAGCGGCGGCTGTCGACAACGACGAAGTCGTTGCCGAGCCCGTGCATCTTCATGAAGGGCAGAGGGGTACCCTGACCGAGGTTTTGCTGGTGTTCCATGGCGCTGACATACTCCTGCCGAAAAGATTCTGCCAGAGGCGCGATTTTTCCGCTTGACCCTGTCAGCCGCCGACCGTAGTTAGCCCCCCGTGCGATGGGCCCGTAGCTCAGTTGGTAGAGCAACTGACTTTTAATCAGTGGGTCACAGGTTCGAATCCTGTCGGGCTCACCACTGAACTTCCTTACATGACAAGCGGTTACGAGAAACTGCCTACGAGGCGGTTTGGGCGCTAACACCTCCTTGGGGGACACATGGGGGACAATTCGAAGCCGCTCAGGATGCTCCGAATCTAGCGCCAGCGCGCCGCGCGCCAACCGGCGGCGATAGCCTCGGCCTCGTCGCAAAACCAGCGCTCGCCCCTGCTCTCATCGATCCGGGTCTTGGCATGGGCTGGCGACCAGGGCGTGTGATAGATCCGCTCGCCCTTGTTCGAGATGTTGCCCTTGATCGGACAGTCTGCTGGCGCCTCTGCGACAGCCCGCGCCCGGAGGTCGGCGCGATAGTCCCAGGCAGGCTGAGATTCGCTCTGTCAGACACCCCGGCCAGCGGAACGGGCCTGCCGGCGCTGTGCGAGCATTGTCGCACCCGAGCATTTCCATCTTTCTCGACCTGCGATTGTCGCTATTCCGCGATTCTGGGCAATCGGGTCGTCAGAAGGGTTGCCGTGGCTGGCTTTCGCGACGATCAGGAATCGCAACCTGCGGCTATTCGGTTGCTACTCTGCCGGGTGGGGGCAACCCTGAAGCCTTGCGTCCCAGCCGGAATACATGGATCAGTCAGAGCATGACGGACCCACAGGCCCCTGAAACGGCGAATCCATCGCATGTGGCAAGGCTGTGGCTGGCCCTGCTGCTGGCCCTGCTGGTCGTCATGTTGCCCGGACCACAGGTCACCGCGGCGGCAGGCCAGTCCCAGAAACTGACCGCGCCGGCCCTGACCCTGGCGGCGATCCACGGGCGCGACCTGATCGCCCGAAAGGATGCGGTGCAGATCCGCCCGCTGGCCGCGACGGCGCTGCCGCCACCGGAGCCCCCGTCTCTTCCGCCGCGCATCGCGGCATCTCTCGCCTATGCCTATCAGCCGCAAACCGGTGTCTGTGCCGGCAGGCTCGCCCCCTGCGCCCGTGCACCCCCGTCCCTTCCCATGACCGCCTGACAGCATTCTGCCCCCGGTTCCGGGCTGGCAGATCATGACCCTTGCGTTCACGAAGGACGACAGATGACTTCCCATGAAGATGAACCGGCCACGCGCCGGACACCTTTTGCCGAAAAACCAAAGACCCGCGATGCGCCTGAACCTGCCGAAACACCGCCCACACCCGAACAGCTCCAGTCCGGCAAGGCCGTGCTGCTGAACTGGTGCATCATGCTTGCCGGCTTTGGCGCGATTGCCCTGGCCGCCTATTGGCTGCTCGGCTGACCGGCGGCCGCCCCTGCGGAAACGGGTTCGCAGGGGCTGGCCTTGGCCGGCGCAGGGTCAGGCGCCCCTGTCCTGTTCATGCTTGGCCCACAGGTATCCCACGAACGCGCCCTTCACGAGACGGAGGATGACCAGGGTCAGCACGGTTGTCGCCAGCCCTACCGAGACCAGCAGCGTGACCGGATCCGGCCGATAAAGCCCCCAGGCAAAGCCGATCATCGGGATCAACAGCAGGAGCATGATGGTCATGGTGAAGAAGGCCGGGCCATCGGCCGCCCGATAGAGCCCCAGCGGCTCGCCGCAGGATTCGCACTCCTGCACGATGGTCAGGTATCCCCTGAACAGCCGACCCTTGCCGCAATGCGGGCACCTGCCCATCAGCCCTCTCACCGCCGCTGCCCGCTCGTTCCGTTCCTCTGCCATGGCTGTGCGCGCTCCGATTGCTCCTGTCGAAGGATAACACCATGGGGCGAGGATTGGATGTCGCGACATTCGCGACAAAGGGCGTGTGTGTCGCAGGCGTCGGGAGAGGCATGGCCCTTTGGAATCGCAAGCCGCTCCCTCCGCTGCATCCCTTGTGTAGCGGAAGGAGCGGCAAACACGAAGCAGGAGCCCCTATGCGCCAGGAAGCCGCTCAAGCTCGGGGAAGGGCTGCCACTGAATGTCCGAGCGGTCACAGAGGGGGTGATCCAGGCTGCCGCCGGCAATCTTGCCGTCCCGGATCGGGATGCCGATGCTGTGCACCCCCAGATAGCGGCCCGAGACATCCTTGCTGTCGGCACGGACGCAGACGCCTTGCAACCCATCCGGCAAGGTCGCCACGTTGGAAATCTCGGCATCGCGGATCGAGGCGGGGTCATAGATGAGTTCCTTGGCACCAGCCACAATCTCGGACTTCAAGGCGGCGCTGGGCGGCGTGGAGCGCGCGATGATTTCGCTGTAATTGTCCGATGCGGTGCAGGCGGCGAGCAGCAACGGCCCGACGATCAGAATGACTTTCTTCTGCATGATCCACTTTCCCTTCAAGGCTTGGGCCTAGGCTAGGAAGTCCTGAGGTCCCGGACAAGCGATAACACCGGCCGTTGTGCTTTGTGCTTGCCAGAATGGGAGGGTCGACCAGCCTATGGAACAGGGATCGGCCGAGGCATGGCAGATCCGCAGCCCCTGACACGGCAAAACCCCGCAACATGCGGAGGCTGCCAATGCACTCTTGTTCACCCACTTTCGGGTTGGGCCGAGAAAGTGGCAGTCAGGCCCGCCAGGGCGACGGCCCCGAGGTCGCCAGCACCAGCGGCGGCTCCTTGGGGAAGGAGCGGATATCGAACCACTTGAAGCAGGTGCCGTCCGTGTTCACCCGGTCGCCCGAGGCGATGCGGTAGCCGTTCGAGGCGTGACGGATCAGCCCGGCCCGGAACGCCCGCAGGTCCAGGAGCCCCCAGAGGTCAAAGCCCGTCTCGCCCGCATTGGCATGACCGTAGAACAGCCAATCGCCTTCGCCGTTCACAATCTTGGCCAGTTCGGTCGGGTTGCCCGAAGGCAGGCGCGAGCGAATGGTGAAGTCATAGGGATAGCGGCCGGCATAGCCATGGCGCCGCACGCGGGCAGCAATGCGCATGTCGCGGCCGTCCAGCATCAGCAGATCGGTGGCATGGCGCGTATCGAGGTATTCCGGCGCGACCTGCAACAGATGCGCGCCGACGATCCGGCGGATCTCGGGGATAAAACGATCCGACCAGTGCCGGTTGATCGAATAGGCCGTGTCCATGCTGATGCCCCCTCGCGCCGGTTGAAGATGGGATGAAAGAATGGAGGCGCTCGACTGGAGCCGGGCACTTCTGTTTCAACCGATCATTCTGCGGGCCCCGGCCCAGAACTGCGCTTTCTGGTCCCGACACTAGCCCCAAGAGCATCTGCCACGAGACCATTGAGCCTCTGCCGCTCATCCTCACTCTCCTGCGTGAGGGAAATCCCATCTCGCTCATTGGCGACGAAGCCGGATTCGCGCATCTTATCGATGATGGTTCGAGCCATCTTCCGGTCTCGATTGATCCGCCTTGCTATCTCGCTCAGGCTCAGCGGCAGGGACGACTGGCTGAGAACGAGGTAGACGCGGATCTCCGTCATGCTGATCTGCGTCTCGTCCAGCGCGGTCAGCAGGTCGAGGATGAAGCGGTCGATCCTGTCGTCCGGTATCGTGATGTCTTTCACTATCATGCTGCACCTCCGACGAGCGCGCGGGCTGCGGCCAAGATTTCTTCAAGCTTGGCTTCTGCGCGCAGGTCGTCAACGCCGATGCTGGCATATACCACCACCTTCGCTAGGGCATCTTGCGCGTTGGCTGACGGCAGGTCGATTAGGGCCACTTCCATGGCATGGCGACGTGCGCACAGAGCGCTGAACTCAGCGTCGGTTGCTCATTGACTGGAAGGCTTCCGACCTTGCGGATGCTGCTGCCGTATCACATGACACGCTGCGCTCCTTCGAGAGTGGCCGCACAAAAGCCCTGGACCTGGAGAACGAGGAAGCTATCCGCAAGGCCCTTGAGGCCCGAGGCGTTCAGTTCCTCGAAGGCGGGCAGGTCGCGGTGGGGCCTGGGGTGGCGATGAGAGCTGATGGGTCCGATACGGCTTGAAACCGTGCGGCTCTGCATCGCGGCATTCTCTCGAAGATCAATGCGATTGCTTTGCGCTCCGCCTTTCATCCCGCTTGCATTCTGACGAACGCGACCATCCACTGTCCGCAGCATCAACCCAAAGATGAGGGACGGCAATGACTGGCAAGCTTTCGGCGCTACAGCCCTATGCAATCGGAGCCCTGCGCATCGTCGCCGGGCTGCTCTATTTCGAGCATGGAACCCAGAAGCTGTTCGGCATCCCCATCCCCGGCCCCGAAACCCTCGGCACGCTGCCGCTCGTCTCCGGGCTGCTGGAAGTCATCGGCGGCGCCCTGATCATCCTCGGTCTGTTCACTCGGCCGGTGGCGTTCGTCCTCTCCGGGCACATGGCCTTTGCCTATTGGATGGCGCATGCCCCCAAGAGCGTTTTCCCCGTGGCCAACGGCGGCGATGCAGCCATCCTGTTCTGCTTCGTCTTCCTGTTGCTCGTGACCACCGGCGCCGGGGCGCTGTCCATCGACCGGCTCAAGGGTCGCTGAGAGGCTCTGCTGGAACATCCCGCCTCCGGCACGATTAGACGCGCCGGAGGACGCAACACCATGACCCAAGGCGGACACAGCCAGACCGCAGCAACCCCTGTCCGCGGGCGGCTTAGACTACGCCCGCGGTGATGACCGCCAGCGCGACGGGCGTCAGCGGCGGGAAGGCGAACACGGCGAGCAGGGTCAGCACAAGCACGCTCACGCCGCTGCCAGCGGCTGGATATCGGCCACGTCTGGATCTGGCGTGTTCGTAATCAGGTCGTAGTTCAGCTGAAGGTTCATCCAGAACTCCACCGAGGTTCCCAGAGCCTTGGCGAGCCGCTGCGCCGTGTCCACGGTCATGGCGGTTTCTTCCTTCACCAGGCGCTCGATGCGGGTGCGGGGCACATGGACATGCCGGGCCAGCTTGCCGGCGCTGATCCCCAACTCGTCCAGGAATTCTTCCTTCAGGATTTCGCCGGGATGGACCGGCACTTGCAGCATGGTCATGGCGGTTCCTTTCAGTGGTAGTCCACGATTTCGACATCGGCAGGGCCGTTCTGGGTCCAGGTGAAACAGATGCGCCACGGGTCGTTGACCCGGATCGAATGCTGGCCCGCCCTATCGCCCTTGAGGGCTTCCAGCCGGTTCGCCGGGGGCGCCCGCAGGTCGTCCAGGACGTGAGCCGCTTGCAGCATCGCCACCTTGCGGACGGCGATCTTGGACAGGTTGGCGGGAAAGCCCTTGCCCGGCTTGCCAGCCAGGACCTGCGCGGTCAACTCGCCTCTGATGCTCTGTATCATGCAACGATACGTCTCGTGTGATGATACAGGCATCAAGATATTCCCTGACACCGAAGCTTCGAAATTCCCCCGGATCCTTTGAAAATGTCTCGCCCTTCCGCTGCCTGCACATCACGCCAACCGTGGGGCAGGATCGGGCAGAGTTCGGAGAGGGATGAAACGATGGAAAGCAACGACAAACGTGGTGAGGCGCTCGAGGCATTCGTGATGGACTTGCTGCTGAGTTCGCCCTTGCTGCGGCCCGGGCGCGAGCATGAGACCGCCCGATCCTACCAGGACAAGGCCGCCGTCTCTCATCCCGAGGTGGCGCGCGTTCTTCGCGAGGCTGCTGACCGCCTGCTGCATGGGTGACCCCGCCGTGATCCATCCCCGCTGCATGCATTGGCGCTGGCCACCTCAGAGCGGCAACCAAGGAACCATCCTGCTGCCTTTGATTTCATGTAGCCTGCAAGCTACATCTCATGATCGAGATCCGCCAGACAGATACCTTCCGGGAATGGCTGCTGTCCCTTCGCGATGCACGGGCCAACCGAAAGATTGCCAGCCGCATCCAGCGGCTGCGGTTCGGAAACCCCGGAGACGTGAAGCCGGTCGGTTCTGGCGCGAGCGAGAGGCGCATCAACGAGGGGCCCGGCTATCGGGTCCAGTTCGTTCAGCGCGGATCGGTGCTGGTCGTGCTTTTGTGCGGCGGCACCAAGAGCCGCCAGCAGGCGGACATTGAGCAGGCGAAGCGGCTTGCCGCAGAGATGGAGGGTTGAGCATGGCACTGGAAACCACGGCCTTTGACCCGGCCGAATACCTCGACAACGACGAGGCGATTGCGGGCTACCTGTCCGATGCCCTGGCAACCGGGGATGGGGCGTTCATCGCGGATGCGCTGGGCGTGGTCGCGCGCGCCAAGGGCATGAAGCAGATCGCCGAGGATGCCGGGCTGTCGCGCGAAAGCCTCTACCGCGCCTTGAGCGAGAAGGGCAATCCCGAGTTCAGCACCGTCCTGAAGGTGGTGGCAGCGCTTGTCCGCCTTCGGCGAGCTGATCGAGACCTGGGGCATCCCGAAGCATTGCCTTTTCGACAACGGGCACGAATTCGCCAACAAATGGCTGATGGGCGGCACCCCGACCTGGTTCCGCTTCAAGGTGCGCGACGACGACCCGCTGGGCGTGCTGCCCACGCTGGGCATCAAGGTCCACTGGGCTACGCCGGCCCACGGCCAGGCCAAGCCGATCGAACGGGGCTTCCGCGACTTCGCCAGCCGCATCGCCAAGGATCCGCGCTTCGCCGGTTGCCTGATGGATCGCGGCCATCTGCGCCAGCAGCAGCGCCTCGGTCGCGTCTTGCGGCTCCATGCTGTCCACGAACCCCAAGGCGAAATTCGAAGCTGCCGGGGCCACCGCTCTGCGATATGATCCGATATTGGCCATCTGCTCCAGCAGCCCGCCCGCGACATGGCTTGTTGCCCGCTGCGGCATCGAGGCGTCCGAAATCACTGGAGGTTTGAATGTGAAGAAGCTTGCCGTCCCCACCTCCAGTTCCATCATCGGCGCAACGCGGCCGCTCGCAACTGGCGACTGTTCCGCTGCGCCACGGCAAACGCGCACCAGAAGTGGCCAGTTTTCTTAATGAAAACAATGGGGCATGGCGGAGACGAAGGGATTCGAACCCTCGAGGCGGTTTCCCGCCTGCACCCTTAGCAGGGGTGTGCCTTCGACCACTCGGCCACGTCTCCGCCGCGCGGTCTAGCAGGGCAGAGGCGGGAAAAACAAGGGCAAATCGCATGGAAGGGGCGTTTCACGCAAAATTCGCCGCAGCGGGCCGCGAACGGCGCCGGGTGCCCTGCCGCACGGGCCGCGGAGGCGATGCGTCCGTCGCTCCGGTCGACCAAATCCGCCCCGCCCGGACGGTCGGGGCCAGGCGCCGGGCCGCGAGCAAAACCCGGTGCAGGCCGGCGAGGGCGATCGGCGCCGCCAGCAGGCCGGCGCGGTCCGGGAAAAGGTGCGAGACAGGGCGGGGCGTCAGCCTGCAGACCGGCGCGGCCCCGGCAGCCCGCGCCAAGGCCCTGCATCCTCCGCCTCGGGAGCAGAAGGACGATGCGCCCGGCCATACCCGCGGCCAGGATGCGACGCGGAAGGTGAGGACAAGGCTGCCGGTCAGGCGTTGAACAGGAAATGCAGCACGTCGCCGTCCTGCACCACATAGGACTTGCCCTCGACGCGGAACTTGCCGGCCTCGCGCGCGCCGGCCTCGCCCTTGCAGGTGACATAGTCGTCATAGGCGATGGTCTCGGCGCGGATGAAGCCGCGCTCGAAATCGCCGTGGATCACGCCCGCCGCCTGCGGGGCCAGCGTGCCCTTGTGGATGGTCCAGGCGCGCGCCTCCTTGGGGCCGACGGTGAAATAGGTATCGAGGCCCAGCAGCTTGTAGCCCTCGCGGATCAGGCGATCCAGGCCAGCCTCGTGCAGGCCCATCTCCTCGAGGAACATGCCGGCCTCCTCGGGCGGAAGCTGGCTGATCTCCTCCTCGATCTTGGCGGAAATCACCACATGGCCGGCGCCCTGTTCGGCCGCCATCCGGGCCACGCGCTCGGACTGGCTGTTGCCGCTGGCGGCCTTGTCCTCTTCGACGTTGCAGACGAACAGCACCGGCTTGGCGGTCAGCAGTTGCAGCATGTCCCAGGCCTTGCGATCCTCGTCCGCGACCTCGACGGTGCGGGCGGGGCGGCCGGATTCCAGCGCCGCCTGCGCGGCTTTCAGCAGCTTTTCCTGCGCCACCGCCTCCTTGTCGCCGCCCTTCAGCTTGCGCTGGATATTGGCCAGCCGGCGCTCGACGGATTCCAGGTCGGCGATCATCAGCTCGGTCTCGATGGTCTCGGCGTCGGCGATGGGGTCGACGCGGCCCTCGACATGGGTGACGTCGCCATCCTCGAAGCAGCGCAGCACATGGGCGATGGCATCGACCTCGCGGATATTGGCCAGGAACTGGTTGCCCAGCCCCTCGCCCTTGCTGGCGCCCTTCACCAGGCCGGCGATGTCGACGAAGGTGATGCGGGTCGGGATGATCTGCTTGGACCCCGCGATCTCGGCAAGCCTGTCCAGCCGCGGATCGGGCACGGCGACCTCGCCCACGTTCGGCTCGATGGTGCAGAAGGGAAAGTTCGCGGCCTGCGCGGCGGCGGTTTTCGTCAGCGCGTTGAACAGCGTCGATTTGCCCACGTTCGGCAGGCCGACGATCCCCATGCGAAAGCCCATGATGCACCCCTTTTCCCGGATTTCCGCGCTTATTATGGGGCGATGACGCGCAAGTCCAGTGGCGGGCCGTTGATCTTGCCCCTCAAGCCGGGCTAGGGCTGGGCGGACCATGAGGGAACGGGGCGCATGAGCAGAATCGACGACACTTTCGCGCGGCTGGCCGAAACGGACGGCAAGGCCTTCGTCGCCTATATGATGGGCTGCGACCCGGATTTCGACACCTCGCTGCAGATCATGCGCGGCCTGCCCGGCGCGGGCGTGGACATCATCGAGCTGGGCATGCCCTTCACCGACCCGATGGCGGACGGCGCCACTATCCAGGCGGCGGGCCAGCGCGCGCTGGCGGCGGGCGGCAGCGTGACCCGCGTGCTGGACATGGTGCGCGCCTTTCGCGCCCAGGACGACGCCACGCCCATCGTGCTGATGGGCTATTACAACCCGATCTATGCCCGCAAGGGCGGCGTGGACCGCTTTATCGCCGATGCGGTCGAGGCCGGGGTGGACGGGCTGATCGTGGTGGACCTGCCGCCCGAGGAAGATGCCGAGCTGTGCCTGCCGGCGCGCGAGGCCGGGCTGAACTTCATCCGCCTGGCGACGCCGACCACCGACGACCGGCGCCTGCCCGCCGTGGTGCAGAACACCAGCGGCTTCGTCTATTACGTCTCGGTCACAGGCATCACCGGCGGCCCCGCGGCGAACGCGGCCGAGGTCGCGCCCGAGGTCGCCCGCATCCGCGCCAGCGCCAGGCTGCCGGTCGTGGTCGGCTTCGGCATCTCGACGCCCGAGGCGGCGCAGGCGGTGGCGGGCGTGGCCGACGGCTGCGTCGTGGGCTCGGCCATCGTCAAGCTGATCGGCGAGGGCCGCCCGGTGCCCGAGATCCTGTCCTTCGTCGCGGACCTGGCCAAGGGCGCGCATAGCGCCTGAACCGATCCCCGCCCCGGCGCGTTCGATGGTGCAGAACGCCGCGTTCCAGCCTTTGCCGGTTGGGGAAACGCGGCGCGACGCTATCTTGGACGCATCGCAAGACGGAGGATCCCATGCCCACCCTGTTCTACCATGCCGGCGCCTGCTCGCTCGCGCCCCATATCGTGCTGGAATGGACCCAAGCGCCCTATGAGGCGGTGGCGGTCGAATTCGGCTCGGCGGAACTGATGGCGGTGAACCCGGCCGGCGCCGTGCCGGTGCTGCGCGAGGATGACGGCTGGACCCTGACCCAGGCGGGCGCGATCCTGCACCACCTGGCCCGCAAGCATCCCGAGGCCGACCTGACCGGCGGCGACGAGTTGCGGGCGCAGGCGGAACTCGACCGCTGGTCGAGCTTCTTCACCGGCGACCTGCATCCGGCCTTCTTCCCGCTGTTCACGCCGCAGCGCTATACCACCCGCCGCGATGAGGCCGACCGCGAAGCGGTGCAGGAGGCCGCGCGCAAGCTGGTCCGCAAGCGGCTGGCGCTGCTGGACGCGCATCTGGACGGCCGCGACTGGATCCTGGGCCGCCGCTCGGTGATCGACGCCTATGCCTTTCCGATGCTGCGTTGGGCCGGGAAGCTGCTGCCCGAGGGCACCCAGGGCTGGGCCAATGTGCAGGCCCTGCATGACCGCATCGCGGCCGATCCGGCCGTGCAGACCGTCCTTGCCCGCGAAGAGGGCGCATAAAGGGGGAAAGCCATGCCCAGCGGCATCCATCACGTCACCGGCATCACCCGCCGGGTCCAGGCCAATGTCGATTTCTACGCCGGCTTCCTGGGCCTGCGCCTGGTCAAGCGCACCGGCGGCTTCGAGGATGCCGAGCAATTGCACCTATTCTATGGCGACGCGCTCGGCTCGCCCGGCTCGCTCGTCACCTTCCTGGTGTGGGAGGACGGGGCAAGGGGCCGGGTCGGCCATGGCCAGGTCGCCGAGATCGCGCTGGCCGTGCCGCCCGACAGCATCGGCGACTGGCTGACCCGCGCCATGACCGCCCGCGTGCCGGTCGAGAGGCCGCTGCGCGAGCGGGGCGAAACCGTGCTGCGGCTGAAAGACCCCGACGGCGTGATCGTCAAGCTGGTGGGGGCGGACCTGCCCGCCGCGGCCCCCCTGCCCGACCCGATCGCGCCGACGCGGCTGCGCGGCGTCACCATCCTGACCGAGCAGCCTGCGGCGACGCGCAATTTTCTGACCCGCTTCGGCTATCGCCCCGGCACGGCCGAGGGCGCGGTGCAGCGCATGGCCTCGGACACGGATGTCGTCGACATCCGCGACGCCACCGGCTTCTTTCCGGGCATTCCCGGCACCGGCATCCTCGATCACGTCGCCTTTCGCGCGCCGGATGCCGATGCGCTGCGCCGGATGCGGCTGGCGTTGCAGGATACCGATGCAACCAGCGTGCATGACCGGAAATACTTCCTGTCGCTTTATGTGCGCGAGCCGGCGGGGACGCTGCTGGAATATGCCACCGACGCCCCCGGCTTCACCCTGGACGAGACGCCCGAGGATCTGGGCCGAACGCTGTTCGTCCCGCCCGATGACGCGGCCCGCGCCGACGACCTGCGCGTGATCCTGCCGCAATTCGCCCTGCCGGGCGAGGAAAGGAGCCCGATGCGCGATCTGCATTTCATCCACCGCTTCCACCGGCCGGAAGACCCGGACGGCAGCACCATCGTGCTGCTGCACGGCACCGGCGGCAACGAAACCGACCTGATGCCGCTGGCCCATCGCATCGCCCCCCGCGCCACGCTGCTGGGCGTCCGCGGCCGCTCGACCGAGGAAGGCATCAACCGCTGGTTCCGCCGCTATGACGCGGTGACCTACGATCAGGCGGATGTCCGGGCCGAGGCCGAGGCCTTTGCCGGCTTCACCGACGAAGCCGCGCGGGCCTATGGCCTGGACCCCGAGGCGCTGGTCTACCTGGGTTATTCCAACGGCGCGAACCTGCTGGGCGCGGTGCTGCAACTCCATCCCGGCCTGATCGGGCGCGCGGTGCTGATCCGCGCCGTGCAGGTGCTGGAGGCGCCGCCGGCGCTGGACGCGCAGGCCCTGGCCGGCAGCCGGGTGCTGATGCTGACCGGCGCCCGCGATCCCTTTGCCCGCATGGCCCCGGCGCTGGAGCGCGCCTTGCAGGGCGGCGGCGCGGCGCTGGAGGCGCGGACCGTCGATGCGGGGCACGAGTTGCGGCCCGAGGACGTGTCGCTGGCCGGCGAATGGCTGGGCCGCGACTGACGCCCAGGCCGGCAGCGCGGCGCCTGTCCGCGCTGCCGCATGGGTATTTGTGGAACAGAGAAGATGGACAGGCGGGTCGCGAAGCCCGCCTGCTTCCTTCCGGCGCGGCCTGTTTCCGATTTCCGAACGCCGCTTCCGATTTCGGTTGGCTTGTCCGAAAGCCTCGTAGGGCCCAGTTTGAGGCCACGACATTCAACCAGAAGGGCCGCGTCCGGCCCGCCAAACCATGACGAAGGACCAGACCATGACCCGGAAACCGCATATCGCCATCATCATCGGCTCGACCCGCGCCGCGCGCTTTGCCGACAAGCCCGCCGCCTGGCTACTGGAAAACGCCCGGAAGCGCGAGGACATGAGCTTCGAGCTGGTGGACCTGCGCGACTACGACCTGCCGCTGTTCGACGAGGTCGCCTCGAACCTCTGGGTGCCGTCGCAGGATCCGCGTGCGGTGAAATGGCAGCAGAAGCTGGCCGAGTTCGACGGCTATGTCTTTCTGACCTCCGAATACAACCACTCGGTCAGCGGCTCGCTGAAGAATGCGCTGGACCAGGCCTACAAGGAATGGAACCGCAAGCCGGCGGCGGCCATGGGCTATGGCGGCGTCGGCGCCGCCCGCGCCATCGAGCATCTGCGCGGCATCGCCATCGAATTGCAGATGGTGCCGCTGCGCAATGCCGTGCACCTGGGCGGCGGCGATTTCTTCAAGGTCTCGCCCCTGGGCGCCAATGGCGAGATGGCCGAGGTCGAGGCGAACCTACTGCCCGCGCTGGAGGCCATGCTGGACGAGCTGCATTGGTGGGCCGAGGCGACCATGGCGCAGCGCGCCAAGACCGCCTGATATTATCTTTGTTAATCAGTTCACGGGGCGGTCACTTCGACCGCCCCTTTTTCTTGCTGGTCGTGTTCAGCGCCACGGCAGCGCGGATCAGCGCCTTCAGCGCCTCGGCGTCGATCCGCTCGCCCTCGCGCAGGTCGATGGCGCGGCGGGTGTTGCCTTCCAGGCTGGCGTTGAACAGGCCCGCCGGATCCTCGAGCGCCGCGCCCTTGGCGAAGGTCATCTTGACCACCTGCTTGTAGGTCTCGCCGGTGCAGAGGATGCCGTCATGCGACCAGACCGGCACGCCGCGCCATTTCCATTCCTCGACCACCTCGGGATCGGCCTCGTGGATCAGGGCGCGCAGCTGCGCCAATGTCTCGCCGCGCCAGTCGCCCAGCTCATTGATCCGTGCGTCGATCAGTTCCGAGGCGGGCTTGTCCGTTTCCGGCTGGCTCATGGGGTAAGGCTCCCTTTCGTCCTGTCGCGCAGCAGAGCATGGGGCGAAACCCCCGATGCGGCAACAGGGCTGCCGGCCGCGGGCGAATTCTTGCGCGCAGGAAAAAGGCCGCCGAAGCGATCCGGCGGCCTTTCGTTCGGTTCGGCAGGGTTCAGTCCAGCGGCTTCAGCCGCGCCTCGATCTGCGCGCGCTGCCCTTCCAGGAAGGGCGGCAGGGACAGCGTCTCGCCCAGGCTCTCCAGCGGCTCGTCCACGGCGAAGCCGGGATCGTCGCTGGCGATCTCGAACAGGTTGCCCCCCGGCTCGCGGAAATAGAGCGAGCGGAAATAATAGCGCTCGACCTCGCCCGAATTGGGCACCCGCATCTCGGAAAGCCGCGCGGCCCAGGCGTGGATCGCCGGCTTGTCGGGCACGCGGAAGGCGACGTGATGCACCCCGCCGGCACCCTGGCGCGCCGTGGGCAGGTCGGGCTGGACCGCCACATGCAGCTCGGCCGCAGGGCCGCCCTGTCCCATTTCGTAGACATAGACGGTGCCGTGCCCGTCGGGGCTGGCATAGTCGCGGACCTTGCGCATGGCCATGACATGGGTCAGCACCGCCTCGGTCGGGGCCAGTTCCGGCACCGAGATGGTGATCGGCCCCAGCCCGTGGATCTGGTGCTGCGCCGGCACCGGGCTTTTTTCCCAGGGCGCGGCCACGGCATCGGCGGCGTCCTCGGTCAGGCGGAAACGCTGGCCCTCGGGGTCTTCGAAATCGAGGCTGGCGCGGGTGTCGATCGGGGCGATCTGCCCCACGGTCAGGCCGCGGTCCTGAAGCCGCCCGGCCCAATAGTCCAGGCTGTCGCCCGCGACCCGCAGCCCGGTGCGGCTGATCGAATGCGTCCCCCGCCGTTCCCGCGCCGCCGGCCAGTCGAAAAAGGTCAGGTCGGTGCCGGGCCGTGCCAGCCCGTCGGCATAGAACAGGTGATAGGCGCTGGTGTCGTCCTGGTTGACGGTCTTCTTGACCAGCCGCAGCCCCAGCGTGTCGGTATAGAACCGCTTGTTGCCGGGCGCATCGGCGGTGATCGCCGTCAGGTGGTGAATTCCGGTCAGCTCCATGATGGGCCTCCTTTCTGTCGGCACCAATATCGGCCATGGGCGGCTTTTGCGCCACGGCGCCGGCTGCGAACCTTGCGTTCGGCGCTGGCGAACGGGTAAGCTCGGGCCATGCGCTATGACCTGAACGACCTGGAAACCTTCCTGACGGTGATGGAGCTGGGCACCGTCACCGCCGCCGCCGCGCGACTGAACCTGTCGAAATCGGTGGTCAGCAAGCGGATCACCGACCTGGAGGCGACGTTGGGCGCCGCCCTGTTCCGCCGCAATGCCGGGCGCATCACCCCGACCGAGGCGGCGCTGCGCCTGGCCGAGCGGCTGCGTCCCGCGCTGGCCGAACTGGTCGCGGCGGCCGAAAGCACCGCCTGGGACATGGACGGGCTTGCGCCCCTGCGCGGCAGCCTGTCCGTCGCCGCGCCGATGAGCTTTGGCGTGCTGCACCTGGGGCCGATCATCGCCCGCTTCGCCGCCCAGAACCCCGAGCTGGAGATCAGCGTCGACTACGACGACCGCAGCCGCGACCTGGCGCGCGAGGGCTTCGACATCGGCATCCGCATCGGCAAGATGCGCGACAAGGCGCTGATGCAGCGCAAGCTGTGCGAGGACGCCAGCGTCGCCTGCGCCAGCCCCGCCTATCTGGACCGCAAGGGCCGGCCGCAAACCCTGGCCGACCTGCGCGAGCATGAGGTGATCGGCTACAGCCACCTGCCCAACAGCCAGCTGTGGCAGTTCCAGGACCGCGACCGCTTCGTCTCGCCGCTGGTGCAGGGGCGGCTGTCGATGAACAATGGCGAGGCGATCCGCGACATGGCCGTCGAGGGGCTGGGGCTGGCCATCCTGCCCGGCTTCATCGTCGCGCCGGCGCTGGCCGACGGGCGGCTGGAACGGGTGCTGCCCGGCTTTGGCACCAGGCCGCTGCCCATCGTCGCGGTCTGGCCGCCGGTCCTGCCCATGCCCGCCAAGCTGCGCCGCTTCATCGACCATGTGGCGGCGGAATTGCGCCAGCCCTCGTGGCAGGCGGGCTGGGGTGGGGGCCGCAGCGATCCCATATCCCAGGAACCCGCAATCCCAAAGGTGGTCCCGTGAAGAAGATCGGTTTCCTGTCCTTCGGCCATTGGTCGGACGAGCCCGCCTCGCACACCCGCAGCGCCCAGGACACGCTGCTGCAATCCATCGAGCTGGCCGTCGCCGCCGAGCAGCTGGGCGCGGACGGCGCCTATTTCCGCGTCCATCACTACGCCCGCCAGCTGGCTTCGCCCTTTCCGCTGCTGGCGGCGGTGGGCGCGCGCACCAGCCGTATCGAGATCGGCACCGCCGTCATCGACATGCGCTATGAAAACCCGCTGTATATGGCCGAGGATGCCGGCGCCGCCGACCTGATTTCGCAAGGGCGGCTGCAGCTGGGCATCTCGCGCGGCTCGCCCGAGCAGGTGATCGAGGGCTGGCGCTATTTCGGCTACTCCCCGGCCGAGGGCGAAAGCGACGCCGACATGGCGCGGCGCCATGCCGAGGTGTTCCTGAACGTGATCGAGGGGCATGGCTTCGCGCGGCCGAACCCGCGGCCGATGTTCCCCAACCCGCCCGGCCTGCTGCGGATCGAGCCGCATTCGCCCGGCCTGCGCCAGCGGATCTGGTGGGGCGCGGCCTCGAACGACACCGCCCGCTGGGCGGCGCAGCTGGGCATGCACCTGCAAAGCTCGACGCTCAAGACCGACGAGAACGGCAAGCCCTTCCACGTCCAGCAGGCCGAGCAGATCCGCGCCTATCGCGAGGCATGGGCGGCGGCGGGGCATGAGCGCGAACCGCGCGTCTCGGTCAGCCGCTCGATCTTTCCGCTGATGGACGACCGCGACCGGATGTATTTCGGCCATGGCGGCAAGGAGGCCGACCAGATCGGCTTCATCGAGGAGACCCGCTCGATCTTCGGCCGCGGCTATACCGGCGAGCCCGACCGGCTGGTCGAGGATCTGCGCGAGGACGAGGCCATCGCCGAGG
This sequence comes from Paracoccus versutus, assembly GCF_000763885.1. Classification (GTDB taxonomy): domain Bacteria; phylum Pseudomonadota; class Alphaproteobacteria; order Rhodobacterales; family Rhodobacteraceae; genus Paracoccus; species Paracoccus versutus. Next base: position 84,757 of record NZ_JRKO01000003.1, on the reverse strand, counting down.
CCGACACGCTGCTGCTGACCGTGCCGAACCAGCTGGGCGTCGATTACAACCTGCATGTGATCGAGGCAGTTCTGGCCCATGTCGCCCCGGCGCTTGGCTGGCGCTGAGCGCGGCGCTTTGTGATCGGGGGCGCCGGGTATAGGCTTACCCCCGGAAACCAGCGCGAACGGGGACCGGATGGCGACAGAGATGACGGCCGCCGCCGAGGCGGCGGGGCATGGTGGCGGCGGGATGCCGCTTGTGGGGGTGGTTGTGCTGCTGGCGGCCGCGGTGCTGGCGGTGCCGCTGTTTCGCAAGCTGGGGCTGGGCTCGGTGCTGGGCTATCTGGCGGCGGGGCTGGCGATCGGGCCCTTCGGCCTGGGCTTCTTCGACGACCCGCAGGCGATCATCCATGTGGCCGAGCTGGGCGTGGTGCTGTTCCTGTTCGTGATCGGGCTGGAGATGCAGCCCTCGCGGCTTTGGGCGATGCGGGGCGAGATCTTCGTGCTGGGCTTTGCCCAGGTGCTGCTGGCCATCGCGGCGCTGACCTGCGTCGGGCTGGCGCTGGGTTTTCCGGTCGCCGCCAGCTTCGTGTCGGGGACCGGCTTCGTGCTGACCTCAACCGCCATCGTCATGCAGATGCTGGCCGAGCGGGGCGAAATCGCCCTGCCCAAGGGCCGGCGCATCATCGCCATCCTGCTGTTCGAGGATCTGGCCATCGTGCCGCTGCTGGCGCTGGTCGCCTTCCTGGCGCCGGGCGGCGAGGACGTGACCCTGTCCCAGCGCCTGGCCGGCATCGCCATCGGCCTGGGCTGCATCGCCGCGCTGGTCGCGGCCGGGCGCTATCTGCTGAACCCGATGTTCGGCCTGCTGGCGCGCTTCGGCGGGCGCGAGGTGATGACCGCCGCCGCGCTGCTGGTGGTGCTGGGCGCGGGGCTGCTGATGCAATGGGGCGGGCTGTCCATGGCGATGGGCGCCTTCCTGGCCGGGGTGCTCTTGTCCGAATCCAGCTTCCGCCACCAGCTCGAGGCCGATGTCGAGCCGTTCCGCGGCCTGCTGCTGGGCCTGTTCTTCCTGGGCGTCGGCATGGCGCTGGACCTGACCGTCATCGCCGCCAACTGGGCGCTGATCGCGATCTGCGTGCCGGCCTACATGCTCTTGAAGATGCTGGTGATCTATGCCGTCGGCCGGGTGCTGCGCGCCAGCCGGGCCGAGGCGCTGGAGCGCGCGGTGCTGATGGCGCAAGGCGGCGAGTTCGCCTTTGTGCTTTATTCCAGCGCCATGCAGTTCGGCATCATCAGCGGCCAGGACAATGCCATCCTGACCGCCATCGTCATCGTCTCGATGGTGCTGACGCCGCTGCTGATCATCCTGCACGACCGGCTGGCGCCCAAGCCCGCCCCCTCGCTCGACGGGGTCGAGGCGGCGCAGGGGCTGCAAGCGCGGGTGCTGATGATCGGTTTCGGCCGCATGGGCCAGATCGTCAGCCAGCCGCTGATCGCGCGCGGCCATTCCATCTCGATCGTCGAAAGCGATCCGCAGACCATCCGCGATGCCGACGAGTTCGGCTTCAAGGTCTGGTATGGCGACGGGGCGCGGCTGGACATCCTGCACGCCGCCGGCGCCGGCAACGCCAGCCTGATCGTCGCCGTGCCCGGCGACAGGCAGGCCACCACCCGCATCGTCGAGCTGGCCAAGCACGAATTCCCGCTGGTCCCGGTCATCGCCCGCGCCTTCGACCGCGAACATGCGCGCGAACTGGTCGAGGCCGGCGCCGACTACCAGCTGCGCGAGACGCTGGAAAGCGCCTTCGCCCTGGGCCGCGAGGCGCTGCTGCAGCTGGGCGACGACCCCGACGAGATCGACGAGGTCATGGCCGAGATCCGCGGCCGCGACATGGAACGCTTCGAGATGGAATGCGTCGGCGGCATCTTCGCCGGCCGCGACCTGCTGCTCGGCAATCGTCGGGACTAGGCGCGGGCGATCTCGATCAGCCAGACATCCGGCGCGGGACCGACCGGCAGCGCGGCCTCCGGCCCTTCGCAGAACAGCGCATCAAGCTGGTCCAGCGCCACGGTCCCGCCGGCGAAATCCAGCACCACCGGCGCGGTCGCCAGCAACAGCCGCCAGCCCGGCGCGCCCTCGGCCGCCTGGGTCAGCCGCGCCAGCCGGTGGGTGAAGGCCCCGCGCCGGGTCATCACGTTCAGGTCGGTGATCGGCCCCGCCAGCAGCCGCGCCGAGGTCGGCACATCCGCCGGGAATGCCAGCGGCGCGCTCTCCGGCGTCAGCCGCTGGGCGGGCTGCCCCTGCACCTGCAACGCGATCCCCGCGCCGGTCAGCACCGCCAGCGTGCGGTCGATCTGCGGGAAGATCGAGAAATCGCCGTCCTCGGTCACGCCGGCCATGCTGACGCGCCAGCCGAAATCGGCAAGGCCCGCGCCCGCGGGGTGGACGGCGATCTCGACCGTCTCGCCGCGGCCGTTCTTCCACGGCATGCGGCGATGGTCGGCGGCTTTCAGGATGCGATGGCTCATGCGGTTCCTCCCCTTGGTTCCGGCCCCTCGGGGCCGCGGTTGCCTCAGCCCCGGCGGCGGCCCAGCACCTTGCCCACCACCGGCCCCAGCACGATCACGATGACCATGCGCAGCAAGTGGTGGCTGACGACATAGGCCATGTCCGCCCCGGCGATCAGCGCGATCACCACCATCTCGGCCTGCCCGCCCGGCAGGAAGGCCAGGAAGGCGTCGAGCCCCGGCGCCAGCCCCAGATGCACGATCCCCTCGATGAAGACCAGGCTGATCCCCGCCAAGAGCAGCGCATAGACCAGCCCGGCCGTGACATGCAGGCGCAGCTCGCGCAGGGTGATGCCGGCATATTTCACCCCGACGGCGATGCCGATGAAGAATTGCGCGGCCTGGATCATCTCGGCCGGCGGGCGCTGGGTGATCAGGCCCGACAGCGACAGCGCCGCCGTCAGCACCATCGGCCCCAGGATCGAGGCGCCGAAGATGCCCAGCCGCTCGGCCCCCTTCCAGCCGACCAGCCCGGCGGCGGCCATCAGCGCGATCTCGGCCGCGCCGGTCGTGCGCATCGGCGCGCCGGGCGGCTGCGACAGGTCCACGCCCCACCAGCCGGTCAGGATCAGCGGCGCGACGGTGACGATCACCAGCACCCGCGTCGCATGGATCAGCGACAGCGCGCGGACATCGCCGCCCGCCTCTTCGCCAAAGACCAGCATGTCCTGCAAGCCGCCGGGCATGGCGCCATACCAGGCCGTGGCGTGGTCGAAGCCGAAGGCGCGGCGGAACAAGGGATAGCCGACCAGCGCGATCACCCCGATGAAGCCCGGCACGAACAGCAGCGAGGCCGCCACGTCCGGCAGTTCCGCCAGCACGCCGGGCGTGATCGAGGCGCCGACCGCCACCCCCAGGATGGTGCGCATGAAGATGCCGAACTGCCCGGCCCCGGCCAAAGGCGCGCCGGCCAGCGCCGCGACCAGGCAGGCCAGCATCGGCCCCAGCAGCATGGGCAGCGGCAGGTGCAACAGCAGGAAGGCCGCGCCGCCCAGGGCGGCCAGCGCAAAGGTCAGGATGCGGCGGTTCAGCAGGCTCATCGTCTTTCCCGGCAGGTATCCGGCGGCCAGGGGCCGGCGGGCCGAATTGGCACGGCCCGCCGGGAAATGTCAAAGCGCCTCAGCCGATCCGCGCCAGGGCCGCGCCAAAGCCCAGCACCTCGCCCTGCGCGGCGATGCGGGTCAGCCGGCCCGCCCGGTGCGCCTCGATCCGGGTCTCCATCTTCATCGCCTCGATGACGGCGACAACCTGGCCCTGTTCGACCTCGGCCCCGTCCTCGGCCTGCCACAGCGTCAGCGTGCCGGGGACCGGGGCGGCCAGCACCGCCTCGTCCGTCTCGGGCGCAGCCTCCGCGGGGGCGCCGCCCGAGGGCAAGGCCGCAAGCATGCTCGCGGGCAGGCCCAGCTCGTGTCGCTTGCCGTCGATCTCAATGGCCAGGCGCAGCAGCGGCGCCTGCGCGGCGGGCGCGACGCGGGCATGGGGGGCGACCGCCTCGGCCAGCGGTTCGGCGAAATCGGTCTCGATCCAGCGGGTATGGACGCGGAAATCCCCGTCCTCGGCGCGGAAATCCGACTGGGCCAGCACGGCACGGGCAAAGGGCAGCACCGAGGCCACGCCCCCGATGCGAAACTCGCGCAGCGCCCGGTCGGCGCGCTGCAAGGCTTCCTCGCGGGTGGCGCCGGTCACGATCAGCTTGGCCATCAGCGAATCGAAACTGCCCGGCACCACCGAGCCTTGGGCGACGCCGCTATCCATGCGGATGCCCGGCCCCGAGGGCGCATCGAAGACCTCGACCGGGCCGGGCGTGGGCAGGAAGCCGCGCGCGGGGTCTTCGGCATTGATGCGAAACTCGATGGCATGGCCGCGGGGCTCGGGCACGGTCTCGTCGGCCAGCTTGGCGCCTTGCGCCACGCGGATCATGCCGCGCACCAGGTCGATGCCGGTGGTTTCCTCGGTCACAGGATGCTCGACCTGAAGCCGGGTGTTCACCTCGAGAAAGGAAATCGTGCCATTGGCCGAGAGCAGGTATTCCACCGTCCCCGCGCCCGAATAGCCGGCATGGGCGCAGATGGCGCGGGCGGAATCATGGATGCGGGCGCGCTGCTCGTCGGTCAGGAACGGCGCCGGCGCCTCTTCGACCAGCTTCTGGTTGCGACGCTGCAGGGAACAGTCGCGGGTGCCGATCACCTTGACGGTGCCGTGCCTGTCGGCCAGCACCTGCGCCTCGACATGGCGCGGGCGATCCAGGAACTGCTCGATGAAGCATTCGCCGCGGCCGAAGGCGGTCAGCGCCTCGCGGGTGGCGGATTCGAACAGCTCCTCGACCTCTTCCAGCCGCCAGGCGACCTTCATGCCGCGGCCGCCGCCGCCGAAAGCGGCCTTGATGGCGATGGGCAGGCCGTGTTCCTTTGCGAAGGCCAGCGCCTCGGCGGCGCTTTCGACCGGGCCGGGGGTGCCGGCGACCAGCGGCGCGCCCACCGCCTCGGCGATGCGGCGGGCCTCGATCTTGTCGCCAAGCGCCTCGATCACCTTGGGATCGGGGCCGATCCAGATCAGCCCGGCATCCTGCACCGCCTGGGCGAAATCGGCGCGTTCGGACAGGAAACCATAGCCCGGATGGATGGCATCGGCCCCGGCGGCCTGGGCGATGGCGATGATCTTGCCGGCATCCAGATAGGTGTCCGAGGGCTTGTCGCCCCCCAGCGCATGGGCCTGGTCGGCCATGCGCACGAAGATCGCGTCGCGATCGGCATCGGCATAGACGGCGACGCTTTCGATGGCCTCGTCGCGGCAGGCGCGGATCACGCGGACGGCGATCTCGCCCCGGTTGGCGATCAGCAGGCGGCGGATCGGGCGGCTGGGGCCGGTGGCGAAAATGGTCATGCGGGCCTCTCTGGCGTGATGGGGGCGAAATCGGCGCTGGCGGTAAAGCGGATGCGGGCGCCGGGCGGGATCTGCCCGGCCAGATCCAGCGCCTCGGGGCGCAGGGTGGCGATGACCGGATAGCCGCCGGTCAGCGGATGGTCGGCCAGAAACAGCACCGGCTGGCCGGAATGCGGGATCTGGATCGCGCCGGTCTCGGTCCCTTCCGAGGGCAGTTCGGTTGCGTCCTCGCGCGTCACCGCATCGCCTTGCAGGCGGATGCCGACGCGCGAGCTTTGCGGCGTCACCAGCCATTCCTGGGTCAGGAAATGCTGGACCATCTGGGGCGTGAACCAGTCGGTGCGGGGGCCCAGCGTCACCGGCAATTCCACCAGATCGCCGGGTTTCGGCAGCGCCGGTTCGGGTTCGGCCGCAGCCGCGGCGGTGGCGGGACGGTTCGCGGGGGCCAGCACCGCGCCCGCCGCAACCTGCTCGGGCCCGACATGGGCCAGCGTATCGGTGGCGGCCGAGCCCAGCACCGGCGCGACCCGGAAGCCGCCGCGCAGCGCCAGATAGCTGCGCATCCCGGCCTGCGGCGGGTCGATGGCGATCTCGTCGCCCGCATCCACGGCAAAGGCCGCGCCGCGCGGGACGGCATGGCCGGCGACGCTGGCCGGCGACGCGCCGGTCAGGGCCAGGGTCATCGGCTGGTCGGCCCGCAGCCGGACCGGGCCCAGCGTGATCTCCAGCACCGGCGCGTCCGAGGGGTTGCCGACGGCGCGATTGGCCCGCCGCGCCGCGCCCATGTCGAGCGCGCCCGAGGCCGAGACGCCCTGCCCGCCCTGCCCCGGCCGCCCCTCGTCCTGAAAGACGATGGGAAAGGCGGTGGACAGCACGCGCAAGCCCTGCCGGGGTTGGGGCTGCGGGATGGCGGCCGAGGGGCGAACCTCGGCCCGGCGCGCCACGAAACGGCAGCGCACGCCGGGACGCAGCAGCGCCGGCGGGTCGCGGGACAGATCCCACATCGGCACCTCGGTGCGGCCGATCAATTGCCAACCGCCGGGGGTCTCCTGCGGATAGACGCCGCAGAAACGCCCGGCCAGCGCCACCGAACCCGCCGGGATACGGGTGCGCGGGGCCGGGCGGCGCGGCAGTTCGAAGCGCGGATCGTCGCAGGTCATATAGGCGAAGCCCGGCGCGAAGCCGCAAAAGGCCACCTGCCAGGTGGTCTCCTGATGGGCGGCGATCACCTCGGCCTCGGTCAGGCCCATATGGGCCGCGACATCGGCCAGATCCTCGCCGTCATAGGTCACGGGCAGCTCGACCGTCTCGCTGGCGCGGGCGTTGGGCGGCGTGCCTGGGGCGGGCTGGCGGGCCAGGACCGCGCCAGCCAGCCGGCCGTCGGCGGCGACGCCGGGCGCGGTGCGGATCATCAGCGTGCGCGCGGCCGGGACGATCTCGGCGACGCCCGGCACCGGATCGGCCAGCAAAGCGTCGAACAGCGCCAGCGTCTGGTCCAGGTCGTCCAGTTCCGCCAGCAGGGTGCGGGGTCCGATGGGCAGGAAGCGCATGGTCACACCTGCCAATGCGTGTCGGGCACGTCGGTGATGAACATGTAGCCCGGCGCATGGGTGATGGCGAAGGGCGGCTTCGACGCCATCAGCGCCGCTTGCGGGGTCACGCCGCAGGCCCAGAACACCGGCACCTCGCCCGGCCGGATCTGCACCGGGTCGCCGAAATCGGGACGCATGAGGTCGGCGATGCCCAGGGCTTCGGGCGCGCCGACATGCACCGGGGCGCCGTGGACCGCCGGCGTGCGGCCCGAGATCATCGCCGCCTCGGCCACCCGCCCCGCCGGGATCGGCCGCATGGACACCACCATCTTGCCATGCAGCCGCCCCGCCGGACGGCAGTCGCGGTCGGTCAAAAACATCGGCACATTGCAGCCTTGGGCGATGTGGCGCACCTCGATCCCCGCCTGCTGCAAGGGCGTCTCGAAGGTAAAGGAACAGCCGATCAGGAATGTCACCAGGTCGGGATGCTCGGCCCAGGCGGCGGTGGCGTCGGGGGTTTCTTCAGCCAGCACACCGTCGCGCCAGATGCGGTAGAGCGGGATGTCGGTCCTCAGGTCGGCATCGGGCGCAAGCGCGGTGCGGGGACTGCCGGGGTCGGTCACGTCCAGCACCGGGCAGGGCTTGGGGTTGCGCTGCGCGTAAAGCAGGAAATCCCAGGCCCAGTCCTTGGGCAGCGAGATCATGTTGCATTGCGTGAACCCCGGCGCCATGCCCGCGGTGGGACGCGGGGCTTCCTGACGGCAGGCAAGGCGGGCGGCGCGGGCCTTGGCCGGATCGGGCAACAGGGTCATGCCGCGCCCCCCGTGGCCGGGGCGATGGCGACGCCGCCCGCCAGCAGAGCCTCGCGGATGCGGGCGGCCATGGCCACCGCGCCGGGGCTGTCGCCATGCACGCAGATGCTGTCGGCCTGAAGGTGCAGGGTCGAGCCGTCCGCCGCCTCGATCTTGCCCTCGGTCGCCAGGCGCAGCATGCGGGCGGCGACGGCCTCGGGGTCGTGCAGCACCGCCCCGGCCTCGCGCCGCGAGACCAGCTGGCCGTCGGGGCGATAGGCGCGGTCGGCGAAGGCCTCGGCGATGATGGGCAGGCCGGCCTCGGCCGCCTGGGCCAGGATCTGCGTCCCGGCCAGGCCCATCATGGCAAGCGAGGGATCGACGGCACGGATGCCCTCGATCACCGCCGCGCCCTGTTTCGGGTCCACGGCGATGGTGTTGTAAAGCGCGCCATGCGGCTTGACATAGTGGACGCGGGTGCCGGCGCTCGCGCAGATGCCCTGCAGCGCGCCGATCTGATAGATCACGTCCGCCACAAGTTCGGCATGGGTCACGTCCATTGGCCGGCGGCCGAAGCCCACCCGGTCGGGATAGGAGACATGCGCCCCGACCGCCACGCCCCGCGCCGCCGCCTCGCGCACGGTGGCCAGGATGGTCAGCGGGTCGCCGGCGTGAAAGCCGCAGGCGACGTTGGCCGAGCTGACGATGCCCAGCATGGTGGCGTCGTCGCCCATCTTCCAGGCGCCATAGCCCTCGCCCAGGTCGCTGTTCAGGTCGATGTTGCGGGTCATGTGTTCCTCCGGGAATTAGGGCGGGAATTAGGGCGGGAATTGGGGCGGCGGGCCCGCGGGAGGCCTGCCGCGATCATGGCTCAGGCGCCCAGGAAGGCAAAGATCGGGCCGATGGACTTGAAGCCCATGTACCAGGTCAAGGCGCAGACCACGGCACTGGCGATCAAGAGCGGGCGGTTATAGACATGCCCGCCCATCAGGTCGGCCCGCGCGAAGCCGACATAGGTAAAGATGGTCAGGCCGATGGGCAGGATCAGCCCGTTGAAGCCGCCGACAAAGACCAGGATGGCAGCCGGCGCCGTGCCCAGCGACAGATAGACCGCCAGCGAGATGGCGATGAAGATCACCGTCGCGATGTTGCGGTCGCGGTCGCCCATGGTGCGAAAGGCAACCAGGAAGCTGACCGAGGTATAGGCCGCGCCGATGACCGAGGTGATGGCCGCGGCCCAGAAGATCAGGCCGAAGATGCGCATCCCCCATTCGCCCAGCACCACGGCAAAGGCCTGCGCGGCGGGGTTCGCGGCCTGGCCCGACAGGTCCAGCGTCACCCCCGAGGCGACGACGCCCAGGATGGCCAGGAACAGGATGAAGCGCATGACCCCCGTGACCGCGATCCCGGTCAGCGAGGCGCGGGTGACGGCGGCCAGGTTCTGCTCGCCCACCAGTCCCTTGTCGAGCAGGCGATGCGCGCCGGAATAGGTGATATAGCCGCCGACGGTGCCGCCGACGATGGTGGTGATGGTGGCGAAATCGACGATCTCGGGCAGCACCATCTGCCGCATCGCGTCGCCGACCGGCGGGTTAGAGACCAGGGCGACGATGACCGTCATGGCGATCATCAGCAAGCCCAGCCCGATCAGCGAACGGTCGAGCAGCAGCCCGGCCCGGCGCGACAGGAAGATGCCGATGGCCAGGGCCGCCGACAGAGCGCCGCCGATCTTGGGCTCGAGCCCGAACATGGCGTTCAGGCCCAGCCCGGCCCCGGCGATGTTGCCGATGTTGAAGGCCAGCCCGCCGACCAGCACCAGCACCGCCAGCAGATAGCCCGCGCCGGGAATGGCGGCGTTCGCGGTGTCCGAGGCATTGCGCCGGGTCAGCGCGGTGATGCGCCAGATGTTGAGCTGCACCACGAAGTCGATCACGATCGAGGCGAGGATGGCAAAGGCGAAGGCAGCGCCCAGCTTTGCCGTGAAGGTCGCGGTCTGGGTGATGAAGCCCGGCCCGATGGCCGAGGTCGCCATCAGGAAGATCGCCGCCAGGAAACCGCCGCGCGCGGCGGCCGAGGCGGCAGAGGGGGAGGTGACGGATTCGGCCATCGGTCTGCTCCTGCTGCAAGGGTGGAGTGCGTCTTGGGAATGGCTCGACTGTGAATTCAACAAGACAATCCGTCAACGATAATTTGACATACATCAGTATATTGTTGAACAAAATATGTGGAAAGCAGGGATGATATGCCTGGATGATGGGCAGTCCAGCGGCATCCTGCCCTGTCAGGCGGCGGTGCTGGTCAGGCCAGGGCGACGAAAAACCCGGCGAATCATCGCGGGGCGGCTTGCCTGCCCCCGGCCGCTCGGCCAAGATCGCGCGGCCCCCGAGGGACGGGACAGCCCCGATGACAAAGGAACCAGCCGCGATGGCCGAAGCCCGCGAACCCGCCCCCAGCCTTGCCGAAGGCATCGCCGCCCGGCTGCGCGACCAGGTCACCGGCGGCGCTCTGGTACCGGGCCAGCGCCTGTCCGAGGCGCGGCTGGCGGCCGAGCTGGACATCTCGCGCAATACGCTGCGCGAGGTGTTCCGCCTGCTCACGCGCGAGGGCATCCTGCGGCATGAACCGAACCGGGGGGTCTTCGTCGCGGTGCCCTCGATGGCCTCGATCCTGGACATCTACCGGGTGCGGCGGCTGATCGAGGTGCCGGCCCTGGCCCAGGCCTGGCCCGGCCATGCCGCCGTCGACCGGATGCGCGCCGCGGTGAAGCGGGCCGAGACGCTGCAGGCCATCCCCGACTGGCGCGGCGTCGGCAGCGCCAACATGGAGTTCCACGCCGCCATCGTCGCGCTGACCGACAGCCCGCGGCTGATCCAGTTCTTTACCCAGATCATCGCCGAGCTGCGGCTGGCCTTCGGCCTGCTCGACAGCCCCGAGCTGCTGCACCGCCCCTATATTTCGCGCAATGCCGAGATCCTGGGCAGGCTGGAGGCCGGCGATCCGCCCGGCGCCGCCCGGATGCTGGAGGATTACCTGAACCAGTCCGAGCGCGCCGTGCTGGAAGCCTTTGCCCGGCTGGGCTGAACGCGCCGCCGCTCAGCCTTTCCGGGGACTTGCAACCTGCCCATTCCTGCGACAATTAGGCGCATCGGAAGCCCGTTTTGCGGGCAGGCGCGAAGGACAAGCTCGGATGACCAGACCGGCCGGGGCCGTGCTGCACCAGATCACGCAGGCGCTTGGCCCGGCGATCGCGCCCGGCTCGCCGCGCGAGGCGCTGCGGGCGGGGGTGGGCGCGCTGGTCGGGCTGGGCGTCGCGGGGATGTTCCTGCTGTCGCCCGCGACCGACCTGCGGCTGGGGCTGTCGATGATCGCGCCCTTCGGGGCGACCTCGGTGCTGGTCTTTGCGGTCCCGAACAGCCCGCTGGCCCAGCCCTGGTCGGCGGTGGTCGGCAATTGCATCGCCGCCGCCATCGGCGTGCTGGCCTGCATGGCGACGCCGCATTCGGCGCTTTGTGTCGCGATGGCGGTGGGGCTCAGCATCACCGCGATGATCCTCTTGCGCGCCGTGCATCCGCCGGCCGGCGCGGTCGCCATGACCGCCGCGCTGAACCCCGAGGCGATCCGCGAGCTTGGCTTTCACTTCGTGCTGGCGCCGGTCCTGGTCGGCACGCTGGCGCTGGTGGGGCTGGCGATGATCTATGCCCGGCTGACCGGGCGGCGCTATCCCTTTCGCCAGTTCGAGGAGCCGGGGCCGCACGGCACCGCCGACCATCCGGCGATGGAGCGGCTGGGCCTGTCCAAGGACGAGTTGACCGAGATCCTGCAACGTTATCGCCAGTCGCTGAACCTGGGGGTCGAGGATCTGGCGCGCCTGATCGGCGCCGCCGAATTGCAGGCCGCCGCCCATCGCACCGGGCCGCTGACCGCGGCGGACGTGATGTCGCGCGACCTCGTCACCGTCGCGCCGCATACGCGGCTGGTGCGCGTCGCCGACATCTTCCGCAAGCACGGCTTCACCTCGCTGCCGGTGGTCGAGGCGGGCGACCAGTTCCGCGGCGTGATTTTCCAGCTGCACCTGATCCGCCGCGCCCGCGAGGACGCCTTTCGCCACAACCGCCGCTTCCTGGCCGCCCTGTCGGACCTGATGAACCCCAGGCGCGGCACGCCGCCCCGCGCGCGCGAGATCATGCAGACCGACCCGCCGCATGTCGCGCCCGACGCGCCCATCGGGACGCTGCTGCCGATGCTCGCCTCGGGCAAATGCGAGGCGGTGCCGGTGCTGGACGGCTCGCGCATCGTCGGCATCGTGACCCAGACCGACCTGATCTCGGCCCTGGCGCGGCAAAGCCTGCGGCAAGAGCCGCCGACGCCCTGAACATGCCGATAACGACAGGCCGCGCCGCATTGCAGAACGCGCGGCGGCGGGGATAGGCTGCCCCTGCCGGAACAAGCACGAGGGCAGACATGACCCGTCCCACGCTGGGCGCCGTGGCCATCGGCCGCAACGAGGGCGACAGGCTCAAGGCCTGCCTGCGCTCGCTGGTGCCGCTTTGCGAGCGGGTGGTCTATGTGGACAGCGGTTCGGGCGACGACAGCGTCGCCTTCGCCCGCAGCCTCGGGGTCGCCGTGGTCGAGCTGGACACCTCGGTTCCCTTTACCGCCGCCCGCGCCCGCAATGCCGGGGCCGAGGCGCTGCTGGCGGGGGGCGATCTGGATCTGGTGCAATTCGTCGATGGCGACTGCCGGGTCGAGCCGGGCTGGCTGGAGGCCGGCATCGCCGCCCTGCAGGCCGACCCCGGCCTGGGCCTCGTCACCGGCTGGCGGTCCGAGATCCACCCCACCGCCACGGTCTACAACCAGATGTGCCAGGTGGACTGGCATCGCCCCGCCGGGCCGATCACCACCTGCGGCGGCGACATGATGGTGCGCGCCGCGGCGTTTCGCCAGGTCGGCGGCTTCGACCCGATCGTGATCGCGGCCGAGGACGACGAATTCTGCCTGCGGCTCGGCAAGGCCGGCTGGAGGCTGATGCGCCTGCCGGTGCAGATGACCTGGCACGACGCCGACATGACCCGATTCGGCCAATGGTGGCAGCGCACCATCCGCAACGGCCACGGCTTCGCGCAGGTGGGCGCCATGCATCCGCCGCATTTCAAGCGCGAAAGGCTGCGCGTCTGGGCCTATGGGCTGGCGCTGCCGCTGCTCTTCCTGCTGGGGCTGTTCACCAGCCCCTGGCTTTCGCTGGCGGTGCTGGGGCTTTATGCGCTGTCCTTGTGGAAGACCTGGCGCGGGCTGCGCGGCCAGCCGATGGCGGGCCGGCAGGCGGCGCTGCTGACGCTGGCCAAGATCCCCAACCTTCTGGGAATGCTGACATATTTCCGTCGCCGCCGCAGGGGCGACGCCATGCATATTATCGAGTATAAATAGGAGCTTGCCATGACCTCGGACTTGCGCGTCGGTATCGTCGGGGCCGGCTACATCGCCTCGTGGCACGCCGATGCGATCAAGGCGGCGCCGGGCGCACGGCTGGTGGCCATCTGCGACCCCGCCCTTGACGCGGCCGAGGCGCTGGCTTCCAGCCATGGCGTCGCCGCCTTTGCCGACCTGGACCAGATGATCGCGGCCGGGGTCTGCGACGTGGTGCATATCCTGACGCCGCCGAACCTGCACCGCGACCTGGCGGTGAAATGCCTGGGCGCCGGGCTGCATGTGCTGGTCGAGAAACCCGTGGCCCTGTCGGTGGCCGAGATCGACGCGATGGAGGCCGCGGCCCAGGCCGCCGGCCGCCAGCTGGGCGCCTGCCACAACTTCCTGGGCCTGCCGGGTTACGAACGGCTGAAACAGGCGGTGCAGGCGGGCGACCTGGGGCTGGTCTCCAGCGCGCAGGTCAACTGGGCGCTGCCCTTGGTGCCGCTGCGCTCGGGGCCCTACGCGCTGTGGATGCTGCGGCAGACGCAGAACCTGCTGCTGGAGCTTGGCCCGCACCCCTTCTCATTCGCCGTGGACCTGTTCGGCGCGCTGGAGGTCGAGCATGTCAGCCTGGGCCAATGGATCACCCTGCCCGGCGGCGAGCGGCGGCCGCAAAGCTGGCGCATCCTCGCCCGCGCCGGCAAGGTGGACGTGACCATCGCCCTGTCGCTGGTCGAGACCTTCGACGACCGCTCGGTCATGCTGCGCGGCTCGTCCGGCATGGCGCGGCTGGATTATGCGGCGGATGCGCTGGTGGTCACGCGCGACAATACCGCCGACCTGGTGCTGAACCCGCTGGCCAAGGAACTGTCCCGCGCCGGGGCGCATCTGCGCGAGGGGGCGCGGAACGCCCTGCGCCAGGTTGCCTCGCTGAACCAGAAAAGTCCCTATGGGCTAAGCTTCCGCGCCACCGTCGCGGCATTCTACGACGGCATCCGCGCCGGCCGGCCCGACCCGCGCTTTGCCCCCGCCTCGGCCCGCGCGGTGATGCAGGGGATCGAGGATGCCTTGGCCCGCCTGCCCGCCCTGCCCGCGGTTCCGGCCCGGCCCAGCGGCACGCCGCAGCCGCGCGTCATGGTGATCGGCGGCACCGGCTTCATCGGCCGCAACCTGACCCGGCGGCTGGTCCAGCGCGGCCATGACGTGCGCGTGCTGTCGCGCGGCCGCAACGGCCCCTTCCCCGACATCGCCGACCATGTCGAGACGCTGGGCGTCTCGCTGCGCGACGAGGACGGGCTGGCGGTCGCCATGCAGGGCATGGATTGCGTCTTCAACCTGGCGAAATCCACCGACAAGAGCTGGCAGGCGGCGCTGGAAAACGACGTGGCCACGACCGAGCGCATCGGCCGCGCCGCGATCCGCGCCGGCGTCGGGCGGCTGGTCCATACCGGCACCATCGCCTCATACGACATGTCCGACCCCGCCCGCACCATCACCGAGGCCAGCGATTTCGGCCAGATGGACAGCCGCAATATCTATGCCCGCTCCAAGGCCGAGGGCGAGCGGCGGCTGATCGCCATGCAGGCGCAGGGGTTGCGGCTGGTCATCGCCCGGCCCGGCATCGTGCTGGGCGACGGCGGCCCCTTGCAGCATTGGGGCATCGGCCGCTGGCATGGCGCCGGCGCGGTGCGGCTGTGGGGCAATGGCCGCAACATCCTGCCCTTCGTGCTGGCCGACGACGTCTCGGACGGGCTGATCGCGATGATGGAGCGGGACGAGGCCATCGGCGAAAGCTTCAACCTGATCGGCGAGCCGATGTTCTCGGGGCGCGACTATTTCGACGCCATCCACCGCCGCACCGGCGCGCGGCTGAAGGTCAGCGGCTCGAACCTGACCGCGCTTTGGGCAGTCGATGCGGTCAAGCAGGGGCTGAAGCGCCATGCCTTGCGCCGCAAGGGTGCCGCGCCCGCCTCGCTGGCGGACTGGAAATCGCGCGGGCACCTGTCGCCCTTTGACAACGCCAAGCCCAAGCGCCTGCTGGGCTGGACGCCGGAGGCCGACCGCGACGCCTTCTGGCGCCGCGCCATCGACGAGGCGCATCTGTTCTGGTGATCAGAGCAGCCCGTCGAGCAGCAGGAAACCCGGCAGCCAGCCGGTGAAGATCCCGGCCAGCAGCGTGACCCAGGCGGTCTGCCGCTGGATCGGGCGACCCAGCGCCAGCAGCAGGAAATACAGGAACCACAGCACGCCCCAGACGGCCCAGTTCGCCGCCAGCCAAAGCTCGGCCGCGGAGCCGGCCGCCGCAAGCGCGCGCAGGAACACCGGCACGGTCGTCACCGCCACGAACAGGCTGAACCAGCCCAGGCCGCGCCCATCCGCCCCGCTGAGCCGGTTATAGGCGACCCACAGATAGGTGGTGCAGAACAAGAGGCTCAGCGCGCCGTTGCGGATGCTGGCCGCGCTGGCCCCGGCGCCGAAGGCGTCGTGCAGCACCGCCGCGCCCGAGACCAGCGCGGCGACGATGTTGATGACGACGATCTCGCGATCGGCGATCCGGCCCATCAGCCAGAGCCCGTTCAGAAACAGCACGGCGCCGACATAGAACAGCACGAACCCGGTAAGCATCGGACCTCCTCAGCACGGCTGACCGCGTCTTGGGCAATTGCCCGGAATACGATCAGCCCATGCCTGCCAAGAAGGCAAATCCCGCGCCGGATCAATCGAAATGTTTTCAACGATCCGTAAAAACAGCGTTCGGATTATGGGGATTGCAGGCCGGTCAGCGGGTTGGTGCTGACCACCTCCCAGACCACTTCCTGCATGCGCCGCGCCAGTTCCGCCGAGGGCGCATCGGCGGGGCTGCCATCGGCGCGTAGCAAGGCATGCGGCAGGCCGACCGGGCTTTGGCCGTAAAGCACCGCGTAATGGGTCAGCGCCACCAGGTAGACGCCCAGGTCGTTGGGGTGGATGGGGTCCAGCGTGCCGTCCGGGCTGCGGGCGAACAGATCCTCGCGCGATTGCAGTTCGGCGATGCCGCCCCTGGCCTCGGCCTCGGCCACCAGCCGGGCCATGACCTGCCCGACCGGGATCAGCCAGACCGGCCTGCCGGCGGCGCGGGCGGCGGGCCAGAGCAGGCCGGGCTTCCACATCGTCTCCAGGTCGTCGGGCAGGCGCGACAGCCATTCCGGCTGATCGTCCAGCGCGTGCCAGCTTTCGTAAAGAAAGACCTGCCCGGCCGGATTGCCCGCCGCCGCCTCGGCCGCCCATTTCCCGGCATAGAGGCGGCTTTCCTTGTATTGGATCGCATCCTTCAGCCGCACCATCTCGGTCATGACGAAGGCGTCGTATTCGCCGCTCGCCAGCGCCTGATGCGCGTCGCGATAGCGGGGGGTGGCGTTTTCCTGGGCAAAGCCGTTGATCGCCGCGCCGCCCTGGAAATGCTCGCGCAGCGGGGTGCCCCAGCCCAGTTGCAACGCATAGTCGTGCCCCTGCCCGGCCAGCTGCGCCAGCATCGCCGGCATGTCGCGCCCGACCAGGCTGTGGCCCAGGTGATAGACCCGCAGCGGCCCCTGCGGCAGCGCCCGGCCGGCCTGGTAAAGCGCCTGCACGTCGGCGCCGTCATCCTGCGCGGCCCCGGCCCTTTGCGCATGGCGCCAATAGAACAGCGCCGCCACCGCGACGACGACCAGCAGGGCAAGCAGGTAACGCATGTCCATCCCTCGTTCCGAACCACGGGTCAGGGATAGCAAAAAGGCCGCCGCCCCGAAAGGCGGCGGCCATTCCTGTCGCTTCGGAGGGCTTACGCCTCGACCGCGTGGTTCTTGCGGTTCCAGCGGATCGAGGACCAGAACGAGATGCCGATCAGCGTCGCGCCGCCCAGGCCGGTGATGACCTCGGGGATATGCACCAGGGGCTGGACGAACATGATCACCGACAGCGCGATGATGGCATAGAAGGCGCCATGTTCGAGAAAGCGGTATTCGGCCAGGGTGCCGCGCTCGACCAGCATGATGGTCATCGAGCGCACATACATGGCGCCGATGCCCAGGCCGATGGCGATGACGAACAGGTTATGCGTCAGCGCAAAGGCCCCGATCACGCCGTCGAAGCTGAACGAGGCATCCAGCACTTCCAGGTAGAGGAAGGCGCCGATGCCGCCCTTGGCGCCGGCCTGCAGCGCCTCTTGCGAGCTGTCCAGCAGGCCGCCCAGCACCTCGACCAGCAGGAAGGTCAGAAGGCCCCAGATCGCGGAATGGAAGAACACCTGCGAATCGGCCCCTTCCAGGAAGCGCGAGAAGATCAGCACCGTGACCAGCACCACCGCGACCTCGATGCCGCGGACGGTGGCATAGCGCTGCATGCGATGTTCCAGCCAGCGCACCCAATGCACGTCCTTTTCATGGTCGAAGAAGAAGCTCAGGCCGACCATCATCAGGAAGGTGCCGCCGAAGGCCGCGATGGGCAGGTGCGCGTCATGCATGATGCGCGAATATTCGTCGGGCTGGCTTGCGGCCAGGACCATCGCCTGCCAGGGGCCGATATTGGCCGCGACGACCACGATGAGCAGCGGAAAGACGATCCGCATGCCGAAGACGGCGATCAGGATGCCCCAGGTCAGGAAGCGGCGCTGCCACTTCGGGGTCATCTCTTTCAGCTTGTTGGCGTTGACGATGGCGTTGTCGAAGGAAAGCGAGATTTCCAGCACCGCCAGCACGGCGCAGATGAAGAAGATCGTCAGCGTGCCGCCGACGGTTCCGGTGGTCTGCCATCCCAGCAACGCGCCCAGCGCAAGGCCAAGCACGGTGACGATGAAGGACCATTTGAAATATTGCAGGGTGGGACGATGGGTTCCACTCGTCGAGCCCCCCAAGGGCGGGTTGTTTCCTTGCTGCATGTCAGAACAAGATCCAGGCGGCTGGTCAAAGATCGATGCCGACATCACGAACGTGCCGCCACGTCCGCCAGAGGGGCCCGGCCATCAAACTGCGTTCACGAAGACGCGAACGCGCAAAAGATGGCGAATCCGGGTCACGATTGCAAGGGTTCCGTATCGATCCCGGCATTTTCTTGCACGGACCCGGCCCGCGCCAGCGCCGGCAGGGTGATGCGCGCCAGAAGCCCGCGCCCGCCGGCGCCCTCGTCCAGCGTCAGCCGGCCGCCGAACAGGCTGGCGATCTCCAGCGCCACCGGCAGGCCCAGGCCCATGCCGGGCCCCGAGGTCTCGCCCCGCGCGAATCGGCTGACGGCGGCGGCACGCGCCTCGGCCGGGATGCCGGGGCCGTTGTCCTCGACCTCCAGCACCGCGTCGCCGCCCGCGCGCCCGACGCGCACCGTCACCACCGCCGCGCGGCCCGCATGAAGCAGCGCGTTCGAGATCAGGTTGCTCAGCGCCTCGCCCATCAGCAGCGGCTCGGCCCGGACCGTCACCGGCCCCTCGCCCTCGAAGCCCAGGTCGATGCCGGCCTCGGCGGCGGCGGGGATATGCTCGGCGGTCAGGTCGCGGGCCAGCGCCGCCAGGTCCAGCGGCGCGGCCAGCGCCGCGCCCTCGGCAGTATCGACCCGCGCCAGCAGCAGCAGCTGCGCCAGGATGCGCTCGGCATGGGCCACGGCGGCGTCGCCTTTGGCCGCGGCGGCCTGCGCCTCGGGCAGGGTCGCGGCCCGCGCCGCCAGCGCCAGCTGGGTGCGCACCACCGTCAGCGGCGTGCGCAGCTGGTGCCCGGCATTGCCGGTGAAGTTGCGCATCCCGTCCAGCGCCGCGCCCAGCCGCCGCATGAAGCCGTTCACCGTGCCGACCAGCCCGCGCACCTCGGACGGCACCGGCGTTTCGATCGGGCTCAGGTCGTCGGGGTTGCGCGCGGCGATCTCTTCGCTCAGCCGGTAAAGCGGGCGCAGGGACAGCGTCACCGCGATCCAGACGATCAGCGCCGCGCCCGCGATCATCAGCGCCAGCCGCAGGGCCGAGCGCATCAGGATCGCCCGCGTCAGCTCGCGCCGGGCATTGGTGGTCTCGGCCACGGTGACGACGAAGGGCACCTCGTCGATGCCGGTCGAGGCGGCGCGGGCCAGGCTGGCGACCCGCACCGGCTCGCCGCGGAACACGCCGTCGGCATAGGCCGGCTCGCCCCCCGGCCACGCCGGCGCCATCGGCAGGTCGCCATAGCCGGTGACGATATGGCCGGGCGGGCCGTCCACGCGATAGAACACCCGGTCCTGCGCGGCCGAACTCAGCATCTCCAGCGCGCCATAGGGGATCTCGATGGCGATGCGGCCCTGGTCGTCCAGCGAGGCGCGCTCGGCGATCACCAGCGCCGAGCCGGCCAGCACCCGGTCGGCCAGCGCATTGGCCATGCGCACCGCCTCGCGCCAGGTGTCGATCAGCGCGGCGGTGCCCAGCGCCAGCGTTCCCATGAGCAGCCAGCCCAGCAGCCGGCGGCGCAGGGAAAACGGCCGCCGGATCACGGCGAGGCCCGGTCGAGGAAATAGCCGATGCCGCGCGCGGTCCTGACCGTCAGCCCGGCGGGCGCCAGTCGCTTGCGCAGCCGGCTGACATATTGCTCGATGGCATTGGCGGACAGGTCGTCCTCGAGCGAGGTCAGCGATTGCACGATCGATTCGCGCGCCACCACCTTGCCGGCGCGCATGATCAGCAGCTCCAGCAGCCCGCGTTCCCGCGCCGGCAGGTCCAGCGGCTGGCCCGCCAGCAGGAAGCTGCGCGCCGCCTGGTCCAGCACCAGGTCGCCGAAGCTGACGGTGGAATTGCGCAAGCCCGCCTGGCGGCGCAGCAGCGAGCGGATGCGGGCCTCGAACTCGCCGATGTCGAAGGGCTTGATGAGATAGTCGTCGGCGCCGAGGTCGAGGCCGCGCACCCGCTCTTCGGGGGCGCCGCGCGCGGTCAGGATCATCACCGCCGCCGGGTTGCGCCGCGCCCGCATCGCCCGCAGCACCTCGAGCCCGTCCATCTGCGGCAGGTTCAGGTCCAGGATCACCAGGTCGAAGCTTTCCGCCGCAGCCAGCGCCTCGGCCGAGGCGCCGTCATGGACCACGTCCACCGCATAGCCCGATTGCCGCAGCAGCGCGGTCAGCCCCTCGGCCAGTGACAAATTGTCCTCGACAAGCAGGATGCGCATGGTTCCCCCCCTTGGCCGCAACCTAGCGGGGCGCGGCGGGCTTGTGAACGGGCTGCCGCTTTGGCAAAGTCGCCGATCATGCGCCCGCTCGCCCGCCTTTTGCCAGCCATCGCCGCCGCACTCGCGCTGTGGCCGGGCGCGGCATCGGCGCAGGTGACGCTGTTTCCCGCCCCGCAGGGCGATGGGCAGGAGCTGTCGGTCTATTCCTCGCTCGACGACGACCTGGCCGCGCCGCTGGTCGCCGCCTTCCAGAGCCGCCATCCCCGCGTCGCCGTGCGCTACGAGAACCTGCTGACGACCCAGCTGCACGACCGCATCGTCGCCGAGACGCAGGCGGGCGGCGGCACGGCGGATTTCGCCTTTTCCTCGGCCATGGACCTGCAGGTCAAGCTGGCGAACGACGGCTTCGCCCGCCCTGTCGAGACGCCGGACACGCCGGGCTGGCCCGGCTGGGCGAACTGGCGCGACACCGCCTATGCGCTGACCTTCGAGCCGGCGGTCTTTGCCTATCACAAGCCCAGCTTCGCCGATCATCCGCCGCCCGCCACCCGCGCCGACCTGATGCGCTGGATGGCCGAGCATCCGGCCGAGGCGCAGGGCCGGATCGGCACCTATGACGTGGCGCGCTCGGGCGTGGGCTATCTGTTCCTGGCCCGCGACCAGGAGCTTTATCCCGGCATCTGGTCGGTGGTGCAGGCGATGGGCCGGGCGGGGGTGCAGCAATTCCCCACCTCGGCCGAGCTGCTGGAGCGGATCGCCGACGGGCGGCTGGCGGTCGGCTACAACCTGCTCGGCTCTTACGCCGCGGACTGGGCGCGGCGGCATCCCGACCTGGGGGTGATCCTGCCGCGCGACTTCACCGTCGTCGTCTCGCGCGTGGGGCTGGTGCCGGCGGCGGCGCGCCAGCCGGGGCTGGGGGCGGATTTCCTGGCCTTCCTGATGTCGCCCGAGGGGCAGAGCCTGCTGTCGCGCACCCTGCGGCTTTCGGCCGTCAGCCTGGAGGTCGCGGGCCAGCCCGGCCCCGCGGGCGGGATGCAGGATCTGGCGGGATTGCGGCTGAAGCCGGTGCCGGTCAGCCCCGGCCTTCTGGCCTATCTGGACCAGGCGACGCGGGCCAAGCTGCTGGCGCGCTGGAACAAGGCGCTGGCCGGGGAATAATTTTCGCCGCGATGTCAGGTCCATGACAGCTTTCTGTGCTGGAAAGGCACGGGGCCCGCCTGCGCGCGGGCTTGCGGAGGACGCCTGCATTCCGGGAGAGATGCAGGCCAGACCCAGAAAATGCGGATAACGGGACCGGCGCGGATGCGTCCGGCCGATGCGGAGGAAGACCATGAAGCAATTCGTTCTCGCCAGCCTGTTCGCGGGGGCCGTCGCGGTCCCGGCCATGGCCGATTACACCATCATCGCCCCGGCCAACCCCGGCGGCGGATGGGACCAGACCGCCCGCACCATGCAGACCGTGATGCAAGAGGAAGGCATCTCGAAATCGGTGCAGGTGCAGAACGTGCCCGGCGCCGGCGGCACCATCGGCCTGGCGCAATTCGCCAGCCAGAACAAGGGCAACCCCGATACGCTGATCGTCGGCGGCTATGTCATGGTCGGGGCGATCCTGACCAACAACTCGCCCGTCTCGCTCAAGGACGTGACCCCCATCGCCCGGCTGACCGGCGAATACGAGGCGATCGTGGTTCCCGCCGCCTCGCCCATCCAGGACATCGCCGGGCTGATCGAGGCGCTGAAGGCCGATCCCGGCGCGGTCAGCTGGGCCGGCGGCTCGGCCGGCGGCACCGACCATATCGCCGTGGGCCTGATCGCCAAGGCGGCCGGCGTCGATCCGACCAAGATCAACTACATCGCCTATTCCGGCGGCGGCGAGGCCCTGGCGGCGATCCTGGGCAACCAGGTGACGGCGGGCATTTCCTCGCTGGGCGAGTTCGAGGCCCAGATCCAGGCCGGCACGCTGCGCCTTCTGGCCGTGACCTCGCCCGAGCGGCTGGAGGGCGTCGATGCGCCCACCCTGCAAGAGGCCGGGCTGGACGTGACGCTGGAGAACTGGCGCATGGTCGCCGCCGCGCCGGGCCTGTCGGACGAGCAGAAGGCCAAGGTCACCGCCGACATCGAGAAGATGGCCAAGTCGGAAAACTGGCAAAAGCAGCTTTCGGACAAGGGCTGGATGGACACCTACCTGGCCGGCCCGGACTTCGAGGCCCAGCTTGAACAGGACGTGACCTCGACCGAGGCGATCCTCAAGGACATCGGTCTGGTGAAATGAGCGGCAACCGCCACGAACCGCCGCGCCGCCGTGATACGGCGGCGCTGATCATCGCCGCCGGGCTGGTGGCGGTCGGCGGCGTGATGCTGTGGGACAGCGCGCGCCTGGCCGACCTGGGCGGCTATTCCGGCGTGGGCCCCGCCAGCGTGCCGCGCGTCGTGGGCTTCGCGCTGATCGGCCTGGCCGCCTGGACCGCCATCGAGGCGCTGCGCGGCGATTTCCCCCAGCGCCCGCCGCAGAACGCCGTGCCGGTCCTGTGGATCGTCGCGGGCCTGGCCGCGCAGCTGATGCTGCTGCATGTCGCGGGCTTTTCCATCGCCACGGGCATCCTCTTCGCCTTTACCGCGCGGGCCTTCGGCAAGCGCAACCTGGCGATGACCATTCCCATCGGCATCGTCTTCGCCTTCGTGGTCTGGGCGATCTTCTCGCAACTTCTGATGCTGCATTTGCCCGCCGGGCCGCTTGAGCATCTGGTCTTTCCGCGGGGCTGAGCCATGAGCGCATTCGAATTCCTGATGCAGGGGCTCGGCACCGCCGCCGACCCGATGATGCTGCTTTACGCGCTGATCGGCGTGACGCTGGGCACCGCGGTCGGCGTGCTGCCCGGCATCGGCCCGGCGCTGACCGTGGCGCTTCTGCTGCCCGTGACCTACCGGCTGGATCCGGCCGGCTCGCTCATCATGTTCGCCGGCATCTATTACGGCGGCATGTATGGCGGCTCGACCACCTCGATCCTGCTGAACACGCCGGGCGAAAGCGCCTCGATCATCACCGCGCTGGAAGGCAACAAGATGGCCCGCAAGGGCCGCGGCGGGCCGGCGCTGGCCACCGCCGCCATCGGCTCGTTCATCGCCGGGCTGATCGCGACGCTGCTGCTGGCCTTCCTTGCGCCCTGGATCGTCAAGGTGGCGCTGGTCTTCGGCCCGCGCGAATATTTCGCGCTGATGGTGCTGGCCTTCGTCACCGTCTCGGCCGCCTTCGGCGATTCGGCGCTGCGCGGGCTGACATCGCTGTTCCTGGGCCTGGCCTTGGCCTGCATCGGCATCGACCAGCTGACCGGCCAGGCGCGGCTGTCCTTCGGCGTGCCCGAACTGCTGGACGGGATCGAGGTGACGACCATGGCCGTCGCCATGTTCGCCCTGGGCGAGGCGCTGTTCATCGCCGGCCAGCGCCTGCAGGTCGAGGACGAGGTGACGGCCGTCAAGGGCTCGATCTGGATGAGCCGCCGCGACTGGGCGCGGTCGTGGAAGCCCTGGCTGCGCGGCACCTTCATCGGCTTTCCCATCGGCGCCATGCCGGCGGGCGGGGCCGAGATCGGCACCTTCCTGTCCTATGCCACCGAGAAGAAGCTGACCAAGCATCCCGAGGAATTCGGCAACGGCGCCATCGAGGGCGTCGCCGGCCCCGAGGCCGCGAACAACGCCAGCGCGGCCGGCACGCTGGTGCCGCTGCTGACGCTGGGCCTGCCGACCTCGGCCACGGCGGCGATCATGCTGGCCGGCTTCCAGCAGTTCGGGCTGCAGCCCGGCCCGCTGCTGTTCGCCACCAACCCGACGCTGGTCTGGGGGCTGATCGCCAGCCTGCTGATCGCGAACGCCATGCTCCTGGTGCTGAACCTGCCGCTGATCGGGCTGTGGGTGAAGCTGCTGACGGTGCCGAAGCCCTGGCTTTACGCCGGCATCCTGCTGTTCGCGACGCTGGGCACCATCGGCGCCAACCCCTCGGCCTTCGAGCTGGGGATGCTGCTGGGCTTTGGCGTGCTGGGCTATGTGATGCGGCTTTTCGGCTATCCGATCGCGCCGATCGTCGTCGGCCTGATCCTGGGCCCGATGGCCGAGCAGCAGCTGCGCCGGGCACTGTCGATCAGCCAGGGCGACTGGACGACGTTGGTGCAATCGCCCATCGCCGCCGTGCTTCTGGGCATCGCCGCGCTGGCGCTGATCGTGCCGCTGATCCTGCGCGCCCGCGGCAAGGGCGAGGTGCTGAGCCAGCTGGCCGGCGAAGAGGACTGACCCGCCGCCCGGCCCGACAAGGGCCGGGCCCGCCATGTGCTGGCGTCATGGCCGCCTTGCCGTTTTGCCGCGTTGCAGAAAGGCCGGGCGAGGCCCATCTGTCTGTCATCGACATGTTCGATGAAACCTAGAAGACAGGCAGAAAAATGCACCGCGCTTATCATTCCCTCACCTCGGCCCTTTCGACCCTGCGGGCCGCCATCGCCGTCGCCTCGGCGGCCGAAGCGCACCGCCGTCCCGCCGCAGCCGACCTGCGCCGCCTGGGCATCGACGAGACGAAATTCGCCGCGATCCACCTCTGATCCGGGTCGGGCAGGCCGCGCCTGCCCCTGCGTCGAAACGCCCCTGATGCGTTTCGGCGCTTTTATCGGGATACCGTCAGGATTTTGTCTATATAGTCTGCTTCGTAGATACGCGAATCAGTGCAGACAGGTATGGAAAGAAACGACAGGCGGCGACCGGCACGAAAAATTCCCGCACCCTCGACTGACCTGCGTGGCGGGTGCGGTTCTGCATGGGCATCCTGATCGTTTCGATGCTGGTGGCGACGCTTTCCGCCCTGGCAGGATGCCTGTTCGGAATTTGCGGCCTGGTCAGCAGCCTGGCGCTCTATGCCGGATCGGGCGTGGCGACGGTCTTCGTCCTGGCCCTGGCGCGCTGCAGATCCGATACGGGCTGACGCCGGCGCCTCGCGGACAAGTCAGGCACCGGCATGCGACTGCCGCGCACCCGGTGCATCAGGGGCGCGCGGCACAGGCTGGTCTACCACAGATGACGGCGCAGCGCGTCGCCTTCCTGCGAGGGGGCGGCCGCATCGCTGCGCGTGTCGGCCACGCCGATGTCGCGCAACAGATGCTCGGGCAGGTCGGCCAGCGCCTTGCGCGTCGCCGGATGATCCAACGCCGCCATCCGGTCCAGGCAGGGCGATAGGCTGGGCTTATCGCCACGAAGCATGGCGAACAGCCGCGACAGGATCGGCAGGAAAGGGCGTTCACGGTCGCATGCAGGATGGTCGGACATTTCAGCCCTCCTTTCAGTGGTCATGGTTGATCCATGACGCGATCATGCTAGTCTGGCGCCGGTTTGACCAACAAAGCCTCGGCAAGCACCCATAAGGCAGCCTTATGTCCATCCCCCCTCTCGCCGCCCTGCGCGCCTTTGAGGCGGTGGCGCGGCACCTGAGCTTTACCCGCGCCGCCGAGGAACTGGGCATGACCCAGGCCGCCGTCAGCTACCAGATCCGCCTGCTCGAGGAGCGGCTGGCGACGCCGCTGTTCCTGCGCAAGCCGCGCGGCATCGTGCTGACCGAGACCGGGGCGCTGTTCGCCCGCCCCACCATCGACGCCTTCGACATGCTGCGCGAGGCTTATGCCGACCCTTCGGCGGATTCGGTCTCGACCCTGTCGATCTCGACCGTGCCGACCTTTGCCGGGGCGTGGCTGTCGCCGCGGCTGGGCAAGTTCCAGATGAACCACCCGAACCTGGCCGTGCGGCTGGAGACCGCCGACAACCTGGTCGATTTCGGGCGCGAGGACATCACGGTCGCGATCCGCGCCGGCGAGGGCGGCTGGCCGGGCCTCGAGGCGCATTGCCTGATGCCCATCGAATACACGCCCATGCTGTCGCCCGAACTGGCAAAAAAGCACGAATTGCGCGAACCGGCCGACCTGCTGAAGCTGCCGCTGCTGGACCGGGTGGACCCGAACTGGGCGGTCTGGATGCGCGAGGCCGGCGTCGATTTCCGGGAAATCCCGCCCAAGCCCGGCCTGACGCTTTCGACCGACCTGCACGAGGCGCGGGCGGCACTGGAGGGTTATGGCGTCGCGCTGCTGACGCCGCGCTTCTTTCGCTTCGAGCTGGCGACCGGCGGGCTGATCCAGCCCTTCCCGCTGGTGGCGCAGAACGGCCGCAGCTATTGGCTGGTCTATCCCACCGGCCGCCGCAACCGCCCCAGCATCCGCAAGTTCCGCGCCTTCCTGCTGGACGAGATCGCCCGCGATCCCGGCTAGGCCGGCTGCCCGCGCGGCATGTCGGGCAGCGGGAAAATCCGGTCATAGGCGATGTTGAAGACGAAGTTATAGACCAGGTAGAAGGCCACGATGAACAGGTCGAGCAGCAGCGTCTGCCACAGCGTCATGCCCAGGTACCAGGCCATCGGCGGCAGCAGCATGACCAGCAGGCCGCCCTCGAACAGCAGGGTATGCAGCAGCCGGTGATGCAGCGCCTTGCGGGTATGGCCGTGCAGCCAGCGCATCGCATGGTCGAAGCCCAGGTTGAAGACAAAGGTCCAGACCGTCGCCAGGGTCGCCGCCCCCACGCCCACCACGCCCATGTCGAGCAGCGGCTTGCCGTAAAGCCAGGCCGTCGCCGGGGTGATGATGGCCAGTCCGATGGTCTCGAACATCAGCGCATGCCGCACCCGGTCGGGGAAACTGCGCATCGTCATGGTCCGAATCTTTCCGTTGTTGCGTGTTGCGCCGTTTCTATCTTGATTCTCAGCAGAGCAAAGTTAGCTTCCATCTGAAAACGAGATGGATCGATGACCGTATCGCTGGACCAGCTGGAAGCTTTCGTCGCCGCCGCGCAGCACGGCTCGTTCTCGGCCGCGGGGCGGGCGCTGCGCAAGGCGCAATCCGCGATCAGCACCCAGGTCTCGAACCTGGAGGACGACCTGGGCGTCGCGCTGTTCAGCCGCGAGGGGCGCAACCCGGTGCTGACCCCGGCGGGCGAGCGGCTGCTGGCCGAGGCCAGGGTGGTGCTGGACCGCCGCGAACACCTGATCGGCGTCGCCGCCAGCCTGACCGCGCATGTCGAGCATCGGCTGGCCGTCGCCATCGACGAGCTTTACCCCGAACAGCCGCTGGCCACGCTTTTCGCCGATTTCGCCGCGCATTTCCCGCATGTCGAGCTGGAGCTGCTGTTCCCGATGATGGAGGACGTCAGCCGGCTGGTGCTGGACGGCAAGGCCGACATCGGCGTGATGTGGCGCCAGGAAATCCTGCCGACCGAGATCGCCTTTCACACCCTGGGCTGGGTGCCCCTGAAGCTGGTCTGCGGCAAGGACCACCCGCTGGCGAACACGCTGGTCGATTGGGAGGAACTCAAGCGCCACCGCCAGCTGATGGTGGCGGTGCGCAGCGAGGGGCCGGAAAAGCAGCGCCTGCGCACGGCGGCCGAGGTCTGGTGGGTCGAAAGCCACTGGGTGATCCTGCAAATGGTCCGGCAGGGCATCGGCTGGGCGCTGGTCCCGGACCATATCATCGACAACTCTCCGGTCCGCGACGAGCTGGTGACGCCGCCGCTGCAATTCGACGGCGCCGACTGGCCGGTGGCGCTGGAACTGGTCTGGCACAAGCAGCGCCCCAGCGGCCCCGCCGCGCGCTGGCTGCGCGAGCGCTTTGCCGCCATGCGGATCAACGGCCTGCCGGGCCGGGACGCGGTCTAGCGGCCGCGCGCCCGGCAATCCCGATAAAAACCCAAGGTCAAAGCTTGACCCCGTCCCCGCCGGGCATTTACCTGCGCCCGACGATCCGCAGGAGGCAGGCATGTTTGGCAGATTGATCGCAGCGACCGCAACGGCGCTTGTCCTGGGGGCCGCGGCCTGGGCCCAGCCGATGACCATCGCCCATTCCCAGGGCGAAACGGTCCTGCCGGCGCCGCCCGAAAAGGTGCTGATCCTGGACATCAACGCGCTGGATATCGCCCATGCCCTGGGCGCACAGCCGGCCGGCGTGCTGGGCAGCAACCTGCCGGATTACCTGCAGGACTATGCCGACCCCCTGCCCAAGGTCGGCACGATCTTCGAGCCGGATTACGAGGCCATCGCCGCCTCGGGCGCCGCGCTGATGATCGTCGGCACCCGCACCGCACCGGCCTATGCGGAAATGTCGCGGATCCTGCCGACCGTGGACCTGAGCCTGGGCGACGACCTCTTCGCCTCGGTCCGCGGCAATGTCGAGACGCTGGGCCGGATCTTCGGCAAGCCCGAGCAGGCGGCCCGGATGGTCGAGGCGCTGGACGCCAAGATCGCGCATCTGAAGGAAATCGCGCCGGGGGCCGGGACCGCGCTGATCCTGGTCACGAACGGCGGCAAGCTGGGCGCCTATGGGCCCAAGTCGCGGGTGGGCTGGATCCACAGCCAGCTGGGCTTTGCCACCGTCGCCCCGGACATCGACGACCGCTTCCACGGCGGCGACGTGATCTCGTTCGAATATATCCTGGAACGCGACCCCGACTGGATCTTCGTCATCGACCGCGATGCCGGCGTGGGCGAGGCGGGCGCGGGCGCCCGCGCCGCGCTGGACAATCCGCTGATGGCGCGGACCAGGGCGGTGCGGGACGGGCATGTCGTGCATCTGGACCCGCATGCCGCCTATATCGCCTTCGGCGGCTATACCGCGCTGAACCGGCTGCTGGACCAGTTGACCGAGGCGCTGGCGGCGCGATCCTGAGATGTCCCGGCTTGCGGCAGCGGTGGCCCTGACCGCCGGGCTTGCGCTGGCAAGCCTGTTCGTCGGCATGTCCCATGTCAGCCTGCGCGGCATCCTGGCGGGGCAGGAGCTCGACTGGCTGGTGCTGGTCGAAAGCCGGCTGCCGCGGATGCTGGCCCTGCTGCTGTCGGGCGCCTCGATGGCGATCGCCGGGCTGCTGACGCAGATCGTGATCCGCAACCGCTTCGTCGAGCCGGCCAATACCGGCACGATGGAATCGGCGGGGCTGGGGCTGCTGGTGATGACGCTGGTCGCGCCCGGCGCACCGGTCATCGCCAAGATGGCCGCCGGCGCGGGCTTTGCCATGGCGGGCACGGCGCTGTTCCTGGCCATCCTGCGCCGCGTGCCGCTGCGCGACCCGATGCTGGTGCCGCTGGTCGGCATCCTGCTGAGCGGGGTGATCTATGCCGGCACCGCCTTTGTCGCCTATCGCTTCGACCTGATCCAGACCGTGCTGGCCTGGACCCAGGGCGACCTGTCGGGCGTGCTGCGCGGCCGCTATGAACTCTTGTGGCTGGGCGCAGCCATGGCCGCCCTTGCCTGGCTGGCCGCAGACCGCTTTACCGTCGCCGGGCTGGGGCGGGACATCGCCAGCTCGCTGGGCCTTGCGCATGGGCGGGTGGTGGCGCTGGGGCTGGCCATCGTCGCGCTGGTCACGGCGGTCGTGGTGGTGACGGTGGGGATGATCCCCTTCCTGGGGCTGATCGTGCCGAACATCGTCAGCCTGGCGCTTGGCGACAACATGCGCCGGGCGGTGCCCTGGGTCGCGGTCTCGGGCGCGGCGCTGGTCCTGGCCTGCGACATCCTGGGCCGGGTGATCCGCGCGCCCTACGAGGTGCCGCTGGGCACGGTGCTGGGCGTGCTGGGCAGCGGCGTCTTCCTGGTCCTGATCCTGCGGAGCCGCGACCGTGCCGCATGAGCGCCGCGCCAGGCTGGCCCTGCTGGTCCTGGGCCTGCTGGCCCTGGGCGCGATCCTGGCCTTCATGACGCTGGGCGCGCGCGGCAACTGGGGCTTCGTGCTGCCGTTTCGCGGCAGGAAACTGCTGGGCCTGCTGCTGGTCGGCCATGCCGTCGCCTGCTCGACCGTGCTGTTCCAGACCGTGACGGCGAACCGCATCCTGACCCCGGCGATCATGGGCTTCGATTCGCTTTTCGTGCTGTGCAGCACCGTGCTGGTGGCGCTGTTCGGCTCGGCCGCGGTGGCGGGGCTGGACCCGCGGCTGGTCTTCGGCCTCAACGTCCTGCTGATGGTCGGGGCCTCGATGGCGCTTTACCTGTGGCTTTTCGGCGGCGAGGAGCGCAGCCTGCACCGCCTGCTGCTGATCGGCGTGGTCTTCGGCATCTTCCTGCGCATGCTGGCGGAATTCGTCCAGCGCCTGCTGGACCCGAACGAGTTCATGGTGCTGTCCGACATGCTGTTCGCCAGCTTCGGCACCATCCCCCCGACGCTGCTGGGCATTGCCGTCGCCGCGGTCGCGGGGGTGACGCTGTGGCTGGTCCCGCGCCTGTCGCGGCTGGACGTCATCGCGCTTGGCCGGCCGGTGGCGGTGAACCTGGGCATCCGCTGGCGGGCCGAGGTGCTCTCGGTGCTGGCGGCGGTTTCGGTCCTGGTCGCGGTCTCGGCGGCGCTGGTCGGGCCGGTGCTGTTCTTCGGCCTGATCGCGGCCAGCCTGGCGCATCTGGCGGTCGGGCAATCGGCGCATCGCTACCTGCTGCCCGCCGCCTCGCTGGTCGGCATCATCATGCTGGTCGGCGGCCAGACCGTGCTGGAGCGGGTCTTTGCCTTCAACATCGCGCTTGGCATCCTGGTCGAATTCGCCGGCGGCATCACCTTCATCGCGCTATTGATCGGAAAGGGCCGCCGATGATCGAGATCAGCAACCTCTGCAAGAGCTATGGCGCGGCCCCCGTGCTGCACGATGTGTCGCTGAGCCTGCCAAGGGGCGGGATCACCTCGTTGATCGGGCCGAACGGGGCGGGGAAATCCACGCTGCTGTCGCTGATCGCCCGGCTGATCGCGCCGGATTCGGGCAGCGTGACGGTGGACGGGCTGGACGTGACCCGCGCGCCCGGCCCGGTGCTGGCGCGGCGGCTGGCGATCCTGCGGCAGGAAAACCACCTCGTCGCCCGGCTGACCGTGCGCGAACTGGTGGGCTTCGGCCGCTTCCCGCATTCCGCCGGCCGGCTGACGCCCCAGGACCGCGCCGCCATCGACCGGGCGCTGGACTATCTGGAGCTGGCGCCGCTGGCCGACCGCTTCATCGACCAGCTGTCGGGCGGGCAGCGCCAGCGTGCCTTCGTCGCCATGGTGCTGGCGCAGGACACCGACTATCTGCTGCTGGACGAGCCGCTGAACAACCTGGACATGAAGCACGCCCAGGCGATGATGCGGCTGCTGGCCAGCGCCGCGCGGGAACTGGGCAAGACGGTGATCCTGGTGCTGCACGACATCAACTTCGCCTCGTGCCATTCCGACCGCATCGTCGCCATGCGGCAGGGCCGCATCTTCGCCGCCGGCACCCCGGCCCAGATCGTCACCCCCGACCTGCTGGGCGAGCTTTACGAGATGCAGATCGCCGTGCGCGAGATCGACGGGCAACGCATCGCGCTTTTCTACGGATGAGTCTAAACATGCAGTTGCATGTTTAAGCCGGAACCGCTATCCGGCGGTGGAAAAGCCAGGGCCGCGGGCCTCAGCCAGCCTTTCCCGGAACGGAGCTTGCTGATGGCCGCACCCTTTTCCCCCCGCCTGATCATGGCCGCCACCGCGGCGCTTGCCCTGCCCGCCGCGGCCCAGGAGACGGCAGAGACCGTGGTCCTGCTGGACCCGATCACCCTGCAGGCGCTGGATGCCGACGGCAGCGCCGCCGACCGCGGCGCCAGCCAATATGTCGCTGCGGCCGAGCTGGAGCGGGCGCGGATGGGCGATCTGAAGGATCTGTTCACCGGCATCGCCTCGGTCTCGGTCGGGGGCGCGATCCCGGTGGCGCAAAAGATCTTCATCAACGGCGTGGACATGCTGAACCTGTCGGTGACGGTGGACGGGGTCGAACAGAACAACCGCGCCTTCCACCATGTCAGCGCCAATGCCATCGACCCCGGCCTGCTGAAATTCGTCCGCGTCGATGCCGGCGTCGCGGCGGCGGATGCCGGCCCGCATGCCGTCGCCGGCGCCGTGGTGATGGAGACGGTGGACGCCGCCGACATCCTCGAGGACGGGCGCAGCTTCGGCGGCAACATCCGCCTGTCCTATGGCGACAACGGCCGGACCTTCGGCCGTGCGGCGACGCTGGCCGGGCAGGCGGGCGGCTTCGAATGGCTGGGTTATCTGAAATCCGCGACCGGCGACGACTACAAGGCCGGCGGCGGCGACAGGATCACCGGCTCGGCCGCCGACCTGCAAAGCGCGCTGCTGAAGCTGGCCTACGAGACGCCCGAGGGCCACCGGATCGAGCTGTCCGGCCAGCGGCTGCACGACGATGCGCTGCGCCCCTATCGCGCCAACATCGGCCATATCGATGGCGGCCGCCCGGTCCCCGAGCTGCGCCGCTACGACACCTCCCGAACCAGCTGGTCGCTGTCCTATGAAAACACCCAGGCCAGCGGCTTCTGGGATCCCCGATTCGTCATCGGCCGCTCGGAAAGCCGGGTGCACGTCGACCAGCCGACCGCTGCGCCGCCCTATGTCAGCAAAGGCGACAGCGACACCTTCTCGGCCAAGCTGGAGAACCGCTTCCACCTGAACGACGCCGACAGCGTGACGGCGGGGATCGACTGGTACGACCGTTCAAGCACCTACAGCGATCCCGCCAGCGCGCTGGACGAGAACGCCCGCAACATCGGGCTTTACGCCCAGGCCCGGCTGGAGCCGGTCGAGCGGCTGGACCTGTCCTTCGGCCTGCGCTGGGACCGGCAGGAGTTTACCGGCACCAGCGGCTGGAAGGACCGGAACGCCGGCTTCAGCGGCAATGCCTCGGTCGCCTATGGCGTCACCGATGCGCTGGTGCTGCGCGCCGGGGCCTCGACCGTCTTCGGCGGCATCGCCATCGAGGACAACTACATCTTCAACGGCGCCTGGGACTACGACGTGCTGCGGCCGGCGCGGGCGCGCAACTATACGCTGGGCTTCGACTATCAGGCCGGCGACCTGCGGCTGGATGGCGAGCTGTTCCTGACCCAGGTCGACAATGCCCGCGGCGGGGCCTATGCCGGCATCGAGAATTTCGACTTCGAAAGCCGGGGCTACAACCTGGGCCTGGGCTATGGCTGGGACGGCGGCTATCTGCGCGCCAGCATGTCGGACAGCCGGGTCAGCGTGAACGGCGACCCGGCCTCCAGCTACCAGGCGCTGGATTTCGGCGCGCCGCTGGGCCGGGTGTTTTCCATCGAGGCGCAGCACACGCCGCTGGGCAGCCCCTTCACCTATGGCGGCAGCATCGAGGCGGCGGCGAAATACGACCGCATCGAGGGCGATTCCGACCGCACCATCCCCGGCTATGCCGTGCTGAACCTGTTCGCGGAATATGCGCCGACCGCGGTGCCGGGGCTGGTGCTGCGGGCCGAGGTCGCGAATCTCTTCGACAAGGATTACGCCGACCGCGCCACCTATGGCGGCGACTATGCCACCGTCACCCCGCTGCGCGAGCCGGGGCGCACCCTTTCGCTGGTGGCGACGAAACGGTTCTGACGGGCCGTCCCGCCGGTCAGCGGTAAAGCCGGTTCAGCACCCGCACCAGGTCATAGGCCTCGTCCGTGGTCAGGGCGGGGGCGAAGGCGGAGCGGATCTTGTCGGCATAGATCTGCCAGATCCGTGCCGGCAGGCCCCTGCCCGCCTCGGCGATGTAAAGGATCTGCCCGCGCCCGGCGCCACCCGCCGCGGCGCGCCGGATCAGGCCCGCCTTCTCGATCCGGGCGACATGGCGCGACAGCGCATATTGCGGCACGAACAGCCGCCGCTCCAGCACCTGCATCTGCACGCCGGCCTCGCCCGCCTCCTCGGTGGCAAGCAGGATCTCGTACCAGATCGGGTCGGCGATGCCGACCTCGCGCAGCGCCTTCTCGATCTGCGGCATCAGGGTGCGATGGATGCGCAGGATGGCGAAGAAGACCCGGTTATAGGCGGTCCGCGGGTCGTCGTCGCCGAATTGCGGCTGGGCGTCGGAGTTGGTCGTCACGGTCAGGGCAAGCTCCCGGAGGAATGGCGTCGGCTGCCCCTGCCTAGTCGAGAACACGGGGCCATGCCAACCGCCCCCTTCCCGCGCCGGGCCCGGCCCGCGGGCGCCCGCATCAGCCCTGGCCCGTCGCCTGCCGCCGCGCCGCAAAGGCCGCCTCCAGCCGCTTGCGGTGGGCGCGGGGCACGGTGACGGTGGTCCCGTTCCACAGCGTCAGCAGCAGCCGGCTGTCGGGCAGCGGCGCATGCTCGACGATGGCGTCGTAGCTCAGCCAATAAGAGCGATGCACCCGCATCCCCGCATCCTCGGGCAGTTGCGTGACCGCGTCCGACAGGCGATAGCGCACCAGCACCTCCTGCTCCTTGGTGACGACGCGGATGTAATGCTCCTCGGCCCGGATCAGCCGCAGGGCGGTGATGGGCCAGCTGTAGCTGCCGAATCGCACCGCGCGGGGCGGAGGCGGCACCGGCGGCTGCGGCGGCCGCGGCGGCTGCCGCAGTATCGGCACCGGCAGGTGACGCGTCATCGGCGCCGGCAGCGGTGCAGCCTGCGGCGCCGCGGGCGGCTGCGGGGCGGGCGGCTGCAGCACGACCTGCGGCGGCCTGGGCAGCGCCTCGGCCGGGTCGGCCGCGACCCGCAGCTCGGCCGCGGCCGGCGCTTCGCGTTGGGACTGGAGCTGGGTGGCCTGGATGAAAACCTTTGTATGCGGCAGCACGAAGATCGAGAACAGGATTTCCAGGTTCAGGATGACGAAATAGATCAGCACGAACTCTTCCGTCAGCGGCCTGAAGTTGGACCAGACCGGGCCGACCATGATCGGGTTGTAGACCCGCGCGAATCCCAGCGTCGCCAGCAGGGCGATCAGGGTGATCAACGGCACCGGCACGATCAGCCGCGGCCAGCGGCGGCAACACTTTTCTATCAGCAGCAATGTCCCGACCAGGATGCAGTAAAAGAACAGGGCCATGGCGGAAAACACGATCACGAACTCCCACCACGGCGGCGATGGCTGGAGCTGCACCGGGTAAAGATAGGTGATCAAGACGCTGGAAATCCCAAAATAGATCAGGAAATGCTGATCTGTCATTAGACGCCAAATCTGAATCGGCGTAAGCGAAAGCCTCCGCCCCGTCACCAAGACGAAATTGATCTGGGAATCGGCCGCCCGGCCGTTTCGCATGCTCCGTGCCGATCGATCCGCATTCGGCATGTCCGTCGTCACCCGGCCCGTTTTCTCATGAGTCATGGGGCGGCTGTTTAACCCATTTGTGCCGGCACTCAACCTATAGGCAGATTCGGCTGGGACCTGAGCCGGGGTCTTGGCCGGATTCGCAAGGGGATTCGCACCCGAATCTCTGGCGGCACCGTCGTTTGACGACAAGAGGCGGGACATCTTTCACCAGCATATACCATTTCACGTCACATGAACTGTAGCAGAAGAGTCTTTACCTACCGTTACCGTCATTCCATGACAATCGAACTGCAATCGGCGACATTTTAGTCATTCGGCATGTCGATCCACGGCTTCGCGCTGGGAAGCCCGCCCCCCCTCCGCTAGCAAGTTTTCATCATAGGCTGGACGCATCCCGAGTGCGGCCAGCTTTCATCGTGAAAACTGGTTGGAGCCCCTGCCGTGTCGGAAGTTGGTATTTTTTTCAGAGTTTTCAGACAGACCGCCCCCTCCTTGCCCGCTGTTCGTATTGCCGCGAGCCGGATCCATACCGGAGATGAGAAATGACAAACCGGATCAACAACGTCTTCTATATCGGAAACCGGCCGATCCTGGACACGGTCCAGGGCAATGGCGTCATGGAAGGCGCCGCAGATCTTCTGGGCCGTTACGACCTTGGCTCGGGTTTCACATATTACAACCTTCAGACCCAGCATGATCCAAGTGTTGTGGACGGGTTGCTGGCAACCAATGATTACGGCGCCACCGTGGCAAACCCCGGCGCCGGCTGGTATGATGAAGGCTTTGCCAATACGCCTTCCGGCGGCTATAGCCGACTGGACGAGGAGCAGCTTTATCGTGGCGATGTTCACTATCGGGACATCGACGGCCTTGAAAAGGTGTTGTCCAATGTTTCCTTCACCGCCTATCAGACCGAGAATGGCGATACCTTCGTCGTTCCGTCGGCCGAAATTGTGGGCGGAACTGGAAACGGTGTCTACGGGGATCCCGGCGAGCTTACGCCCAGCATACTGAGCGGCCTCGATATTCTCGGCTTTGAATTGCACACCGTGCGCAACGATGCGATCGGCCAGGATAAGCTCATTTATGACTGGGAATCCGTCCACGACACGGTCAAGACCTTCTATCTGGGCAACAAGTCGATCCTGGATACCGTGCAGGGCAACGGGACCATGGAAAACGCCGCCAACCTGCTGGGCGGGTATGACGCCACCAGCAGCACGCCGGGCGACAATCAGTTCAAGCTGCACACGCTTTGGGTCCGCCATGATCCGGCGGTGCGGGATGGGTTGCTGGCGACGAATGATTATGGCCGCGGTGCCAGCCACCCCGACGGCTATTATGACGAAGGCTTCGCCAACACCCCCTCGGGCGGCCAGGGCGGCACCAGCTTCAGCGAACTCGACTCGCAACAGCTGTTCTGGGGCAATGTCCATTACATCGACGACAATGGTCAGGCGCAGGTTCTGAACGATGTCGCGCTGAACGTCTATCAGCTTGAAAACGGCGATGTCTTCGCGGTGCCCACGCATGAAATCAAGGGCGGCGACGGGAAGTATGGCGATCCGGGAGAGTTGAAGCCCAGCCAATTGGCGGGCCTGAATATCTCGCGCATCGAGCTGGTGTCGCTGCGCGACAATGCCATCGGCAAGGACAGCCTGCTTTACGATTGGGAATCGCTGGATCCCGAGGGCGCCGAAGAATGGCAGGGCGGTCCGGGCGACGGAATCGTGGATGGCACCGACGGCGACGACACCATGGTCCCCGGCTATCGCGACGCCCAGGGCGATGAGATCGACGACGCCGACGGGCTAGACGATTTCATCAACGCTGGTGCGGGCCACGATTCCGTTAACGGCGGTGAAGGTGACGACAATATCGACGGCGGCACGGGCAACGACATCCTGGAAGGCGGGGCCGGCAATGACGTCCTGTTCGGCCGCGAGGGCGAGGACTTCATGTATGGTGGCGCCGGCAACGACATGCTGGACGGTGGCCTTGACGGCGACGTCATGTGGGGTGACGAGGGCAACGACCTGCTGAATGGCGGCGAGGGCGACGACATCCTGGTGGGCGGGACCGGCGAGGACACGCTGCTCGGCGGCGCCGGCGCGGATGTCCTGTCCGGCGGCGAGGACGACGACCTGCTGGACGGCGGCGCAGGCGACGACTCGCTTGACGGCGGCAACGGCAATGACACGCTGCTGGGCGGCGACGGCAAGGACACGTTGTTGGGCGGCGAGGGCGACGACTCGCTGGACGGCGGTCTGGGCAACGACTCGCTCGAAGGCGGCGAAGGCAACGACACGCTGGACGGCGGTGCCGGCCATGACAGCCTGTTTGGGAGCCACGGCAACGACGTCCTGGAGGGTGGCGACGGCAATGACACGCTGATCGGTTGGGGTGGCAACGACACCTTGGAAGGCGGCCTGGGCGATGACTTGCTGGACGGTGGCGCCGATCAGGATCTTCTGAAAGGCGGCGACGGAAACGACACCCTGTTGGGTGGCGCGGGCAGCGATACCCTCGACGGCGGCCATGGCGACGACCGCCTGGAGGGCGGCGAGGACAACGATACCCTGGTCGGCTGGGGCGGAAGCGACACCCTGGTCGGCGGCCTGGGCGACGACTCGCTGGAAGGTGGCGCCGATGACGACGTCCTGGAAGGCGGCGAGGGCAACGATACCCTGTTCGGCGGCGATGAGAACGACCTGCTCGATGGCGGCGCCGGGGATGACTCCCTGCTCGGCGGGTTCGGCAACGACACCCTGTTGGGTGGCGCGGGCAGCGATACCCTCGACGGCGGCCATGGCGACGACCGCCTGGAGGGCGGCGAGGACAACGATACCCTGGTCGGCTGGGGCGGAAGCGACACCCTGGTCGGCGGCCTGGGCGACGACTCGCTGGAAGGTGGCGCCGATGACGACGTCCTGGAAGGCGGCGAGGGCAACGATACCCTGTTCGGCGGCGATGAGAACGACCTGCTCGACGGCGGCACCGGGGACGATTCCCTGCTGGGCGGAAACGGCAACGACACCCTGCTGGGCGGCGCGGGCAGCGATGCGCTCGACGGCGGCCATGGCGACGACCGCCTGGAGGGCGGCGACGGCAACGATACCCTGATCGGCTGGGGCGACAAGGACACTCTGATCGGTGGCTTGGGCGACGACTCGCTGCACGGTGGCGCGGATGACGACCTTCTGGAAGGCAGCGAGGGCCACGACACGCTGCTTGGTGGCGATGGCAACGATACCTTGCTTGGCGGCGAGGACGACGACGTGCTCGATGGTGGCAAGGGGGATGATTCCCTCCACGGCGGCTACGGCAACGACGCCTTGGAAGGCGGAGACGGCAACGACACGCTGATCGGATGGGGCGGCAACGACACCCTGGTCGGCGGCCTGGGCGACGACTCGCTGGACGGCGGCGCCGATGACGACGTCCTGGACGGCGGCGAGGGTAACGACACCCTGTCCGGCGGCGATGAGAACGACCTGCTCGATGGCGGCGCTGGGGATGACTCCCTGAGCGGTGGATACGGCAACGACACCCTGCTGGGTGGCGCGGGCAGCGATACGCTCAACGGCGGCCATGGCGACGACAGCCTGGAGGGCGGCGAGGACAACGATACCCTGATCGGCTGGGGTGGCAACGACACCCTGGTCGGCGGCCTAGGCGACGACTCGCTGGACGGTGGCGCCGATAACGACGTCCTGGACGGCGGCGACGGGGACGATTCCCTGTTCGGCGGCGATAGCGACGACACCCTGCTGGGCGGCGCGGGTAACGATACCCTCGACGGCGGCTACGGCGATGACCTTCTGGAGGGCGGCGAGGGCAACGATACCCTGATCGGCTGGGGCGGCAAGGACACCCTGATCGGTGGCCTGGGCGACGACTCGCTGCATGGTGGCGCGGATGACGACCATCTGGAAGGCGGCGAGGGCCACGACACGCTGCTTGGTGGCGATGGCAACGATACCTTGCTTGGCGGCGAGGGCGACGACGTGCTCGAGGGCGGCCTGGGCGACGATTCGCTGGTGGCCGGCGAGGGCAAGAACACCCTGGTGGGCGGCGCCGGCAACGACACGCTGATCAGCGGCAACGACGACGACGCGCTTTACGGCGGCGAGGGCAACGATTCCCTTGATGCCGGCCATGGCAACAACCTCATCGATGGCGGGGACGGCGACGACTACCTGATCGGCCGCTCGGAAAACGACACGCTTTACGGTGGCGCCGGCAACGATACGCTGCTCGCCGGCACCGGCGACGACCTCCTGGAGGGCGGCGAGGGCAACGACAGCCTGGAAGCCAGTGCCGGCACCGACACCCTGCTGGGCGGCGGGGGCAACGACACGCTGCATGGCGGGGCCGGCGACGACCTGCTGGATGGTGGGGCCGGCGCCGATAGGCTGACCGGCGGCCAGGGCATCGACCGCTTCGTCGTCGATGCCGGGGGCGATGTGATCACCGATTTCGACGCCAACACCGGCATGGGCGACGGGCAGGCCAACAACAACGAATTCGTCGATCTTGCCGCCTTCTACAACGAGACCACGCTGGCCGCCTGGAACGCCGCCAATCCGGGGCAGACCTACAAGAACGCCCTGCATTGGCTGCGCGCGGACCAGGGCGACGGTGTGCTGGATGCGGTCGGCGGGCTGCGCATTCTGGACGGCACCGGCAATGCCGTCCAGGCCGACAAGCTGACCACCGAGAACACCGGCGTCGTCTGCTTCCTGCGCGGCACCCTGATCAAGACCGAGGATGGCGAGGTTCCTGTCGAGAAGCTGGAACCGGGCATGAAGGTGATGACGCTGGACCACGGCTACAAGGAGCTTTCCTGGATCGGCAAGCGCGTGCTGTCGGCCGCGGAACTGGCCGAGCAGCCCAAGCTGCGCCCGATCCGCATCCGCGCCGAGGCCCTGGGCGAGAACCTGCCCGAGCGCGACCTGATCGTCTCGCCCCAGCACCGGGTGCTGCTGCGCTCGGTCGTGGCGCGGCGGATGGTCGGCGAGGCCGAGGTTCTGCTGGCCGCGCGCCATCTGATCGGGCTGGAAGGCGTCGAGGTGGTCGAGGACATGCAGGAGGTGGAATACTGGCACTTCATGTTTGACCGGCACGAGGTGGTCTTCTCGAACGGGGCGCCCACGGAAAGCCTGTTCACCGGCCCCGAGGCGATGAAGGCGCTTGGGGCGGAGGCTCGGGAAGAGATCTTCACGCTCTTCCCGGAACTGGCCGAGCCCGAACGCGAGGTGCCCGTCGCGGCCCGGCTGCTGTTGCGCGGCCGGCAGGGGCGGCACCTGGTGCAGCGCTTGGTCGTCAATGGCAAGCAACCGTTCACCTGGGGCAAGGTGGGCTGATGCCGACCGGGGCGCGGGCCCAGCGCCACGCCCCGGACCATGGCGACCTGGCGGGCGGATGGGACGGAAACAACCGTCGCGCCGACCGCAAGGCCCTGGCGGTGGCCGAGCAGCGCCGACAGGGCCCCAATCACCGAAGCGGCAGGGGCATCTTGCCGCCTGGACCAGGAAGGCCGGCAGCACCGCCCCGCGCGGGGCGGTTCTGGAACGGCTGCACCAAAGCGTCACGGTGCGAACCGGCTGCGGCACGCTCCTCGCATCGCCTTGCGGCGGAGACCGGCGCGGCGCGGCAGACCGTGGCTGTCACGGAACAGATCCGCAGAGCCGATACGGAACCGGAGGCCGACATGCTTGCAGAACACACCCCCGTCCAGATCCGCCGCAGCGGGGCCATGGTGCCCGTGCAATCCCTGCGCGCCGGAGATGTCCTTTACGACCCGCTGTCCGACGATCATGTCGAGATCCTGGGCATTTTCGGCTGCTGCTCGCTTGAGGCGCAGGGCCTGCTTTTCGGCGTCGCGCAGGGCCGCCTGGGTCCGGGCTGCCCCACGCACGGGCTTGCGCTATCGCGGCGCCGGCCGATCCTGGTTCCGGGAGCGCCGGAGGGGAATGAGGACCAGCCCCGCCTTGGCCCGCCGACCGCCCAGCGGATCGGCATCCCGCTGCCAGAGGACGCCATGCTGTTCGCCATCTTTCCCGAACGCGACCGCTTCGTGATGTCCTGCGGGTTCTGCCTGCGCGTCCTGGCGCCCTGTCCATCCCATTTGCATTGAAGGAGCCACCCCATGGAAAAGGTCATGCGCGATGAATTCTGCCGATTCGACAGCGATCACGCGGGCGGCTTTCCGATGGGGACCGTCATCCTTGCGGTTCTGACGGCCCTTGCGGCCGGTGGACTGGCCTGGTGGATGGGCTGGGGGCTGGTATGGATCATCGCCGCCTATTGCCTGACCGGCTCGGCGACGTTGGTGGCGCTTGCCTGGCACAACGCGAACCATGTCCCCGACGATCATGCCGGGTGCTGCGGGCGTCTTTGCGCGGGAGAGG
Source organism: Paracoccus versutus (assembly GCF_000763885.1). GTDB lineage: Bacteria > Pseudomonadota > Alphaproteobacteria > Rhodobacterales > Rhodobacteraceae > Paracoccus > Paracoccus versutus. The sequence goes on along the minus strand of NZ_JRKO01000003.1, from coordinate 42,916 downwards.
CCGAAGAGCCGGCCCGCCCCGCCGTCGCAGGAAGCCGGTTGCGATAACGTCCCGCAAGCAGGGCCGCGACAGCGGGGGCGCGCCGACTGCGCAACGATACCGCCTGTTGCCTGGCCCGCCAGACGCGCAACGGGGCGCCCCTTGGTCGTCACCCGCAAGCCCTTCGGCAGCCCGGCCCAGGCGCCGGTCGAAAGGGTCCGCCCAACATCAACATGGCTATGCGGTCCTGCGTGCCGCCGCAGCCGGCGCCGTCGTCGCGGCGGGGCTGCATCCCGCCGCATCGGGCACGCGCGCGCCAAGGGCGATGTCCAGATCTTGCGCCTGGCGAACCGCCGGTGTCCGGGACAGGCGGCGGCCCCTCGCTTTTGCCGGGCTGAAATTTGCCTTGGCGATCCCGGAACTTCATGGGCTCGGCCTTTGCCGCAGCCTGAGTTCCCGGTGAGGGTCGAAGGGCGGCGATCCGCCCTTTCAGCCCCCCGAAGGGCAAGACAGTGATTGCGGGGGCGGCGGTGAAATCATAACATTCCTGCCTATCGACAGGATTGCCTTGGTCTTCGCTCATGACAATATGGACCCCCGACCCCAGCGCCTTGCATCGCCCGGCCTATCTTTCCTTGGCCGAGCAATATGCGCGGGCGATCCGCGATGGCCAATTGCCCGCCGGAACCCGCCTGCCGCCCCAGCGCCGGCTGGCCGACGATCTGGGCCTGTCGGTCCAGACCGTCTCGCGCGCCTATGAGGAGCTGATCCGCCGCGGCCTGGTGGTGGGAGAGGTCGGGCGCGGTTCCTTCGTGCTGCCCCCCGGCTCGGAAAATACCCCGCCCTACCTGGCCGAGCGGCTGGGCGAGCTGGTGGACCTGTCGATCCTCAAGCCCGTCACCGAGCGGATGCATGTCGAGACCTTTCGCGAGGGGCTGCATTGGGTCGCCGAGAACCTGCCCGTCCCGGCGGCGTTGTCGTTCCGGCCGAACTCGGTCCTGCCGCAGCACCGGCAGATCGCCGCGGACTGGCTGCGCCGCAAGGGGATCGAGGCGGCGCCCGAAAACATCACCCTTACCGACGGCGCCACATCCGCCATCACCACCGCGGTGATGAGCGCGGTGCCCGCGGGCGGCACGCTGGCCGCCGCCGCGCTGACCCATCACCTGCTGATGCCGCTGTGCAAATACCTGGGCCTGCACCTGGAAGGGCTGCCGGTGGACGAGGACGGCATCGTGCCCGAGGCGCTGGACCACCTGGCGCGCAAGGGCAGCCTGCGCGCGCTTTACATGCAGCCGGCCGCGATCAACCCCATGGCGATCATGAGCAGCGCCGAGCGGCGCGCCGAACTGGCCGCCATCGCCCGCCGCCACGACCTGCTGATCGTCGAGAACGACATGCTGAACGCGATGATCCCGGACCGGCCGCCGCCCATGGCGGTGCTGGCGCCCGAGCGGGTGCTGCATATCAACGGCTTCACCAAGACCACGCTGCCGGGGCTGCGGGTGGCCTGGCTGCTGTCGCCGCCGCGGCTTGCCTCGGCCACCGCCAACCGGCACCTGGTGACGAACTGGATGGCCACCCCCGCCATGGTCGAATTGCTGAGCCATTGGATCGGCGACGGCACCGTGGACCGGCTGATCCTGTGGCAGCGCGAGGCGCTGGCCATCCGCCATGGCATCGCGCGCGAGGTTCTGGGCGCGGCCCCCTTCCGCAGCCATCCGCAAAGCCTGCACATCTGGCTGGAACTGCCCCCCGGCCGCGACGAAGAGGAATTCGTGGCCCAGGCCCGACAGCGCGGCGTCGCCGTCGCCTCGGGCCGCGCCTTCCGGCTGAGCGAGCGGGGTCGGCGCGACGCGGTGCGAATCGCGCTGGGTTCGACCGGGACGGAAGAGCTGCGCCGCGGCCTTGCCCTGGTGGCCGAAACCCTGGGCGGCAGCGCGGAACCCCTGCTGCCGCTGATTTGACAGGCAGATTGCCCCGGAAAATTGTCATGATATTATTTAAATATTGACCTGATTTAATCTCGCTGCAAAGTTCCTCTGGACAGCAAGGGGGACGCTTTTGGACCAGCCGATCATTCGCATCCAGAACCTGCGAAAGTCCTTCGGGACGCTGACCGTCATTGACGGGCTGAACTTCGACGTGATGAAGGGCGAAAAGCTGGCGCTGATCGGCCCCTCGGGCTCGGGCAAGACCACCATCCTGCGCATCCTGATGACGCTGGAGGACATCTCGGGCGGGCGCATCGAGGTCTGCGGCGAGCCGCTTTACCACATGCAGCGGAACGGCGCCGAGGTGCCGGCGGACGAGGCGCATCTGCACAGGATGCGCCGCCATATCGGCATGGTCTTCCAGCATTTCAACCTGTTCCCGCACAAGTCGGTCTTGCAGAACATCACGCTGGCGCCGATGCTGACCAAGGGCGAGGCCCGCGCCGCGGCCGACAGGCGGGCGCGCGATCTGCTGGACATGGTGGGGCTGGCCGACAAGGCGGATTACATGCCAAGCCAGCTTTCCGGCGGCCAGAAGCAGCGCGTCGCCATCGCCCGCGCCCTGGCCTTGCAGCCGCAGATCATGCTGTTCGACGAGGTGACTTCGGCACTCGACCCCGAGTTGGTCGAGGAAGTGCTGGAGGTGATGAAGCGCCTGGCCGCCGAGACCGACATGACCATGCTTCTGGTCACGCATGAGATGGGCTTCGCCCGTGATTTCGCCGACCGCGTCCTGTTCTTCGACAAGGGCCGCATCGTCGAACAGGGCCCGCCTGCCCAGCTATTCACCGCGCCGCAAGAGGACCGCACGAAGTCCTTCCTGCGCAAGATCATCGCCGCCGGACAGCGCGTGTGATGCCAACCCGACAGGAGAGAACGATGAAGAAATGCCTGATTGCCGTGGCCTTGCTGGCCGCACCGCTGCCCGCCATGGCCGACAAGCTGGAAGACCTGCAAAAGCAGGGCTATGTCCGCATCGCCATCGGCAACGAGCCGCCCTATACCGCCGTCGCCTCGGACGGCAAGGTCTCGGGGGCGGCGCCGGACGTGGCGCGCGCGGTGTTCGAAAAGCTGGGGATCAAGGACCTAGAGGCCTCGATCGCCGAATATGGCGCGATGATCCCCAGCCTGCAGGCCGGCCGCGTCGATGCGATCACCGCGGGCCTGTTCATGAAGCCCGAACGCTGCAACGCGGTCGCCTATTCCCAGCCGATCCTGTGCGATGCCGAGGCGCTGCTGGTGCCCAAGGGCAATCCCAAGGGCTTCAAGTCCTATGCCGACATCGCCAACGACGCCTCGGCCAGGATGGGCGCCCCCGGCGGCGGGACCGAGGAAAAGCTGGCGCTGGATGCCGGCGTGCCGCGCGACCGGCTGGTCGTGGTGCCCGACCCGCAATCGGGGCTGAAGATGGTGCAGGACGGCCGCATCGACGCCTATTCGCTGCCGGTCCTGTCACTGAACGACCTGCTGGCGAAATCGGGCGACGCCAACCTGGAAGTCTTTGCCCCGGTCGAAGGCGCCCCGGTCTATTGCGACGGCGCCGCCTTCAACAAGAAGGACACCGCGCTGCGCGACGCCTTCGACGTGGAACTGGCCAAGCTGAAGGAATCGGGCGAATTCGCCCAGATCGTCGAGCCCTACGGCTTCTCGGCGGCCGCGGCCATGTCCACCACCCGCGACGCGCTCTGCGCCGCGCAGTAATATCCGGGGCGGGGGCCGACCCCGCCCATCCCGACAACGGCAAAGGCAGGCTTCGGCGCATGGGCGACTGGGCAGGATATCTGACACTCATCCTTATGGGGGCCTGGGTCACGGTCAAGCTGACCCTGATGGGTTCGGCCCTGGCGTTGGTCGTGGCCTTCATCGCCGGGCTCGGCCGCATCTCGCGCCACGCCTGGGTCCGCTGGCTCGCGACCGCCTATATCGAGTTCTTCCGCGGCACCTCGATCTTCGTGCAGCTGTTCTGGATCTATTTCGTGCTGCCGATGACCGGCGCGGAACTGACGCCGATGCAGGCCGGGGTGATGGCCCTAGGGCTGAACGTCGGCGCCTATGGGGCCGAGGTGGTGCGCGGCGCCATCCTGGCCGTGCCGCGCGACCAGCACGAGGCCTGCGTGGCCGTCAACCTGACCCGGTTCCAGCGCATGCGCCACGTCATCCTGCCGCAGGCGCTGCCCCTGATGCTGCCGACCTTCGGCAACAACGCCATCGAGCTTTTGAAGGCTACCTCGGTCGTGTCGCTGATCTCGCTGTCGGACATGACCTTCCAGGCGCAGGTGGTGCGGTCGCAGACCGGCAGCACGCTGATGCCCTTCGTCACCATCCTGCTGCTGTATTTCGCCATGTCCTCGGCGCTTTCCTTCGGCATGCGCCGGCTGGAGCGGCGGGTGACGCGCGGCCTGGACGGGGTGCGCTGAGATGGAATGGGATTGGGATTTCGCCTGGTCGATCATGCCGACCCTGCTGGCCGGCTTTCGGATCACCCTGATCGCCACCGCGCTTGGCGCCGTGGTCGCTGCCGTGCTGGGGCTGGTCTTCGCCATCCTGCGCCGCTCGGCCAACCGCGCCGTCGCCCGCACCACCGGCTTCGTGGTCGAGTTCATCCGCGGCACGCCGCTGCTGGTGCAGCTTTACTTCATCTTCTACGTGCTGCCCGACCTGGGGCTGCGCCTGCCGGCGCTGACTGCGGGCGTGATCGGCATGGGCCTGCATTACGCCACCTATGCCGCCGAGGTCTATCGCGGCGGCATCGAGGGGGTGCCCCGCGGGCAATGGGAGGCGGCCAAGGCCACCAACCTGACCACGCGCCAGACCTGGCTGCACGTGGTGCTGCCGCAGGCGGTGCCGCCGATGATCCCGGCGATGGCCAATTATCTGCTGGCCATGTTCAAGGAAACGCCGCTGCTGTCGGCCATCACCGTGCTTGAGCTGATGAACCAGGCCAAGTCGGTGGCCAACAGCTCCTATCGCTATGTCGAGCCGATGACGCTGGTCGGCGTGATGTTCCTGGTCGTCAGCCTGATCTCGGTGGTGGCGCTGCGCTGGCTGGAACGCCGTTATGGGAGGATTTCGCGGTGACTGTCCTGTCCGTTCCGGTCGCGCTGGACGACCGCCCCCTGCCCCGCCGCCTGGGCCTGGTGACGCTGGCGACCGACCACACGACCGAAGTCGATTTCGCCGCCCTGCCGGCGCATGGCGTGGGCGTCTATGCCAGCCGCATCCCCTTTGCCAACCCGGTGACGCCCGAGACGCTGGCCGCCATGGCCAAGGACGTGACCGCGGCGGCGGCGCTGATCCTGCCGGAAGAGGATCTGGATGCGGTGGTCTACAGCTGCACTTCGGCCTCGGTGGTGATCGGCGACCAGGCGGTGCGCGACGCGATCCGGCTGGGCAAGCCCTCGGCGGAACCGATCACGCCGATCTCGGCCGGCTTCGCGGCGCTGCGGGCGCTGGGGGCGGACAGGATCACCCTGCTGACGCCCTATACCCCGCGCACCACCCAGCCGATGGCGGAATGCTTCGAGGCCGGCGGCTTTGCCCTGCAGGGCGTCTCTTGCCTGAACCTGACCGATGATCGCGAGATGGCGCGGATCTCGCACGCCACCATCATCGAGGCGGCGCGTGCCGCGCTGGTGCCGGGCAGCCAGGCGCTGTTCATCGCCTGCACCGCCGTCCGCGCTTGCGCGATCATCGACCGGATCGAGGATGCGGTCGGCGTGCCTGTGGTCTCGGCCAATTCCGCGACGCTCTGGGCCGCCGCGCGGGCCTGCGGCGTGACCGGGCCGGTGGCTCCGGGCCAGTTGATGAGGCTGGCATGACCGTGACCCTGGACGACATCCGCGCCGCCGCCGAACGCATCCGCGGCCATGTGGTGGAAACGCCGCTGCTGCGCGATGAGCTGCTGTCGGCGCGGCTGGGCCAGCCGGTCTGGCTGAAATGCGAATACCGCCAGACCACCGGCGCCTTCAAGCTGCGCGGCGCGACCAATGCGATCCTGTCGCTGCCGCCCGAGGCGCTGACGCGCGGCGTCGTCACCGCCTCGACCGGCAACCATGGCCGGGCGCTGGCCCATGCCGCCCGCGCGCTGGACGTGCCGGCCACCGTCTGCCTGTCGCGGCTGGTGCCGGGCAACAAGGTGCAGGCGATCCGAGATCTGGGCGCGCAGGTCCGCATCGCCGGCGCCAGCCAGGACGAGGCCATGGCCGAGGTCGCCCGCGCCGTCGCGCAGGAAGGCATGACCGAGATCCCGCCCTTCGACCACAAGGCGGTGGTGGCGGGCCAGGGCACCATCGGCCTGGAAATCGGCACGGCCGAGGCGGTGCTGGTGCCGCTGTCCGGCGGTGGCCTTGCCGCCGGGGTCGCGGTGGCGATCAAGGCGCTGGCCCCCGGCACGCGGGTCATCGGCCTGACCATGGAAAACGGCGCCGCCATGGCCGCGAGCCTGGCCGCCGGCCATCCGGTCGAGGTCACGGAAACCGCCAGCCTGGCCGACAGCCTGGGCGGCGGCATCGGCTTGCAGAACCGCGTGACCTTCGCGCTCTGCCGCGCGTTGCTGGACGATGTGATCCTGCTGACCGAGGCCGAGATCGCCCAGGGCATCCGCCATCTCGGCCGCGCCGGCCATGTCGTCGAGGGTGCGGCCAGCGTCGGCACCGCCGCGCTGCTGGCGGGCAAGGTCGTCCCGCAGGGCCCGACCGTCTGCATCCTTTCCGGCGCGAATATCGACCCCGCGCTGCACGCGCGCATCATGGCGGAGGCCGCATGAGACCGCCCGTAACCATCCTGACCGAGACCGATCTGCGCGCCCTGGTGCCGCTGGACGCCGAGGCCGTGGCCTGCATCCGCGACGCCTTCGTGGCGCTGGCGACCAAGGCGGTGGCGATGCCGCCGATCCTGCGCCTGGACATCCCCGAACACCGGGGCGAGGTCGATGTGAAGACCGCCTATGTCCCCGGCCTCACGCATTTCGCGATCAAGATCTCGCCCGGCTTTTTCGGCAACCCGGCGCTTGGCCTGCCCTCGACCAACGGCATGATGGTGGTGCTGTCCGCGACGACCGGGCTGGTCGAGGCGCTGCTGCTGGACAACGGCTATCTGACCGACGTGCGCACCGCCGCCGCCGGGGCGGTGGCCGCCGATGCGCTGGCCCGGCCGGATGCGGCGACGGCGGCGATCCTGGGCGCCGGGATGCAGGCGCGGATGCAGCTGCAGGCGCTGGCGCTGGTGCGGCCGCTGGCCGGCGCGCGGGTCTGGGCGCGCGATCCCGCCAAGGCGCAAGCCTTCGCGGCCGAGATGACCGCCGCCCTGCGCATTCCGGTGATCGCCGCCGCGACTGTGGCCGGGGCTGCGCGCGGCGCAGATCTGGTAGTCACGACCACGCCCGCGGAAAAGCCCATCCTGGCCGCCGCCGATGTGGCGCCCGGCACCCATGTCACCGCCATGGGCTCGGATGCCCAGCACAAGAACGAGATCGCGCCGGACCTGATCGAGCGTGCCTATTATGTCGCCGACCGCCTGTCGCAGACCCGCGAGCTGGGGGAACTCCACCACGCGCCGCTGGCCGGGCAGGATTTCCCCGAGCTGGGCCAGATCCTGGCAGGGCAGCGCCCCGGCCGGACCAGCCCCGAACAGATCACCCTGGCCGACCTGACCGGCACCGGCATCCAGGACACCGCCATCGCCACCCTGGCGCTTGCCCGCGCGGGCAAGGCCGGGGCCGGCCGCAGCTTCACCCTGTAAGAGAAACCGCCATGACAGACGTCGCATTGAAGTTCACCCGCGAGGAATATGCCGACCGCCTCGCCAAGACCCGCCGGGCGATGGACAAGGCGGGGGTCGATCTGCTGATCGTCACCGATCCGTCGAACATGAACTGGCTGACCGGCTATGACGGCTGGTCCTTCTATGTCCATCAATGCGTCGTGGTGCCGCCGGATGGCGAGCCGATCTGGTATGGCCGCGGACAGGACGCGAACGGCGCGAAGCTGACGGCCTATCTGAAGCCCGAAAACATCATCGGCTATCCCGACCATTACGTGCAGAACCCCCAGATGCACCCGATGGACTACCTGTCCGGCATCCTGCGGGACCGCGGCTGGGGCACGAAGCGCATCGGGGTCGAGATGGACAATTACTGGTTCACCGCCGCCGCCTTTGCCAGCCTGACCCGGAACCTGCCCGACGCGACGCTCAGCGATTGCACGGCGCTGGTGAACTGGCAGCGCGCGGTGAAATCGCCGCAGGAGATCGCCTATATGCGCAACGCCGCCCGCATCGTCGAGGCGATGCACGCCCGCATCCTCGACAAGGTGCAGGTCGGGATGCGCAAATGCGACCTGGTCGCGGAAATCTACGACGCCGGCACCCGCGGCGTGGACGGGATCGGCGGCGACTATCCGGCCATCGTGCCGCTGCTGCCCTCGGGGCGCGATGCCTCGGCCCCGCACCTGACCTGGGACGACAGGCCGATGAAGGCCGGCGAAGGCACCTTCTTCGAGATCGCCGGCTGCTATCACCGCTATCACGTCCCGCTGTCGCGCACGGTGTTCCTGGGCCAGCCGACGCAGGCCTTCCTGGACGCCGAAAAGGCCACGCTGGAGGGGATGGAGGCCGGGCTGGCCGCCGCGAAGCCCGGCAACACCTGCGAGGACATCGCCAAGGGTTTCTTCGACGTGCTGGCGAAATACGGCATCGTCAAGGACAACCGCACCGGCTACGGCATCGGCGTCAGCTATCCCCCGGACTGGGGCGAGCGCACCATGTCGCTGCGCCCCGGCGACCGCACCGTGCTGCAACCCGGCATGACCTTCCATTTCATGACCGGGCTCTGGCTCGAGGACATGGGGCTGGAGATCACCGAGTCGATCCTGATCACCGAGACCGGCGTGGAATGCCTTGCCGATGTCCCGCGCCAGCTGTTCGTGAAGGACTAGCGCCATGTTGCAGATGCAGCTTGCGCCCTCGCCCATCGCGGCGACGGTGGATTTCGCGGCGCCGGGGGTGCAGCACGGCTTCCTGCGCCTGCCCTATTCGCGCGACGATGCGGCCTGGGGGTCGATCATGACCCCGATCACCGTGGTCAACAACGGCGAGGGGCCGACGGCGCTGTTGACCGGCGCCAACCACGGCGACGAATACGAGGGGCCGATCGCGCTTTTCGACCTGGCCGCGACCATCCGGGCCAAGGACGTCACCGGCCGCATCATCATCGTGCCGGCAATGAACTACCCGGCCTTCGCGGCCGGCACCCGCACCTCGCCCATCGACCGCGGCAACCTGAACCGCAGCTTTCCGGGCCGGCCGGACGGCTCGGTCACGCAGAAGCTTGCGGATTATTTCCAGCGCGTGCTGCTGCCGATGGCGGATGTGGTGCTGGATTTCCATTCCGGCGGCAAGACGCTGGATTTCCTGCCCTATTGCGCCGCCCATATCCTGCCCGACAAGCGGCAGGAGGCGGCGGCCTTCGACCTGGTGCGCGCCTTCGGGGCGCCCTGGTCGGTCAGGATGCTCGAGATCGACGCGGTCGGCATGTATGACACCGCGGCCGAGGAAATGGGCAAGACCTTCGTCACCACCGAACTGGGCGGCGGCGGCACCGCCACCGCCCACACCGCCGGGATCGCCCGGCGGGGGTTGCGCGACCTGCTGGTCGCGGCCGGGGTGATGCGCGGCGAGGTCGAAGCCCGGCCGACGCGCTGGCTCGACATGCCCGATGCGGATTGCTTCACCTTTGCCGAGGATGGCGGGCTGATCGAGTTCCTGGCCGACCTGGGCGATGCCGTGGAACAAGGCCAGCCCGTCGCCCGCATCTTTCCGGTTACGCGCACCGGCCTGGCCCCGGTCGCGGTCCATGCCCGCCGCACCGGGCTGATGATGGCGCGGCATTTCCCCGGCATCGTGAAACCCGGCGATTGCGTCGCCGTCATCGGCGAGGAGGTTCAGCCATGATCACCGACAAGACCCTGATGCGCGAGGATGCCTTCGTGAACGGCGCCTGGGTGGGCGGGGCGCGCTTTGCCGTCACCGATCCCGCGACCGGGCAGCCGGTGGCGCAGGTGGCGCGGCTGAATGCGGCGCAGGCCCGCGCGGCGGTCGATGCGGCGCAGGCGGCCTTTGCCGGCTGGTCGGCGCTCTTGCCGCAGGAACGGGCCGCCGTGCTGATGCGCTGGCACCGGCTGATCGTCGATGCGCGCGAGGATCTGGCGCGGATCATGACCGCCGAGCAGGGCAAGCCCCTGTCGGAATCGCGCGGCGAGATCGACTATGCCGCCAGCTTCGTCGAGTTTTATGCCGAGGAAGCCAAGCGCCCGAACATCGAAAGCGTGACCTCGCATCTCTCGACCGCCGAGATGGAGCTGTGGCGCGAACCGCTGGGCGTCGCGGCACTGGTCACGCCCTGGAACTTTCCCTGCGCCATGATCACCCGCAAGGCGGCGGCGGCGCTGGCGGCGGGCTGCACCGTGGTCGTGCATCCCTCGGCCGAGACGCCGCTGTCGGCGACCGCGCTGGCGGAACTGGCGGATCGCGCGGGCTTTCCGGCCGGCGTCTTCAACGTGGTGACGGGCGAGGCGCCCGAGATCGTGGGCGCCTGGTGCGCCGATCCGCGGGTGCGGGCGCTCAGCTTCACCGGCTCGACGCAGGTCGGCAAGCTGCTCTATCGCCAAAGCGCCGAGACGGTGAAGCGGCTGGTGCTGGAGCTGGGCGGGCACGCGCCCTTCATCGCCTTTGCCGATTGCGACCTCGACCTGGCGGTGGACGAGGCGATCAAGGCCAAGTTCGCCACCTCGGGCCAGGATTGCCTGGGCGCCAACCGCTTCCTGGTCGAGCGGCCGGTCTATGACGAGTTCTGCCGCCGCTTCACCGCCGCCGCCGCCGCGCTGACGCTGGGGCCGGGGGGCGAGGATCGCGACCTCGGCCCGCTGATGAACGAAGGCGCGGTCAGGAAGCAGGAGGAGCATGTCGCCGACGCGCTGGCCCGCGGCGCGCGCCTGCTGACCGGCGGCAGCCGCGATCCGCAGGGGCCGCTGTTCTATCGCCCGACCGTTCTGGCCGACGTGCCGGCCGAGGCGCTGATCTTTCGCGAGGAAACCTTCGGCCCCGTCGCCGCCATCGCCCCCTTCGACACCGAGGACGAGGCGGTGCGCATCGCCAACGCCACCGAATACGGCCTTGTCGCCTATGTCCACAGCCGCGACCCGCGCCGCATCTATCGCCTGTCCCGCGCCCTGGAGTTCGGCATGGTCGCGGTGAACCGCACCAAGGTCACGGGCGCGCCGATCCCCTTCGGCGGCATGAAGCAATCGGGCCTGGGCCGCGAGGGCAGCCGCCACGGGCTCGAGGCCTTTACCGAGATCAAATACGTCTGCCGCGACTGGGCAGAGACAAGGAGAGCGTGATGCTGACCAATGACGAGCTGTCCAGATGGGACCGCGAAAGCCTGTTCCACCCCTCGACCAACCTGGGCCAATTCGCGCGCGGTGAAGGTCCGCAGCGCATCATCGCGGGCGCGGAAGGCGTCCATATCATCGACCGCGACGGCAACCGGCTGCTGGACGGCTTTGCCGGGCTCTATTGCGTGAACGCAGGCTATGGCCGGACCGAGATCGCCGAGGCCATCGCCGCGCAGGCGCGCGAGCTGGCCTATTACCATGCCTATGCCGGACATGGTTCGGAAGCCTCGATCACGCTGGCGAAAATGGTCATGGACCGGGCGCCGAAACACATGGCGCGGGTCTATTTCGGCCTGGGCGGCTCGGACGCCAATGAAACCAACGTCAAGCTGGTCTGGTATTACAACAACATCCGCGGGCTGCCGCAGAAGAAGAAGATCATCTCGCGCTGGCGGGGCTATCACGGTTCGGGGCTGATGACCGGCTCGCTGACCGGGCTGGAACTGTTCCACAAGAAATTCGACCTGCCGCTGGCGCAGGTGATCCATACCGAGGCGCCCTATTACTATCGCCGCAAGGACGCCGGCATGTCCGAGGAACAGTTCAGCGCCCATTGCGCCGAGGAACTGGAGCGGCTGATCGCGGCCGAGGGCGCCGACACCATCGCCGCCTTCATCGGCGAGCCGGTGCTGGGCACCGGCGGCATCGTGCCGCCGCCCAGGGGCTATTGGGATGCGATCCAGAAGGTGCTGGCGCGACACGACATCCTGCTGATCGCGGACGAGGTGGTGACGGGCTTCGGCCGGCTGGGCAGCATGTTCGGCAGCGATCACTATGGCATGACCCCCGACATCATCACCTGCGCCAAGGGCCTGACCTCGGCCTATGCGCCGCTGTCGGGCAGCATCGTCGGGCAGAAGGTCTGGGACGTGCTGATGCAGGGCACCGACGAACATGGCGTGCTGGGCCATGGCTGGACCTATTCCGCCCATCCCATCGGCGCGGCGGCGGGCATCGCCAACCTGCGGCTGATCGATGAGCTGGGGCTGGTCGAGAATGCCGGCCGCGTCGGCCGCTACCTCAACGACCGCATGCGCGGGGCGCTTGGCGATCACCCGAACGTGGGCGAGATCCGCGGCGAGGGCATGCTCTGCGCCGTCGAGCTGGTCCGCGACCGCGACACGCGCGGCTTCTTCGACCCGGCCGAGGGCATCGGCGGCAAGGTCGTCGCCGCCATGCTCAGGCGCGGGGTGATCGCGCGGGCCATGCCGCAGGGCGACATCATCGGCCTGGCCCCGCCGCTTTGCCTGACCGAGGCCGAGGCGGAGGTGATCGTCGATGCGACCGCCGAGGCGCTGCGCGAAACGCTTGGCTGAACCTGCCGGCGGGCGGCGGCCTATGCAGCTGCCCGCCGAATGCGCCGCCCGCAACCCATGCGGCCGCGGCCGCGACGATGTCGCCTTGCAAGAATTTCGCGCCCGCCTTCACCCAAACGGGTGACGACAGTCCCCTGCCCCCGGCCCTGTAATCGGAACCGGGCCTTGCGCCCGTGATTTCAGGCTTTCTTGGAGGGTTCCATGCAGACGGGCAAGATCTTCGGCAGCGTCCTGGCCGCGTCAATCACGCTGGCGCTGGCAGGTTGCGGCGGTAGCAGCGGGTCTGGAGGCGGCGGCGTGCCGGGTGGTGGCGGCGGCACAGCGGACGGCCAGACCTTTCTGGAACATGACGGGCCGTTGATGGAGATGGAGGGCCGCACCGCAGCCCTTGCCCCGACCAGCACCGCCGCCATGCCGACGACGGGCAGCGCCACCTATGACGGCTATGCCTTCGTCGAAATGAACATGACCGGCGGCCCGGTCGCTGTCGGCGATCCCGGATACGAGGCCGCGAACGCCAAGATCGCGCTCAACGCGGATTTCGCCAGCAGCAGCGTTTCCGGGCAGATCCACGAGGTCGGCGTCGAGGACGGCCCCACCCTGACCGGCAGCCTGCCGATCACCGGCGGCAGCATCAGCGGCAACGGCATGACGGGCCGCGCGGCGGGCACGCTGGGCGGCGGCGACCGCGGCGACATCGGCCTCGACCTCGCGCTGGACGGGACGTTCAGGGGCAGCGCCGCCGAGGCCGTGCGGGGGACCATCACCGGCACGGTCGAATATGACGGCGCCACGGGCGCGGTCTTCGGCGACAGCGGCTTCGCCGCCGAACGCTGATCCCGCCGAATGCTGCCCGCATCATGGAAGGCGGGCTGGCGGGCCCGGGTCTTCGCCAGCCTGCTGCCCTGCCTGGCCTCGCCCGCCTGGGCAGAGCAGCCCGACCGGACCCAGGCGGCGCTGATGTCCGGCTCGCCCCGGCTGGCGGGTTTTGCGCTGATGCGCGACCGTCCTGCCGGGCGGGCGCCGTTGCTGGCGCGGCTGCTGCATCACGAAGGGATGCTGCGCGACGGCCGCCCGCAGCCGGTCCTGCTGTCGCGGCACCTGACCGCCCGGCCGCTGCTGCGATGGGACGACAATATCAACGGCGGCATCCCCGGCGAAAGCCTGACGGTCGGGGGCATCGACCTGACGGTCAGCCCGGAAAGCCGCGCCCGCGGCGGGCTGGTGCTGGGCCTTGCCGCCTCGGCCGGCGCAAGATACCGGCTGGCGCCGGGGCGGGTTCTGCGGCTGGCGGGCCAGGCGACGGCGGTCTATTCGCCGCGGCACGATCTTTCGCGCCAGGATCTGGGGCTCGGGGCCTGCCTTGCGCAGCACCTGGGCGAATGGCGCTTTGTCGACCTGTGCGGCGGCTACGCCTTTGGCCGGACGGATCTGTCCGAAAGCCATCTGGCCTGGACCGGCCTGCGCGGCACCAGGCTATTCGAGGCCGCGGGCGCCCTGCACGAGATGTCCCTGGGCCTGCGGCAGACCTGGCGCAAGGATTATCGCCAGGCCTTCGCGGACCTGTCGCTCGGCAGCGCCGTTTCCGGGATCGGCGCGGTCGGGCTTCAGCTTTCCGCCGGCGAAAGGGTCGCCGGCCACAACGCCATCCGCTATCGGGCGGGGCTGTCGCTGACCCGCCCGGTCGGCAACCGCCCCGTGACCCTCGGCATCGGCTGGCAACGGGAAGAGGGCTCTGCCGTCTTCGGCACCCCGCGGCGGGACGATGTCCGCACCCTGGGCATCGAGGTCGCCCTGACGCCGAAATTCACGCTGCTGCTGGCGGGGCAGCATCGGTCGTCGACGGTCCCGATGTATGACGAAAACCGGGTCATGCTGGATGTCCGCTGGCGCTGACCGCACGGCGCGGCAGCCCCTCAATTGAAAAGCCGCCGGCGCCAGTAGCCCAGGAAAACCCTGGCCCGTCGCAGCAGGGGTTCCCGGCGCTGCATGTAGTATCGCGCATTTTCGTAAAGGTAATCGTCCTGGTATCCCCGAAGGAATGGGGAGATCCTGTATCCCTTGCGAAAGGAATCCCGGATGCGAAGCAATCGCAATCCCCATTCCTGGCAATGAAAGATGCGAATGTCCTCGCCATTGACAAGACGCAGCCCCCAAAGGCCGTTTTCCGCCACATAATCCTCGGCCGCGCCTTCGACCAGGAACCTGCCGTATTTCGACTCGGAATCTTGGGTTCCGGCCTGGAGCGTCCTCCAGATTTCCGGCTCGATCACCAGGAAGCAATTGCTGATGCTTTGCGTCAGCATGAATTCCGGCCTGGGCGTAGGCCGGTCCGCGCGATAAGGCAATGTGCTGCCGGTCATGAAACAGGCACCTGTTTCCTTCATCAATGCAAGGGCCGCGTCCTGCCAGGTCACATTCCGGGCGCGATAGGGAATGGTATCCAATCGCACCACGCATCCAAGATCGGCCGTTACCGCATCGAACTGCTTTTCCAGAAGCTGCTGTTCCGAATCGGTGGTTTCCCGCGGCGTCGTCCTGCCCATGTCATGCAGGCGAATGCCATGCGCTTCGCATAGCTGCCGGACGCGGGTTTCTATGCCGGGATCCTTGCCCAGATGCACGACCAGCTCGGCAATCGGATGGTCGAAAAAGGCAATCCAATCTTCAAGGATCACGCAATGATGCTCTTCAAGCACAAAGGTCAACAGCGCGACTGACGGAGCCTCGGGCGCCTTGTCAGATATCAGCATGCAGCATTTCCAGTTTGCAGAAACAATTACCCCGGCCGATCCTAAGGATACCGGCACGGAATGCGAGCGAAAAGAGGCTTCGCCGTAAATCTGCGCCCATCGCCTGCCCCCTTCGCCGCGGATTCCTGCGCCCCTGGACGGCCCGCCGGCCTGCACGCGGCGCCGTCTGCTGCGGTATCCACATACCAAGCATGCCCGGAAAACCCGGCTGCGCCGTCAAGTGCTGCGTTGACACCCGTGGCTTTCTTCAACATGTTTCCTGGAAATCAGCTTTCCGGGTGCCATGGTGCGTCGCTATCTTTTCCTGTGTCCCGACACGCAAACGGCATCGGGCGGGATTGCCGTCATCTATGACACGGTGGCAGCGCTGTGCCGGGCGGGCTATGAAGCCGCCATCCTGCACAACAGCCCCGCCGCCGGCTATCTGGACCATCCCGACAAGCCGCCGCTCTGCTATACCTATGACTATTATATTGCCCGGCAAAAACAGGGACTGGACGGTCGGCGCGCCCGGCTCATGTCGCCCTTTATTCTCATGGGCGAAAAACTTCGCGGCGGGCCCCTGAAACCCTGGCGGCCGGGGGTCGAGGATATTCTGGTCATACCGGAGTTCATGATCACCGCGGCAATGACGGCTTTTCCGCAGTCCCGGCTTGGCGTTTTCGTGCAAAACCCGTTCGCCTTCCAAGAGGCACATGCGGAAGCCATGGAAAGGGGGCTCGACATCCGCGAACGCACGGACTGGTTCCTGGGCGTTTCGCAAATATGCCTCGATCAGTTCGAACTTCTGAATATCCAGACCGGCCATCACCTTCCCGTCTCGATGAAGCCCGAGGATTTTCCCTTTCGCGAGGAAAAGGAGCGGCTGATTACCTATATGCCGCGCAAACGCTCGGCAGAGGCACGCCAGATCGTCGATACGCTGGAGCGCCGGGGGAAATTGAAGGGATACCGGATTCAGGAACTCGACAATATGCCGCGGCTGGATGTCTCGGATCATTTGCAACGCAGCCAGTTCTTCATTTCGCTGCTGCGCATGGAATCGATCGGCTTCCCGGCGGCAGAAGCAATGGCGGCGGGCTGCATCGTGGTCGGCTACACCGGGCTTGGCGGGCGGGAATACTTCACCCCCGAAACCGGGGTTCCCGTGACCGAGGACGATACCCTGGGGCTTGTGCATGCGCTGGAGGCGGCGGTGGCGGAATATGCCGCCGCGCCGGCGCGTCTTGATGCCATCCGCCGCCACGCAAGCGCGGTGGTGAATGCCAATTACAACAGCGATACCTTTGAAACGGCGCTGCTGAAGATCTGGCGCGAACTCGATGCGGCGTAGGGGCCGCCGTCCAGAGGACGGCCTGGCCGAGGTAAGGCTGGCCCGCAACCCCTTTTCCGGGCAGCAGCACCCTGCGAATGCGGGGGCAAGGTCGGGGTATCGGCGCCCGCAGATGAAGGCCCGCTTCAGTCCTGGGGGAAATAGCCCGGACGGTTCTACCGGATCGCCAGCGTGATGGATTGCCGCAAGGATCGCAGCAGGAACAGCCCCACCGCCATGACAAGAATCGCGCCCATTCCACCCAGGGAATATGCCAGGAAAACGCCCAAAAGCGACAGGTTCAGGAAAAGTGCCAGGCTGACCCCCATCAGCCCTCCGGCTATCGCTGCCAAGATATAGATGACCAGCTCTCCGCCTGTAGAGCCGCAGTCATGGTCGAATGCTTCGCTGCTGGCAGTTTCGGAAAAACGGCACTTCGTCAACATGGCTACTCCTCGTCATATTCTGCCTTGGGCAAATGCGGATTGGTCGGCACGTTTCGAAAGGGCCGGGGCGCAAGCCCCGGTTCACTGCTGCGCGCTGGCCCGCCCCTTGAAGGGAATGAGGCAGGCGGTCGCCTTGATCGGCTCGGGTTCGGGCTGCGCCGCCGGCGCGATGCGGCCGATCTGGTCGCGCAAGCCGCTGAGCTGCCGCAGAAGCCCGCGGATATGCCATTCCAGATCGTCTATGTCCTCGTCGCGAAAGGCCTTGCCGTCGGCATAGGCCCGGCAATAGGCGATCTTGGCTTGGGCCTCGGAAAGCTTGCGTTCCAGGATCTTCGTGACCTTCGCCGGCGGCACGCCCGGCTGGTTCAGGTCCATGTCCTGCACATCCTCGAGCCCGAGTTCCCGGATGAAGCCGGCCAGGAATTCGGCGCTGTTGCCGAATTCGTAGAATGCGCTTTTCTGCGGCAGGTTATCCAGGGCGTATAGGCCGACCCGGCAATTCGGGTTCCTGTCCGTCAGCTCTATCGCCATGGCCAGCAGATCCGCCGAGTCCTTGCGGTGCCGCGTGCGGATCGCGATCATCATCGCGGAATCGACAATTCCAACCATTGTTTCCTCGGGATCGAACGGCCGGCCGCCTTGCGCGTCCTTCGCAGCCTTGCCGCCGGATTGCTGGGGGGCGGCGGGCGCGCCCGGCCTGGGCGCGCCCGCGTTTTCGTGCGTCAGGCGCCGTGCTCGTCGTTGAGGCTGCCGAGGCCGGCCAGCAGGCCGCCGCCCAGAAGCCCGTCGACGGCATCGCCCAGCGGCGCCAGCAGATCGCCGGCATTGCCGCTGCCAAGCAGCCCGCCAAGCGTATCGCTCACCCCGCCCAGCAGGTCGCTTTCGCCGCCCAGCAGCCCGTCCAGGGTATCGGCGACGCCGGCAATCAGGTCGTCGCTGCCGCCCAGCAGGTCGTTCAGCAGGCCGTCGGGATTGTCGCTGTCCTCGCCCAGCAGGCCATGGCCGGTCAGCTCGCCCAGCAGCCCGTCCTGGCCGGTAACGGGCGCAAGCGCCCCCTGATCGCCAACCACGTCGCCCAGCAGGCCGTTCGAGCCGCTGATGTCGCCCAGGGTGCCGTTGTTGCCGGTCAGCTCGCCCAGCAGCCCGCCATCGGCGAGGACCGGATCCAGCAGGCCATCGCCGGGCGCGACACCCAGCAGGCCCGTCAGCGTGTCGCCGACATTGCCCAGCAGGTCGCCTCCGAGGAGGTCGCCCAGCAGGTCGCCCTGGCCACCCAGGAGCCCGCCCAGCAGATCATCGCCGCCCAGCACGCCGCCGACAACACCGTCGAGCGTCCCGGTCACGGTGTTGAGCAAACCGCCTTCGCCGCCAAGCAGACCGCCCAGCAGGTCATTCCCACCAAGCACGCCACCCACGACGCCATCAAGCGTCCCGGTCACCGTATCCAGCAACCCGCCCTGGTCGCCCAGCAGCCCACCCAGCAGGTCGTTCCCGCCAAGCACGCCGCCGACAACACTGTCGAGCGTCCCGGTCACCGTATCCAGCAACCCGCCCTGGCCGCCAAGCAGACCGCCCAGCAGGTCATTCCCGCCAAGCACGCCGCCGACAACGCCGTCGAGCGTCCCGGTCACCGTATCCAGCAACCCGCCCTGGCCGCCAAGCAGACCGCCCAGCAGGTCGTCCCCGCCAAGCACGCCGCCGACAACGCCGTCGAGCGTCCCGGTCACCGTATCCAGCAACCCGCCCTCGCCGCCAAGCAGACCGCCAAGCAGGTCATTCCCGCCAAGCAAACCGCCGACCACGTTGTCCAGCGTTCCGGTCACGGTGCCCAGCAACCCGCCTTGGCCGCCAAGCAGGCCGCCCAGCAGGTCGTCCCCGCCAAGCACGCCGCCGACAACGCCATCGAGCGTTCCTGTCACCGTATCCAGCAACCCGCCCTGCCCGCCAAGCAGGCCGCCCAGCAGGTCATTCCCGCCAAGCAAACCGCCGACCACGTTGTCCAGCGTTCCGGTCACGGTGCCCAGCAATCCGCCCTCACCGCCGAGCAGCCCGCCAAGCAGGTCGTCCCCGCCCAGCACACCACCCACGACGCCGTCGAGTGTCCCGGTCACGGTGTCCAGCAACCCGCCCTGGCCACCAAGCAGGCCACCCAGCAGGTCATTCCCGCCAAGCACGCCGCCGACCACGTTGTCCAGCGTCCCGGTCACGGTGCCCAGCAAGCCGCCTTCGCCACCCAGCAACCCACCAAGCAGGCCGCCCTGGCCGCCCAGCAGCCCGCCGAGCAGGTCGTTGCCGCCCAGCACGCCGCCAAGCAGACCCGAGAGGCCGTTGGACCCCTCGCCGGCCGCCCCGTCCTTCAGCAGGCCGGTGCCGGTCAACTCACCCACAAGCCCTTGCGAGCCGGTGACGGAGCCCAGCAGCCCCTGGTCGCCGATCAGATCGCCCAGCAGCCCCTCGGAGCCGGTGATCGCGCCCAGCAGGCCGCCGTTGCCGGTAAGATCCCCCAGAAGCCCGCCATCGGCCAGAACCGGATCGAGAACGCCGGCGGAACCGTCCACCCCGTCACCCAGGAGGGGAACGCCCAGCAGGCCACCCCCCAGCCCGCCCAGCAGCCCATCCTGGCCCAGCAGGTCGCCCAGCAAGCCGTCCGAGCCGGTGATTGCGCCGAGCGGGCCGTCATTACCCGTCAGGTCGCCCAGAAGCCCGCCGTCACCCAGGATGGGATCAAGGAAGCCCTGCACATGGTCCGCGCCATCCGTCGGATCGGTTCCATCGGTCGGATCCGTGCCATCCGTCGGATCGGTCCCGTCAGTCGGGTCAGTGCCATCCGTCGGGTCGGTTCCATCGGTCGGGTCAGTGCCGTCCGTCGGGTCGGTCCCATCGGTCGGATCCGTGCCATCCGTCGGATCGGTTCCATCGGTCGGATCCGTGCCATCCGTCGGATCGGTCCCGTCGGTCGGGTCAGTGCCATCCGTCGGGTCGGTCCCATCGGTCGGATCCGTGCCATCCGTCGGGTCGGTTCCATCGGTCGGATCCGTGCCATCCGTCGGATCGGTCCCGTCGGTCGGGTCAGTGCCGTCCGTCGGGTCGGTTCCGTCAGTCGGATCAGTGCCATCCGTCGGATCGGTCCCGTCAGTCGGGTCAGTGCCATCCGTCGGGTCGGTTCCATCGGTCGGATCCGTGCCATCCGTCGGATCAGTCCCGTCAGTCGGGTCCGTGCCATCCGTTGGATCGGTCGTATCCGTCGGATTCGACGAATCGCCCGAGTTGCCGATGATGGTGCCGCCGCCGATGGCCGCCAGGGCGGCGGAACCCAAGGCCCAGACGCTGGCGGCGCCATCGTCGAACATGCCGGCGCCAAGGCCGGCCGCCGCCTCTTCGTCGCCATCCGCCAGGATGACCGTGCCGTCGCCCAGGACCAGCCGATGGGCCGTGCCGTCGGCCGCGGCCATGTAGAAGTCCTTGATCAGGAACTCGTCGCCGCTGTTCATCCGCACGATCAAGTCGCTGCCGGACCTGAGATAGCCGCCGACAGCCGCCGGTAACGCCGGAATGGTGACATCGATCAGCGTGCCAGCCTGAATGATGCTTTGAGCCATGGAATCATCCTTTTGGGGGCGGCCCTGGAGCAACGCGGGCCAAGGTAGAGATTTGGTATAGGGTCATATACGATAGTATGTGCCAATAACACATACTAAAGGACAGTCAAGCCACGACGGATCGCTTTCGACGATTCGCTGCCGGACAGGGGGAAGGCGCGCGATCCGGTCGCTCTTGCCGCGCCATCGCCCTTTGGCCAGAATCGCGTCGTTGCCGGGTTCACGAGGAAAGACATGACCGAGATTGCCGATACCGAGGGCCAGGAACCGGGCGAGCTTGCCCCGCTGCCGGCGGGGATGCGCAAGGATCTGGCCAATTCGGTTCGCCCCATCCTGCAGGCCCTGGCGCGGGTGATCGCCACCGACAGGCGCGCGGTGGTGCTGGCCAACCAGCGGGGCGAGATCCTGCTGGCGAATCGCTCGGCCCAGCAGCTGGGGATCGGGCAGGACGAACTGACCGCGCGGCTGGATTGGGCCGGGGCCTGCGCCCGCGCCCGGCGCTCGGGCAGCGTCTCGGCGCAATGGACCGAGAACGGCCAGAGCTTCGCGGGCGAGGTGGTGCATGTCCCCCTGGGCCCGGCCGAGGGCTATCTGCTGCGGCTGGCCGAAAGCGACCAGGAATCGACCTGGCTGCGCAACCGCGCGCGCTCGGCCATGCTGATGCGGGTGGCCCATGACCTGCGCACGCCGATCCAGTCGCTGCTGGCCTCGGCCGAGGCGCTGATGCAGGGGCCGGGCGGGGCCGCAGCGCCCGAGGACGCCGGCGCCAGGATGCGCCGCGCCGCCGAACTGGCGCTGGACCATATCAGCAACGTGCTGGCCGTGATCCGCGGCGAACAGAACCCGCGCGGCATCCAGCCGGACGAGGATTTCCGCATCGTCGAGGAAGTGGGCAGCCTGGTTGCCCTGGTCGAGCCGATCGCCAGCGCGCGCGCGACCGAGGTGCAGCTGACCGTCGACGCGCCGCCCGACCTGACGCTGCGCGGCCCGCTGCGCTTCGTGCGGGCGCTGTGCCAGAACCTGATCGACAACTCGGTCAACCATGGCGGCGGACGGGTGGAATTGCGGCTGTCCTGCGCGCCTCTGGCCGATCCGCTGCCCGGCGACGAGCCGGCGGCCGAGATCTGGCGCGTCGGGATCGAGCTTCTGGACGAGGGGGGCGGGCTGCCGCCGGCGCAAAAGGCCCGCCTGGCCAAGGCGCTGGGACTGCCGCTGGACGAGGCGGCCGTGCCGGCGACGGCCCCGGACAAGCGCCCCTCGGCCGGGCTGAACGTGCTGGCCCATGCGCTGAAACAGCTGGGCGGCCGGATCGAGATCCAGGATCGCGGCAGCGACGGCCTGGCCCTGCCGCCCGGAAGCCCCGGCCGGGTCATCGGCACCATCTTCCGCGTCAGCTTCAGCCTGCCGCGCGCCCCGGACATGCGCCGCCAGCCGCTGGCCGAGCCGGCGCAGCCCCAGCAGGCGCTGGCGGGCCGGATGCTGATGCTGGTCGAGGACAGCCCGGCCAGCCGCGACTGGCTAAGCCATCTTCTGCACAGCTTCGGCGCCGAGGTGGTGGTGGCGGGCAGCGGCCCCGAGGCACTGGCGATGCTGTCGCGCGACGAGCTGGCCGGCCGGGTCGAGCTGGTGCTGACCGACGTCACCCTGCCCCGGATGAGCGGGATCGAGCTCGCCGCCCGGCTCAAGGCCGGGGATCCGGCCTCGGCGGCGCGCTGGCAGGGCAAGGTGGTCGGGCTGACCGCCCATGCCGACGACCGCATCAAGGAGGCATGCCACCAGGCGGGGATGGTCTGCGTGCTGGAAAAGCCGATCCGGCCCGACACGCTGCGCGACGCCCTGGCCGGGATCCTGGCGGGCGCGCCGTCGCGGCAATCCCCCGGCGCGGCGCCGATCCGCTGCGAGGACGCGGCCGTCGACCCGGCCGCTGCCGCCGATCTTGCCGAGCGCGTCGGCCGCGAGGCGGCGCGCGGCTTCATGCTGCGGGCCCTGGCCGAGGCGCAATCCGTGCTGGACGAGCTGCGCCAGGAAGGCGTCGGCAAGGATACCGGGCGGCGGCTGCACGCCGCCACCGGCGCCAGCGGCCTGACCGGGCTGGTCCTGGTCGAACGGCGCCTGCGCGCCATCGAAAAGGCGGTCGAGGCGGGCCAGCCGGACCTGGAGCCGCTGTTCGCGCCCCTGGACGAGGCGCTGATGCAAAGCCGCCGGTCGGTCGAGGAGATGGCGTGAACGGGCTGTTCTCTGCCCGCGCGATGGGATACCTTGATCCTGCCGTGGGTAAGGGGGATGTGATTGCACCGGCATCACGCCGTTTCTGGATGTCACTCGACGGACCGCCGCCCCTGGGCGGGCGGCGATGCCGAAAGCAGAAACCATGAATGAACAACAAGAAAACACATTGCGGGTGCTGATCGCGGACGATCACGCCATGATCCTGGAAATGCTCGAGATGTATCTGACCGGCGTCCCGGACATCGAGGTCGAGACCGTGCCCGACCTGCCCGCCGCACTGGAGGCCATCGACCGGCACGGGCCGTTCGATCTGGTGCTGGTCGACCTGGACATGCCCGGCATGGATGGCGTCGCCGGGCTGGGCAAGGCGCTGGAACACAATGGCGGCAAGCCGGTCGGCATTCTGACCAGCAACCCCCCGCCGCGCGTGGTCGAAGAGGTCATGGCGCTTGGCGGGGCGGGGATCGTGCTGAAGACCACCTCGCTCAAAAACCTGGCCAACGAGATCCGCTTCATGGCCGGCGGCGGGCGCTATCTGCCGATCGAACTGGTGAAAACCCGGCAGCAGGCGCAAGAGGACCAGGGCGCGCTGCTGTCCCGCCGCGAATCCGAAGTGCTGGGCCTTCTGGCCGAGGGCAAGCTGAACCGCGAGATCGGCGTGGCGCTGAACCTGGCCGAACCCACGGTCAAGATGCATGTCAAGGCAGTCTGCAAGAAGCTGGGCGTCAGCAACCGGACGCAGGCGGTCATCGCCGCGCGCGACCGCAAGCTGATCTGAGACCGCCAACTCCATGCCAAAGCCCGTCATCGTCTTTGCCGGCGCCGTCTATCCGGGCCAGTTCGGCCCGCTTTGCGACTATCTGCGCAAGGCGGGCATGGCCGAGACCTATTTCCTGACCACGCCCGGCCATCGCCAGCGCCATCAGGACAAGGGCGCCCATATCCTGGCCTTCCAGCCCGACGGTCCCATCACCGGCGCGCAAAGCTATTACTACACCGCCAAGCTGGAACGCTCGGCCCGGATCGGGCGCGGGCTGCTGCTGGCGCTGCGCGAATTCCAGAAAAGCCGCCCCATCGACGTGGTCGTGGCCCATTCGTTGTGGGGCGCGCCGCATTTCCTTTATGACGAGATCGACGCGGCCATCGTCAGCTATGTCGAGTTTCCCAGCTTCCATGCGCATGGCTGGGATCCGGCCTATCCGCCCGACCTGTCGCAGCGCATGAGCGACAAGAACACCGAGATGCTGCATTTCCACCAGGCGCTGCGCAGCGACCTGGTGATCTGTCCCAGCCATCATGCCAAGACGATGTTCCCCCCCGCCCTGCGCGGCAATATCGAGGTGCAGCTGGAAGGGCTGGACTTCGGCCCGGCCTTTGCGCCGCCCCCCGGCCCGCGCCCGTTCACCATCGGCTTTTCGGCGCGCGACCTTTCCAGCGCCAAGGGGTTCGATAGCTTCGTGCGGATCGTGGACCGGCTGGCGCGCGAAGGCTTCGATGCCCGGTTCATCGCCCTGGGCGGGGCGGACGGATCGACCTATGGCTACGAGCAGCAATGGGTGCAGCGCCGATATGGCGGCGAGGTGGCGGATTTCTGCACCCATCTGATGCGGGAATTTCCCGCCGCCGCCGCGGTGCTGGAACGGCCCGGCAAGCTGCCCTACCAGGATTTCGTGCGCGAACTGTCGCAGATCGACCTGTTCCTTTATCCGCTGCGCCACGGCGTGGCGAATTGGGGATTGCTGGAAATCCTGGGCCGGGGCGGATGCGTGATCGCGCCCGACCGCGGCTATCCGGCGGAACTGATCCGCGACGATGTCAACGGCATCCTGCTGCCCGACGACATCGGCCGCTGGCTGGACACGATCCGGGCGCTCAGGGACGATGCCGCAAGGCGGGCGCGGCTTGGCCGGGCAGCGCGCGTCCTGGGCCAGGCCCATACGCTGCAATCCGTGGCGCCGCGCTACATGACGCTGTTCCGGCAGGCGATGGACAATCGCACCCGCCGGCTTGGCGCGGCGTCAAAACCTTGCGTTGACGGATAGGCCGAAGACCTGCCGCTCATCCTGGGGCTGGTGCCGGACCGGCACCGCGGCATAAAGCGAGACCGGCGTGCTGGCCACGTCGAAGGTCAGCGACAGGCCGATGCTGCTGCGGATATGCGCCTTGTCGTCGATGCGCCCGCCCAACGTATCGTCGAGCCCCCAGACCGAGCCGAGATCGGCGAATATCCCGCCGCGCAGGGCGGTGCCCATCACCTTGCCCAGCTCGTGCTGCACCTCGGCCGAGAGGATCAGGTGGCGGTTGCCGCCCAGGAAATCATCGCCATCGGCCGGACCGATGCCGCGCGGGGCGAAGCCGCGAAAACTGTCGCCGCCCGGAAACACCCGGTCCAGCGCGGTCGTGTCGTTGCCGGACAGCCCGGCGACGATGCCGCCGTCCAGCCCCAGCATCAACACGGTGCCGCCCGCCAGCACATGGCGCGCATCCAGTTCCAGCCGGGTTTCCGAGATCGGGCTGGATGTGCCCAGGTTCCACAGGAATTGCTCGAACTGCACGAACAGGCCGCCGGTTTTCCCCCCTGCCCGGTCGCCATGGCTGAAGCCCAGGCGCAGGAAGGGCGCGTCAAGCTGGCCTTGTTCCCGTTGCAGCAGCGGGCTGGCATCGGCATCCAGCCCGAACAGCCTGTGGTCGCGCCAGCCGATGCCGTATTCGATGCGCGTGGCCTCGTCCGGCGTCGCGGCCAGGTAGAACTCGGCCTGGTGGCTGCGCATGGAGAACGCCAGGTCGCTGAAATTGCTGCGCTGGCCCAGGATGTCGATGCCGAAATGCAGCCCCGGCCGGAAAGCGTCGGCGCGATAGAGGCTGATGTCGAAGCTTTTGGCGTCGCGGCTGAAATCGCCATGCACGGCGGCGAAGGTATCGGGCAGCAGGTTGTATTGCTCATAGGACAGGCTGCCGGTCAGGCTGCGGTCGTTCACCCATGAGATCGCCGCCTCGATCCGGCCCGGCCTCTGCTCGACCTCGGTCACGTCGATGACCAGCGCATCCCCCTGTCCGCTGACCGAGACGCGCTCGAACACGCCGGTGGACATCAGGCAGCGCTCGACCCCGGCCAGGTCCGCCGCCTCCAGCGCAATGCCGTCAAGCGCCCCGCAGGCGCGGCGGATGTCGTCCTGGGGGACGAACTCGGCGCCGCGCACCTCGACCCGGTCATAGACCCGCGCCGCGGCGGGCAGGGTCAGCGCGCCCAGAAGCAGGGTGGCGGCTAGGGATGTCCTGGACAGGCGGGTCGGATCATGGCGCATGGGAAAATCGCATCGTTTCAAGGGTTAGCGCAGCCTTGCGCGCAGCAGGGGGCGGATCAGGTAGCTGAGGATGGATTGCTTGCCGCTTTCGATGTCCACCTGCGCCACCATGCCGGGGCGGATCGGGTATTCTTCGCCGAACCGCTCCAGATAGCTGCGCTCGGTCTGGACCATGACGCGATAGAAGTCCTGCGGGCCGGTCGCGGTTTCCTCCTCGACCGTATCCTCGGAGATCTGCGTGACGCGCCCGCGCAGGTCGCCATAGACCGCAAAGTCATAGGCGGTGATCTTGACGCTGGCCGGCATGTCCGGGGCGATGAAGGCCACGTCGCGGGGCAGGATCTTGGTCTCGATCAGCAGCTGGTCGTCGATGGGCGTGATCTCCATGATCGCCTCGCCGGGCTGGACGACGCCGCCCAGGGTGGTGATGGTGATGTTGTTGATCCGCCCCTCGACCGGGGAACGGATGACGGTGCGGCGCAGCTCGTCCTCCTTGCGCACCAGATCCTGCTGCAGCTGGGTCAGCTTGGCCCGGCGCTCGGCCAGGTCGCGATAGGCGTCCTGGACATAGCCGTTGCGCGCCTCGCTGATCTTGCCGTCAAGCTCGGCGCTTTTCTGTCGCAGTTGCAGCAGGTCGATGCGGCTGACCGAGCCGCTGGCGGCCAGCGGCTGAAGGATGTCCAGCTGTTCCTGGACCGAGACGCGCTCCTGCTCCAGCGCGGCAAGCGAGGATTCCAGCCGGGTGCGCCGGGCCTTGAACAGCCGCAATTCGGTCTGCTGCGTCTCGGTCGGATCGGGGCCGAAATCCAGCACCGGCTTTTCCAGGACTTCGGCCTCCAGCCGCGCCACCTCGGCCTCCAGGGCCTCGATCTCGGATTGCACGGCCAGGAAGGCGGCGCGCGGGCGCGTCGCGTCCAGATGGGCGATGACCTGGTCCTGCCGGACCACGTCGCCTTCGGCGACCAGCAATTCGGCGAGAATGCCGCCCTCGAGGCTCTGGATCGTCTGCAACCGGCGCAGCGGAATGACCCGGCCGTCGCCGCGGGTGATCTGGTCGATCTGGGCCAGGGCGGCCCAGACCACGGCGACGATCACCGCCAGAAAGACGATCTGGATGGTCCATCTTGCCTGCCGCAGCACCAGCCGCCGATAACTTCCGTCGATATGGTTGGCGCTGACGGAATCGTCACCGTTCATGTCACCACGTGAACGGGCGCCTGCTGCACCCTGTTCGCCCTGGCCGCATTGAGGATCTGCATCAGATCCCCGTCACGGACGACCCGCCCGTCCTTCAGCACCACCGCCCGGCTGGCCAGCCCCAGCACTTCGCGCTTGTGGGTCGAGATGATGGCCGTCCGCCCCTCCAGCCATTCCCGCAGGAAGGCGATGACCTTGGCCTCGGTCACATGGTCGAAGGCCGAGGTCGGCTCGTCCAGCAGCACGATGCGCGGATCCTGCAGGATGACCCGCGCCAGGCCGATGGCCTGCTTCTGGCCGCCCGAGACATTGGCATTGCTGTAGATCTGCAGGTCCAGGCCGCGGACATGGCGGCGGACATAGCCGCCAAGCCCCACCGCATCCAGCGCGGCCAGCAGTTCCTCGTCGCTGTGCAGGCCGTGATCCAGCAGCAGGTTGTCGCGCAGGGTGCCCTGGAACAGCGCGACGTTCTGCGGCAGGTAGCCGATCTGCCGGCGGCGGTCGATCGGGTCGATCTGGCTGAGCGCAAGGTTGTCGACCAGCACCGCCCCGTCCTGCGGATCGGTCAGCCCGGCCAGCAGGCGCAAGAGCGTGGACTTGCCCGCGCCGTTCCCGCCCAGAAGCGCGATCTTTTCCCCCGCCGCCAGGGTCAGCGCCGGAATGCTGACGACCGGCGCGGCCTCGGGGTCGTGGCGATAGCCGACCTCTTCCAGCCGGTATTCGCCCGACAAGGCCGGGGCGCGGACGTAATGGCGGTCGGCGGGACGCTCGACCGGGGTCTTCATGATCTCGTCCAGCCCCTCCATCGCGGCGCGGACATGCTGCCAGCGCGCCAGAAGCCCCGCGACCTGCCCCATCGGCGCCAGCGTGCGGCTGGACAGAAGCGTGCAGGCGATCAGGCTGCCTACCGTCAGCTCGCCCGAACTGATCAGGTAGACCCCGACGATGATGATGCCGGCATAGGCGAATTTCTGCACCGAGCTGACCAGCTGCGTCATCAGGTTGGTCAGCCCGCGGGTCTTGACCGCCGTCGTCGCCATGGTCGCGGTCAATTGCGCATAGGCGCGCTGCAACCGCCCCTCGGCCCGCGCCGCCTTGACGGTTTCCAGGTTCGAGACGGTTTCCAGCAGCAGCCCGTTCAGCGCCGCCGCCTCGCGGGTGCTTTCGCGCGAGGCGCGGCCCAGGCGACGCTGCAGCACCAGGCCGGGTAGGACGGTCAGCACCACCGCCGCCACCACGACCAGCGCCAGCGCGCCGCCCAGCCAGGCCAAGACGCCGATGAAGATGATGACGAAGGGAATGTCGCAAAGCGCCGTGACGGTGCCCGAGGTGAAGAATTCGCGCACCGTGGCAAAGTCGCGGACCTGGTTGGCGAATACGCCGGTCGATTTCGGCTGATGCGCCAGCCGCAGGTTCGACACCCGGTCGAAAAGCTGCGCCGACAGCCGCAGGTCAAGGTCGCGCCCCGACACGTCGATCAGCGAGGCGCGCATGATCCGCAGCAGGATCTCCAGCACGATGGCGATGCCCACGCCGCTGGCCAGGATCCACAGGGTGTCGAACGCCTGGTTCGGCACCACGCGGTCATAGACCTGCATCGAGAACAGCGCCGTGGCGATGGCCAGCAGGTTGGCAACGAACGAGGCGATGATGACATCGCGATAGATCGGCCAGTTGTCCAGCACCGGGCCGATGATCCAGTGCCGCTTTTCGCCATCGGTCTTGTCCAGCCGGTCTGCGACGATGTCGATGGGCTTGGACACCAGGATGCGCCCGTCATGGCGTTCGGCCAGTTCCTCGGCCGTCCAGACCGCCCGGCCGCCGCCGGTGGCGGGCAGGATCAGGCTGGCCTGGCCGTCGTGCATGGCCTCGAGGATGACGGTGCTGCCGTCGCGCAGGAACAAAAGCGCGGGCAGGCCGTGTTCGGGAAAGCCGGCCAGGGGCTCGTTGCTGATGCGGCAGCTCATGTTGGCGCGGCGCAGGGCCAGCGCGGCAAGCCGGGGCGGCAGGCTTTCGCCGCGGGCGCGGGGCAGCCCGTCGGTCAGCCGCTCGGCCGAGGCCGAGACGCCATGGACGCGGCAAAGCTCGACAAGACCCAGGACCAGGGGGTCCGTCGCCGGGGATTGGGGGTCATGCTTGGATGCGCTCAACGGTTTCAGCCTCCCGCGGAATTGGCGAGGATGAGCGTGCCAAGCACGCCGAGGTCATGTGCCGCCTGGTATTCGGTGCGCTTTCTGGCGTCATAGGTGGCAATGCTGTCGATCTGCGCGTCGTAGAGGTCGCGCCCGGTGGTCAGCAGGTCGATCAGTTCCCGCTGGCCGCCGACGAATTGCTCTTCATAGCTGTCCAGCACCTGCTGCGCCTGCGCCAGCTGCCGGGATTGCGACGCCTCGCTGGCCCGCAGCACGCGCACGCGCTCGACCGCGCTTTGGGCGCCGTTGGCCAGGTTGCGCCGGATCGCCTCCATGTTGGAGCGCGCCGCATCCGCCTCGAGCTGCGCCGACTGGATCTGCCGGCCGCTGAAGCTGCCCGCGTTCAGGTCGACGCCGGCGGCCAGCCCGACCGCGGTGCGGCTGCGCCCGCCATCCAGGTCGGCGCGGCCCTGCGCTTGCAGGCGGATCACCGGCAGCCGTTCGGCCCGCGCCAGGGCGATCCCGGCCTCGGCCACGCCCAGCTCCGCATTGGCGGCGATGAAATCCGGCGACAGGCGGACCGCCGCCTCGACCGCATCGGCCTTGGCGTAGCGGCCGGCAAAGCCCAGCTCCGGCGGCTTGGCGATGCTGCCCGGCGCCCGCCCCATCAGGAAGGCAAGCTGCGAAAGCGCCAGCCCGCGCTCGCTGGTCAGCTGGTCCAGCCGCTCCTCGGTCCGGGCGATTTCCAGCTCCGCCCGCGCGACCTCTCCGCTGTCGCCCAGCCCGCCCTGGGCGCGGGCCGCGGCATGTCCCGCGATCCGCTGGGCAAAGCCCAGATAGTCGCGGGTGCGGGCGATCTTCCTGTCCAGCACCTCGATGTCGAGATAGAAGTTCGAAACCTCCAGCGTCAGCTGCTCGATCCCCATCTTCAGTTCGGAGACGGATTTCACCCGCTCCTGCGAGGTGCTGGCGATCAGGTTGCGCACCCGGCCCCAGTCATACAGCACCTGCGAGACCGTCAGCGTCACCCCGGCGCCGTTGGCATCGGTGGTGTTGGTATCGGCCGAAATGCTGAACTGCGGATAGCGCTGGTCCCTGGCCGCCTCGATGTCGACCGAGCGGCGCGCGACCTGCTGGCGCATCGCCGTGATCCCCGGATCGCGTTCCGAAGCGACAAGCACCGCCTGGGGCAAGGTGGTGGCCTGCACGGCGGCGGGCGTGCCGCCCAGAACGGCAAGGATCAGGGCCAGGGCCGCAACGCCGCGCCTTCTGGAAAAGAACCGGGTTTCAAAGCCGCTGGGCAGCGCAAGGCGCGACAGATTATGTCTTATAAGAATCATGGATGGCATCCGCCGGATCTTCTTCGCAAGGCCGCGCATGTCGGCGGTTCTGTGGCTTTACTTCGGACAAAACAGTTCGTTGTGGCAAGAGGGCAGCGCCAATATGCACAGGATGAACGGCTCGTCCATTTGCCTTAAAAGACTAATTTACGCATTATCTCCGCGCTGCGTATGCTCGCAGGTCGGCTGTCAGTGGTTGTCGTCGTCGCCCGGGAACAGGCCAAGCTGGCCCAGCAGCCCGCCGCCGCCCAGAAGCGACGAGGCGGCTTCGCTCTCGACCGCATCTTCTCCGAACAGCGTGGCGAGCGCGTTTTCGACGGCCGCATCCGCCGCAAAAAGCCCTCCCTCGCCGATTTCCGCGCCGATCGGGTCCAGCAGCGCCGCCAGGGGGTCGGTCACGCCGCCCGTCGCCCGTTCGCCGCTGTCGATGATCTCGTTGAGCAGGCTGTCCACCTCGGGATCATGCCCGGCCAGGGCGTCGCTGGCCGCCGCCTGGGGCTGGGCCAGGGCCGCTTCCAGCCCGACCACGCCCAGAAGGCCGCCCACCAGGTCGTCGGTCAGGGGGGGCTCGGCCGCGGGGTCGATGCCGAAGACATCCTGGTCCGAGAGCAATTCATGGAACAGCAGGTCCGTCACCATGTCCGATGCGTCGAACACCGCGCCGGCGATGGACGGATCGCCGCCGATCAGGCTTTCCAGGAAGCCGTCGTCATCGCCATGCTCTTCCCCGGTCGGGGCCCCGGCCGAAAGCTGCGGTTCCTGGCCGGCGCCTGCTCCCAGCAGCCCGGTCAGCTCGTCCAGCAGGCCGCCGGCCAGCGGCAATGCCGGATCCGAGCCCGCAGCCGGCTCTGGCGCGGCTTGCCCGGCGATCCCGGTCGCGATTCCCCCCAGCAGGCCGCCCTCGCCGGCGACAGGGCCAAGAACGTCCTGCACCAGGTCAAGCCCGGCGGATAGCGCGCCATTCTCGTCCAGGATCGGGTCGCCGGTCCCCACCGCATCGGCGACCGCGCCCAGCACGCCCGTCGCCAGAGCGCCTTCCTCCGACACGGGTTCAGCCAGCGAAGCGGCAAGCGCGCCGGGTTCTTCCAGAACCGGCGCAGGCGATGCCTGGGCCGGGACCGTGGCGCTTGACGCGCTTCCCCTGCCCAGCAGGCTGCCGGTCAGGCCGCCCAGCAGACCGCCCGGTCCAAGGATCGGACCCAGCAGACCGCCCTCCCCCAGGATCGGGGCCGTGATGCCGCCCAGCAACCCGTCTTCGGCCAGGATGGGCGCCGTGATGCCACCCAGCAGCCCGCTTTCACCCAGGATCGGCTCCAGCAAGCCTTCCTGGACGACCCCCACCACGCTGCCGAGCGCACTGTCCTCGCCCAGGATGGGGTCAAGGACCGCGCCCAGCAAGCCGTCGGGACCAAGGATGGGATCGACCAGCGAATCCGTCACCGTGCCCAGCAGCCCCTCGGGGCCAAGGACGGGCGAGACGAGGCTGTCGACCAGCCCGCCCTGGCCCAGAAGGGGATCAACCACGCTTCCCAGCAGCCCGTCTTGGCCCAGCACCGGCTCGAGCACGCTTTCCTGGACGACGCCCACCACGCTGCCGAGCGCACCGTCCTCGCCCAGGATGGGAGCCAGGACGTCGCCCACCAGCCCATCAGGCCCCAGAATCGGATCGAGCAGCGAATCCGTCACCGTGCCCAGAACCCCATCGGAACCGAGAATGGGGGAAACGAGGCTGTCGACCAGTCCATCCTCGCCCAGGATGGGGGCCAGGGCTTCGCCCACCAGCCCGTCGGGCCCCAGGATCGGATCGAGCAGCGAATCCGTCACCGTGCCCAGCAACCCGTCGGGGCCGAGAATGGGGGAAACAAGGCTGTCGACCAGTCCATCCTCGCCCAGGATGGGGGCCAGGGCTTCGCCCACCAGCCCATCAGGCCCCAGGATCGGATCGAGCAGCGAATCCGTCACCGTGCCCAGCAACCCGTCTGGGCCGAGGATGGGCGAGACGAGGCTGTCGATCAGGCCGCCCTCGCCCAGGATGGGGGTGACGAGATTGCCCAGCAGCCCGTCCTTGCCCAGAATCGGCTCGAGCAGGCCCTCCTGGACGACGCCCACCACACTGTCCAGCAGGCCATCCTTGCCCAGGATGGGGTTCAGCAGATCGCTCACCAGCCCGTCCGGGCCAAGGATCGGGTCGACCAGCGAATCCGTCACCGTGCCCAGCAGCCCGTCGGCGCCGAGGATGGGCGAGACGAGGCTGTCGACCAGCCCGTCCTCGCCCAGAAGCGACCCGTCCGCCTCGGAAGGCGCATCTTCGGCAGCCGTCCCGTCCTGGGCGACAGGGCCCGCATCGGCCGCCGCAGCCGTCGGCCCATCGCCCGCAACGACGCGCGAAGGCGCAGCGGCCAGGCGATCCGTGACCGGCGCGGCAGCCGGCGGCTCCGCCGCGGGCAAGGTGGTGTTGACGGCCGCGCGAATCGACAATTCGCCCGCCTCCTGATCGCCGATCCTGCCCAGGGGCGGCGCAAAGGCGGCCACGCTGTCGGCAGCCGGCGTGCCGCCGCCGGATGCTGCGGCATCAGCCTGCGGCACCTGCGACGCGCCCGCCGGCACGGCCGATTGCGCCACGGCGAACGCGCCGGCGGGCGCCATGCTGGCGAAGGTTTCCGCCCCCGCAACCGCCCGGTCGCCGGCAAGGTCCGGGGCTTTGCCGGGCTCCTCGGCGGCCTGGGACAGCAGGTCGGATTGCCCGGCATGGGTCGCGGTCTGGGTGGCAAGCCCCATGCCGATCGCGCTGAGGCCCAGGGCGGTGCCGCCCGCCCCCTCGGCATGGATGCGCGGCTGGGCGTCCCGAGGGGCGGCGGCAGGGGCGGCCGGGATATTCGTCTCGGACCCGTGCCGCGCTGCGGCCTTCGTGGGGTCGGGCTTCTTTGCCGCCATTCCATCCTCGTTCAGCTCCGGCGGGCTTGAACTGCCCAAAGGTTTGGGCGCGCCGGGGCCGGGCAGGTAAGTCACATACTATAGTATGCAGACATTCCATTAGGATGGCAATGCGATTCCGCGCCCCCCTGGCGCGGGAGGCGGCGCATGGGCCAAGGACGCTGGCCATGCCGGGAAACGGCACCCGACAGCGCCCGGAACGGGCGGGCATGGGCGCGCAGACGACCGGGGCCAGCGCCAAGCCGACGGCATGGAGGTCGAGCGCTATCCGCGCCGCGCCGGCGGAACCGTTCGGCATGTCCGGCAACCGGCGCGGGCCTTGTCGCCCGGATCATCCACGGCTCGCCGGGCGTCAGGCAAAGCCGAACCAGTCCCCGCGCGAGCTGCCCGCGCCGCTTGGGGCCGCGCAGCGGGAAGCCTTGGCCGTAGTGTCCGGGCGCAGCCTGGTGGTGTCCCAGCCTTCCGCCCGCTCGTCGCGCCGCGCAAGGCCGTTCGCCGCCAGCGCGACCGTCCTGATCAGGAAATGCGCCCGCGGCGGCCCGGTCCGCCCAATCCGCGGCAGGACCGACATCCTGCTGCTGGATCAGGGACACCCAGCATGCCGTGGAGCAGCGGGTCCAGCGGGCGCGAGATGCGGTCGGTCCAGAGGATGCCGGCGCTGGCGGGCTCGACCCGCTCGATGCTGGCAGCCAGCATGTGCCCGGACAGCTCCAGCGTGCCGGTCAGGATGGAACGGGCGCCAAGGCGCGCCGATTGCCTGAAAGTCAGGCCCGGCCAAAGCGGAACGAAGAGTCCCGCGCGATCACCGCAAGCCAGCGCAGGCGCGACAGCGCGCGCAGGATCTCATGCGGCAGGGCCTCGGTCAGGATGGCGTGGTCATGCGACTAGCCGGAAGGGCGGAACGGCAGCGCCGCCAGCGCGGGGCCCCGTCGCGGCGGCGACCTGCGCAAGCGAACGGCGGGCACCAGCCGGAAACCGCGGCCGTGAACGGTGCGGACGATGTCCTGCCGCTCGCCATCGTCCCCGAGCGCAGCCCATGCGGCGCGGATGCGGGTGGCGGCGCCGGCGTCGGCGTCGGACACGACCCTCAGAGGACATCCACCATTCGCCCTTGCCGACCAGCCGCCCGCCAGCCCGCAAAAGCCCGCGCAGCACCAGGAACCCCTGTGGCTCCAGCCGAACCGCTCCGCCGCAGCTCGAATTTCTGGTCATCCCGCTCGAAGTCGCCGAAGATGTGGATCATGCGCAAGCCTATCGCAAAGCGGGGGCACCTGCACGACTTCTTCATGGTTCGATCAAGCATTCCGATCGCCGTTGGACCATGATCGCTTCATCTTTAGCCAAGGGAATCGGACCATGACGACGCAAGGCACAAGGACGACCGCCGGTCGCGGGCGGCTCTATGACAGCATCCTGGACACGGTGGGCGACACGCCGGTGATCCGCGTCAACAACCTGGCGCCCGACGGGGTGGATCTCTACGTCAAGGCAGAGTTCTTCAACCCCGCCGCCTCGGTCAAGGACCGGCTGGCGCTGAACATCATCGAGGCGGCGGAACGCTCAGGCGCGTTGAAGCCGGGGCAGACCGTGGTCGAGGCGACCAGCGGCAACACCGGCATCGGGCTGGCCATGGTCTGCGCGCAAAAGGGCTATCCGCTGGTCGTCACCATGGCGGAAAGCTTCTCGGTCGAGCGGCGGCGGCTGATGCGGCTGCTGGGGGCAAAGGTGGTGCTGACGCCCCGCGCCGAAAAGGGCACGGGGATGTACAACAAGGCCGTGGAACTGGCGCAGAAACACGGCTGGTTCCTGGCCCGCCAGTTCGAGACCGCGGCCAATGCCGACATCCACGAGGCGACCACGGCGCGCGAGATCCTGGGCGATTTCGCCGGGCGCAGGCTCGACTGCGTGGTGACGGGCTATGGCACCGGCGGCACCGTCACCGGCCTGGCCCGCGTCCTGCGCAAGGAATGCCCCCAGACCAGGATCGTGCTGGCCGAGCCGGCCAATGCCGCCCTGGTCTCCAGCGGCATCGCGCAGCAACGGGGCGCGGCGGATGCGCCGGCGGCCAGCCATCCGGCCTTCGAGCCGCATCCGATCCAGGGCTGGACCCCGGACTTCATCCCCTTCGTGCTGCAGGAGGCGCTGGACAAGGGCGGCTATGACGAGCTTGTCACCGTGCCCGGCGCGGATGGCATCGCCTGGGCGAAAAAGCTGGCCGCGCGCGAGGGGATCCTGACCGGCATCTCGGGCGGCGCGACCTTTGCCGCCGCCATGGGCATCGCCGAAAAGGCCGTGCCCGGCACGGTGATCCTTGCCATGCTGCCCGACACAGGCGAGCGCTACCTGTCCACCCCGCTGTTCCAGGACATCCCCGAGGACATGGACGACGAGGAACGCGCGCTTTCCGAATCCACCCCCGGCTACCGGATGGGATGAGCGCCAGGGCCGCGCGCCCGGAGACGCTGGACCCGGAGGACTGGGGCACGCTCGCCTGCATCGCCCATGCCGCGGCGGGACGCCATCGCCCGCACGGCAGCCCCGCGCGACCGCCCCGTCCGGCGCCCGATGCCCCAGGCGGTGCGAAAGCCCTGCACCACGCGGATTTCGCGCATTGAAGATATGGATGATGCTCAAGGAACAAGGCGCGCAGGTTTCGGGCGCAACATCGACCGGCTCCACCGCCTTGCCGCGAGGATCGACGCCGAGCCGCGGTCCGCTGCCTGTCGCCCGTCACGCTGGACATCCTCTGCTTCCGCTATGATCCGGGCGGGCTGGACACGACTGCGCTGGCAGCGCTGAACGCCGAGATCATGATGCGGCTGCAAGAACAGGGGGCGCCGCCTTCTCGGATACCTGGGTGCATGGCGAACGCGGGCCGCAGGCCGCCTTGTGCCATCACCGGACCACGGACGCGGATCTGGACCTGGCGATGGCGCGGCTCTGCGCCTGGGCAAGGCGCTGGCGTGATGCCGGAACGCCCGAGGGCGGGAAACAGCCGCCGGCCGATGACCGCAGCCCGGTCGCGTCGGATTGCAGCCTTCCCGAAGCGGTCAGCCGCAAGCTGCCCCTTGTCGGCCTGATGCGAGAGCCCGCCTTGGCAACTTGTAGGCATGGCCGCCTGCGCCTTCACGCCGTCGCCCGGCAGCCGGCGCAGAGCCCGGTTCCCGGCGATGTCATTCCTTCCCTTCGATGCCGTCCAGGAACCGCAGCACCTCGGGGCCCAGCCCTTCGACGATCCGCGCCACGCCCGCGGCATTCGGATGCAGCCCGTCGGGTTGCAGATAGGCGCCCAAGCCCGCGGGATCGCCCGTGCCTTCAAGCAGCGGCGCAAGGAAGCTGCCCGCCAGCGGCACGTCATGCGCCTGGGCCAGGTCCGGGTAGATCGCGTCGAAGGCCCGGCGGTATTCGGGGCCGTAATTGCCCGGCGCCTCCATCCCCACCAGCAGCACGGGCACGTCCTGCGCGGCCGCCTCGGCCAGGATCGCGTCCAGGTTGGCGCGGCTGACCTCGGGCAGGATGCCGCGCAGAAGATCGTTGCCGCCCAGCGCCACGATCATCGCATCCGCCCCATCGGCCAGCGCCCAGCCGACCCGCGCCCGCCCGCCCGCGGTGGTGTCGCCCGAGACCCCGGCGTTCAGCACCGTCACCTCGCGCCCTTCGGCCCGCAGCCAGCCCTCCAGCTGCGGCACGAAGCCCTGGTCCGGCGGCAGGCCGTAGCCCTGCGTCAAACTGTCGCCCAGCGCCACCAGCCGCAGCGGCCCTGCCGCCGCCGGCAGCGCCAGCAGCGCCAAACCGATGAAGACCACGGACATCATCGCCATCATGCGGTTGCGGAAATCCCGCCCGGCCCCATATCCCGAGGCAGGACGGTCAGGTGAAGGACGGGTGATGACGGAGCCGGTGGTTTCGCTGCGCGAAGCGCGGCTGACGTTGATGGGAAACGCCGGTCCGGTGGAAATCCTGAAAGGCATCACCCTCGACGTGGCGCAGGGCGAGACCTTGGGGCTGGTGGGTCCGTCTGGTTCGGGCAAGTCCTCTCTCCTCATGCTCATGGGCGGGCTCGAACGGGCCACGGGGGGCAGCGTCCGCGCGCTGGGTCGCGATCTGACGGCGCTGGACGAAGATGCGCTTGCCCGGTTCCGCAGGGGGAATATGGGCGTGGTCTTCCAGTCCTTCCACCTCATCCCGACGATGACGGCGCTGGAAAACGTCGCCGTGCCGCTGGAGCTGATGGGCGCGAAGGATGCTTTCGAACGCGCGGCCGCCGAACTGGCGGCCGTGGGGCTGGAGAAACGCGCCGGGCATTATCCCGCGCAGCTGTCGGGGGGCGAGCAGCAGCGCGTGGCCTTGGCCCGCGCCGCGGTGACGCGCCCCGCGATCCTGCTGGCCGACGAGCCGACCGGCAACCTGGACGGAAGGAACGGCCGGGCGATCATGGACCTGCTGTTCGGTCTGCGCGACCGGCACGGCGCGACGCTGATCCTCGTCACCCATGCGCCCGAACTCGCGGCGCGCTGCGACCGGGTGGTGCATCTGGCCGACGGCCGGATCGAGGATGAGGCGGCCGGACAGAGGGCGGCGGAATGACGGCCCGGTCCCCTTGCCGCCCGGCGCGGGTGCCGGGCCGAAGCGCCCCCTGCCCCGCGGTCCGGCCATGAGCGCCCGCACGGCCCTGCGCCTTGCCCGGCGCGAGCTGCGCGGCGGGTTGCGCGGCTTCCGCATCTTCCTGGCCTGCCTGGTCCTTGGCGTCGCGGCCATCGCTGCGGTGGGCATCGTGCGCGCCTCGATCCAGGCGGGGCTGGCCGACCAGGGCGCGATCCTGCTGGGCGGCGATGCGCAGATGCAGTTCACCTATCGCCATGCCACCGAGGCCGAGCGCGCCTTCATGGATCGCGTCGCGCTGCGCACCTCCGAGGTAATCGACTTTCGCTCGATGGCCGTGGTGGGCGAAGGCGACGTGGCCGAGCATGGCCTGACCCAGGTGAAGGCCGTGGACGGCGCCTATCCGCTGGTCGGCACGGTCGATCTGGACCCGCCGATGCCGCTCGATCAGGCGCTGGCGGACAAGGACGGCCTGCCGGGCGCGGTGATGGACCGGGTGCTGGTCGACCGGCTGGGCCTTGGCATCGGCGACAGGTTCCGGCTGGGCCTGCAATCCTTTCGCCTGGAGGCGGTGCTGGTGGGCGAACCCGACAGCGCCTCGGGCGGCTTCGGCCTTGGCCCGCGCACGCTGGTCGCCAGCCCGGCGCTGGCGGATTCGGGGCTGATCGGGCCGGGCACGCTGTTCGACACGCAATACCGCATGCTCCTGCCGCCTGGGACGGACCTTGACGCCCTGCGGCAAGAGGCGATGGCCGCCTTTCCCGACACCGGCCTGCGCTGGCGGGACAGCCGCCGCGCCGCGCCGGGGATCGAACGCTTCGTGGACCGGATCGGGGCTTTCCTGGTGATCGTCGGGCTGGCCGGCCTGGCGGTGGGCGGGGTCGGCGTCTCGGCGGCGGTGCGCGCCTATCTGGCGGGCAAGACGGCGACCATCGCCACGCTGCGCACCCTTGGGGCCGATCAGCGGGTGGTGTTCCTGACCTATCTGTTCCAGATCGCGGCGCTGACCGCCCTGGGGGTCGGGGCTGGGCTGATCCTTGGCGCAGCCATTCCCCTGGCGCTCGCGCCGATGATCGGGCGGCTGCTGCCCGTGCCGGCGGTCTTTGCGCCCTGGCCCGCACCGCTGGCCGAGGCGGCGTTCTACGGCATCGCCACCGCGCTGCTCTTCACGCTCTGGCCGCTGGCGCGCACCGCCCGCATCCGGGCGGCGGCGCTTTACCGCGAGGCGGCGGGCGCGGCGCCCGGCTGGCCCCGGCCGGTGTGGTGGGCGGTGTCCGCGGCACTATCGGCCGTGCTGATCGGCGGGGCGGCGCTGTTTTCCGGCGTGCCGCAACTGGCGCTGGGGGCGGCCTTCGGCATCGTGGCGGCGCTGGGGGTGCTGGTCCTGTCGGCCGTGCTGGTGCGCCGCGCGGCGCGGTTCCTGGCGCGCAGGCCCGCCCTGCGCGGGCGGCCGACATTACGGCTGGCGCTGTCGGCCATCGGCGGGCCGGGACAGGAAACCACCTCGGTCATCCTCTCGCTGGGGCTGGGCCTTGCTGTGCTGGCCAGCGTGGGACAGATCGAGGCCAACCTGCGCGCCGCCATCGACCGCGACCTGCCGGCCCGCGCGCCGGCCTATTTCTTCCTCGACATCCAGAACGACCAGATGGCGGCGTTCAATGCCCGGCTGGATGCGGACCCCGGCGTCGAGCGGGTGGAGAGCGCCCCCATGCTGCGCGGCATCCTGACCCGCATCAACGGCCGGCCCGCCGCCGAGGTTGCGGGCGACCACTGGGTGCTGCGCGGCGATCGCGGCGTCACCTATTCCGAAGCCCCGCCCGAAGGCACCACGGTGACTGCCGGCACCTGGTGGCCCCAGGGCTACGATGGCCCGCCACAGGTCTCGTTCGGGGCCGAGGAGGCCGCGGAACTGGGGTTGACGCTGGGCGACCGGATCACGGTGAACATCCTGGGCCGCGACATCGAGGCCCGGATCACCAGCTTCCGCGCGGTCGATTTCTCGACCGGCGGCCTCGGCTTCGTCATGTCGATGAGCCCGAACGCGCTGAGCGGCGCGCCCCATACCCATATCGCCACGGTCTATGCCGGGACCGAGGCCGAGGGCCGCATCCTGCGCGATCTGGCGCGCGCCTTCCCGAACGTGACCGCCATCCGGGTTCGCGATGCGGCGGACCGGGTGGCCGAGGCGCTCGGCGCCATCGCCTCGGCCGCCGCCTGGGCGGCGGGGGCGACGCTCGTGACCGGGTTCATGGTGCTGATCGGCGCCGCCGCGGCGGGCGAGCGGGCGCGGCTCTTCGAGGCGGCGGTCCTGCGCACGCTGGGCGCGACGCGGGGCCGCATCCTTGCGTCCTTCGCGCTGCGCTCGGCGCTGATGGGGGCCGCGGCAGGCCTCGTCGCGATCCTTGCCGGCGGGGTCGCTGGCTGGGCGGTGATCACCTTCGTGATGGAGACGCGCTACGTGTTCGAGCCGGTCTCGGCGGTGGCGATCGTCCTGGGCGGCGTGGTTGCGGTCATGCTGGCCGGCATCGGTTTTGCGCTGCGCCCGCTGTCGGCGCGCCCGGCCCAGGTGCTGCGGGCGCAGGACGGCTAGGGGGCGAGCCGCCCCGGCTTCGTGCCCGCCGCACCGCGCCTATGTCTATCGGGCCCTCGCACTGGCATGATCGCCGTCGGCGAATACCGGGAAGGCCGGGCCCCTTGCAG
This sequence comes from Paracoccus versutus, assembly GCF_000763885.1. Lineage (GTDB taxonomy): Bacteria > Pseudomonadota > Alphaproteobacteria > Rhodobacterales > Rhodobacteraceae > Paracoccus > Paracoccus versutus. The sequence continues at coordinate 1,629 of NZ_JRKO01000003.1, read as the reverse complement.
CCCTTCAGCCTTTCCCGAGCAATGGGTACCTGCTGATCCGCGCTTTCGTGAAGGAGGTTTGCCCAGGCGGAGCGGCTGGCCATAGGTCTGGGTGTTTCGATCCACGCCTCCGTGTATGGAATCGCAAAGATAATCCGGCGATGCCCGTGGCCTGCGGCATGGTCCAGCGCAAACCCCAGCGAGGCCAGCGTCTTGCCGCCGCCGGTGGGCACGGTCAGGGTGAACAGTCCCGGCGCCATGGCCGCGCCGCGCCGGACATGGGCCAGGATATCGGCGCGCAGGCGGTTGATCCGGCCATCGCGGTCGAATTGCGCCATATGCGTGTCTAAGGCGCGTCTCCAGTCCGGCAACAGATCGGCCAGGGCCGGCTAGTCAAGATCCGGCCGCGTGCCGTTCAGCCCGGCATAGAAGGCCTCGGTATCGCGGAAAACGCCATGCGCGCGGCGCCCGGCAGATCGAAACCGCAGGAGGCCGGCCGCATCTAGCGCCGCCAGTTCCCTGGCGACGGGACCGAAATCCGAACCGGCCGCCGCCGAGATTTCCGGCGCAATCGGATCGCGGAAAGCGTCGAGCCGGCGCTCCATGCTGTTGTCCGCGCCATAGCGGTCGGGCAGGCCCGCATGTTGGCCCAGGATGGCATGGCCGATCACCTCGGCGCAGGGGCGCAGGCCGGCGGGTGACTGGGCGTAAAGCAGGGCGGCGCCGGCCGTCGAATGTTCCCCCCGGACATTCTGACCGTCGAGAAGGCGGCCGAAGGCAGGGTCATACTTGCCGAAGTCATGAAAAAGACCGGCCACATGCGCTACGGCCTGCAACCCCAGGGGCGCGCCGCGCGCCGCAGCCAGCGCGGCCGTGTTCCGAAGCTGATCGGCCGGCAATTGCCAGTCGGCGCGATCCTTGCGGCTACCCGTATGCGCGCAATAGTTTGCCATCGCTGTTCCCGCCCGACCCCGCTGACTGGTTCACAGACCGACTCGTCAGCATCAGCCAGCATTCCGCGGGGCAGCCGTAACCCGCAAGCCATGGATCCGATTGGCAAACTCCTGCTCCAGATGGCGTCTGCCGGCAGCACCGCTTCGACGGATTGAACGGGCTTTTCCCGCCGCGGGAAATGGGTCGCGGCCGGGAGTCCCGATCAGGTGGCGATGCGCACGGGGACGGATTTCGCGGCGGGCGTTCCGGTGATGTGGTCGTGGTAGTCGAGCGGCATGAGCGGGTTCAGCTCCGGGTAATATCCCGCGACCGAGCCGCTCGGCATCGGATAGGCGACGACCGTCAGCCCCGCGACCCGCCGGGGCCGGCCGTCGCGGCTGATCGTCTCCAGCGCCACCGCCTGGCCGTCGGCAAGCCCGCGCGCGGCGATGTCGCCCGCATTCATGAACAGCACCATGCGGTCGCCGTGGATGCCCCGGTAACGGTCGTTGTAGCTGTAGATCGTGGTGTTGAACTGGTCGTGCGAGCGGATCGTGGACAGCCGCAGCATCTGCGGATCGTCCACCGGGTCGTTGACCTCCAGCCCCGGCAGCGGCAGGAAATTCGCCTTGCCGTTCGGCGTGGCCCAGACGCGCCGGCGCGGCGGCACATCAAGGTGAAAGCCGTGCGGCGCCTTGATGCGGCTGTTGAAATCGG
>NZ_JRKO01000002.1 GCF_000763885.1 Paracoccus versutus | reverse complement strand
GCCCGTGGCGGCGCGTTCGGTGGGATTGTCGCCGCAGCCGGCCAGCGCAAGCAGCATGGCGGAAACGGCGGTCGCAATCAGGCTACGCATCTTGCTTTCCTCCTTCAGGGCGGCGAAACGCCGCCCCTATCCCAGACAAGACGCGCAACCTCGCCTTGCGGTTCCGGTCAGGGGAAGATCGGCGCCAGCATCAGCCCTTCGGTTTCCGGCAGGCCCAGCATCAGGTTGGCGTTCTGCACCGCCTGCCCCGAGGAGCCCTTGCACAGGTTGTCCAGCGTCGAGACGACCAGCGTCCGCCCCGAGATCCGGTCGCCCGTCACCCCGATATGGCAGAAGTTCGAGCCCTGCACATGCGCCATCGCCGGCAGTTGCCCATAGGGCAGCACGACGATGAAGGGCTCGTCGGCATAGGCCTCGGCCAGCGCGGCATGGACCGCCTGCGGCTCGCCCTTGAGATAGCAGGAGGCCAGGATGCCGCGGTTCACCGGCACCAGGTGCGGGGTGAACTGAATGCGCACCGGACGACCGGCCAGGGCCGAGAACTCCTGGTCGAACTCGCCCAGGTGACGATGCTTGCCGCCCTGGGAATAGCCCGCCACATCCTCGGAGCGTTCGGCGAAGAGCATGTTTTCCTTGAGCGAGCGGCCCGCCCCGGAAATCCCGTTCTTGAGGTCGCAGATGATGTCGTCGAGGTCGATCAGCCCCGAGCCGATCAGCGGCCGCAGCGCGAATTGCACGGTGGCGGCGTTGCAGCCGGTGCCGGCGACCAGCCGCGCGTCGCGGATCTGGTCGCGATAGAACTCGGTCAGCCCATAGACCGCCTCGGGCTGGATCTCGGGCGCGGCATGGTCGAGCCCATACCATTTCTTGTAATCCGCCGGGTCGCGCAGCCGGAAATCGGCGCCCAGGTCGACGATCTTCACGTTCTGCGGCAATGCTGCGACCAGCGGCTGGCTGAGGCCATGTGGCAGCGCGCAGAACACCAGGTCGATGGCCGAGAAGTCGATCTCTTCCATCCTGACCAGCGCCGGCAGCTTGAGGTGGCGCAGGTGCGGGAAGACCTCGTCATAGCCCTGCCCTGCCTTGCGGTCGGCAGACAGCGCGGCGACCTCGATCCGGGGATGGGTGGCGAGGATGCGGACGAGTTCGGCACCCGTATAGCCCGAGGCCCCAAGGATGGCAGCGTTCAGCGTCATGTCTCGATCCCGAGGAAACGGCCGCATTCGGCGCGGCGCTGGTTGGTCAGGCCCCGCAGGGAGCCAAGTCCGGCACTAGGCCCCGGCCCCCGGCATGTCAAGCCGCAGGCCGGGGCGGATCGGGCCGGCCGGGCCCATGCGGGCGGGCCTTGCCGAGGGTGGCGCGGCCGCATGAGTATTTGGGGAACGAAGAAGCCGAGGCGCGCGCGGGGGTGGAGGGTGTCGGTGCATTTCATGCTCGAGCGCGACGGGAAGCCCGCGCGCGCGGCAGCGCTCTGGGCGGCGCTTACGACGGCGGGCCTTCGGGAAGCCCGCGCGCGCGGGGGAGGCAGGCATCGTGTGCGCGCGGAATGTGCGGTCTAGCGGAGAAGCCCGCGCGCGCGGGGGCGGCAGCCGCCCGGCATTAGTCAGGCAGGGCCTGGAAGGCGCCGGACGCGCGCAGGGGGCGGCCACGGCCTTGTCGGCCGCGGGGCGGCCCTTGGGGCGGGGTGAATTTCAACATGTTGTATTTGCTTTTGAAATTCCAGGGGCGGTCTGTCGCCGCCACCGGCCGGCTTCTTTTCCTGCGCGGGAATGCTGCATCTGCATCATTTTATTGCGAGACATGGCGGCGCGAATCCAATATTCGGGCAGCGGCCGCCAAGGCCCTGGACAAGGGAGAGAGAGATGAGCGCGACCCCCGATCGCAAGAGCCAGCTTGGCCCCGGAGACATCCGCGCCCGCAAGGGCGGCGAGCCGGTGGTCTGCCTGACCGCCTATACCACGCCGATGGCCCGGCTGGTCGATGCGCATTGCGACATCGCCCTGGTCGGCGACAGCCTGGGCATGGTGCTGCACGGCCTGCCCTCGACCATCGGCGTCAGCATGGAGATGATGATCCTGCACGGCAAGGCGGTGGCGCGGGGTTGCGCGCGCGCCTGCCTGGTGGTGGACATGCCCTTCGGCAGCTATGAGGAAGGGCCCGAGCAGGCCTTCCGCAACGCCGCGCGGCTGATGGCCGAGACCGGCTGCCAGGCGGTCAAGCTGGAAGGCGGGCGCCACATGGCCGAGACGGTGGCCTTCCTGGTCGCGCGCGGCATCCCGGTGATGGGCCATGTCGGGCTGACGCCGCAATCGGTCAATGTGCTGGGCGGCTACAAGGTGCAGGGCCGCGGCCGGGACGAGGCCGACCGCATCGCCCTGGATGCCGCGGCGCTGACGGACGCCGGCGCCTTTGCCGTGGTGCTGGAAAAGCTGCCCGCGGCGCTGGGGGCGCGCATCACGCAAGAAATCGCCGTGCCCACCATCGGCATCGGCGCGGGCCTGGATTGCGACGGGCAGGTGCTGGTGGTCGACGACATGCTGGGGCTGTTTTCCGATTTCCGGCCGAAATTCGTCAAGCGCTATGCCGAGCTGGGTCAGGATGCCGATGCCGCCATCGCGGCCTATGCCGCCGAGGTTCGCGCCCGCCGCTTTCCCGGCCCCGAACATGGCTTTGCCGAGGGCAAGCCCGCATGAGCGCGCCCATCGTCCGGCCGCTGGCCGAATTGCGCGCGCTGGTGCGCGGCTGGAAATCCCGCGGCGAAAGCATCGGCGTGGTGCCGACCATGGGCGCGCTGCACGAGGGGCACCTGAGCCTGGTCCGCGCCGCCAAGGCCAGTTGCGACCGGGTGATCGTGACCCTGTTCGTCAACCCGCGCCAGTTCAACAATGCCGAGGATTTCGCCCGCTATCCCCGCACCGAACATGCCGATGCCGAGCTGCTGGGCCCCCTGGGGGTGGATGCGCTTTTCGTGCCCGATGGCGACGAGGTCTATCCGCCGGACCATGCAACGGTGATCTCGGTCTCGGGGGTGACGGCGCCGCTGGAAGGGGCGCATCGTCCGGGCCATTTCGACGGCGTGGCCACGGTGGTGACGCTTCTGCTCAACATGACCCAGGCCGACCGGGCGTTTTTCGGGGAAAAGGACTGGCAGCAGCTGCAGCTGGTGCGCCGGCTGGTGCAGGACCTGAAACTGCCGGTCGAGATCGTGCCCTGCCCCTGCGTGCGGGCCGGGGACGGGCTGGCGTTGTCCTCGCGCAACCAGCGCCTGACGGCCGAGGGCCGGGCGCGTGCCGCGACCCTGCCGCAGGCGCTGTTCGAGGCGGTCGCCCGGATCGAGGCCGGCGAGCCTGCGGAGGCCACGCTGGCCGCGGCGCAGGCCGGGCTGGAGGCGGCGGGTTTCGCGCCCGTGGAATATCTGGCGCTGCGCGACGGCGAGACCCTGGGCGAACCGCAGCCGGGCCGGCCGGCGCGGCTGCTGGTCGCGGCCTGGCTCGACGGGGTGCGGCTGATCGACAACCTGGCGGTCACGCTGCCCTGAACGCATCCACCCGGCAAGATCAGCGCCGCGGGCGCGCTTGCCTCATGGGGATTTGGGAAACGGTGAAGGTGCCGCGCCCTGGAAAGCGGGCGGCGCTGCCTCGAGATGCAATTCGGCCAGGAAGCCGGGATGGGCGTTGCGCAGCCGCAATTCCCCCTGCGCGGCATCGACGATGTCGGCGACCACGGCCAGGCCGATACCCTGCCCCTCGCCGCTGGGATCGAGGCTGAGGCCGCGCTGGGTAAGCCGCTCCAGCTCGGCCTCGGGAACGCCGGGACCGTCGTCCTGGATGGCGATGAGGATGCGGCCGTCCTTGCGGCGGGCCGAGATGCGAACCGTGCCCCGCGCATGGCGCATGGCGTTTTCCAGCAGCGCGCCGAGGGCCTCGGTCAGTTCGTCGGGACCGATGCGGGCCGCGAGGCCGGGGGGCGCCGAAAGCCGCCAGTCGATGCCGGCGCCCAGCGGCGTGCGACGCAGCACGCCGATCAGCCGGGTGGTGATCCGGCCGGGCTCGGCGCTTTGCGCATCGCGGCCGGATTGCAGGCGGGCGCGGGCCAGTTCGCGATCGACATGGCGGCGCATCTGCTGGGCGACGGCTTCGATATTGCGGGCGATCTCGACCTCGCCCCTGGCTTCAAGCTCAGCGGCATCGCCCAGCAGCGCCTGGAGCGGGGTCTTGAGCCCATGCGCCAGGTTGGCCGCGCGATGGCGGGCCCGGCCGAGTTCCCGGTCGCGCGCGTCCAGCAGCTCGTCGATCTGGGTGGCCAGCGGGATCACCTCGGTCGGCAGATCCTGGCCGATGCGCGGCCTGCCGCCCGAGACCAGCGCCGCCACCCTGGCGCCGACCTGGCGCAGCGGACGCAGGCCGACGGTGATCTGCACCCAGCTGGCCAGCAGCAGCATGGCGCCCAGCAGGCCGAGATAGGGCAAGAGATCGCCCAGGAAGCCGCGCCGCGCCAGAGCCAGCTCGTCGCGGTCCGAGGCCAGGATGATGCGCAGCGGCACCGCTTCCCGGCCGGCCACCAGGCTTTGCTCGACCGCCAGCAGCGGCTCGCCGCGCGGGCCTGGGAGCGTGCGCACCGCGGTTTCGCCCGGCGCCGGCGCCGGCTGGTCGCTGGGCAGGGTGTAGTCCCAGAGCGAGCGCGACCGGCGCAGCTCGCTGCCCAGCATCACCTGCCAGTAATGGCCAGAAAAGGGCTGGTCATAAAGCGGGTCGTCGGGGGGCGCGCGCAGGCGGGCGCCGGTCTCGGCCTCGGGCTGCACCATGGCGGCCAGCGCCAGGGCGCGGGCCTGCAGATCGGCCACGGCGACGCGCTCGACATGGCGTTCGAACAGCACCGCCAGCCCCATGCCCGACAGCGCCAGCGCCAGCGCGATGGCCAGCCCCCCGGCCAGCACCAGCCGCCAGCGGATCGAGCGGATCACGCCCCGACCTGGGCCGGGCCGGCCGGGGGGCCGGCCTCCAGGTGATAGCCGAAGCCGCGGCGGGTGCCGATCACCCCCGGCCCCAGCTTGCGGCGCAGGCGGGTGACGATGGCCTCGACGGCGTTCAGCTCGCGCGAATCGTCGTCGCCATAAAGATGCTCCAGCAATTCTGTCGGCGCCACGATGCGGTCGCGGTTCAGCGCCAGATAGGCGACCAGGCGGAACTCCAGCGGCGTGAGCGGCATCGGGATGCCATCGATGGCGGCGGTCATGCGATTGAGATCCACGGTCAGCCGCCCGACCTGCTGCGTCGCATTGCCGCGCCCGCCGGCACGGCGTACCAGCGCGCGGGCGCGGGCGATCAGTTCCTCCATGCGAAAGGGCTTGGGCAGGTAGTCGTCGGCGCCGGCGTCGATGCCCTCGACCCGCTCGGTCCAGGCGCCGCGCGCGGTCAGGATCAGCACCGGGCTTTCGCAGCCCTCGGCGCGCCAGCGCTTCAGCACGGTCAGCCCGTCCAGCCGCGGCAGGTTCAGGTCCAGCACGATCAGGTCGTATTGCTCGGTGCCGCCGCGGAACCAGGCGGTCTCGCCGTCGCCGACCGTCTCGACCAGAAAGCCCGCCGCCTTCAGCGCCCGTTCCAGATCGGCGGCGATCCGGGGCTCATCCTCGACGATCAGGGCGCGCATCAGTCCTCGTCATCCTCGTCCAGGGCCAGGATCCGTCCCGAGGCCGCGTCGATCTCGACCTCGATCAGGCGGCCGTCCGGGGTCGCCAGCTCGACCTCATAGATCATCATGCCGTCCTCCTCGTCCAGGTCCACCTCGATCACCCGTCCGGGCTGGGATTCGTGCAGCCGCGCCAGCACCTCGGCAAGGGGCAGGATCCGGCCGCGTTCGACGGCCTCGCGCGCCTGTTCGAAATCCGGCTCGGCAATGGCCTGACCCGCGGCGAGCAACGGCGGCAGCAGCGACAGAAGGACAAGAAGGGCAAGCAGTCTCATGCCGCCCCTATTAGCGTCCGGGAACTGACAGGCGGCTGACAAAATCGGCGCGGGCCCTGCCGCCGTGCGCGGCGTGCCGAAACGGCAACAGCCCGGCCCGGCGGCTTTCCGCCCAGGCGGGGGTTTTCTGACAACAGCCTGACAGGCGGGATCAGAGGGCTGTCAGCAAGCCTGTGGCATTGCGGGCGCGTTATCCCGCGGACGGGCAACCGCCGCCTTACCATGAAAGGACCAAGAGATGCTGCGCAAGAACGGGACGAGCTTCGCCGAAACGCTGAACGGCACGCCATTCGGAGACTGGCTGTCGGGAATGGGCGGCCATGACCGGCTGTTCGGCTTTGGCGGCAACGACAAGCTGCACGGCGGCGACGGCAACGACACGCTGAACGGCGGCGAGGGCCATGACGAGCTGGAGGGCGGCAATGGCAATGACGTCCTGCACGGCGGCAACGGCAACGACGAGTTGGAGGGCGGCAACGGCAACGACGTCCTGCATGGCGGCAGCGGCAACGACGAACTGGAAGGCGGCGCCGGTGCCGATACGCTTTATGCCGGCTCAGGCCATGACGAGGTCGAGGGCGGGGCCGGCAACGACCTGCTGTTCGGCGGGCTGGGCAATGACGAGTTGGACGGCGGTTCGGGCAACGACCGGCTGGACGGCGGCGAGGGCCGCGACCGGCTGGAGGGCGGGCGCGGCAACGACATCCTGACCGGCGGCACCGGCGCCGATGTCTTCGAGTTCGAGCGCGGCGACGGCCGCGACACCATCACCGATTTCCAGAACGGCATGGACCGGCTCGACTTCGACGATTTCAGCCGGGCGCAGGTGCAGGCGGTCATCAGCAACGCCCAGCAGGTCGGCGACGACCTGGTGCTGCGGCTGTCCGCCGATACCATCGTCACCATCCAGGACATGCAGAAGGCGCAGCTCGACCTGGGCGACTTCACCTTCTGATCGGCCAGCCCCTTCCGGTCGGCCAGCACTTCCCGATCGGCCGGGGCGCAACCCGGCAGGACGCCGCCGCATCCGCTTGCGGCGGCGTCCTGGTCCCGCACCAGCAATGTGCGGCGCCGGCGACAACCCTGCCATGCAGGGCGGCGCGCCGGCCCGTCACTCGGCCGCGTCGATCTTCAGTACGCCGCGCCGGATCTGATCCTCTTCGATCGATTCGAACAGGGCGCGGAAATTGCCCTCGCCGAAGCCGTCATCGCCCTTGCGCTGGATGAACTCGAAGAAGATCGGCCCGATCACGGTTCTCGAGAAGACCTGCAGCAGCACCCGCGTCATGCCGCCGCCGACGACGCCTTCGCCGTCGATCAGGATGCCGTGCCGCTTCATGCGCTCGACCGGCTCCCGGTGGCCCTTCACCCGGTTGTGCGACATTTCGTAATAGGTGTCGGGCGGGCCGGGCATGAACTTCATCCCGGCCTCGGCGATGCGGTCGGTGGCGGCATAGATGTCCTCGGTGGCGATGGCGATGTGCTGGATGCCCTCGCCCTTGTAGGCGCGCAGGTATTCCTCGATCTGGCTGTGATCGTCGGTCGATTCGTTGATCGGGATGCGGATCTTGCCGTCGGGCGAGGTCAGCGCCCGGCTGACCAGCCCGGTCTGCTTGCCCTTGATGTCGAAGAACCGGATTTCGCGGAAATTGAACGTGTCGTGATAGAACTTGTACCAGCTGTCCATGTTCCCGCGCACCACGTTATGCGTCAGGTGGTCGAGGTAGTAGAAGCCGAAGCCCTCGGGGCGCGGATCTGGCTCGGCCAGCCAGTCGTATTCGGCGGCATAGGCGCTGCCGGCATCGCCGTAGCGGTCGATGAAATACAGCAGCGAGCCGCCGATGCCATGGACCGCCGGCGCGTCGATGGATTTGCCGCCACCGGCATATTCCCTGGCGCCCAGCTCCAGCGCGCGCCGCAGCGCGTGCTGCGCATCGACCACGCGCCAGGCCATGGCCGGGGCGCAGGGGCCGTGCTGGCGCACGAAGCCCGCGGCATGGCTGTCGGGCTCGGCGTTCAGCAGGTAGTTGATGTCGCCCTGGCGATACAGCGTGATGTCCTTGCGCCTGTGCCGCGCCACCGGGACGAAGCCCATCTGGCGAAAGATGCGGTCCAGGGTCTCGGGCTGCGGATGGGCGAATTCGACGAACTCGAACCCGTCGGTGCCGGCGGGGTTTTCGGCGCTGATGGTGGCTTTCGGGGCGTCATGCGGGAACGGTCCCATGGCGTCTCCTCCTCTGTTCGCGTGTCCTGAAACCATGATCGCGCGAATGCGATGCAAGCCGGGCGCAAACTGTGCCATGATCGGGACGCAAAGGCATGAAACGCGCATGATGGGGCGGATCGATGCAAGAAATGCGCATGGATGGATTCGACATCGCCATTCTCGACGCCCTGCAGCGCGACGGGGCGATGACCAATGCGGCGCTGGCCGAGCTGGTGAACCTGTCGCCCTCGCAATGCTCGCGCAGGCGTGCGGCGCTGGAAGAGGCCGGGGTGATCGAGGGCTATGCCGCCCGGCTGAACCCGCAGAAGCTGGGCTTCGGGCTGCGCGCCATCATCCGCGTGAACCTGCGCAGCCACGGCCAGGGGAAGGAGGACGATTTCGCCCGTTTCGTCGCCGCGCATCCGCAGATCCGCTCGGCCTTTTCGGTTTCGGGCGATGCCGATTACATCCTGGACGTGCGGCTGCGCGATCTGGAGGCATTTTCGGATTTCATCCACCGCCACCTGCTGCCGCAACCGCAGGTGGCCCAGGTGCGTTCCGAGATCGTGCTGAAGACGCTCAAGGACGACCGCAGCCTGGTGCTGCCCTGAAATAAGGGGGAACCGCGATGAAAGTCACCCAGCATCTCTGGTTCGAACGCGACATGGAGGCGGCGGTGCGCTTTTACTGTGCGCTGATCCCCGGCTCGTCGCTGGACTGGCTCTCGACCGTTCCGGGCGACACGCCCTCGGGGCCCGACGGCAGCATCGGGCTGGCGGGCTTTACCCTGGGCGACCAGCGCTCCATGGCGATCGAGGCCGGGCCGCTCGACCCGTTCAACCACAGCTTCTCGGTCATGGTCGAATGCGACGACCAGGCTGGGATCGACCGGCTGTGGGACGCGCTGCCGGAAGGCGGCACGGCCGAGCAATGCGGCTGGCTGCGCGACCGCTGGGGCCTGTGCTGGCAGGTCGTCCCGAAACGGCTGGGCGAGTTGATGGCGGACCCCGACCCCCAGGTCGGCCGCCGCGTCACCGCGGCCATGCTGACGATGGTCAAGCTCGACATCGCCGCGCTGGAGGCGGCGGCACGGGGCTGAGCCCTTGCCAAGACCGGCCGGCGGGTCGATAAACCGCCCTTCCCTTTCGCCGCAAGAGGCCGCCTTGTCCCAGCGCCCGATCACCACCGTTCCCGCCCTGGTCGAGGCCGGCCTGGCCGATGCCGCGCAGGCCGAGGCGCTGGACGCGGTCGCGGCCGAGTTCCGCATCCGCATCCCCGCCGCCATGCGCCAGGCCATGCGCGCGCCCGGCGACGGCGTCGCCGCGCAATTCCTGCCCGATGCGCGCGAATTGCAGATCCGCCCCGAGGAACTGGCCGACCCCATCGGCGACGCCTGTTTCAGCCCGACCCCCGGCCTGACCCATCGCTATCCCGACCGGGTGATCCTGCATGTCACCAAGACCTGCGAGGTCTATTGCCGCTTCTGCTTTCGCCGCGAGGTGGTGGGCGAGGAAGGCAGCCTGCCCGAGCCCGACCTGGCCGCCGCGCTGGACTATGTCGCCCGCACCCCCGCGATCCGCGAGGTGATCCTGACCGGCGGCGACCCGATGGTGCTGTCGGCGCGCCGCATCTCGGCGCTGATGGCGCGGCTGGAGGCGATCGCCCATGTCGACGTCGTCCGCTTCCATACCCGCGTGCCGGTGGTCGCCCCCGGCCGCATCGACGCGGCCATGCTGGCGGCGCTGCGGCCGGCGCGGCTGGCGGTCTGGGTGGTGATCCACACCAATCACGCGCAGGAACTGACCGAGGCCGCCAGCGCCGCGCTGGCGCGGCTGGCCGATGCGGGCGTTCCGCTGTTGTCGCAGACCGTGCTGCTCCGGGGGGTGAATGCCGATCCCGACATCCTGGCCGAGCTGTTCCGGGCGCTGATCCGCAACCGGGTCAAGCCCTATTACCTGCATCATTGCGACCTGGCGCGCGGCACCGGCCATTTCCGCACCTCCATCGCCGAGGGGCAGGCGATCATGGCGGCCCTGCGCGGGCGGCTGTCGGGGACATGCCTTCCGACCTATGTGCTGGACCTGCCGGGCGGGCATGGCAAGGTGCCGCTGGGGCCGGACCATGTCCAGGCGACCGCGCCCGGCCGCTATGCGATCCGCGACTGGCGCGGGCGGCTGCACGAATATCGCGACCCGGAAGGTGCCGGCCCTGCCGATTGACCGCGGGGCGGCCGCGGCGCAAGGGAACCCGGCCGGCCCCGCGCATGTTTCCTCTGCGAACAGCCGAAGGACCGGCCCATGCGCAACCCGCTTCTTTCCCTGATCCTCTGCGCCGCGCTGATGCCCCCCGCAGCCATGGCCCAGGATTACGAGCCCCCGCTGGCCGACGAGCCGCCGCCTTCGGAGGGCCTGCCCCCGCCGGAAGAGCCCGACCCGCTGGAACGCGGGCTGGAAAACTTCATGCGCAACCTGCTGCAACAGGCCGAGCCGCATCTGGACCGTCTGGGCCGCGACCTGGGCGATACGCTGGGCGCGGTCGCGCCGGTGCTGCAGGACATCGGCAAGCTGATGGACGACGTGCGCAATTACCAGGCACCCGAGCGGCTGGAGAACGGCGACATCCTGATCCGCCGCCGCGCGGACGCGCCGCCGCCCCCGCCGGTGGGCGATGCGCTGCGCGACATGCTGCGCCCCGCGCCCGAGGACGACCCCCGCCTGGCCCCGCCGCCGGAAGCGACGCCGCCGCTGCCCGAACGCGACCCGGAAAACGAGATCGAGCTTTAGGGCGCGAAGCTTTCCACCCAGTCGATCAGCCGCGGCAGGCAATGCCCGTGCAGGTCATAGCCCCGCAGGATGGTCTGGCGCGCCGCCGCCTGCAGGCGCGGTGCCTCGGGGTCGCCGGCAAGGCCGCGGATCAGCGCCGATTCCAGCGCGGGCTGGTCGAAAAAGGGCACCAGCCGTCCGTTCTCGCCGTCGCGGACCAGTTCGCGCACCGGCTCGGTGTCGGAACCGACGACATAGCAGCCGGCCGCCATCGCCTCGGTCAGCGACCAGCTGAGGACGAAGGGATAGGTCAGGTAGCAATGCACCCGGCTGACCTGCAACAGCGCCAGATACTGCGGATAGGGCACCCGGCCCAGGAAATGGATGCGCCCAAGGTCCAGCCGGCCGTCGAGTTCGGCCAGCAGCTTTTCCCGCCAGTTCGGCGCGTCCTTGGGCAGGCCGCCATAGCTGGCCCCGTCGGCGCCCACCAGCACCACCTGCGCCTCGGGCCGCGCCCGCAGCACCTCGGGCAGCGCGCGCATGAAGCGGTGAAAGCCGCGATAGGGCTCCAGCGAGCGCGAGACATAGGTCAGCACCTCGTCCCCCGCCCGCAGCGTGCGGCCGTCGGGCAGCGCAAGCTCGGCCGCCGGGTCGGGACGGACCTTCTGCGTGTCGATGCCGTCGTGGATCACCGTCAGCTTCCGGCGCAATTCCGGCGAAAAGGAATTCGCCTGGTATTGCGTCGGCGACAGCCCGGCATCGGCCTGCACCAGCCCCTGGATCAGATGCGCCGAGCGCGCGACGGTGCCGATCCGCCCCTCGTCGCTGCCGGGGGTGATCTCGGGGTCGAAGCCGACGTCATGGCCGCGGGTGCGATACATCAGCTCGGCATAGACCAGCAGCTTCGCCTCGGGCCAGATTTCGCGCAGAAACAGCGTCTCGCCCCAGCCGCTATGGCCGAAGATCAGGTCGGGCGCATAGCCGTGCCGGTCGCGCAGGGCGCGGCAGCCGCGGGCCGCGACCCAGCCCCGCTCGGCCATCTCGCTGTAGGTCCGGCCCAGCGAGGGCGGCAGCTTCAGCTCGTCCGGCGTCTTGTAGCGCAGCACGCGGACCGGCGAGGCACGCTGGTTCTTTTCATCCGTCAGCGCCGTCACGTGATGGCCGCGCGCGGCCAGGGCCGGCGCCAGATGCAGGAACTGGCCGGGAAAATTCTGGTGAACGAACAGGATCTTCAACTTGTTACCTTAAGGTCTTCACTTGTTACCGCAAGAAATGCCGCCGCGATCAGCTGGCGGGTGTAATCGCTTTCGGGCCGTTCGAAAACGGCGTCGGTCGAGCCCTGCTCGACCACCTCGCCGGCGCGCATGACCATGATCTGGTGCGACATGGCGCGCACGACGCGCAGGTCGTGGCTGATGAACAGGAAGGCCAGGCCGTGCTTGCGCTGCAAGCGCCGCAAAAGCTCGACGATCTGCACCTGAACGGTCATGTCCAGCGCGCTGGTCGGCTCGTCCAGCACCACCAGCTTGGGGTTCAGGATCATGGCGCGGGCGATGGCGATGCGCTGGCGCTGGCCGCCGCTGAACTCGTGCGGGTAACGGTGCATGGTGGCGGGGTCCAGCCCGACCTCGCGCATGATCGCATCGACCATCTCGCGGCGGTTGCGGCCCGGCTCGATGCCATGCACGCCCAGGCCCTCGGCGATGATCTGCTCGACCGTCATGCGCGGGGACAGGCTGCCATAGGGGTCCTGGAACACGATCTGCATGTCGCGGCGCAAGCCGCGCAGCGCCCGGCCCGGCACGCGGGAGATGTCGCGGCCCATGTAGAGGATCGGCCCGTCACTGTCGATCAGCCGCATGATCGCCAGCGCCAGCGTGGTCTTGCCGGAACCGGATTCGCCGACGATGCCCAGCGTCTCGCCGGCACGGACCGAGATGGTGGCGCCGTTCACCGCCTTCACATGGCCGACGGTGCGGCGCAGGAAGCCGCGCTGGATCGGGAACCAGACCCGCAGATCCTGCGTCGCCACGACCTGCGGCGCATCGGCGGGGATGGGATCGGCCCTGCCCTTGGGCTCGGCCGCCAGCAGCATCCGGGTATATTCGTGCTGCGGATGGGCGAAGATCTGCTCGACTGGCCCCTGCTCGACGATCTCGCCGCCCTTCATCACGCAGACCCGGTCGGCGATGCGGCGCACCAGGCCTAGGTCGTGGCTGATGAACAGCATCGACAGCCCCTCGGCGGCCTTCAGCTCCGCCAGCAGCTCCATGATCTGCGCCTGGATGGTCACGTCCAGCGCCGTCGTCGGCTCGTCGGCGATCAGCAGCTCCGGCCCGTTCGCCAGCGCCATGGCGATCATCACCCGCTGGCGCTGGCCGCCCGACAGCTGGTGCGGGTAATCGGCCAGCCGCGTTTCCGGGTCGCGGATGCCGACGCGGGTCAAAAGCTCGATGATCCGCGCCCGCGCCGCCGCGCCGCGCAGCCCCTGGTGCAGCGCCAGGCTTTCGGCCAGTTGCCGCTCCAGCGTGTGCAGGGGGTTCAGCGAGGTCATCGGCTCCTGGAAGATGAAGCTGATGTCGTTGCCGCGCACCCGGCGCAACTCCGCCTCGGAGGCGCCCAGCAATTCGCGCCCGCCGTAGCGGACCGAGCCCGCGACCTCGGCCGCCTCGCCCAGAAGCCGCACGGTCGACAGCGCCGTGACCGACTTGCCCGAGCCGGATTCGCCGACCAGCGCCACCGTCTCGCCCTTGCCCACGGTGAAGCTGACGCCCTTGACGGCGGGCACCAGTTGCCCGTCCTGCCGGAACCCCACCCGCAGGTCGCTGACTTCCAGAACCGGGGTCATCGGAAGGTCTTTCTTGGGTCGAAGGCGTCGCGCACGCCCTCGAAGATGAACACCAGCAAGGACAGCATGATGGCGAAGCTGAAGAAGGCGGTGAAGCCCAGCCAGGGCGCCTGCAGGTTCTGCTTGGCCTGCAAGGCCAGCTCGCCCAGCGAGGGGGCCGAACTGGGCAGGCCGTAGCCCAGATAATCCAGCGCGGCCAGCGACGAGATGGTGCCGGTCACGACAAAGGGCAGCATGGTCAGCGTCGCCACCATGGCGTTGGGCAGGATATGGCGGAACATGATGATGCGGTCACTGACCCCAAGCGCGCGCGCGGCGCGGACATATTCGAAGTTGCGCGCGCGCAGGAACTCGGCCCGCACCACGCCGACCAGCGCCGGCCAGCCGAACAGGATCGAGACGAAAACCAGCAGCCAGAAACTTCGCCCCAGGATCGCGAACAGGATGATAATCACGTAAAGCGAAGGGGTTGAGCCCCATATCTCAAGCAATCTCTGGAACACCAGGTCGGTGCGGCCGCCGAAATAGCCCTGCACCGCCCCCGCCGCGATGCCCAGAACCGAGGCGACCACGGTCACGATCAGCGTGAACAGGATCGACAGGCGAAAGCCGTAGATCACCCGCGCCAGCACGTCGCGCGCGGTGTCGTCGGTGCCCAGCCAATGCGCCGCATCGGGCGGGCTGGGGGCGGTGCCGACATTGTTGATGCTGCGGTAGTGATAGGGGATCGGCGGCCACAGCATCCAGCCGCGCTCGACCGCCTCGCCCGCGACCTGGCCGGTCTCTCGCGCCTCGCGCTCGGTCGCCTCGGGGTCGTCCCAGCATTCGGGCCGCCCGCCGGTGCGGATCAGGCATTGCACGCCCGGATCGGTATAGATCGCCTCGGTGCCGAAATCGCCGCCGAAGGCGGTCTCGGGGTAGAAGCGATAGACCGGGAAATGCAGCTCGCCCCGATAGCTGACCAGGATCGGCTTGTCATTGGCGATCAGTTCCGCAAACAGCGAGGCCACGAACAGGATGGTAAAGACCACCAGCGACCAGAAGGCGCGCTTGTTGCGGCGGAAATTGCGCAGCCGGCGGCGGTTCAGCTCGGTCATCGCCATCAGCCGGCCCTCCGCTCGAAGTCGATGCGCGGATCGACCAGCACATACATCAGGTCCGACAGGATGCCGACCAGCAGGCCCAGCAGGCCAAAGACGTAAAGCGTGCCGAAGATCACCGGATAGTCGCGCTGCACCGCCGCCTCGAAGCCCAGCCGGCCCAGCCCGTCGAGCGAGAAGATGGTCTCGATCAGGATCGACGAGCCGAAGAACACGCCCAGGAACATGGACGGGAAGCCGGCGATCACGATCAGCATGGCGTTGCGGAAGACATGGGCGTAAAGCACCCGGCGCTCGGTCAGGCCCTTGGCGCGGGCGGTGATGACATATTGCTTGTTGATCTCGTCCAGGAAACTGTTCTTGGTCAGCAGCGTCAACGTGGCGAAGCTGGAGATGGTAGTGGCCAGGACCGGCAGGGTGATGTGCCACAGGTAGTCCTTGACCTTGCCCCAAAGGCTCAGGTCGGCCCAATTGTCCGAGGTCAGCCCGCGCAAGGGAAAGATCTGCCAATAGCTGCCGCCCGCGAACAGCACCATCAGCAGGACCGCGAACAGGAAGGCGGGGATGGCATAGCCCACGATGATCGCGCCCGAGGTCCAGGTGTCGAAGGGCGTGCCGTTCCTGACCGCCTTGCGGATGCCCAGCGGGATCGAGATCAGATAGGCGATCAGCGTGGACCACAGCCCCAGCGTGATCGAGACCGGCATCTTTTCCAGCACCAGGTCGATGACCGAGATCGAGCGGAAGAAGCTGGTGCCGAAATCGAAGCGGACGTAATTGCCCAGCATGACCAGGAAACGCTCGGCCGCGCCGATCTTTTCCTTGCTGCAATCGGGGGATTTCAGGTCAGGCTCGCCTTGGTGGTCGGGCGTGCAGGCGATGCGGGCAAAGCCCATCTGCACCTCGAGCTGGTCCAGCAGCTCGGGCGGGATGCCGCGGGCGCCGGCATATTCGGTGTTCTGCGGCGACTCGCCCGCCCCGCCGGTGATGTTGCGCAGCGCATCGCCCTCGCCCTGGACGCGGGCGATGATCTGCTCGATCGGACCGCCGGGGACGAATTGCGTCAGCGTGAAGTTGACCAGCATGATGCCGATCAGCGTGGGTATGATCAGCAGCAAGCGCCGCAGGATATAGGCTGCCATCCGTCCCCTTGCTCCGCCTTGATCCGCGCCGGCCCCCTGGGCCCTAGCGCAGCGCGCCGGATTGTTTCAGCTTTGCCGCCTTATCCGCGTCATACCACCAGAAATCAAGCTCACCCAGCGCATAGGGCGGCAAGGTCTCGGGATGGGCGAAGATGTCGTAATAGGCGACGGTATGCTCGGCCTTGAACCATTGCGGCACCCAGAAGTGCTGCGCGCGCAGGCTGCGGTCCAGCGCATGGGCCACGGTGATCATCTCATCCTCGCTCCTGGCCTCGATGCCCAGCTGGATCAGCCGGTCCACGGCCGGATTGGCCATGCCCATGGCGTTGAACACGTCGCCCACGTTTTCCGAGCCGAAGGTCTGCTCGGTATCGCCGGTCAGGAAATAGCCCTGGAGCAGCTGATCGGTGACGATGTCGAAGTCGTGGCTGCGGGTCCGCGCGGTCAGCTGCGCATCGTCCACCCGCAGGTTCACCGCGTCGATGCCCACCGCGCGCAGGTTCTGCACGAAGGGGTTGATGACGCGGTCGAAGGTGGCGCTGTCGTTCAGGAACTCGACCCGCAGCACCTCGCCCTTGGCGTTGCGGCGCATGCCGTCGGCGCCCGGCTTCCAGCCCGCCTCGTCCAGAAGCTGCGCCGCGCGGCGCATGTTGCGCCGGTCGAGCTGGGTCTTGCCCGAGACAGGCTGCAGCACCGCATCCTCGGTCAGCACGCCCGGCGGCAGATCCTTGGCCAGGGGCTCGAGCAGCGCCAGCTCGGCCGGCGTGGGCTTGCCCTCGGCCATCAGCGGGCTGTTTTCCCAGGGCGAGTTCACCCGCGCGTAAAGCCCATAGAACAGCGTCTCGTTCGACCATTCGAAGTTGAACATCAGCCCAATGGCCTCGCGCACGCGGATGTCCTGGAACTTGGGCCGGCGCAGGTTGAAGACCCAGCCCTGCCCCGAGGCGATGCTGCCGTCGGGCAGCGCCTCCTTTTTCACCGCGCCGGATTGCACGGCGGGGAAATCATAGCGCGTCGCCCAGTGGATCGAGCTGGCCTCGTTGCGGAAGGTATAGACGCCGGCCTTGAACGCCTCGAAGGCGCTGTCGTAATCGCCGAAATACTCGACACGGATGCGGTCGAAATTGTGCCGGCCGATGTTGATCGGCAGATCCTTGCCCCAATAGTCGGGATTGCGCCGCAGGGTGATCGAGCGGCCCGCATCGGCCCGGTCGAACATGTAAGGCCCCGAGCCGACGAAGGGGATGTTGCTCGACTGCTCGATGTCGCGCTTGTTCTTGCGGAAATCCTCGCGCGAGAAGACGATCTGGCCGCCCACCGACTGGATCACGTCGCGGCGCGGATAGTCCGGCCGGAAGATGAACTTGATGGTGCGGTCGTCGATCACCTCGGCCTTGGCGACGATCTTGGAAATGATCGTGCGGTATGAGGACAGGCCCTTGTCGCGCAGAAGTTCAAAGGAAAACAGCACGTCATGCGCGGTCAGCGGCGTGCCGTCCGAGAATTTCGCCTCGGGGCGCAGGTGGAAGATCACCCAGTCGCGGCTTTCGGGATATTCGATGGTCTCGCAGAGCAGGCAATAGGCGGTGCCGATCTCGTCGGCGACGCTTTCCATCAGCGGCTCCAGCATGGCGTTGGAAAGCAGGGCCGCGCGGCCGCGGTGGGTATAGGGGTTGTAGCTGTCGAACCCGCCGCTGAACCATTCCGAAATCTCGCCGCCCTTGGGCGCATCGGGGTTCACATAGCGCAGATGCGGGAAATCCGCGGGCAGCTCGGGCTCGCCGAAGACCGAGATGCCATGGGACACGATGGTCCGGGGTTCCTGCTGCTCCTGCGCCAGGGCCCAGCCGGGCAGAAGCGCCATGAATGCAACCATCGGGGCATGTCGCAGGAAACGCATCGTCATCGGGTCTTGTCGATCCTTGTTCTGGTCTTGCTCGGGCGGCGGCGGGCCGCCGGCGGCAAGGCTAGCAGCCCACGGGCCCGGTTCAACATGCAAATGCGTGATCCGCCGCGCGGGGACCTTGCCGCGGCAACGAAAAAGGGCGCCCCAAGGGACGCCCCATGCCTGCCGCGCGGGCCGGGCGGCTTACTGCTGGCCTTGCAGATAGGCGATCAGGTTGGCGCGATCCTCGACCTTGGGCAGGCCGGCGAAGGTCATCTTGGTGCCCTTGACCACGGCCTTGGGGTTGGCGAGGAATTCTTGCAGCGCCTCGGGCGTCCAGTCGCCGCCATGCGCCTTCATCGGCTCGGAATAGTTGAAGCCGCCGACGCTGGCCACCGCGCGGCCCATGACGCCGTTCAGATGCGGGCCGACGCCGTCGTTGCCGTCCAGCTTGTGGCAGGCCTTGCACTTGCCAAACACTTTTTCGCCCGCGGCGGCATCGGCCGAGGCCAGCACGGTGGCGAAATCAGGGCCCTCCTCGGCAGCCTCGTCATCGGCGCCGCCGGCATCCTCGACCGGGATGGTATAGGCCTGGGCATGTTCCTCGCCCTCGGCGCCATGGCCCGAGACGCCGACATGAAAGACGCCCGATGCCGCCCAGCTCATCAACAGCAGGAACAGAAGCGAGCCGATCAGCGCACCGGCTGCCTTGGTGACGGTCATGGTATCGAACATGTCTGCGGATCCCCTGGGCTGTCCGTGGATTTGGCCGTATCTACCCGCTTTTGTTCCACCGGTTCAAGGTGTAGTTGTCGCTGGCAAAGCACAAAACCGACCACGAGGCCGGCCCGCCACGGGGGCATGGCCCAGGCCGCCACCCCAAGCCAAGGTGTGATCCATGACCGACGCCCCCACCCAGAACGTGATCGCATTCCAGGGCGAGCCCGGCGCCTACAGCCATCAGGCCTGCCGCTTCTATCGCCCGCAGATGGAGGCGCTGCCCTGCCGCACCTTCGAGGACACGATCGAGGCGGTGCGCGGCGGCAAGGCCGAACTGGCGATGCTGCCGGTCGAGAACTCGACCTATGGCCGGGTCGCCGACATCCACCACCTGCTGCCCGAAACCGGGCTGCACATCATCGACGAGGGCTTCGTGCGGGTGCGCATCAGCCTGCTGGCCGTGCCCGGCACCAAGCTGTCGCAGGTCAGCGACGCGATGAGCCACCCGGTGCTGCTGGGCCAGTGCCGCGGCTTCCTGCGCCGCCACGCCATCCGCGGCATGGTCGGCGCCGACACCGCCGGCTCGGCGCTCGAGGTCGCGCGGCGGGGCGAGCCGTCGCTCGCCGCCCTGGCCGCGCCCCTGGCGGGCGAGATCTACGGGCTCGAGGAACTCGCCTCGGGGATCGAGGACCGGCAGAACAACACCACCCGCTTCCTGGTCATGGCGCGCCAGCCCGATTTCAGCCGCCGCACCAATGCCCAGGGCGGCACGACGATGATGACCAGCTTCGTGTTCCGGGTGCGCAACATCCCGGCCGCGCTCTACAAGGCGCTTGGCGGCTTTGCCACCAACGGCGTCAACATGACCAAGCTGGAAAGCTACATGGTGGACGGCGTCTTCACCGCCACGCAATTCTATGCAGACATCGAGGGCCACCCCGAGGATCCGCATGTCGCCCGCGCGCTGGAAGAGCTGGACTATTTCACCTCCAGCCTGAACATCCTGGGCGTCTATCCCGCCGATCCGCTGCGCGCCGCGCAATCGCAGGCGGCGGCCGCCGCCCGATAGGCGGGCCGGCCGTCAGGCAGCCTGCGCGCCCGCGGTCAGGTCGGCGATGAACTCGCCGATCCGCCGGGCGAACTTGCGGTCCAGCTGCGCCTTGCCCAGCTTGGCAGTCTGCAGCATCAGCCGCGCCTTCATGCTGCGCGGGCGCGCCTCGGTCTCGAAGATCAGCCGCGATTTCGTCCGGGTCAGCGCGACCACGGTCATGCGGATGACCAGGTCAAGCTGGTCGGAGGTGGCGTTGATGACCATCGCCTCGGGCGCGTCCAGCCGCGCCACCTCGGCGGTCACTTCGCGATGGCGCCCGCGCCAGTCGAAGCCGATCAGCCAGCGCATCCCGACCCCAGGGGCGGCCAGGTCGTCCAGACGGCGCACCGTGGCCCCGCGCCGCACCAGCATCCGCTCGATGGCGTGAAAATTGCTGGCCGCACGGAACAAGGCCTCCGCGGCCAGATCGACGTCCCTTCGGGTCGAAAACTTCATGGCTGATCCAGTCAAATCAAAGAAACAACGCGCCGCCGCGGTTCATCCCATGTTGCGCCGGGGCATGCAAGCCGCCGCCTGCGAGCGCTGATCAGCCGCAGGCGTGAAATGCAATCTGCGGTTGCATTATGGGCGAATAGTCTGCATTCATGCGGCATGACTTGCATAGGCCCCATCACCAAGCCGCATTTTGGCGCCAAGTCCATGGCAGTTCGCGTCTTGGCGACGACCGACCTGCACATGCATATGCTGGGTTATGACTATTTCGCCGACCGCCCCTCGGGGCGGCTGGGACTGTCGCGGGCGGCGGCGCTGATCGCCCGCGCACGCCAGACGGCGCGCAATTGCCTGCTGTTCGACAATGGCGACGGGCTGCAGGGCAGCCCGATGGGCGACTACCTGGCCGAGATGGACGACATCGGCACCCGCCAGCCGCATCCGGCCATCGCGGCGATGAACGCGCTTGGCTATGACGCGGCGACCATCGGCAACCATGACTTCAGCTTCGGCCTGGGCTTTCTGCGCCGCACGCTCGAAGGCGCCGAGTTTCCCGTGGTCTCGACCAACCTGCGTCCGCTGCGCCCGCTGCCGGTGCAGACCCATGTCCTGCTGACGCGGCAGTTCCGCGACGACCAGGGCCGGCCGCATGCGCTGCGCATCGGCGTGCTGGGCTTTCTGCCGCCGCAGACCGTGGAATGGGAACACGGGCTGAAAGCCGAGATCGCGGTCCAGGACATCCTGCTGGCCGCCCGCACCGGCATCGCGGCCCTGCGCGAACAGGGCGCGGACCTGATCGTGGCGCTGGCCCATAGCGGCATCGGCGCGCTCTCCCCGGCGCCGATGATGGAGAACGCGGCCACCGCGCTGGCCGCCCTGCCCGGCATCGACGTGGTGATCGCGGGCCATACGCATCGGGTGTTTCCCTCGGCCGACCATCCGCAGGGGCCGGGAATCGACGCCCGCCGCGGCACGCTGGCCGGCAAGCCCGCGGTCATGCCCGGCTTCTGGGGCTCGCATCTGGGGGTGATCGACCTGCGGCTGGAACCCCTGGCCCAGGGCTGGCGCATCGCCGACTTCACCTGCCGCGCCGAGCCGGTCGGCGCCGAAGAGGACCATCCCGCCGTCACCGGCCCCGCCCTTTCCGCCCATCGCCAGACCCTGCGGCATTTCAGCCGCCGCATCGGCCGCACCGAACGGCCGCTGAGCAGCTATTTCTCGCTGATCGGCGAGGATCCCGGCCTGCGGTTGGTGGCCATGGCGCAGCGCTGGCACGTGCGGCGCGCCCTGCGCGGCACGCGCTGGCAGGATCTGCCGATCCTGTCGGCGGTCGCGCCGTTTCGCGCCGGCGGCCGCGGCGGGCCGCAGCATTACACCGACGTCCCGGCCGGGCGGCTGACGCTGCGCAACATCGCCGATCTCTACCTGTTCCCGAACCGGATCTGCGCCATCCGCCTGACCGGGGCCGAGCTGCGCGAATGGCTGGAGCGCTCGGCCAGCATGTTCCTGCGCATCGAGCCGGGCAAGCCGGACCAGCCGCTGATCGACCCCGAGTTTCCCAGCTACAATTTCGACATCATCGACGGGCTGGGCTGGCAGATAGACCTGAGCCGCCCGCCGCGCTACGCGCCCGACGGACGGCTGGCCCATTCCGATTCGCACCGCATCTGCGCGCTGACCCACCGCATGCGCCCGGTCGCGCCGGACCAGCCCTTCATCCTGGTGACGAACAGCTACCGGCTGTCGGACAGCGGGCTCTTCGCCTCGGTGGCGGCGGGGCGACCGGTGCTGCTGGACGGCTCCTCCCCCACCCGCGAGGTGCTGCGCCGCTATGTGGCGCAGCGCCGGGTGCTGGCCCCCAATCCCCGCGCGGGCTGGAGCTTTCGCCCCCTGCCCGGCACCTCGGTCCTGTTCAAGACCGGGCCGGCCGCCGCGGGGCACCTGGACGGGCTTTCCACGCCGGTCGAGCCGGCCGGAATCGCCCCCGACGGCTTCCTGCGCCTGCGCCTGCATCTGTAAGCGGCCAAGCCGCTTGCATCCCGCCGCGCGCGCGCCTATCTAGGCGGCGAGAGGTTGGCGCGGGCAGGCGCCTCGCCAACCCGGTCAGGTCCGGAAGGAAGCAGCCGTAACGAGCCCCGCTTGGGTCGCTGTCCAGCCTCTCACCCAGCTTCCCGCGGATCGCCAAGGCCCCCTGCCGGGATGCGGCCGAACAGGGCCCAAGCTATCTGCGGCCGAAAAGCTGGGACAGGTCGTAGGAATCGCGCTCGCCGATATTGCCGGCATCCTTCTCCAGGAATCGCTCGGCCGCCTCGACCCCGGCATCATGCATGCGCTGCAACAGGCCGGGATTCGGCAGCAGCTTGGTCCGCGCGCTCAGCGAATTCATCAGATCCTCGTCCATGATCGCATGCAGCAGCACGTTCTTCATCGGCCGGCCGGTCAGCCGCTCCTCGGCATGCAGCCGCTTGACGAAATTGATCGCGCGCAGTTCGGCCAGGAGCGCCGCGTTGAAGCTGATCTCGTTCACCCGGTCCTGGATCGCGGCCGGGGTCTTGGGGATCGCCTCGCGCAGCATCGGGTTGATGTTGACGATGACGATGTCGCGGGGCAGGTCCGGGCGATACAGCGGGAACAGCGCCGGATTGCCGGAATAGCCGCCGTCCCAATAGGCCTCGCGCCGGCCGGTCAGCGGGTCGTCGATCTCGACGGCGCGGAACAGCTCGGGCAGGCAGGCCGAGGCCAGCACCGTATCGACCGTCACCTCGGCCCCGCCAAAGATCCGCACCAGCCCGGTGCGCACATTGGTCGCGGTGACGAAAAGCACCGGCCCCTCTTCGCGGCCCAGCCGGGGATGCGGCATCTCGCGCAGGATGGCGGCCAGCGGGTTGGTATAGAACGGACCCGAATCATAGGGGCTGAACACCCGCGTCAGCGATCCCAGCCAGGCCACGGGGGAAAACAGCTCGGTCAGCCGCTGCCAGGCGCGCGGCACCGGGAACATGGAATGCAGCCAGCGCACCACGGAATTGTCGCTGACCTGCCCGACCTGCGACCAGATATGCGCCAGGTTCTGCCGCGCCGCCTCGCGCCCGCGCCGGCCCGGCCCGCAGGACAGGCCGGCCGCCAGCGCCGCCCCGTTGAGCGCCCCGGCCGAGGTGCCGCTGATGCCGCGAATCTCGATGTCCGGCTCGTCCAGCAGCCGGTCCAGCACCCCCCAGGCAAAGGCGCCATGCGCGCCGCCGCCCTGCAAGGCCAGGTTGATCCGCTTGACCGCCATGCCGCCCCCGTCCGCTGCCATCCGCGTCACAGGCTAACCCGGCACCGCGCGACACAAAACCCCGGAACCCACGCCCGGCCTGCGCGCTTCTTCGTTCCTCAAATACCCATGCCGCCGTGCCAACGTCGCCCATGCATGGGTATTTGAGGAACAGAGAAAACACTCGCACAATGCCCCGCATCCGCGCCGCACCTGCTTCACCGTTTCCCGAATACCCACGCGACCGCGCAATGGGCGCGGCGGATCAGTCTTCGGCCTGCGCCTCGGCCCGCGACTTGCCGGCCACATCCAGTGCCAGCGTCGCGGCCATGAAGGCATCGAGCGCCCCGTCCAGCACCCCTTGCGTATCCGAGGTCTCGTGCCCGGTGCGCAGATCCTTCACCATCTGGTAGGGATGCAGCACATAGGAGCGGATCTGGTTGCCCCAGCCGGCATCGCCCTTGGCCTCGTGCTGGGCGTTGATTGCGGCGTTGCGCTTGTCCAGCTCCAGCTGATAAAGCCGCGCCTTCAGCGCAGCCATGGCGTTGGCGCGGTTCTGGTGCTGCGACTTTTCCGAGCTGGTCACGACGATGCCCGTCGGCAGGTGGGTGATGCGCACCGCCGAATCGGTGGTGTTGACATGCTGCCCGCCTGCGCCCGACGAGCGGTAGGTGTCGATCCTGATCTCGTTGTCGGGGATGGTGATCTCGATATTGTCATCCACCACCGGATAGACCCAGACCGAGGAAAACGAGGTATGCCGCCGCGCCGCCGAATCATAGGGCGAGATGCGCACCAGCCGATGCACGCCCGATTCCGACTTCAGCCAGCCATAGGCGTTCGGCCCGGAAATCTTGTAGGCGGCGGAACGGATCCCCGCCTCTTCGCCCGGCGTCTCGGACAGAAGCTCGACATTGTAGCCCTTCTTCTCGGCCCAGCGGACATACATCCGCGCAAGCATGCTGGCCCAGTCGGCGCTTTCCGTGCCGCCGGCCCCGGCATTGATCTCGAGGAAGGTGTCGTTGCCGTCGGCCTCGCCGTTCAGAAGCGCCTCCAGCTCCTTCTGCGCGGCCAGTTCCGCCAGGGATTTCAGCGCGCCCTCGGCATCGGCGACGATCTCGGCATCGCCCTCGGCCTCGCCCAGCTCGATCAGCTCGGCATTGTCCTTGAGCTCGGTGTCGATGCGGCGATAGGTCTCGACCGCATCCGACAGCATCTGCCGGTCGCGCATCAGCTTCTGGGCACGGGCCGGGTCGGACCAGATGTCGCCGGCCTCGATCATGGCGTTCAGCTCTTCCAGCCGGTGCGGCGCGGTTTCCCAGTCCATGCGCTGGCCGAGCAGTTTCAGCGATTTGCGAATCGCCTCGATGGTGGCTTGGGTTTCGGCGCGCATGGGCACTCTCTGGGTTCGGATTTCGGTCAGGGCAGGACAAATAACGCGGGCGGCGGGCGGCGGCAAGCGCCAGCCCTCAATACAGCCCGCCCGAGGACAGGGTGCCGAAATCGGCCTTCTTCGGGATCACCTTCTTCTTGCCGGTCGAGGTCGTCACCGCCTGCCCGCCGTCGCGCGCCTCGGTGAACAAGGGCAAGGTGCCCGGATCGGCACGGCCGAAGCCGCCGTCGACCAGCATCAGCCCGGTCAGATCCTGGCCGTCGCGGAAATATTCGGCGATGACGTTGTCGCCCTTGGCATCCGGGCCCAGGATCGCGCCGCTGAAGCGGTCGATGTTGACGAAATGCCCGCCCGGCGGAACCTTGAAGGCGGTGCCGCCGAATTCCTTGACCGCCTCTTGCATGAATTCGTTGAAGACCGGCACGCAAAGCGTCCCGCCATAGGCGTTGGCGCCCAGCGTGCGCGGCTGGTCGTAGCCCAGATAGCAGCCGGCGACGATGTTCGAGGTGAAGCCGATGAACCACACGTCCTTGGCATCGTTGGTGGTGCCGGTCTTGCCGGCCACGGGCACCGGCAGGCTGACCCCGCGCCCCGAGCCGCGCTTGACCACGCCCTCGAGCATCGAGGTCAGCTGGTAGGCGGTGATCGCGTCCATCACCCGTTCGCGGTTCGAGCGGATCTCGGGCGCGGCGCCGGCGGGCAGGGTCGGCTGGCCGCAGGTCACGCAGTCGCGGCGGTCGTGGCGATAGATGGTGCGGCCGCGGCGGTCCTGCACGCGGTCGACCAGCGTGGGTTCCACCCGCTCGCCGCCATTGGCGAACATGGCATAGGCGGCGACCATCTTGAACAGCGTCGTTTCCTGCGCGCCCAGCGAATTGGCGAGGAAATGGCCGAGATGGTCGTAGACCCCGAATTTCTCGGCATATTTCGCCACCGTGTCCATACCGATGCCCTGGGCGATGCGGATGGTCATCAGGTTCCTGGACTGCTCGATCCCGGTGCGCATCGGCGTCGGGCCATAGAACTTGCCGCTGGCGTTCTTGGGCGTCCACAGCCCCTGCGGCGTGTTCACGGTGATCGGCTCGTCCACGACGATGGTCGCGGGGTTGAAGCCCGAATCCAGCGCCGCCGCATAGACGAAGGGCTTGAAGCTGGAGCCCGGCTGGCGCTGCGCCTGGGTGGCGCGGTTGAAGACCGAGCTTTGATAGGAAAACCCGCCCTGCATGGCGATGACGCGGCCGGTGTTCACGTCCATGGCCATGAAGCCGCCCTGCACCTCGGGCACCTGGCGCAGGGTCCAGCGGATGAAGCTGCCGTCGCTGTCGCTGGTCATGCGCCGCACCAGCACCACGTCGCCCAGTTCCAGCAGGTCCGAAGCCACCTTGGCCTTAGGCGCCAGCGTGCCGTCGGCCAGCCGCTTCCTTGCCCATTGCACGTCCTTGGCGGGGATCTGGGCGGTGCCCTCGATCCCCTCGATGCCGATGGTGGCCTCGCTGTCCCCCAGCGCCAGCACCGCGGCCGGAAACCAGCCATCGATGTCGCGGGGCACATCGGCATCGGACAGCGCCGCGCGCCATGCCTGCTCGTCGCCCAGTTGCTCGGCCGGGATCCTGACGCGGGTGCCGCGCCAGACGCCGCGGCCGCGGTCGTATTTCTCGAGCGCCTGCTGCAGCGCATGGGCGGCGACCTGTTGCAGCTGGGGGTCGATGGTCGCCCGGATCGCCAGCCCGCCGCCGAAGAACTCCTCGGCGCCGAATTGCGCCGAAAGCTGGCGGCGGATCTCGTCGGTGAAATAGTCGCGCGGCGGCAATTGCTGCTGGAAGGCGGGGAAATCGCCGTTCTGGACGGAACGCAGCGGCTGCCTGGCCTCGGCCTCGTAGGTGGCCTGGTCGATATAGCCGTTCTGCCACATCTCGCGCAGGACATAGTCGCGCCGTTCGGTCAGCGCCTCGCGGGCGCGGACGGGGTGATAGCGGCCCGGCGCCTTGGGCATGGCGGCCAGCGTCGCCGCCTCATGCGGCGCAAGCTCGGTCAGCGGCTTGTTGAAATAGCTTTGCGCCGCCGCGGCCACGCCGAAGCTGTTCTGTCCCAGGAAGATCTCGTTCAGGTAAAGCTCGAGGATCTGGTCCTTGCTGAGCGTCGATTCCAGCCGGGTGGCCAGGATCAGCTCCTTGATCTTGCGCTCGACGCTGCGGTCGCTGGACAGCAGGAAGTTCTTCATCACCTGCTGGGTGATGGTCGAGGCGCCGCGCAGGTTGCGCCCGCCCGAGCTGATCGCATCCAGCGCCGCCTTGCCCATGCCCATCGGGTCGAAGCCGTGATGGCTGTAGAAATGCTTGTCCTCGGCGCTGATGAAGGCCTGCTTCACCAGGGGCGGGATCTCGTCGATGGGCACGAAGATGCGGCGTTCCTCGGCGAATTCGTCGATCAGCCGCCCTTCTGCGGAATAGATCCGGCTGATGGTCTTGGGCGCGTATTGCGCCAGCTGCTCATGGCTGGGCAGGTCGCGCGAATACATCCAGAACACCGCGCCCACGGTCAGGGCGATGAAGAAGACCGCGGTCACGAGCCAGGAAAAGATCGCACCGATGAAGGACAGCAGGAAGCGCAGCAATGGGCAAGCCTCTGGGGATAACCTGCGCCTCTATAGACAGCGAGGCCGCGCCCGTCAAAGCAACCTTGCGCTACTTGCGCAGCAGGGCGGCGCGGGCGGCATCGTCCTGCGCCCAAAGCCCGATGGCCTGGGCCAGCGCCTGCGCGGTCTGCGCGCGCCACTCGGGGTCGAACAGGTTGGCGCGGTCGCCCGGATCGGTCAGGAAGCCCAGCTCGACCAGGACCGAGGGGATGTCGGGCGATTTCAGCACCGAAAACGCCGCGCCGCGCACCGGCCTGCGGTGCATGGCGATGCCCGCCCGGTTCAGCTCGGAGACCGCGAACTTGGCGAAGGCTTCCGAGCGCGGATGCGTCTCGGTCCGCGCCAGGTCCATCAGCACGTCGGCCAGCTGGTCGTCGGTCCCCGACAGGTCCAGCCCGGCCAGCAGGTCGGCGCGGTCGTGGCGCATGGCCAGCTCGCGCGTGGCGCGGTCGTCGGCCTGCGGGTTCCAGACATAGATCGACAGCCCCGCCGCCTCGCCCGCCGGCAGCGCATCGGCATGGAGCGAGATGAACAGGTCCGCCTGCTCGGCGCGGGCAATGGTCATGCGCCGCTCCAGCGGGATGAAGCTGTCGTCCTTGCGGGTGGCAATGACCTCGAAACCGGCGCGGTTCAGGATCTCGGTCAGTTCACGGGCAAAGCCCAGCATCAGCGCCGCCTCGCTGATCGCGCCGACCTGGGCGCCGGGGTCGTGGCCGCCATGGCCGGGGTCCAGCGCCACGCGCAGGGGCCGGGTGCCGGCGCGGCGCGGCGGCAGCGGCGCCACGGCCGCCGGCTGCGGCAAGTCCCACAGCGCCGAAAGCGCATTGCCGCGGGTGACGAAATCCTCGGGCTTCACCGGCTCCATGCGCAGCTTGACCAGTGCCCCCTGGGCGCCGCCCTCGGCCGGGCTTTGCACCGCCAGCCGCAGCGCATAGGGGCCGGGCAGTTCCATCACCAGCCGCGACCAGCCGGGGCGAAAGCCCCCCCAGCGCAGCGCCGGCACCAGTTCGCGCCCCGGCAGCGCCTCGGCATCGGCGCCGGAAAAGTCGATCTCGCGGAAATCCACCACCAGCCGCGGCGGCCCGTCCAGGAAATAGACCCGATAGGGCACCGGCCGGCTGATCGTCAGCCGCAGCTCCATCGGCCGCGGCTTGCCGCGGTCGCGCCCCTCGGCCACCAACGAGGATTGCGCCAGATCGACCGTCGCCACGGCCGGGCGCGCGCCGTCATCGGCCAGCGCAGGCCAGGCAAGCCAGACCAGCAGGATGGCGCAAAGCCATCTCATCGCGCCGCCATGAAGGCCGCCAGACGGTCGAGCCCCTCGGCGATCTCGGCTGCCCCCGCCGCATAGCTGAAGCGCAGGGTCTGTGCGCCGCGATGGGGGTCGAAGTCCAGGCCCGGCGTCACCGCCACCCCGGCCTTTTCCAGGATTTCCGCGGCAAAGGCCAGGCTGTCCGTCGTCAGCTCCGACACGTCGGCATAGATGTAGAAGGCGCCTTCGGGCGGCGCGATGCGCGAAAATCCGATCTTGGGCAGCCGCTCCAGCATCAGCCGGCAGTTCTCGGCATAGACGGCCAGGTTCGCCTCGGCCTCATCGACGCAATCCAGCGCCGCCAGCGCCGCGACCTGGCTGGCATGGGGCGGGCAGATGAACATGTTCTGCGCGATCCGCTCGACGGTGCGGATCATGCCGTCGGGCACCACCATCCAGCCCACGCGCCAGCCGGTCATGCTGAAATATTTCGAGAAGCTGTTGATGACGAAGACCTCGTCCGTCACCTCCAGCGCGGAATGGAAGCCCGCGCCATAATCCAGCCCGTGATAGATCTCGTCCGAGATCACGTTCATGCCCAGCTCTGCCGCGCGCGCGGTCAGCCCCGCCAGCTCCTCGCGCCGCAGCACCGTGCCCGAGGGGTTGCCGGGCGAGGCCAGGATCAGCCCCTGCGCATCCGTCGGCAGGTCGCCCGGGCGCGGCTGATAGCGATCCTCGGCCCGCGTCGGGATGCCCACCGGCTCCAGCGACATGCCGCGCAGGATCTGGCGATAGCTGGGATAGCCCGGCTCGCCGAGCGCCACCCGCGCGCCCGCGTCGAAAAGCGCCGAGAAGGCCAGGATGAAGGCGCCCGAGGAACCCGGCGTCACCACCACCCGCGCCGGGTCGAGGTCGAGCCCATACCAGCGCTTGTAAAGCCCGGCGATGCCCTGGCGCAGTTCCGGCAGGCCAAGCGCGACCGTATAGCCCAAGGGCCGGTCCAGCGCCGCCGCCAGCGCCCGCCGCGCGCCTTGGGGCGCCGGGGTCGAGGGCTGGCCGACCTCCATGTGGATGATGCGGCGGCCCTGGGCCTCGGCCTTGCGGGCGGCCTCCATCACATCCATGACGATGAAGGGATCGACCTGCCCGCGGCGGGATTGTCTCATGTCAGCCAGCCTCATGGTTTTGGCCGGGTATCCGCCCTGCGGCCGGCCCGGTCAAGCCCGCGTGATGCCCCGGCCGGGCGCTTGCAACGCCCCGCGCAAGCGGTCAAGTTGCCGGGAACTGGAGAGGATTGCCCGATGAAAGCCC
Source organism: Paracoccus versutus (assembly GCF_000763885.1). Classification (GTDB taxonomy): domain Bacteria; phylum Pseudomonadota; class Alphaproteobacteria; order Rhodobacterales; family Rhodobacteraceae; genus Paracoccus; species Paracoccus versutus. The sequence continues at coordinate 115,525 of NZ_JRKO01000002.1, read as the reverse complement.
TTGTGACCGCAGCGCTGCTGGCTGCCACCGCCCTGCCCGCCGCGGCCTTCGACCCCGCGAACATGACCGAGGCCGAGAAGGCCGCCTTCGGCGAGGCGGTGCGCGACTACCTGATGGCCAATCCCGACGTGCTGATCGAATCGATCAACGTGCTGGAGGAACGCCGGCTTGCCGACGAGGCCCGCAACGACGAGCTGCTGGTCGAGAACAACCGCGAGGCGATCTTCCAGGACGGCCACAGCTGGGTCGGCGGCAATCCCGAGGGCGACGTGACCCTGGTCGAGTTCGTCGACTACCGCTGCGGCGTCTGCAAGCGGGTCAGCCCGGACGTTGAGAAGCTGATCTCGGCCGATGGCAATATCCGCTGGATCGTCAAGGAATTCCCGATCCTGACCCAGGAAAGCGACATGGCCGCGCGCTTTGCCGTCGCGGTGCAGCAGGAAGCCGGGCCCGACGCCTACAAGAAGGCGCATGACGCGCTGATGGAATCGCGCGGGTCGGTAAACCTGGAAAGCCTGGCCAAGCTGGCCGGAGACCTGGAGCTGGACAGCCAGGCGGTGCTGAACCGGATGAACACCGAGGAGGTCTCGGCCGTGCTGCGCAAGAACCACCAGCTGGCCGAGCAGATGCGGATCATGGGCACCCCCACCTTCATCATCGGCGGCGAGATGCTGCGCGGCATGCCCACCGAAGGGCTGGAGGGCGCGATTGCCCGTGCGCGCGAGGCCAAGGCCGAGGGCTGAGGCTGCGCCGCCTGGGCGAGTTGCGCGGGCGGCATGGGTATTTCTGGAACGAAGAAGCATGGGGCGGCGCATGGGGCCGCCCTTTGGCTATTCGGCGGCGGCGGATTGCGCGGCCTCGATCTCGGCGGCGCGTTTCTCGACCAGCTCGACGATATGGTCGACCATCTGGGCGTTGGTCATCTTGTGGTTCTGCTTGCCCGCCAGATAGACCATGCCCGAGCCGGCACCGCCACCGGTGAAGCCGATGTCGGTCATCAGCGCCTCGCCCGGCCCGTTCACCACGCAGCCGATGATCGACAGGCTCATCGGGGTCTTGATGTGTTCGAGGCGCTTTTCCAGGGTCTCGACCGTCTTGATGACGTCGAAGCCCTGGCGCGCGCAGCTGGGGCAGGAGATGATCTGCACGCCGCGGGTGCGCAGGCCCAGCGATTTCAGGACCTCGAAGCCGACCTTGACCTCCTCGACCGGATCGGCGGACAGGCTGACCCGGATCGTGTCGCCGATGCCCATCCACAACAGGTTGCCCAGGCCGATGGCGGATTTCACCGTGCCGGAGACCAGCCCGCCGGCCTCGGTGATGCCCAGGTGGATCGGCGCATCCGTCGCCTCGGCCAGCTGCTGATAGGCGGCAGCGGCAAGGAAGACGTCCGATGCCTTCACGCTGATCTTGAATTCGTGGAAATCATTGTCCTGCAGGATGCGGATATGGTCGAGGCCGGATTCCACCATCGCATCCGGGCATGGCTCGCCGTATTTCTCCAGCAGGTGCTTTTCCAGGCTGCCGGCATTCACGCCGATTCGGATCGAGCAGCCGTGGTCGCGGGCGGCCTTGATCACCTCGCGCACGCGGGCGGCGTCGCCGATATTGCCGGGGTTGATACGCAGGCAGGCGGCGCCGGCCTCGGCGGCCTCGATGGCGCGGCGGTAGTGGAAATGGATGTCGGCCACGATCGGCACCGGGCTTTCGCGGCAGATCTCGCGCAGGGCGCGGGTCGAGGCCTCGTCGGGGGTCGAGACGCGGACGATGTCGGCGCCGACGTCGGCGGCGCGGATGATCTGGTCCAGCGTCGCGCGCACGTCCGAGGTGTCGGTATTGGTCATGGTCTGCACGCTGATCGGCGCGTCGCCCCCGACCGGCACGTTGCCGACCATGATCCGGCGCGACTTGCGCCGGTCGATATTGCGCCAGGGGCGGATCGGATTATGCGACATGGCTGGGGCCTTTTCCTGCGCCAGAGGCGGATTCACCCGTCAGAAATAGGCCGATGCGGCCGGACGGGCAAGCCATCCGACCCCGGTCGGGCGCGCGATGCCGCATCCGTGACCCCGCGGCCGGTCAATCCTGCGCGGGGGCCTGGTCCGGCTGCTCGGCCGATGCCAGCGCGACCATCTCGGCCAGCTGCGGATCCTTGCTGAGATCGGCAAAGGCATATTGCGCCGTCAGCGCCGTGGGCGACAGCTCGACATTCTTGACCACCCTGGCGCCGGGCGCCGCCGGGCCATAGGTGCGGCCGTTGACCGCGAAATAGACCGCGCCGGAATTGCCCGCGCGCAGCACCGGCGGCGCTTCCAGCTTGGGCAGGGCGAAACGTTCGCCCGCGTCCATGGTCTTTTCCAGCAGCACCGTGCCGTCGGCCGAGGTGACGCGCACCCAGGCGGGACGGGCGGTCAGGATCTCGATCTCGGGCGCATCGGGGGCGACGGTGCGCACCGCCGCCTGTTCGGGCGGCATCTGCGGGCCATAGACCCGGTCCTGGACCGCGGCGGTGCGGGTTGCGGGCGCGGCGCCTTCCGGCTTGGCCGCCGGCACGTCCAGCCGCGGGTCGATGGCGGCGATGGGCCCGTCGCGGGCGACCAGCACCGGCAGCTCCAGCGCCTGCGGGCGATAGGTGCGGTCCAACCCCTCGGGGCGCGGCAAATTGACCTGGGCCGATTCCACGGTCTCGGGCTCGGCCGCCTCCTGCACCGGGTCCAGCGCGGCGATGACGCCGGGGGCCTGCTCGCCGGGGGTCAGGTTGACCTTCTGCACCTCTTGCAGCACGGCCCAGCCGCCATAGCCCAGCCCGCAGGCCAGCACGACCATGACCAGCAGCGAGCCGATGGCCCGCGGCTCGATCGAGCTCCAGATGCTTTCCTGCCGGGGCAGGAAGATCGGATGCGGATTGGCCAGCGCCTCGGCCGGGTCCGAGGGCCGGCGCTGCGGCTTTGGCCCGGCGGCGGCAGGGGCCATGCCATGCGTCGGCTGGAAGCCCGATTCCTGGCAGAAGCGGCGGAAGGTCCAGTCGGCGTCCATGCCGAGATAGCGGGCATAGGAGCGGACATAGCCCGCGATGAAGCTGGGCGTGTCGAAGGCGGAAATGTCGCAATTCTCGATGGCGGCGACATAGGAGGCGCGAATGCGCAATTCGCGCTGGACATCCAGCAGCGACTTGCCCAGCGTGGCCCGTTCGCCCCGCATCAGATCACCGAGACGAATGTCAGGATCGTCGAAACCGGGCGGCAAGGCCGCCGGCTCCTCATGGCCATTGGACGGGGGATTACCCCTTAGCCCGATCATTGCGCCTGCCCCATTCTTTGCTGCTCGTCCCCGCGAATCGGAAGACTCTCACAACTTGATTAAAGCAAGGTTATCACGGGCGCGAGAGGTCTTCACCCCGAAACCGTCTCAGGCAGCTGAAGTTGAACGGTTCAGTTTGCACTGCGACCAGAGGTTGTCCATGGCCTTCACCAGCTGGTCGATCTGCTTGGGATCATGCACCGGCGACGGCGTGAAGCGCAGCCGTTCGGTGCCGCGCGGCACGGTCGGGAAGTTGATCGGCTGCACATAGATGCCGAAATCGGCCAGCAGCATGTCCGACAGCGCCTTGCAATGCACCGGGTTGCCGACATGCACCGGCACGATATGGCTGCCATGGTCCATGATCGGCATGCCGAGCCCGCGCAGCCGCATCTTCAGGATGCGGGCGTTCAGTTGTTGCTGGTCGCGCAGCAGCTGCCCCTCGGCCGTCTTGAGGAAGGCGATCGAGGCCGCGGCCCCGGCCGCCACCGCCGGCGGCAGCGAGGTGGTGAAGATGAAGCCCGGCGCATAGGAGCGGATCGCGTCCACCATCTTGGCCGAGGCGGCGATATAGCCGCCGAAGACGCCGAACGCCTTGCCCAGCGTGCCGTTGAAGATGTCGATGCGGTGGCTCAGCCCGTCGCGCTCGGCCACGCCGCCGCCGCGGGGGCCATACATGCCGACGGCATGGACCTCGTCCAGATAGGTCAGGGCGTTGAATTCCTCGGCCAGGTCGCAGAGCGCCGCGAGGGGGCCGAAATCGCCATCCATGGAATAGATCGATTCGAAGGCGATCAGCTTGGGCGCCTCGGGATCGTCGGCCTCCAGCAACTCGCGCAGATGCGCGACGTCGTTGTGGCGGAAGATGCGCTTGGCGCCGTCGAACCGCTTGATCCCCTCGATCATCGAGGCGTGGTTCAGCTCGTCGGAATAGATGATGAGGCCGGGAAACAGCTTGCGCAGGGTTGAGAGCGTGGCGTCATTGGCGGTGTAGGCGCTGGAAAAGACCAGTGCGGCCTCTTTCCCGTGCAGGTCGGCCAGTTCCGCCTCGAGCCGCTTGTGATAGACCGTGGTGCCCGAGATGTTGCGCGTGCCGCCGGAGCCCGCCCCGGTGGCATCCAGCGCCTCGTGCATCGCCGCCAGCACCACCGGGTGCTGGCCCATGCCCAGGTAGTCGTTGCCGCACCATACGGTGATCTCGGTCTCGGTCCCGTCGGGACGGGTCCAGACCGCCTGCGGATAGGCCCCCTTGCGACGCTCGATGTCGATGAAGGTGCGGTAACGACCCTCTTCGTGCAGCTTGCCGATGGCCTGATCGAGGGCGGCTGAATAGTCCATCACGGATCCCTTGCCTTGCTTGAACTTGCTTGCTTGGGGGATCATGCTGCGATCCCGCGGGTCATACCTTGATACGCATCAAGCCAGAGGAAATACAGCGTTAAAATGTCGCACCCATACCAAGGGGACAGGCATTTTCTCTGATAAAATCAATCAGGAAAGGCGAAGGATGACGGACAATTCCAGAATCGGCGAAGTACTTTCAACGCTGGACGCGGGGCTGCCCCAGGCGCTCGACCGGCTGATGGAATTTCTTCGCATTCCCTCGGTCTCGACCGACCCGGCCTATGCGGCCGAGGTGCGGCGTGCCGCGGAATGGCTTTGCGCCGAACTGGTCTCGCTGGGCTTCCGGGCCGAGCTGCGCGACACGCCCGGCCATCCGATGGTGGTCGCGCATTCGCCGAAGGGGACGCGGCGGCCGCTGCTGTTCTATGGCCATTACGACGTGCAGCCCGTCGATCCGCTCGAGCTGTGGGAACGCCCGCCCTTCGAGCCGCATATCGAGGACACGCCGCAGGGCAAGGTGATCCGCGGCCGCGGCGCCTCGGACGACAAGGGCCAGCTGATGACCTTCGTCGAGGCGTTCCGCGCCTGGAAGGCGGTGCATGGCAGCCTGCCCTCGGACCTGGCGCTGCTGTTCGAGGGCGAGGAGGAATCCGGCTCGCCCAGCCTGCGCCCCTTCCTGCGCGAGAATGCCGAGGAATTGCGCGCCGGCATCGCCATGATCTGCGACACCGGGCTTTATGCCGACGGCCGCCCGGCCATCACCACCCAGCTGCGCGGGCTTTGCGGCGAGGAGATCGTGATCCGCGCCGCCGACCGCGACCTGCATTCGGGCAGCTTCGGCGGGCTGGCGGCGAACCCGGTCCAGATCCTCGTCAACGCGCTTGCGACGGTCAAGGACGCCGGCGGCCGCGTCGCCCTGCCCGGCTTCTACGACGGCGTCGAGGAGTTGTCCCCGGAACTGCGCGCCGACTGGGCCGCGCTCGGCTTCGACCCGGCCGAGTTCCTGGGGCGCGTCGGGCTGAAGCATCCGGTGGGCGAGACGGGCCGCACCGGGCTGGAGATGGTCTGGAACCGCCCCACCTTCGAGATCAACGGCATCACCGGCGGCTATACCGGCGAGGGCTTCAAGACCGTGTTGCCAGCCGAGGCCCGCGCCAAGGTCAGCTTCCGCCTGACCGGCACCCAGGATCCCGACCGCATCCGCGAGACCTTCCGCGCCCATGTCCGCGCCCATGTCCCCGAGGATTGCACGGTCGAGTTCCACGGCCATGGCGCCAGCCCGGCCAGCCGCATGGACATCTCGGACCCGGCCTTTGCCGCGGCCAAGGCGGCGCTGACGCAGGAATGGGGGCGCGAGGCGGCCTATATCGGCGCCGGCGGCTCGATCCCCATCGCCGGGGATTTCAAGGAGATCCTGGGCATGGATTCCATGCTGATCGGCTTTGCCCGCGACGACGACCGCATCCATTCCCCGAACGAGAAATACGATCTCGACAGCTTTGCCAGGGGCGCGCGCAGCTGGGCGCGCATCCTGGCCGCCCTGGGCTGAAAGCCGCGAGGGGCGGCCCGGCCGGATCGCCCCCTTTCGCACGTAGCGGCAGCGGCGAAAAGCGGCCGTGACCGGGCCCTTGCCTTGCGCCCCTGACCCAGATCAATTCATCCAGGGGAAGCCCATGATAGCGCGCAGGCAGGATTGAGAAGGGACGCGACCGATGACCATGACGGCATTCGTTTCGGCGGTTCTGGCGCTGCTGCTGGCGCCGGGGCCGACGAATACGCTGATGGGGATCGCCGGGGCGCGGCGCGGGCTGGCCAGCGTCGCGCGCCTGCTGCCCGCGGAACTGGCGGGCTATCTGACGACCGTCCTGCCGCTGGCCTTCCTGGGCGCGGGGCTGCTGGAACAGGTGCCGGCCCTGGCCGTCGGGCTGAAACTGGCGGCGGCCGTCTGGATCATGGTCCTGGCGACGGCGCTGTGGCGTGCGCCCGGCGATGAGGGCGAAAGCCGCGGGGTCGGCGCGCGGCGGATCTACGTGACCACCGTCCTGAACCCCAAGGCGCTGATCTTCGGCCTGGTCCTGCTTCCCGCGCCGCAGGATCCGGCCTTCGCGACACGGCTGGGGATGTTCTGCCTGATGGTGATGGGCGCGGCCCTGGCCTGGGGCTGCGCCGGGGCCTTGACGCAGGCGGGAAACGGCGGCGGAAAGCGGCTGCAAGGCGTCCAGCGGCTCGCCTCGGTCTGGCTGGCACTGGTTTCGATCTCGCTGGTCTTCGGCCTGATGCGCGCCTGACGCCCGCAACTTTACCCCACCGGCCTGATGCGCGCTCGACGCGGGCAACTTTTCCGACGGGGGTTTTGCCCCGCTCGGGTGCAGCCTTCCCGCCTCTCGGCATGAAAAAGGGCGCCCCTGCGGGCGCCCCGATCATCCCGACGGCCTGCCCTCAGGCGGCGCGGGCGGTCAGCACGGTTTCGACCTTCTTCTGCGCGCCGGCCTCGTCCATGCCGGACACGGCGGCGACCTCGCGGGTCAGGCGGTCGAGCGCGGCCTCGTAGAGCTGGCGCTCGGAATAGGACTGCTCGCGCTGGTCGTCGTTGCGATGCAGGTCGCGCACCACCTCGGCGATCGACATCAGGTCGCCCGAGTTGATCTTTTGCTCATATTCCTGGGCGCGGCGCGACCACATCGCGCGCTTGACGCGGGCCTTGCCCTTCAGCGTGTCCAGCGCCCGCTCGACCAGGTCCGGGGTCGAGAGGCCGCGCATGCCGATCTCGGTCGCGCGGGCGGTCGGGACGCGCAGGGTCATCTTGTCCTTTTCGAACGAGATCACGAACATTTCGAGGCGCAGTCCCGCCACCTCCTGCTCTTCGATCGAAACGATGCGGCCCACGCCATGGGTGGGATAGACGACAAAGTCATCGGGGCGGAATTCGGTCTTCTTGGCTTTCGACATTGGGCATCCTTCGCAGTTGCACCGCCACGCGGCACAAAAACCCCCAAGGCGGGACAATCCCCCCTTACGGGCCAACATTGTTGTTCTTGCACTTCTGACCGGGCAGTCGATCAGGACAGGCAGCAGCGCCGGCCAGGCCACAAAAGCAGCCCGACCGGCGCGAGATGGCTGCACCATAGCACAAAAATCGCGCCGGTTCAAAGGTTCCCTGAAAAGCGGCACCGGCCCCGTTTGACGAGAGAAAATCGTTCAGACTCAACACCAGGAAACGCTTCACCGAACAGAGCCGATGCATGGCCAGGGCGAATCGACGCCCTCGCCACGGATGCGATCTAGCGGTTGTGGCCCCGTCCCGCCAAGCGATGCGACAGTCAAATCCGACATATGATGCAGGATCGGCACAGTCGTTAGCATTTCAAACGAAATCGGCCCCGCGAACGGGACCGGAGGTCTCAATCCCCCTCGCCGGGCGCTTCCGAGAAATATTTCTCCAGCTTGCCGGGCATGCCGTCCATCTCCTGATAGCCGGGCATCGGATCCTTCTTGCGGGTGATTACCGGCCAGGATTCGGCATATTTGCGATTGAACTCGACCCATGTCTCCATGTCGGGCTCGGTATCGGGGCGAATCGCGTCGGCCGGGCATTCCGGTTCGCAGACGCCGCAGTCGATGCATTCGTCGGGATGGATGACCAGCGTGTTCTCGCCTTCATAAAAACAGTCCACGGGGCACACCTCGACGCAGTCGGTGTATTTGCACATGATGCAGTTTTCGGTGACGACATAGGTCATGGCGAGATATTCCTGTTTCCTGATCGGCTAGTTACGCCCGCCGCAGCCATCAATCAAGGCCACCGCCGGCGAAAAGACGAGGATAGGGCCGAGCCCCGGCCGGGATGGGATGGCGTTCTGTCGCAGGGGCGCGGGCAGGAACCCGGTTCCTTGTCCGGCTGACCGGAGTCCTTCGCCAGCCTAGAGTTCCTCGTAAAGCGTGGCCGCCTCGGTGGCCGGGCCGCGGCGTTCGCCCAGAAGCACGATCCGCAGCACCCTGACCCGGCCATGGGCCGAAACGGTGACGGTATCGCCGCCCCGCACCGCCTGCGCCGGCTTGCTGCAGGGCTGGCCGTTCAGCCTGATGCCCCCGGCGCCGATCGCATCGGCGGCCAGGGTGCGGGTCTTGAACAGCCGCGCGTGATGCAGCCAGCGGTCGAGCCTGATGCTTTCGCCGCCTTCCCCTCTCACGTCTTGTTCTTGAGCGCGGCGAGAACGGCGAAGGGGCTGTCCGGGTCGGCCTGTTTCTCGGCGCGCGGCGGGCGGGCCTCGAAGCTCTTGGGACCGTCATGGCGCGGCTTGCCCTTGGGCTTGCCCTTCGGGCCGCGGTCGGGCCGGTCGCCGCGTTCGCCGCGCGGCTTGCCGTCGAAGGGCTTGCCCTCGCGCCGATTCTCCTGCCCCGCCTCGCGTTCGCGACGCGGGCCGCGCTCGCCCTGCGGGCGGCCCTGACCCTGCCCTTGGCCTTGGCCTTGGCCCTGGCGCTCGCCGCGCTCGGGCCGGCGATGGCCGCCGCGGGGGCGCGGAGCCCAGGTGAAGCTGTAGAACACCTCGGTCTCGGGCGCCGCTTCGCCAGGTTCGGCGCCGGCTTCGGCCGCAACGACCTCGGCCTCCGCCTCGGCGGCCTTGCGGGCGGCCTGCTCGGCCTCCCATTTGGCGCGGGTCTCGGCGGCAAGCACGCTTTCCTCCTCGGTCAGCGGATGCTCGTGGTCGGCCTCTTGCGGCGCGGGCTCGGCGGCGGGCGCCGCCTCGGCGCGGGCCTTGGGGCGCTCGCTCCGCTCGGCGCGATAGCCCAGGCCCTGCATCAGCCCGGCGAACTGCTCCAGCGTCATGCCGGTGATCGACAGCATGTCGGGCGTCGCCTCGAAGCCGCCGCGGCTGTCCTGGCCGCGCAGCATGTCGGCCAGCCGCTCGAGCATGTCGATGCGAATCGCCCGCTCGCCCGCCGGGTGATAGCCCGACAGCGTGTAATAGCCCTTGGGCACGTCGGGCAGGTTGGGGATCGTCACCAGGCCGGGCGGCGGGCTTTCGGGAAACTCCGACAGGCCCTGGTCCAGCCCCCAAAGCACCAGCCGCAGCCGGGTCGGCGCCGGCTTCAGCAGCGCCGGCTGGAAGATGGTGAACTGGCCAAAGCGCACGCCATGCTTGCGCAGAAGGCCGCGCGCGTCCTGGTCCAGTTCCTTGACCTCGGTCGCCACGCCCTCGCGCGGCAGCACACCCAGCGCCTCGACCAGGCGGAACGCGAAGCCGCGGGCCAGCCCGGCCAGCGTCTCGTCGTTCCTGAGCGCCAGCAGCGGCTCGAACAGGGTGGCGATCTTGCGGTCGATGAAATGCTGCAGGCGACGGCGCACCTTCTCGGCGATCTCGGGGCCGGCCTCCTCGTCGACGAAGGCCTCGACGCCGGGTTTCAGCGCCTCGGCGCCCTTGACCAGCTTGCCCACCGCCGAGCTGCCCCACATCAGGCCGCCCTGCTCGGTGAAGTCCAGCTCGGTATCCGGCGCGTTATAGAAGCGGTCGGCGCGCAGATGGAACTCGGGGCGCAGCGCCTCATAGGCGGCGCGTTGCAGCATCCGCGCCTCGTCCCCGGTTGCGCTCGGATCGGCGTGGAAGCGGAAGCCTTCCAGACGGCCGGCGAATTCGCCCTCGACCGTCACTTCGCCCTTGTCATTCACCTCGGCCAAAAGGCTCTCCTTCTGTTTGAGCCGGCGCAGCAGCACGGAAGTGCGCCGGTCCACGAATCTTTGCGTCAGAGCCGCGTGCAACGCGTCCGACAACCGATCTTCTACCGCGCGCGTCTCGGCACGCCAATGACTTTCGTCCGACACCCAGCCGGATCGTTGGGCAACATAGGTCCAGGTGCGTATATATGCCAATCGTTTCGACAATGTGTCGATGTCGCCCTGAATCCGGTCAATGCGGCGGATCTGCCCCTCCAGCCAGTCGCCGGGCACCTTGCCCTCGCGCAGAAAGCCGAAGATCCGCGCCAGCAGCGTCGAATGCTCGGCCGCCGAGATCGAGCGGAAATCCGGGATCCGGCAGACGTCCCAGAGCAGCCGCACCTCGCGCGGATGCGTCACCTGGTCGCGGATCTCGGGCATCGCCGACAGCGCCTTGAGCGCGCGGATGTCGTCCGCCTCGCGCCCGCGCACCAGCCATTCCGATTGCGGCTGCGTCTCGAGGCTTTGCAAGAGCCGCTCGACCGTGCCGAATTCCAGCGCGGCATTGCGCCACATCAGCCGGCCGATCGGCTGGAAGCGGTGGTTCTCGATCGCCTCGATCAGCCCCTCGTCCAGCGGCGCGGCATCGCCGGTGACGCCGAAGCTGCCCGGCTCGGTATGCCGCCCCGCCCGGCCGGCGATCTGGCCCAGCTCATGCGGGAACAGCGGGCGATAGCGGCGGCCGTCGAATTTCTCGGTGGCGGAAAAGGCGATGTGGCGGATGTCGAGGTTCAGCCCCATGCCGATGGCATCGGTGGCGACCAGGTAATCGACCTCGCCCGCCTGATACATGGCGACCTGCGCGTTGCGGGTGCGCGGGCTGAGCGCCCCCATGACCACGGCGCAGCCGCCCTTCTGGCGGCGGATCAACTCGGCCGTGGCATAGACCTCCTCGACCGAGAAGCAGACGATGGCCGAGCGCGCCGGCATCCGGCTGATCTTTTTCGAGCCCGCCCAGCTGAGCGTCGAGAACCGCTCGCGCCGCATGAACTGCGCCTGCGGCACCAGCGCGGCGATGGCCGGGCGCATGGTGTCGCTGCCCAGCAGCAGGGTTTCATGCAGCCCGCGCATGTTGAGCAGCCGGTCGGTGAAGACATGGCCGCGCTCGGGGTCGGCGCAAAGCTGGATCTCGTCGATGGCGACGAAATCGGCGCCGACCTCGGGCATGGCCTCGGTGGTGGCGACCCAGTATTGCACGCGCTCGGGCACGATCCGCTCCTCGCCCGTGACCAGCGCCACGACCGAGGGGCCGCGCGCCTTGACGATGCGGTCATAGACCTCGCGCGCCAGCAGGCGCAGCGGCAGGCCGATGACCCCGGTGCGATGCGCCAGCATCCGGTCGATGGCGTAATGCGTCTTGCCGGTATTGGTCGGGCCAAGGACGGCCGTGACCCGCGATCTGTCACTCATCAGGCGTCGGTGCCCTGCAATTTGCGTTCGAGGCGCTGGACGGCATCCTGCGCCTCCTGTTGATGGGGGTGGATCTTCAGGCTCTGGCGAAAGGCCTCCAGCGCGTCCCGGTCGTCGCCCAGTTCCTCGAGGATGGTGCCCAGCTGGGTCAGGGCGCCGAAATGGCGCGGCTCGAGCCGCAGCACCTGCCCCAGATCGGCGATGGCCGGGCCGAAATCCCCGTCCAGATAGAAGGCGACCGAGCGCAGATACCAGCCCGCCGCGAAATCCGGCGCATGGTCGGTCAGCGCGGTCAGGTGGCCGATGGCGGTGACGGTGTCGCCCGTGTCCAGCGCCGCCTCGCCCCGCTTGTAGAGCAGGTCCATCGCCGCCGAGCCGGAGCGCGACCAGATGCGCAGGATGTCGGTCTCGGCCCGCGCCCAGGTCTCGCCGCCCGGCTGGGCCAGTTCGGCAAACAGCAGGTCCAGGTCCTCGCGCTCGCGCAGCCGCGCCTCGGCGGTCGGCTCGGAGGGGGCCGCGGGTTCGGAAAGCGGGCTTTCGGGCAGCGCCTCGCCTTCGTCCTCGGGCGGACCCTCCTCGTCCTCGGGAATATCGTCCTGCGGCGGTGCGTCCTGCACCGGCATCGCATGGGGCAAGGGCCCCCCGTCCTGCCGCGCATGGCCGGGGCCGGCCGCCGCCAGCCCCAGGAAAAGCGCTGCCGCAACGGCAAGATGGAAATGGGGGACTGGCAAAAGCATATTCCCCATGTAACTTTCCCCATCGTCTAATTCCAGACACGAGAACAGGAGATCCCAGAATGAGCAAAGTCATCGAGGCAGCCGTGGCCGCGCTGGACGAAAAGGCCAAGGGCTTCGACGGCACCGCCAAATTCGTCATCGAGGGCGAGGGGGCGGTCTATATCGACGCCGACGGCGCCCGTGCCGCCGACGACGAGGCCGAGGTGACGCTGACCGCCAGCCGCGAGACCTTCGAGGGCCTGCTGTCGGGCGACGTGAACCCGACCACCGCCTTCATGACCGGCAAGCTGCGGGTCGACGGCTCGATGGGCACGGCGATGAAGCTGGGCGCGCTGCTGTCCTGAAGCGATGAAGCCCGCGCCCTTCAACACGCTGCCCGGCGACCCCCTGCCCCTGGCCCGCGCCTTCTGGCTGCGGGCCGAGGACGGGGTGCGCCTGCGGGCGGCGCATTGGGCCGCGGGCGGCGCCTCGGGCACGGTGCTGCTGTTTCCGGGCCGCACCGAATACCTGGAGAAATACGCCGAGGTCGCGGCCGACCTGAACGCCGCCGGGCTGGACGTGCTGGCGCTGGACTGGCGCGGACAGGGCATGTCCGACCGCCTGCAGGACAATGTCCGGCCCGGCCATATCGGCGATTTCGCCGATTACCAGCGCGACGTGGTCGAACTGGTGGTCGCGGCGCAGGAACTGGACCTGCCGCGGCCCTGGCACCTGCTGGCGCATTCCATGGGCGGCACCATCGGCCTTGCCGCGCTCGACTCGGGCCTGCCGGTGCAAGGCGCGGCGTTCTCGGCGCCGATGTGGGGCATCAACCTGCGCGGCGTGCCCGAGGCGCTGGCGCTGGCGTTTGCCACCACGCTGGGCCGGCTGGGCCGCGGCGGCCACCCCGCGCCGCGCACGGGGGGCGAGAACAGCTTCGTGCTGATGGACCCGTTCCACGACAACCTGCTGACCCATGACGGCCGGCGCTGGGGCCGGCTGGTGGCCGAGGCCGCGGCCTGGCCCGACATCTCGGTCGGCGGCGCCAGCAACGACTGGCTGCGCGCGGCACTTCTGGAATGCCGGCGCCTGGCCGCCCTGCCCCCGCCCGCGCTGCCAGCGCTGATCGCGCTGGGGGATCGCGAGCGGGTCGTCTCGCCCCAGGCCATCCGCAGCCGCGCCGCCGCCTGGCCCGGCGCCCGGCTGCTGGACCTGGCCGATTGCCGGCACGAGCCGATGATGGAACGCGACCCCGTCCGCAGCCGCTTCCTGGACGCCGCCATCGCCCATTTCGGCGCCGCCGCCGCATCCTGAACCGCAGCCTGCACCCCCGTCCTGCACATCGCATGGCTTGCAGCCCGGCGGTTCAGAGGTCACATGTTGACCATACGAAAGGAGCGATCATGACGATTTCTGCCCGCAGCCCCCTGGACCGCGTCCTGCCGCGAGACGAGAATGCCTTGCCTGTCCCGGCCAAAACCCCCGATCTGGGCGCGCTGCCGGAATGGAATTTGGGCGATCTCTACCCCGCGCCCGATTCGCCGGAACTGGCCCGCGACGTCGAGGCGGTCGAGCGGGCCTGCTGCATCTTCGCCCGCGACTACGACGGCAAGCTGGTCTCGCTCGACGCCGGCAAGATGCTGGAATGCATCGAGCGCTACCAGGAGATCGACATCCTGGCCGGGCGGGTCATGTCCTATGCCGGGCTGCGCTATTACCAGAACACCACCGATTCGGCCCGCGCCAAGCAGATGGGCGACCTTCAGGACCGCATCACCGCGGCAACGACCAAGCTCGTGTTCTTCAGCCTGGAGTTCAACCGCATCCCCGACGCGCGCTACGAGGAAATCTTCGCCGCGCCGAACGGTCCCGCCCGCTACAAGCCGGTCTTCGACCGCATGCGCGCGATGCGCCCCTATCAGCTCTCGAACGAGCTGGAACGCTTCCTGCACGACAATTCGGTGGTCGGCGCCGCCGCCTGGAACCGGCTCTTCGACGAGACCACGGCCGGCCTGACCTTCGCCGTCGAGGGCGAGGACGAGGAACTGGGGCTGGAGGCGACGCTGAACCTGCTGACCGACCACGACCGCGCCCGGCGCGAGGCCGGCGCCTGCGCCCTGGCCGAGGTCTTCGGCAGGAACGTCAAGCTCTTCGCCCGCATCCACAACACGCTCGCCAAGGAAAAGGCCATCGAGGACAAGTGGCGCAAGATGCCGACGCCGCAGACGGCGCGGCACCTGTCGAACCATGTCGAGCCCGAGGTGGTCGAGGCGCTGAAGAACGCCGTCACCGCCGCCTATCCGCGCCTGTCGCATCGCTACTACCGGCTCAAGGCGCGCTGGCTGGGGCTCGACAAGCTCCAGGTCTGGGATCGCAACGCGCCGCTGCCCAGCGAAAGCCCGCGCCTGATCCCCTGGGCCGAGGCGCAGGCGACGGTGCTGGACGCCTATGCCGGCTTCTCGCCGAGGCTGGCGGAACTGGCGCAGCCCTTCTTCGAGCAGGGCTGGATCGACGCGGCGATGAAGCCCGGCAAGGCGCCGGGCGCCTTCGCCCATCCGACCGTGACCACCGTCCATCCCTATGTGCTGCTGAACTATCTGGGCAAGCCGCGCGACGTGATGACCCTGGCGCATGAACTGGGCCACGGCGTCCACCAGCGGCTGGCGGCAGCGCAGGGGGAACTGCTGGCCGCGACCCCGCTGACCCTGGCCGAAACGGCCAGCGTCTTCGGCGAAATGCTGACCTTCCGCGCGCTCCTGGCCCGGACCGGGGACAAGGCGCAGCGCAAGGCGCTGCTGGCCGGCAAGGTCGAGGACATGATCAACACGGTGGTGCGCCAGATCGCCTTCTACGACTTCGAATGCAAGCTGCACGCCGCACGCGCGCGGGGCGAGCTGACGCCGGACGACATCAACGCGCTGTGGATGTCGGTGCAGGCGGAAAGCCTGGGCGATGCCTTCGAATTCATGCCGGGCTACGAGACCTTCTGGACCTATGTGCCGCATTTCGTGCATTCGCCCTTCTACGTCTATGCCTATGCCTTCGGCGACGGGCTGGTGAACGCGCTTTACGCCGCCTACGAGGACGGGCTGCCCGAGTTCCAGGCGAAATATTTCGACATGCTGGCGGCGGGCGGCTCGTGCCATCACAAGGAATTGCTGGCGCCCTTCGGCCTCGACGCCTCAGACCCGGCCTTCTGGGACAAGGGCCTGTCGATGATCGAGGGCTTCATCGAGGAACTCGAGGCCATGGAGGACTGAACCCTCGCCGCCGGGGGCGCTTCGCCCCCCGGACCCCCAGAGGATATTTGGACACGAAAGAACAGCAAGGCCTCTTCCGCCGTTCTTCCGTGTCGAAATATCCCGGGGGAATCCCGAAGGGATGGGGGCAGAGCCCCCTCTTCCCCCCAAGCCGTTGCCGGGGCAGTTTTCCGTCGCCTGCGGCATGGGCCTGTCCTATGCTGCCGGGAAACCGAAAAAGGGGACGGCATGATCCGCATGATCCGACGCACCATCCTTTGGCTTCTGGGCCTGGCGGCCCTGGCCGCCGTCGTGGTGGCGATCTGGGGGCCGGGATTCGTCGAGCGCCGCCTGAACCCGGTTTCCGGGCCCGCCGAGGGCTGGCCGGTCTCGCCCCAGGCCGAAGCGCTGCACCAGCGGCTGGTGATCGGCGACTGGCATTCGGATGCGCTGCTCTGGGACCGCGACCTGCTGGGACGCGCCGAGCGCGGCCATACCGACATTCCGCGGCTGGCCGAGGGCAATGTCGCGGTGCAGGTCTTCACCACCGTCACCAAGAGCCCGCGCGGCCAGAACTATGGTCGCAACTCGGCCGAGGCGCCGGACAACATCACCCCGCTCTTCATCGGCCAGCTGCGCCCGCTGCCGAGCTGGTTCAGCCTCAAGGAGCGCGCGCTGGTCCAGGCCGCCGCCCTGCGCCGCGCCGCCGAGCGCGCGCCCGACCAGCTCATGCTGATCCGCTCGGCCGAGGATCTGCAGACCCTGCTGGAGGCGCGGCAGAACGGCGCGAAGACGGTCGGCGCCATCCTGGGCTCGGAAGGGGCGCATCCGCTGGAGGGGCAGATCGGCAACCTCCAGGTGCTTTACGGCGCCGGTTTCCGCCTGCTGGGCCTGACGCATTTCTTCGACAACGAGCTTGGCGGCAGCCTGCATGGCGAAGGCGGCAGCGGCGCCGGGCTCAGCCCCTTCGGCCGGCAGGTGGTCGAGGAGATGATGGCCAAGCGCATGATCATCGACCTGGCCCATGCCAGCCCGCAGATGGTGCGCGACGTTCTGGCCATTCCCGGCACCCGGCCGATCCTGTCCCATACCGGCATCCACGGCCATTGCCCCAGTCCGCGCAACCTCGACGACGCGCTGCTGCAGGCCATCGCCGGCAAGGGCGGGCTGATCGGCATCGGCTATTGGGCCGATGTCGTCTGCGGCAAGACCCCGGCCGACATCGCCGCCAGCATCCAGGCCGCCATCGCGCTGGTGGGCGAGGATCACGTCTCGCTCGGCTCGGATTACGACGGCTCGGTCGATGCGCCCTTCGATGCCTCGCATCTGGCCGCGCTGACCCAGGCGCTGCTGGATGCCGGGCTGAGCGACCAGCAGATCGCCAAGGTCATGGGCGGCAACATGATGCGCTATCTTGCCCAGATGCTCTGAACCCGCCTAAGCTGCCACCGCATCAAGGAGAGGCCCATGCTGACCGTCTATGGCGTCACCCGCTCGCGCGCATCGCGCATCATCTGGCTGTGTCATGAACTGGGCCTGCCCTTCAAGCAGGTGCCGGTGATCCAGGCCTATCGCCTGCCCGATCCCGATGCATCCGACGCGCCGCTGAACACGCATTCGCCGGATTTCCTGAAGCTCTCGCCCGCAGGCGCCATCCCGGTGATCCAGGACGGCGACCTGGTGCTGTCGGAATCGCTGGCCTGCACGCTGCACCTGGCGCGCAAATACGGCCAGCCCTTCGGCCCCGCCGATGCGATCGAGGATGCGCTGATGCTGCAATGGAGCTTCTACGCCGCCACCGCCATCGAACAGGACGCGCTGGTCATCCTGTTCAACCACGGCAAGGGCCAGGCCCAGCCCGGCGCGGCCCAGGCCACCGTGGCGCATGCCGCCGAGCGGCTGGTCCGCCCCCTGCGCGTGCTGGAGGATCACCTTGCCCGGCATGGCCACCTGGTCGGCGGCCGCTTCACCGTGGCCGACCTGAACCTGGCCGAGATCCTGCGCTATGCCCAGGGCTATGGCGAGCTGATGGAGCAATTCCCGGCCGTCACCGCCTGGCTTGACGATTGCCAGGCCCGTCCTGCCTTTCGCAAGATGTGGCAGGAACGGCTGGCGGAACCAGAGTAGGCGGGGCGCGATCCGGCAGGCGCGGGCTTTCGGCGACTACCTTGGGACAGGGCCGGCGGGCCAGTTCTGACCTCGGCCCCGCGCCTGTCCCGGCTGGCAAAGAACGGCCCCCTTGGGCATCGCAAGCCCCTGCGCTCCTTGGCCTTTAGCAGGCTGCTGAAAAAGTCCTCGCGACAGGACAGCGCGGGCAGGGCACCGGAAAATCCGCTTCAAATTTGCCGAAAACACCCCATTTTCGGGCCGATATTAGCTGGATCCAGAACGATTTCCGCTGCGTCGCCCTCTCAAAATCCTTTTTCAGCGGCCTGTTAGGCGGAACGGCCGTCTCGTCCACCCCAGCTTGCGACTGGCGTGCTGCGACACCGCACCAGCCGCCGGGGTTTTCCCGGCCTGCGGCCTGGGTCCATGACAGCCAGAAGGCCGGAACCGGTCGGGTTCCGGCGCTTGATTCTCGCAAGAGGACCGCCCGCCGGGTTCCCTCGCCTGCCTGTTCAACACGAGGGCCGGCGAAGCAGAGGATCTCGCCCGTTCGCGGCCATGCCGGTTTCAGGAAATGCCCGCGGCCGGCACGGCCGCAGGGGCGATCACCCCAGGGGCGGACCCGCCACCGGCGCCGTCCGCCGTTGGTCGGGGTGCAGCGATGCGCCCAGGATATGCTCGGCCGAATGGATCACATGGCTGGCATGGCCGACGATCAGCGGATCGGGCGGCGCCGCGATGGCCGCATCCTTGTCGGGATAGTCCAGCGTCGACAGGAAATGCCGCATGCAGTTCAGCCGCGCCCGCTTCTTGTCGTTCGACTTGACGATGGTCCAGGGCGCATCGGCGGTGTCGGTATAGAAGAACATCGCCTCCTTCGCCTCGGTGTAATCCTCCCATTTGTCGAGGCTGGCGAGGTCGATGGGCGAAAGCTTCCAGCGCTTCAGCGGATCGGTCTCGCGCGCCTCGAAACGCGCCCGCTGCTCGTCGCGGGTGACCGAGAACCAGTATTTGTAAAGCCGGATGCCCGAGCGGACCAGCATGCGCTCGAACTCCGGGGCCTGGCGCATGAATTCCAGGTATTCCACCGGCGAGCAGAAACCCATGACCCGCTCGACCCCGGCGCGGTTGTACCAGCTGCGGTCGTAGAACACCATCTCGCCCGCGGTCGGCAGGTGGCGGATGTAGCGTTGGAAGAACCATTGCCCGCGCTCGATCTCGGAGGGCTTGTTCAGCGCCACCACCCGCGCGAAACGCGGGTTCAGGTGTTCCATGAAGCGCTTGATCGTGCCGCCCTTGCCGGCGGCGTCGCGGCCCTCGAACAGGATGACGAATTTCTGCCCCGTCTCCTGCGCCCAGATCTGCGCCTTCAGCAACTCTGCCTGCAGCCGGGCCTTTTCCCGCTCATAGGCGACGCGCCCCATGCGGCGCGGATAGGGATAGCGTCCGGTTTCGAAGGCCAGCCGGATCGCATCCGGGTCGAGGCTGGGAAAGCTTTTCGGCCCCCTGGGCTCCGCATCGGCCGAGGGCACGATGGCGGGGGTGGCCGATGGCTCTGCCGTCCCCGCCCCGGTCCCGGCGCACTCGCTAACCGGCGGCATGACCAGGGACTCACTCGAAACCGGATGACCTTCCATATGCCCTGACCATACTGCAACTCGATACTCCATAGGATATGGCACGGCGCGCGGCGGCACACTTTGATCCTGGTCAACAAAACCCGGTCCGGGTCATGAAAGCGACGCAAATCCGTCATGATCCCCCTCCCATCCCTTGCGGTCGGCGGCGGGCGATCCACTTTCCCTTGCCCCCGGCCCGCCGGGCATGAGATAACCCCGCCCCAGAAGAACAAGACGAGCAGGTGCCATGGCCGACGATCTCTTCCCCGCCGCGGATAAGGCTTCCGAAAGCTATTCGGCATCCTCGATCGAGGTGCTGGAGGGGCTGGAGCCGGTGCGCAAGCGACCCGGCATGTATATCGGCGGCACCGACGAACGCGCGCTGCATCACCTGGTCGCCGAGATCCTCGACAACTCGATGGACGAGGCGGTGGCCGGCCATGCCAGCCGCATCGAGGTCGAGCTGCTGGCCGATTTCAGCGTGGTGATCCGCGACAACGGCCGCGGCATCCCCATCGACCCGCATCCGAAATTCCCCGGCAAGTCGGCGCTGGAGGTGATCCTCTGCACGCTGCACGCCGGCGGCAAGTTCTCGGGCGACGCCTACCAGACCTCGGGTGGGCTGCACGGCGTCGGCGCCTCGGTGGTCAACGCGCTTTCCGACAGCATGGTGGTGCAGGTCGCCCGCAACCGCGAGCTTTACGAGCAGCGCTTCTCGCGCGGCCTGCCGCTGGGCCCGGTCGAGAAGGTCGGCGCCGCCCCGAACCGGCGCGGCACCACCGTCACCTTCCACGCCGACGAGCAGATCTTCGGCCATCACCGCTTCAAGCCGGCGCGGCTGCTGCGCATGGTCAAGTCCAAGGCCTATCTGTTCTCGGGCGTCGAGATCCGCTGGAAGTCCGAAATCGACGACGGCGAAACGCCGCTGGAAGCCACGTTCCACTTTCCGGGCGGGCTTGCCGATTACCTGGGCGAGGTGCTGGGCAATGCCTCGACCTATGCCGACCGCCCCTTTGCCGGCAGCGTCGATTTCAAGGAAAAGTTCAACACGCCGGGCAAGGTGGACTGGGCGATCAACTGGACGCCGTCGCGCGACGGCTTCATCCAGTCCTATTGCAACACCGTGCCCACGCCCGAGGGCGGCACCCATGAGGCCGGCTTCTGGTCGGCGATCCTGCGCGGCATCCGCGCCTATGGCGAGCGGGTGAGCAACAAGAAGGCGGCGCAGATCACCCGCGACGACCTGCTGGCGGGCGGCTGCGCGTTGGTTTCCTGCTTCATCCGCGAGCCGGAATTCGTCGGCCAGACCAAGGACCGGCTGGCCACCACCGAGGCGCAGCGCCTGGTCGAGGGCGCGGTGCGCGACCATTTCGACAACTGGCTGGCGGCGGATACCAAATCGGCCGGCGCCATCCTGGACTTCCTGGTGCTGCGCGCCGAGGAGCGGCTGCGGCGCCGGCAGGAAAAGGAAACCGCCCGCAAGTCGGCCACGAAAAAGCTGCGCCTGCCCGGCAAGCTGGTCGATTGCTCGGCCACCAACCGCGACGGCACCGAGCTTTTCATCGTCGAGGGCGATTCGGCGGGCGGCAGCGCCAAGATGGCGCGCGAACGCACCACCCAGGCGCTGCTGCCCTTGCGCGGCAAGATCCTGAACGTGCTGGGCGCGGCCTCGTCCAAGCTGGGCTCTAACCAGGAGATCGCCGATCTCTGCCAGGCGCTGGGGGTCGGCATGGGCTCGCGCTTCAACGTCGACGACCTGCGCTATGACAAGGTCATCATCATGACGGATGCCGATGTGGACGGCGCCCATATCGCCAGCCTGCTGATGACCTTCTTCTTCACCCAGATGCGGCCGCTGATCGACAAGGGGCATCTCTACCTGGCCTGCCCGCCGCTTTACCGGCTGACGCAAGGGCCGCATCGCATCTATGTCGCCGACGACGCCGAGAAAGAGGCGTGGCTCGCCAAGGGCCTGGGCGGCAAGGGCAAGATCGACGTGCAGCGCTTCAAGGGCCTGGGCGAGATGGACGCCAAGGACCTGAAGGACACCACGATGAACCCCAGGACGCGCAAGTTGATCCGCGTCTCGATCGACGAGGAAGAGGGCGGCGAGACCGGAGACCTGGTCGAGCGGCTGATGGGCAAGAAGCCCGAACTGCGCTTCCAGTTCATCCAGGAGAATGCCCAATTCGCCGATGCAGAGGAACTGGACGTGTGATCCTGGCCGCACCGCTTGCGATCTATGTCCTGGCGGCGCTGGCCGAGATTGCCGGCTGCTTTGCTTTCTGGGCCTGGCTGCGGCTTGGCAAATCGCCGCTCTGGCTGGTTCCGGGGATGCTGTCCCTGGCGGTTTTCGCCTGGCTCCTGACGCGGGTGGATGCCGATTTCGCCGGCCGCGCCTATGCGGCCTATGGCGGGATCTATGTCACGGCCTCGCTGGGCTGGCTTTGGCTGTCCGAAGGCCAGGTGCCGACGCGCTGGGATCTGCTCGGCGGCGGGCTTTGCGTGCTGGGGGCGATGGTAATCCTGGCCGGGTCGCGCACGGGATAGCCCCCGCCGCGCACGCGGCGTCGCGACCTTCCTAGCCGCAGGTCGTGGGTGTGCCCTTCGCGACGATCGCGTGCCAGTCGGCGCCCAGCGTTTCGCGCGCCGACAGCGCATTCCTCGCCTCCGGCGAGCCTTCGGGAACCATCTTCACCACCATGCCCTGCGAGTAGTTCTGCTGGAAGCCGCGAAGGAAATCGCCCTGCAGCCCGCTGTCGCTGTGATCGCCCAGGATCACGAAGCGGTCGCCGCCCTTGCGGATGACCTCGATCGCCGCCGATTTGAAGGCCACGTTGCGGGCGCCCGACGGGCCGCAGGCCGGTGCCGCATGGGTCGCGACCTTGAACGTGTCCCTGGTCATGGGCTGGATCTGGGTCTGGGCGCAGGCCGCAAGGACCGGCAAAAGCGCTAGCGCCGCTGGCAGGGCAGGAATACGCATCCGGGAACCTCGCTTGGATGAACCGTCGTTCGGAGTATGCAGAACATTTCCCGAACATCAATCGCGATGTTCCTAAAATACAAGCTTTCACAATTGGTTAATCAAAACCGCATCCCCAGCGAAAAGCTTACCCCCTCGCTGCCAATGCCGAAGCTCGCGGCGCCGAACGAAACCCCCAGCAGCGCGCCGCTGAACACCTGCGCCGGGGTGTGTTCACCGGCATGGACCCGGCTCCAGCCCGTCAGCCCGGCCGCGCCATAGGCCAGGGCGCCGGCCTCGGGGCGGTCGTCGAAGCATTTTCCGGCCAGGTCCGAGGCGCCGAAGAAGGCCGCCGCCGTATGGCCCGAGGGGAAGCCCTTGCCCTCGCCCGAGGGGCGGCGCGAGATCGGGGCGCCGTCGAAGAACTCCTTCATTCCCCAGGCCAGCGCCGCCTGCAAAACGCCGCGCACCGCGAAATCCTCCAGCCGGTCCTGGTCGGCGGCGCAGACCGCCGCCGCCAGCGGCAGGCCGTATTTCATCGCCGTGCCGAACTGCTCGAACGGGTCGGCATAAGCCTGGGCGGGCAGCAGGCAGAGCAGCCCGAGCAGGGCTGCGCTACGCCTGCGCGCGCGGCGCGAGGACTTGGGGCTCGCAGGCCCAGCCGGGCCTGGCGCCGTGGTCGCCATGCTGCGGCCATGCACCGCGCATCCACCGGCCATGCACCGCCGGCCGGCATCCGCGCTCATGCCGCACCGCCCTCGCCCAGCCGGATCACCCGGTCCATCCGTGCCGCCAGATCCATGTTATGGGTGGCGATCAGCGCCGCGAGCCCGGTCTCGCGCACCAGCGACATCAGCACGTCGAAGACCTTGTCCGAAGTCGCCGGATCCAGGTTCCCCGTCGGCTCGTCCGCCAGCAGCAGCGAGGGCTGGTTCGCCAGCGCCCGGCAGAAGGCGACGCGCTGCTGCTCGCCCCCCGACAGCTGCGCCGGGCGGTGGTCGGCGCGGTGCGACAGCCCCACGCGGCCCAGCAGGTCCAGCGCCCGCGCCCGCGCCGCCGCCTGCGAAACCCCATTGGCAAGCTGCGGCAGGACGATGTTCTCGGCCGCCGAGAACTCGGGCAGCAGGTGGTGGAATTGATAGACGAAGCCCAGCTCCTCGCGCCGCGCCTCGGTCCGGGCACGGTCGCTTTGCCCGGCCATGTCGCGCCCGTTCAGCAGCACCCGCCCCGAATCGGCGCTGTCGAGAAGCCCGGCGATATGCAGCAGCGTCGATTTCCCGGCGCCCGAGGGGGCAACCAGCGCCACCACCTCGCCGCGGGCGATGCGCAGGGACAGCCCGTCCAGAACCGGCACCGGGGCGGGTCCGCCGATGCCGTAAGTCTTGGAGATCCCTTCCAGAACCAGGATGTCATTCATAGCGCAGCGCCTCGACCGGGTTCATGCGCGCGGCGCGGCGCGCGGGAAAGATGGTGACGACGAAGGACAGCGCCAGCGACAGCGCCGCCGCGCGGAAGATGTCCCAGGCCCGCAGCTCCGCCGTCAGGTGATAGATGCCGCGCACCTCGGGCTGCCAGGCATTGCCGCCGGTCAGCGCGTTCAGCGCCGCCATGATGTGATCGACGTTCAGCGACAGCGCCACCCCCAGAGCCACGCCGGCGATGGTGCCGATCACCCCGGTAAAGGCGCCGCAGAGGAAGAAGACCCGCAGGACCGAGCCCTCGGTCAGGCCCATGGTGCGCAGGATGCCGATGTCGCGGCCCTTGTTCTTGACCAGCATGATCAGCCCCGAGGTGATGTTCATCGAGGCGATCAGCACCAGGATCGACAGGATGATGAACATCACGTCGTCCTCCATGTCGAGCGCGGCCAGGAACGAACCCGAGGCGTCGCGCCAGGTCCAGACCTGCGCCCGCTCGCCCGCCGCCTGCAAGAGCGGCATGGTCCAGTCGTCGATCCGCTCGGGGTCGGCGACATAGACCCCGATCTCGTCGACCTGCCCCTCGCGGTTGAAGAAGCTCTGCGCCTCGGCCATGGGCATGTAGACGCGCGCCTTGTCCACGTCGTAGCGCCCGGCCGAGAAGATATAGACCACCTCGAAGGATTCGACCCTGGGCGTGGTGCCGAAGGGGGTCTTGGCGCCCTCGGGCGCGACCAGTTGCAGCCGGTCGCCCACGCCCAGGCCCAGGTCGCGCGCCATGCCGATGCCGATGGCGATGCCGCGGTCGAAATCGTCGAGATTCCCCAGCGCGCTCTGCGGATCGGCGATGCCCGACATTTCCTTGAGCGCATCGAGCGTGATGCCATGGACATCGCCCAGCGAAGCCGCATCGCCCTGCCGCGCCATGACCTGCGCGCGCACGGCCGGGACGGCGCGGATCACGCCGGGGATCTGCGCGATCCGGGCAGCGACCGCATCGTAATCCTCGACCCGGCCGGGGGTGACATAGGTTTCCTCGGTCAGCTCGTTATAGATCTGGGTGGGGGCGTAATAGACCGTGCTATGGGCGTTGGCGCCCAGGATCGTATCGACGAACTCGGCCCGGAAGCCCGCGCGCACCGCCAGGGTGGCGATCAGCGCCATCACCCCCAGGGTGATGCCAAGCAGGCTGATCCAGGTCATCACGCTGACCCCGCCCTCGGCCCGGCGCGCGCGCAGGTAGCGCCAGGCGATCATGAATTCGAAACGCGAAAACGGGGCGGGGCTGGCCATCGCTCACCTGTCTGTTGGGTGGCGCCTGATTGGCCTTTCGCCGCCGGCAATGCAAGCCAACAAGGCCGTGACCGCGGCGCGGCCGTCACGGCTTGGGGCGGTCGTCCCATTCCGAGCTGAGGATCCGCTCGGCATCGCCTTTCGGATCCTCGTATTGCCGGCCGCGCAGCGACCAGATGAAGGCCACCAGGCCAAGCCCGCCAAGGCCCAGGGAAACCGGAATCAGAAGGCCCAGGATTTCCATGCTTTCCTCCTTACCGCAGCCGCAGCGCGTTCAGCGTCACGCTGATCGAACTCAGCGACATGGCCAGCGCCGCCATCAGCGGCGTCGCGAATCCGGCGATGGCGATGGGCACCGCGACGATGTTGTAGACCAGCGAGATGGCGAAATTCTCCTTGATCCGGGCGCGGGCGCTGCGCGCCAACTCCAGCCCCTCGGCCACCGGGGCAAGGTCGCTGCCCATCAGCACCATGTCCGAGGCGGTGCGCGCCGCATCCAGCGCCGAGGCGGGCGAGATCGAGACATGCGCCTCGGTCAGGGCGGCGGTGTCGTTCAGCCCGTCGCCGACCATCAGCGGATGCAGCCCCTGCTGGCGCAGATCGCGCAGGGCCTCGGCCTTTTCGACCGGGGTGACGCCGGCGCGCCATTCCGCGATGCCCAGCCGCTGCGCCAGATCCTGGACCACCGGCGCCGCATCGCCCGACAGCAGCATCACCCGCCGGCCCGAGCCAAGGATGCGCGCCACGCAGGCCTCGGCCCCCGGCCGCAGCCGGTCCGAGAACTCCAGCCGGATCGGCGCGCCCTGCCCCCCCTCATCACCCAGCGACAGCCAGCTTGCCGAAAGCGTCGCCTCGCCATGCCGGGCGCCCAGCCAGTCGGCACGGCCCAGCCGCACCTCGCGCCCCTGCCAGATCCCGGCGATGCCATAGCCCGGCACCTCGCGCAGATCGCTGAGCGGGGCGGGTTCGGTGCCGGCCTCGCGCAGCGCCTGGGCGAGTGCCTGCGACAGCGGATGGCCCGATCCCTGCGACAGGGCCAGCGCCACCGGCCGCGCCTCGGCCGGGATGGGGTCCAGCGAAACCAGCTGCGGCACGCCCATGGTCAGGGTGCCGGTCTTGTCGAAGACCACGGCATCGACCTCGGCCAGGCGCTCCAGCGCGGTGCCGTCCTTGATCAGCATGCCGCGCCGGAACAGCCGCCCCGAGGCGGCCGTGACCACCGCCGGCACCGCCAGGCCCAGGGCGCAGGGGCAGGTGATGATCAGCACCGCAGCGGCCACGTTCACCGCCAGCCGCAGGTCATGCGTCGCGAAATACCAGCCGAGGAAGCTGCAGAAGGCCAGAAGATGCACCAGCGGCGAATAAAGCCGCGAGGCGCGGTCGGCGAGCCCGGTGTAATGGCCGCGCGCCGATTCCGCCGCCGCGACCAGCGCCGTCAGCCGCGCCAGCGAGCTGTCGCGCCCGGCTGCCGTCACCCGCATGACCAGCGGGCCGGTCAGGTTCACCTCGCCCGCCGAAAGCGCGACGCCCGGACGGGCGGGAACCGGGATGCTTTCGCCGGTCAGCAGCGAGCGGTCGATCTCGCTGCTGCCCTCGGCGATCTCGCCATCGGCGGGGATGCGGGCGCCGGGGCGGATGCGGATCAGGTCGCCCGGAACCAGCTCGACCACCGGCACCGGCTCGTCGCCCGCGGTGGTGACGCGGAAGGCGCGCGGCACCTCCAGCGCGGTCAGTTCCTCGGCGGCCGAGCGGGCGACGGCGCGGGTGCGATAGTCCAGGTAGCGCCCGATCAGCAGGAAGAAGCACAGCATCACCGCCGCGTCGAAATAGGCGTGATGGCCGGATTGCACCGTCTCATAGACCGAAATCGCGCTGGCCAGGACCAGCGCCAGCGAGATCGGCACGTCCATGCCGAGCCGCCCGTGCCTGAGCGCCCGCCAGGCGCTGGCGAAGAAGGGCTGGCCGGCAAAGGCGACCGTCGGCAGGGCGATGGCGCCGGAAATCCAGTGGAACATGTCGCGCGTCGCGTCCTCGGCCCCCGACCAGACCGCGACCGACAGGATCATGATGTTCATCATCGCGAAGCCCGCGACGCCGATGCGCATCAGGATGTCGCGGCCCTGCCGGTCGGCGGCGCTGGCGGAGAGCGCGGCCGGGTCAAGCTCATGCGCCTCGTAGCCGATGCCCTCGACCACCGGGATCAGTTCCTCGGCACTCATGCCGGGCGCGTCCACGGTGACGCGGCGCAGCGTCAGGTTGACCCGCGCGTCCCTGACGCCGGGATGGCGGTTCAGCACCCGCTCGACATCGGTGATGCAGGTCGCGCAATGGATCGTCGGCAGGGACAGGACGATGTCCTCCTGCCCGCCCCCGCCCGCGGCGATACGCTGCGCCAGCGGCGCCGCGTCGCAGGCCGGACAGGCCGAGAGCCGGGCGTCGTGGTCGTGCAGCGTGGCGTCGGACATCTCAGTTCACCCGGTTGCCGTGGTAATGGTCGATGCGCTGGCGGAACACCGTGCCGTCGGGGGCGGTCGCGGCCAGGTGGATGTTCCACGTCCCCGGCGCCAGCACCAGGGGCGCGCGGAACAGCCCGCCGGAATAGGTGAACTCGGGGCGCTGGTCGTCGCGCACATGGGTCGGCCGGCCGACCGTCACCTCGAGCCCCTGCACCGGCGCCGGAAGGCCCTGCCCGTCCCGGATCGCCAGCACCAGCTCGCGGCCGTCATACTCCGGCGTCACCGTCCAGTTCAGCGCCGCCTGCGCGTCGCGGTCGCGGTCGAAGCTTTGCGAGGCGACATAGCTGTTCTTGACCTCGAGCCCAGGAAAGGTGCCCACGGCCTTGAAGGCCATGAACAGGTTGACGGCGATGATGGTGCCAAAGGCGCCCAGGGTGATGATCAGCACATGGCGGCCGGTCAGTTCGCGGGGCATCTATTCGCTCCTTCCGTGGAAGACGGTGTCGATACGGGACTTCCTCCCATCGGTGGCATCCTCGACCCAAAGCGTCAACTCGCTCTGTGCCCCCTCGGCCAGCGCCGAGCCCTTTTCGGCGGTGATATAGACGCGCTGGGTATGGGTGCTGTCCGCCGCGACGTGAAGATCGGCGGCCGGCAGCCCCTCCAGCGTCAGGCCGACGCCGGCCGGCGCGGTGCCGTCGGGCCCGGCGACCGAGACGGTGAAGTCGCGCTCGGACCCCTGCTTGTTGCGCAGCCGCAGCGCATAGGTGTTGCGGATCGCGCCATCGGCCATGGTGACGTAAAGCGGGTTCCTGACCGGCGTCACGTTCAGGTCGAAGGGCGAGCGCAGGAACAGCGCCACCACCAGCGCGACGCCGATCCCCGCCCAGAGCGTGAAATACAGCATCGTGCGCGGGCGCAGGATATGCTTGAGCACCGGCTTCGGCGTCTCGCCCGCGCGCTCGGCGGCCTCGTCCTTCAGCGCCATGTAGTCGATCAGCCCGCGCGGCTTGCCGATCTTGTCCATCACCTCGTCGCAGGCGTCGATGCACAGCGCGCAGGTGATGCATTCCAGCTGCTGGCCGTCGCGGATGTCGATGCCCATGGGGCAGACGTTGACGCAGGCCATGCAGTCGATGCAATCGCCCTTGGCGCCGCCGTCGGATTTCGTGGGCTCGCCCTTGTGCAGCTTGCCGCGCGGCTCGCCGCGCCATTCGCGATAGGCGACGGTCAGCGTGTCCTCGTCCATCATCGCGGCCTGGATGCGCGGCCAGGGGCAGGCATAGACGCAGATCTGCTCGCGCGCGAAGCCGCCGAAGACGAAGGTGGTCGCGGTCAGGATGCCCATGGTGATATAGGCGACGGGATGGGCCTGGCCTATCAGCAGATTGCCCAGCAGCGTCGGCGCATCGGTGAAATAGAAGATCCAGGCGCCGCCGGTCGCCAGCGCGATGAGCAGCCAGATCGTCCATTTCGTCAGCCGCAGCCGCAGCTTGCGCAAGTCCCAGGAGGCGTTCCACAGCCGCAGCCGGGCGTTGCGGTCGCCCTCGACCCAGCGTTCGGTCAGCAGGAAAAGGTCGGTCCAGACCGTCTGCGGGCAAGCATAGCCGCACCAGACCCGCCCCAGAGCCGAGGTGAAGAGGAAAAGCCCCAAGCCCGCCATGACCAGCAGCCCGGCGACGAAATAGAATTCATGCGGCCAGATCTCGATCCAGAAGAAATAGAAGCGGCGGTTGGCCAGGTCGATCAGCACCGCCTGGTCGGGCATGGCGGGACCGCGGTCCCAGCGGATCCAGGGGGTGACGTAATAGATCGCCAGCGTCACCGCCATGATGATCCATTTCAGGTTGCGAAACCAGCCATGGACCCGGCGGGGAAAGATCGGCTCTCGGGCAGCATAAAGGCGTGGCGGGTCGATGTCGGAATTCGACATGATTGGCTCCTGTAGCGCGTGGCTCGGGTATATAGAGCCTGGCAGCGGTGACGCATTGATCTGCGTCAAGCGCGGGCTGGCCGAGCATAGCGAGGGGGGATGCGGGGAACATAGGCCGAATTGTCGCATCCGCATAAGAAACCGGCCCGGCCGGCTTGCGCCAGGACCAGGCCCTGCGTTTGATAAGAACACCGGCCCCCCTTGGAAACGCGCGAACAGGACGGGGGGCCGGTGCCACCGTGGCCGGTTTCCCGGCCACGGATCTGGGATCAGTTATTCGCCGCCGCCAAGGCTGTGGACATAGGCGGCGACGGCGACGATGTCGGCGTCGGACAGGCGCCCGGTCCAGGCCGGCATGACGCCGAAGGGACCGTCGCGCACGATGCGGGTGATCGTCTCCGGGTCCGAACCGTAAAGCCACACGGCATCGGTCAAGTCCGGCGCACCCTGGGCGCGGTCGCCGGTGCCGTCCTCGGCATGGCAGGACGAGCAGTTGTCGGCGAACAACTCCACGCCCTCGGCCGCCAGCGCCGCGTCATGCGGCAGACCGCCCAGCTCCAGCACATGGTTCACGACCTGGCGGATCTGGGTGTTGTCCAGCAGTTCGTCGGTGCCGAAGCGCGGCATCTCGGAATAGCGGGTGTCGCCGTCCTTGGGATCGCGGATGCCATGCATGACCGTGGTGTGGATCTCTTCCAGCGTGCCGCCCCAGAGCCAGTCGTTGTCCAGCAGCGAGGGATAGCCCGTGGCCCCGCCCGCGCCCGAGCCGTGGCACTGCGCGCACCAGGTGCGGAAGATCGCGGCGCCGGCATTGGCGGTATAGTTCGCCAGTTCCGGGTCGGCGGCGATCTCTTCCAGCGGGGTCTCGACCAGCTTGGCCTGGATCGGGGCGTTGGCGTCGTTGAAGCGCTGGATCTCGGCCGCCACGTCGGAGCGGTAGCTTTGGCCCAGAAGGCCGCGCGTCGCCCCGTTCACCAGCGGGATGGCCGGATAGGCGATGAAGTAGAACACCCCCCAGACGATGGTGGCATAGAAGGTCCACAGCCACCAGCGCGGCAGCGGGTTGTCATATTCCTCGATCCCGTCCCAGCTGTGCCCGGTCGAGGGCACCTCGACCACCCTGCGCCCGCCCTTGCGGTCGCGCACGACGCGGGTGGCACCCGGCCGCGGCGTGACCGGGGGATGCAGCGGTCCCTCGGGCCCCTCGGGCGGATGGGCCAGGATCTTGGCCTTGTGGGCCTCGTCGGCGGCCTGGCGTTCCAGCTCGATCCGGTTGTCGGGATTTTGCGGGCTGGTGTGCTCGTCGTCGCTATCGGCCATCACTCGACCTCCTTCTCGCCCGCCGGTGCGGGTTTCGTCTCGTTGCGGAAGATGCTTTCGGCCGCGTCGCGATGCAGCGGCCGCGAGCCCGGCCTGAGGGCGAAGACGATCGCCCCCAGGAAGAACAGCACCAGCAGCAGCAGCACCCAGCTGTCGGCCAGTTCGCGAAGGAAGGAATACCTGTCCATGGCGGGCCTCAGCGGTTCGGATCGGGTTCGAAGGTCGAGAAATCGACCATCGTGCCCAGGACCTGGAGATAGGCGATCAGGGCGTCCATCTCGGACACGCCGGGACGGCGGTCGAAATTGCGCTGCTGCGCCCCCGGATAGCGTTCCTCCAGCCCCGAGGCATCGGCATCGGGATCGGCCTGGGCGGCGAAGTCGCCGACCGCCGCGGCGATCATCTGGTCGTCATAGGGCACGCCGACCATCGCATCGGTCCGCAGCCGTTGCGCCATGTTCGAGGAGTCGATGGGGCGGTCCAGCAGGAAGCCGTATTTGGGCATGATCGATTCCGGCACCACCGCCTGGGGATTGACCAGGTGGTCGATATGCCATTCGTCCGAATAGCGGCCGCCCACGCGGGCCAGGTCCGGCCCGGTCCGCTTGGAGCCCCACTGGAACGGATGGTCGTACATCGACTCGGCCGCCAGGCTGTAATGGCCATAGCGCTCGACCTCGTCGCGCATCGGGCGGATCATCTGGCTGTGGCAGACATAGCAGCCCTCGCGGACGTAGATGTCGCGGCCCTTCAGCTCCAGCGGCGTATAGGGCCGCATGCCCTGCACCTTCTCGATGGTGTTCTGCAGGTAGAACAGCGGCGCGATCTCGACGATGCCACCGATGGTCACGACGAGGAAGGAAAAGACCAGCAGCAGCGTGGCGTTCTTTTCCAGGACCTTGTGCTTTTCAAGAATGGCCATGATCCGTCCTCATTCTGCCGGGACCGCGACCGTGGTCGCATGGGTCTTGGGTTGCTTGGCGACGGTGGCCCACAGGTTGTAGCACATGATCAGCGCGCCGGTCAGGTAAAGCACGCCGCCCATTCCCCGCACCACGTTCATCGGGAATTTCGCGGCCACCGTGTCGGCGAATGCGTTGACCAGGAAGCCCTGGGCGTCGACCTCGCGCCACATCAGCCCCTCCATGATGCCCGAGACCCACATCGAGGCCGCGTAGAGCACCAGCCCGATGGTGGCGAGCCAGAAGTGCCAGCTGACCAGGCCCGTCGAGTAAAGCCGCTCACGCCCCCAAAGACGCGGCACCAGGTAGTAGAGCGCGCCAAAGGTGATCATGCCGTTCCAGCCGAGCGCGCCGGAATGCACGTGGCCGATGGTCCAGTCGGTGTAGTGGCTCAGCGAGTTCACCGCCTTGATCGACATCATCGGCCCCTCGAAGGTCGCCATGCCGTAGAAGCCGACGGCCACCACCATCATGCGGATCACCGGATCGGTGCGCAGCTTGTCCCAGGCGCCCGAAAGCGTCATCAGGCCGTTGATCATGCCGCCCCAGCTGGGCATCCACAGGATGATCGAGAACACCATGCCCAGCGTCGAGGCCCAGTCGGGCAGCGCGGTATAGTGCAGGTGGTGCGGACCGGCCCAGATATACAGGAAGATCAGCGCCCAGAAGTGGATGATCGACAGCTTGTAGCTGTAGACCGGGCGCTCGGCCTGCTTGGGGATGAAGTAATACATCATGCCCAGGAAGCCCGCCGTCAGGAAGAAGCCCACCGCATTGTGGCCATACCACCATTGCGTCATCGCGTCCTGCACGCCCGAGAAGAGCTGCACCGACTTCGAGCCGAAGGGGCTGACCGGGATCGTCAGGTTGTTGACGATATGCAGCATGGCGATGGTGACGATGAAGGACAGGTAGAACCAGTTCGCCACGTAGATATGCGGCTCTTTCCGCTTCAGGATCGTGCCCAGGAACACCGCCAGGTAGACGACCCAGACCACGGTCAGCCACCAGTCGGCATACCATTCGGGCTCGGCATATTCCTTGGACTGGGTGGCGCCCAGGATATAGCCGGTCGCCGCCAGCAGGATGAAGAGCTGGTAGCCCCAGAACACGAACCAGGCCGCGTTGCCGCCCCAGAGCCGCGCCGCCGAGGTGCGCTGCACCACGTAGAACGAGGTCGCGATCAGCGCGTTGCCGCCGAAGGCGAAGATCACCGCCGAGGTGTGCAGCGGCCTGAGCTTGCCGAAGTTGGTATAGCCCATGGTGACGTCGCTGAGGTTCAGCGCCGGGAAGGCCAGCTGAAAGGCGATGATCACCCCGACCAGGAAGCCGACCACGCCCCACAGGGCGGTGGCGATCACGCCGGCCCGGACCACGTCGTCCATGTATTGCGTCTCGGGATGCGGCTCGAGCGAAGGTTGCTCGTTGCCCATCTGGCGCAGCACCCGCAGAAACATGACGCCCGCCGCCAGCATGACGATCAGGGCATTCACGAGATAGGCGGGATCATCGGGTCGCGCGTAATTGGCGGCGATCGCGGCCAGGACCGCAATCGTGCCAAGCGCGATCAGCTTGATGGTATCCAACATTAAGTTCCTGTCCTTCATCCTGCGCCGAAGGCGGCCGATTCGCATTGGATGCGGCGGGTTCGCGGCTTCGACAGCTTCTTCTAACGTCACACGGTTTCGTGAGACTTTGATCTGCGTCAATCCGTCCGTTCTGGATAGGCGTAAAATTCCCAAATATCTGGACAGGATGTCGCAGCCGGCCGCCAACGGCGATTGCGATCCTGCCGGATGCAGGTGAAACTCGCCTCTGAACCCCGAAAGGAGAGGGCCCATGGGCTACAAGACCATCCTGACCGTTCTGACCGATGCCGACCAGCAAAAGCAGCTGGATTCGGCCATTGCCATGACCCGGCGCGAGGATGCGCATCTCGACGTGTTCTGCATGGGCGTGGATCACACCCAAAGCGGCTACTACTATGCAGGCGCCTCGGCCTATGTGTTCCAGGAATCCATCGACAAGGCCGTGGCGGCGGCAGGCGAGCTGGAGGAGCGGGTCCGCGACCGGCTCGACCCCGAGGACATCCGCTGGTCCGTCGATTCCGCGGTGGCGCAGGTCGGCGGGCTTTCGACGCTGGTGGGCATGCGCGCGCGCTATTCCGACCTCGTGGTGCTGAGTCGCCCCTATGGCGAGGGCGCGCCCACCGATGCCGAGGCCGTGACCGAGGCGGCGCTGTTCGAGGGCTCGGCCCCGGTGCTGATCGTGCCCGACGCGCTGAAGGAGCCCTTCGGCAGGAAGGTCATGATCGCCTGGAACCAGTCGAACGAGGCGCTGGCCGCCGTGCGCCGCGCCCTGCCGTTGCTGATCGCCGCCGACAGCGTCGAGATCACGGTGATCGACCCCTCGCCCAGCGGTCCCGAACGCTCGGATCCCGGCGGGGCGCTGTGCCAGATGCTGACGCGCCACGGCGTCCGGGCCGAGATCGCGGTTCTGGCCCGCACCCAGCCGCTGGTCAGCGACATCCTGAACCGCCGCGCGACCGAGATCGGCGCCGACATGCTGGTGATGGGCGCCTATGGCCATTCCCGCTTCCGCGAGGCGATCCTGGGCGGCGCGACGCGCAACATGCTGGAAAAGGCGCAGGTGCCGGTGCTGATGGCGCGCTGATCGGCCAGTCCCCGCCAACTGGCGGCCCAACGCCCCGGACACGCCGTCCGGGGCACCTTGGCGGGCGGCGCGCTAGCTCAGCGGCCCGCCGTCCGAATCATCGCCGCTTTCCGTGACCAGCCGGACGAAGGAGGGCACGATCACCCGCCGCTTGCCGTCCAGCTCGATCACCCCTTCGCGCTTCAGCGCGCTCATCTGCCGGCTCACCGTCTCCAGCGTCAGGCCCAGGTAATCCGCCATCGCCTCGCGCGTCAGCGGCAGTTCGATGGCGATGCGGCCTTCGGGCCGGCGCTTGATCAGCGCCGCCTCGCGCCGGGCCAGGATCACCAGAAGCGAGGCGATCTTCTCGCGCGCGGATTTGCGGCCCAGGAGCAGCAGCCAGTCGCGGGCGGCGTCCAGCTCGTCCAGCGTCATCTCCAGAAGCCGGCTGGCGATGCGGGGATTGTCTATCAGCAGCTTTTCAAAGGGTTTGCGGCGGAAACAGCACAGCACCAGGTTGCTGGTCGCGGTGACGGTATAGGTCGCCATCTCGCGCCCCGGCCGGCCCAGGAAGTCGCTGGGCAGAAGCAGGCCGACCATCTGCGTGCGCCCGTCCTCGAGCTGCTGGGTCAGCCCGGCCATGCCGGCGACCACCGAGGCCACGAAGTCCATCCGGTCGCCGGCCCAGACCACGACCTGTCCCGCCTCGTAGCGGCGATAGAACTTCATGCCCTCCAGTTCGGCCAGTTCGTCGCCTTCGCAATGCGCGCAGACGGCCCGATACCGAATGGGGCAGATTTCGCAGGGCTGCTGCGTCGCGCAGAGGGCGGCGTCATGTGGCATTTGATTTGGGTCAAGGTTCCGGCGCGTGTTCAGCGCTAGATATAGCAACATGGAACAACAATCGCAACTTGAGCGGCTCGGACTGTTTGACGCGCGCGTGCCGCGCTATACCAGCTACCCCACCGCGCCGCATTTCACCCCCGCCGTGGGCGAGCCGGTCTTCCGCGACTGGGTCGCGGCAATCCCCGCCGGCGCGGCGATCTCGCTCTACATGCATGTGCCGTTCTGTCGGCGGCTGTGCTGGTTCTGCGCCTGCCGCACCCAGGGCACGCAATCCGACGAGCCGGTGCGCGCCTATGCCAAGGCGCTGCTGGCGGAACTGGACATGCTGAAATCCGCGCTCGCCCCCGGCGTCAGGCTGTCGCGCCTGCATTGGGGCGGCGGCACCCCCACGCTGATGCCGGCCGAGATGATGCGGCTGGTCGCCGGCGCGGTCCTCGGTGCCTTCCCGCTGGCCGAGGGCGCCGAGTTCTCGGTCGAGATCGACCCGAACGAGATCGACGAGGCCCGCATGGACGCGCTGGCCGAGGCCGGGCTGACCCGCGCCTCGATCGGGGTGCAGGATTTCGACCCCGAGATCCAGAAGATCATCGGCCGCGAACAAAGCTTCGAGGTGACGAAACGCGCCGTGGACATGATCCGCGACCGCGGCATCGCCAGCCTGAACGCGGACATCCTCTATGGCCTGCCCAACCAGAACCCGCGCAAGATCGCCGAATCGGTGCAGAAGCTCCTGGCGCTCTCGCCCGACCGGGTGGCGCTTTACGGCTATGCCCATGTGCCCTGGATGGCCAAGCGGCAGGTGATGATCCCCTCCGAGGCCCTGCCCGACCCCTATGGCCGGCTGCGGCTGTTCGAGACCGCGCGCGAGCTGTTCCTGGCCGACGGCTATGACGAGATCGGCATCGACCATTTCGCCCGCCCCGGCGACGGGCTGGCCCGCGCGCAAAAGGCCGGGCTCCTGCGGCGCAACTTCCAGGGCTATACCGACGACCGGGCCGAGGTGCTGGTGGGGCTGGGCGCCTCGTCGATCTCGCGCTTCCCGCAGGGCTATGCGCAGAACGCCCCGGCCACCGGCGCCCATCTGGCCAGGATCCGCGACGGGCGCTTCTCGACCACGCGCGGCCATGCCTTCACGCCCGAGGACCGCTGGCGCTCGCGCATGATCGAGGCGCTGATGTGCGATTTCGAGATCCGGGCCGAGGAATTCATCCGCGGCCACGGCTTCGACGCCGACCGCCTGGCCCAGGTCTTCGCCCCCGTCGCCGCGCATTTCGGCGAGATGGTCGAGGCCGATGCCGCGGGCCTGCGCATCACGCCCAAGGGGCGGCCGCTGACCCGGATGATCGCCCGCATGTTCGACGGCTACGACATGGCGGCATCGGGCCATTCCGCCGCGATCTAATGCGGATGATGGCCGTGGCCGTCATCCCGGTCGCCGCAGGGCTCGCCCTCGCGCTCGGTCTCGATGGTGGCATGGCCGATGCCGAAGTCGCGCCGCAACAGCGCCTTGACCCGGCGCACCGCCTGCGCCGGATCGGCCCCCGCGCGCAGCACCAGATGCGCCGATAGCGCGTTGCGCCGCTCGTCGATCTGCCACA
Source organism: Paracoccus versutus (assembly GCF_000763885.1). Lineage (GTDB taxonomy): Bacteria > Pseudomonadota > Alphaproteobacteria > Rhodobacterales > Rhodobacteraceae > Paracoccus > Paracoccus versutus. Next base: position 78,638 of record NZ_JRKO01000002.1, on the reverse strand, counting down.
GGTGCAGGTGATGCGCGCCCGCCACGCCCTCGACCGCGGCCATGGCGCGGGCCAGCGCCGCGTGATCGACCCCGGCGGGCGCGGCCAGCATCAGCATGCGCATCACCGGCCCGATCTCCCGCCCGATATGCCACAGGATCACCGCCGAGATCAGCAGCGTCAGGATCGGATCGGCGATCTGCCAGCCGAAAGCCCAGATCAGCGCCCCGCCCAGGAGCACCGCGACCGAGACCGCCGCATCGGCCAGGTTGTGCAGGAAGGCCGCGCGAATGTTCACGCTCTCGCGCGACGCCCGCCAGACCAGCGCCGCGGTCAGCGCATCCACCACCAGCGCGAAACCCGCCAGCGCCATGACCAGCCCGCCCGCGACCTGCGGCGGATGGGCGAGCCGCCCCAGCGCCTCGATCCCCAGCCAGGTCGAGATGGCGATCAGCGCGATGTAATTGACGAAGGCCGCGACGATCTCGGCCCGGCCCCAGCCATAGCTCATCTCGGGGCTGGCGGGCCGCCGCGCCAGCCGCCGGGCGCCAAAGGCCAGCACCAGCGCCAGCGCATCCGAGAGATTATGCACCCCATCCGCGATCAGCGCCGTGGAATCGGCGACATAGCCGCCCAGGATCTGCGCCCCGGTCAGCGCCAGGTTGACCACCACCGCAATCAGGATGGCGCCGTCGCCCACCCCGCCCGGCAGGTGCGAATGCCCGTGCCCGCCGTCATGCGAATGCGAATGGCCCATCCCGCCCTCCTTCGCCGGCTTCTTCGTTCCCCAAATACCCCTGCGGCCGCGCCACCCACGCGACCGCCGCCGCTCAATGCGCCTCGGCCCAGTTCGCCCCCTGCCCGGCATCGACGATCAGCGGCACGTCCAGCCGGACCGCGGGATCGGCCGCGCCCTGCATGACGCCGCGCGCCGCCGCGACCAGCTCGGGCACGGCAGACTCCTCGACCTCGAAGACCAGTTCGTCATGCACCTGCAGCAGCATCCGCGCCGGCAGGTGGCCGATCGCCTCCGGCATGCGGATCATGGCGCGGCGGATGATGTCGGCGGCCGCGCCCTGGATCGGCGCGTTGATCGCCGCCCGCCGCGCCCCGCCGGCCGCCGGCCCGGACTGGTTGATGCCCGGCGTCATGATCCGCCGCCCGAACAGGGTACGCACGAAACCGTCCTGCTTGGCCCCGGCGACGGTGCGGTCCATATAGGCGCGGATCTCGGGGAAACGCTCGAAATAGGTGTCGATGAAGGCCTGCGCCTCGGCCCGCGGAATGCGCAGGTTGCGCGCCAGGCCAAAGCCCGAGATGCCATAGATCACCCCGAAGTTGATCGCCTTGGCGCGGCGGCGGATCATCGGGTCCATGCCCTCGACCGGCACGCCGAACATCTGGCTCGCGGTCATGGCATGGATGTCGATGCCGTCGCGGAACGCCTGCTTCAACGCCGGGATCTGCGCCACATGCGCAAGAATCCGCAGCTCGATCTGGCTGTAGTCCAGGCTGACGATCCGCATCCCCGGCCCGGCGACGAAGGCTTCGCGGATGCGCCGCCCCTCGTCGGTCCTGACCGGGATGTTCTGCAGGTTCGGATCGGTCGAGGCCAGCCGGCCGGTCTGCGCCCCGGCGATGGAATAGCAGGTATGGACCCGCCCGGTCTCGGGGTTCACATGCAGGGGCAGCGCATCGGTATAGGTCGATTTCAGCTTCGAGATCGCCCGCCAGTCCAGCACCCGCGCCGGCAACTCGTGCCCCTCGGCGGCCAGGTCCTCCAGCACCTCGGCGCCGGTGGAAAAGGCGCCGGTCTTGCCCTGCTTGCCCCCGGCCAGGCCCATGCGCTGGAACAGGATCTCGCCCAGCTGCTTGGGGCTGCCCACGTTGAAGGGCCCGCCGGCCAGCTCGTGGATCTCGGCCTCCAGCCCCGCCATCTTCTGGGCAAAGGCGTTGGACATGCGCTTGAGATGCTCGGAATCGATGCGGATGCCCGCCATCTCCATATCGGCCAGCACCGCGATCATCGGCCGCTCCAGCCGCTCATAGGCGGTGGTGACATGGTTCGGCGCCAGCTTCGGGCGCAGGTGATGCCAGAGCCGCCAGGTCACTTCGGCATCCTCGGCGGCATATTCGCTGGCCTTGTCGATCGTCACCTGCGAGAAATTGATCTGCGCCTTGCCCGAGCCGATCAGATCCTTGATCGGCAGGCAGCGATGGCCCAGGTACAGGTCCGCCAGCTCGTCCATGCCGTGGTTGTGCGCCCCGGCATTCAGCGCATAGGACAGCAGCATGGTGTCGTCCAGCGGCGCCATGCGGATGCCGTGGCGGGCCAGAAGCTTCCAGTCATACTTGACGTTCTGGCCGATCTTCAGCACCGAGGGATCCTCAAGCACCGGCTTGAGCATGGCCAGCGCCCGCTCCCGGTCCATCTGCCCCTCGACCCGCGCGCCCGAGCCGAACAGGTCCGCCGCGCCGTCGACATGGCCCAGCGGCAGATAGGCCGCCCGCCCCGGCCCGGTGCACAGCGAGACCCCGACCAGATCGGCCTGCATCTCGTCGAGCCCGGTGGTCTCGGTGTCGATGGCGACCACGCCCTTTTCGGCGATCTCGGCCAGCCATTCGGCCAGCACCGCCTCGTCGCGGATGGTGACATAAAGGCTGCGGTCGATCGCCGGCAGTTCGGCCGCCGGCGCGGCCCCCGTCCCGGCCCCGCTCCCCGCCCCGCTCCCGGCCACGGCGGCCGGCACCGGCGCCGCCTCGGCCATGCTCGGCGGCTCGGCGCCGAACCGCTCGGCCACGCGCTTGGTCAGGGTGCGCAGCTCCATCCGAACCAGGAAATCCAGCAGCGCCTCGGGATCGGGCTCGCGGATCTCCAGGCTCTCCAGGGTGAAGTCCAGCGCCATGCGGCAATCCAGCTCGACCAGCCGCTTCGAGATGCGGATCTGCTCGGCATGGTCGATCAGCGTCTGCCGCCGCTTGGGCTGCCTGATCTCCTCCGCCCGCGCCAGCAGGCTCTCCAGGTCGCCGTATTCGTCGATCAGTTGCGCGGCGGTCTTGATGCCGATTCCCGGTGCGCCCGGCACGTTGTCGATGGAATCGCCGGCCAGGGCCTGCACATCCACCACCCGCTCGGGGCCGACGCCGAATTTCTCGCGCACCTCGTCGGGGCCGATGGGCTTGCCCTTGATCGGGTCCATCATCTCGACCCCGCCGCCGACCAGCTGCATCAGGTCCTTGTCGCTGCTGATGATCGTCACCCGACCGCCCGCGTCCCGCGCCTGGCAGGCAAGGCTCGCGATGATGTCGTCGGCCTCAAAGCCCTCGGTCTCGATGCAGGCGATGTTGAAGGCCCGCGTCGCCTCGCGGGTCAACGGGAACTGCGGCCGCAGGTCTTCAGGCGGCTCGGGCCGGTTGGCCTTGTAGAGCGGATAGATGTCGTTGCGAAAGGTGCGCGCCGAATGGTCGAAGATCACCGCGGCATGGGTCGGCTGGTCCGAGCCCTTGCCGTCCTGCAGGTATTTCCACACCATGTTGCAAAAACCCGCCACCGCCCCGATGGGAAGCCCGTCCGAGCGCCGGGTCAGCGGCGGCAGCGCGTGATAGGCGCGAAAGATGAAGGCCGAGCCGTCGATCAGGTGGAGGTGATGGCCCTTGCCGAATCCGTCCGTCATATGTGCGCGCCCCCTGCTCTTGCATTCGCCCGCCTTGATGCCACGAAGCGGCCCTGGGGCCAAGGCCGCGCGGCCCGGCTTTCTCCGTTTGAAAATACCCCCGCCGGAGGCGTCGCAACGCCCCGGCCGGCCGGACATTGCCGCCTGGGGCCGCCTGGGGCCACCTGGGAAAGCCGCCGCGGCGGGCAGGCCCAGGCAGCAGCCGCGCTTCAGTGGTCGTCGTGCGCGTGTTCGCGGTCGATGACGAAGCGCTTGTCGCAATAGCCGCATTCGACCCAGCCGGTATCGCGCGGAATGGCCAGCCAGACGCGCGGATGACCGAGGCCCCGCTTCTCGTCGCCGTCGCAGGCGACCTTCCAGGAGGTGACGGTCTGGATCTCGGGGGCCGGAATGGTCATGGCGGTTCCTTGAGCTCTGACGACAAACGGGGTTAAACCGGCGGCGATCATAATGAACGCGAAGAGCCGATGCCAGCCCCCCAGCAAAGCCCGAACGCCATCGAAATCAGCGGCCTGACCAAGACCTATGCCGCCGCCGGCCAAGCCCCGGCGAAACAGGCGGTCAAGGGGCTGGACCTCGCGATCCCCGCCGGCTCGATCTTCGGCCTGCTCGGGCCCAACGGCGCCGGCAAGTCGACCACGATCAACATCCTGGCCGGGCTGGTGCGCAAGTCCGCCGGCAAGGTGATGATCTGGGGCTTCGACCAGGACGTGAACCCGCGCCAGTCCCGCGCCGCCATCGGCGTCATGCCGCAGGAACTCAACATCGACCCCTTCCTGACCCCCCGCGCCAGCCTCGAGGTGCAGGCCGGCCTCTACGGCGTCCCCAAGCGCGAGCGCTGGACCGACGAACTGCTGGAACTCGTCGGGCTGACCGAACAGGCGGAAAGCTATTCGCGCCATCTCTCGGGCGGCATGAAGCGGCGGCTGCTCCTGGCCAAGGCGCTGGTGCATCGGCCGCAGATCCTGGTCCTCGACGAACCCACCGCCGGCGTCGACATCCAGCTGCGCGAGATGCTGTGGCGCAACGTGCGCCGGCTGAACGACCAGGGCATGACCATCATCCTGACCACGCATTACCTGGAAGAGGCCGAGGAGATGTGCGACCGCATCGCCATCATCGACCATGGCGAGCTGATCCTGTGCGAGGATACCGCCGCCCTGCTCGGCCGCGCCGATTCCAAGACGCTGGTCGTCGATACCGGCGAGGCCCGCGCCCTGCCCGCCCTGCCCGAGGGCGTGCGGGCCGAACGGCGCGGGGACGGCCGGCTCGCGCTCAGCTATGCGCCCTCGCGCATCCCGACGGACGGGCTGATCGACGCGCTGCGCGCCGCGGGCCTGCCGATCCGCGACCTCGCGGTCGAGGCGCCGGACCTCGAGGACGTCTTCGTCCAGCTGACCTCGCGCCCGGCGCCTCAGCCCGGCTGAACCATGCGGCCCATCGGCCGGCCGCCCAGGATGTGCATGTGGAAATGCGGCACCTCCTGCACGCCATGCTCGCCGGCATTGGTGATGGCGCGGAAGCCCTGCCCGCCATCCAGCGCCACGCCCAGCTCGCGCGCCACCCTGGCCAGGGCGCGGTGGAAATCCACGATCTCGGCATCCGAGGCATTGGCGGCGAAATCGTCGTAGCTGACATAGGCCCCCTTGGGGATCGCCAGCACATGCACCGGCGCCTGCGGCCGGATGTCGCGGAAGACCAGCGTATGCTCGGTCTCCAGCACGGTGTCGTTGGGGATCTCGCCGCGCAGGATGCGGGCGAAGATATTGCTGTCGTCATAGGCGGGCATGGCTCTCTCCTCAGTCGCTGAACAGGTGGTCGGTCCGGGCAAGCGCCAGCGCGGTCTCGGCCGGCAGATCCAGGAAACGCGCCAGTTGCGCGGTATTCTCGGCGACCGGCCGCCAGGGCGCGATGGAATGGAAGCCGGGGAAATCCATGTCGCGCAGCCGCTCGGCCTCGTGTTCCAGGTCGGCGCGCACCATGGGCAGCAGCCGTTCGATCACCTCGGGGGCGGTCTCGCTCCCGGCCAGCCCCACGCGGGCGATATGGCCGCGCAGGTAATCGTCGTCGAATTCGGAATCCACCAGCAGGACGCGGGTATCGGCCTTGTCCGAGGTCAGATCCTGGATCAGATACAGCGCCGAGGGGTCCAGGCACAAGACCAGCCGGTTCGATTCGAAATGCTGGAACAGCAGCCGGATCAGCGCGCGCCGGTGCCGGTCGCGCTTCTCGACCGTGGTCTCGACCCCGCCCAGGTCGGGCAGATGCGCCTCGGGCTCGTTGAACAGGTAATCCACCGCCGGAATCGGCGTATGCGCCCGGATCGCCGCGGTCAGCCGCTTGGCGACATGCCATTTCTTGGCCACCACCAGCAGCAGCGTGTTGTCGCGGCCTAGGCTGCCCTCGGCCTCCCAGAACCGCTGGCCGAAGCGCCGCCCGACCCGGCCCCGCCCGGTCAGGAAGCGAAACAGCCCCGTCGCCTCGTTCGAGATCGGGAAATGCACGCCGCTGGCCGCCCAAAGCGCGCCCAGCCGCTCGCGCAGGCGGATCGCCTCGGGGCTGATCTTGCGGGCGAACAGGTAGTTCTGCCCCATCAGCAGATCGTAATGGTCGTTGTAGAAAGTCACCGGCATGCCGTAGTCGGTGAAGATCAGATAGGTCAGCGTGCGGGTGCGGATCTCGCGCCGCGGCACGACATGGGGCACGACGGTCTGGAAGAAGGTCTCGTCCGGGATCCAGGTGGTCGAGAAGAAGCGCATCACGTCCGGCCGGCTGGCGCAGAAATCCAGCACCTTCTCGACGGTCAGGCGGCGCAGGCACCACCATTGCGACCCGATCATGACCTGGATGTCGGCCGGCACCCGGCGCCGCAGGCCGAATCGCTTCTGCAAATCGTAGCTGGCATAGAACAGCCATTTCTGCGTGCGCTCGTTGAACCAGTGCCGGTAGACCAGCCGCTCTTCCTTGAAGCCGGTCTTGATCCAGTCCGATTCGAAGAAATCGAAGCTCTCGATATAGTCGCAATCCTCGCCGTCCAGCAGGCCATGGGCATATTCGGCCGACTTGATCGGCATGCAATCGCCCGAGAGCATGTAGAAATGCGTGGCCCGCGGAAAGGCGGCGACGGCGGCGCGCACCGCCTCCAGCGTGGCGCCGACCAGCGACCATTCCCCCCAGCCGCATTTCCAGCGCCGCTGCGCAAAGACCACCGAGGCGTTGTCGGCCAGCGCCGCCCGGATCAGCTCGTAGTCGCGCGGATTGGCCCGGCCGTCGAAATGGATCGCCACGTAATCGCCCGAGGCGGTCAGCCGGCGAGCCTGCGCCACCACGCCCTCGGGATCCTTGTGGCACAGCAGAATAAAGGCAATACGCGCCATCTCGTTACCCATCTTGTCCGCTTCACGCGGGCAATGCTCACACTGGTTGAAACTCTGCCGGTGATTTGCATTGTGTCCTTACCGATTTTGGCCGAAGGGGCAACCCGCCGGCACATCCGCCGCGGCCGGTGCAGTCTTTGTAAAGGGAATGAGAGTTATGGGTTTTCCAGGAACGTGGATGACGGAAAGCGAAAGCATGGTCTATCGCGTCGTCCCGAAATGCGCCTGCTCCTCGATCGGGCAGATCATGTTCTATTCCGACCACGGCCGCTATTTCGACGGCGACATCCACGACGCCACCAGCGGGTTGCACAAGTGGAACCAGCCCGAAAGCCAGCCGCTGATCGAGGCGAACGTGGCGGCGCACAAGGCGCTGACCTTCACCTGCGTGCGCAACCCCTATGCGCGCATCCTGTCCTCGTTCTTCGACAAGATCGCGGGCATCCAGCGCAACGGCAAGCGCTACCGCGGCAACCTGGTGCCGGAACTGATGCAACGCTACGGCGTCGACGTCGGCAGCCCCGAGAACGGCTTCGAATTCGACCAGGTCGCCAGCTTCCGCCGCTTCCTGCTGTTTGCGCGCGACACCATCCGCTGGCGCCGGCCGATGGAGCCGGACATCCACTGGTCGGCCGTCTCGGGCCATGTCGCCACCTTCATCGTCAACGGCGGGCGCTACGACCAGATCCTCTTCACCGAGAAATTCGACGAGGGCATGCAGAAGGTGCTGGACGCCGCGCCGACCCCGGTGCGGCTGAAGGTGAAGGACGTGCCCAAGTTCAACGAATCCGAAGGCCACGGCCCCAAGCGCGCCCACAAGGTCAGCGCCTATTTCGACGACCTGTCGCGCCACCTGGTCTGGGAAATCTACAAGAAGGACTTCCAGCTCTTCAAATACGACTTCGACGACCCGGACAACAAGCTGCCCAGAAACGAGATCGACCTCGAGGAAGTCCACGCCAAGCTCGGCCGCTGAACCCGGCCCGCCCCACTGGCGCCCGGCTTCTTCCTGCTTAAATATCCCCGCCGGAGGCAGCGGCGCGCATGCGCCGCTTCCCTTGCAGTTTTCCCTTGCGCAATACGAAAATCCCGCTATTTTGCCGCCTTCATTCGACCGGCGGGGGAATCCCGGACCGCGGCCCCCGCTTTGCGAGCAGTTTTCGCGACTTGCGGCCAACGCTCCAGTGGCCTATGCCCGCCCCAGACAAGAACACCAAATCCGGGGCCGCCCAGGCTGGTTGCCCCCCGAACCCCTTGAGGTTGAGACATGGCCGTCCCTCAGAACCGAGTTACCCGCTCCCGCCGCAACATGCGCCGTTCGCATGATGCGCTCGTCGCCGGCAACCCGAACGAATGCCCCAACTGCGGCGAGCTGAAGCGCCCGCATCACGTCTGCCCCTCCTGCGGCCATTATGCCGACCGCGAGGTCGTGGCGCAGGCCAATGAGGTCGACCTGGACGAAGACGCGGCCTGAGCGGACCGACCGCGGATATGGCTTCGGCAGATTCCAGCACTCTGCCTCGCGTCCCTGGCGACGGGGGCGGCGTGGTGATCTCCGTTGACGCGATGGGCGGCGACCGCGGCCCGGCGACGGTGGTCGCCGGCATGGCCGAAAGCGCCAGCAAGAACCCCGACATCCGCTTCATCGTCCACGGCCCGCGGGCCGAGCTGGAACGGCTGATCGCCCGCCGCGGCGATCTGGCCCGGCGTTGCGACATCCGCGACGCGGCCGGCGTCGTCACCATGGGCGACAAGCCCAGCCAGGTGCTGCGCAAGGGCGAGGGCACCTCGATGTGGTCCGCCCTCGAATCGGTGCGCCGGGGCGAGGCGACGGCCGCCGTCTCCTGCGGCAATACCGGCGCGCTGATGGCGCTTTCGATGCTGCGGCTGCGCAAGCTGCCCGGCGTGAACCGCCCCGCCATCGCCTGCCTCTGGCCCTCGCGCAACCCGCAGGGCTTCAACGTCATGCTCGACGTCGGCGCCGACATCCGCGCCGATGCGCAGGACTTGCTGACCTATGCGCTGATGGGCGCCTCCTATGCCCGCAACGGCTTCGGGCTCGAGCGGCCGCGCGTCGGCCTGCTGAACGTCGGGACCGAGGACCACAAGGGCCGGCCCGAGCTGAAACAGGCGCATGAGCTGATCCCCACCACGGCGCAGGCGGCGAATTTCGACTATGTCGGCTTCGTCGAGGGCGGCGACCTGCCCTCGGCCCGCGTCGACGTGATCGTGACCGACGGCTTCACCGGCAATGTCGCGCTGAAGACCGGCGAGGGCACGGCGAAGCTGGTGGGCGAGCTGCTCAAGGAAGCCTTCGGCAAGTCCGTGCTGTCGAAATTCGCGGCGCTGCTGGCCATGGGCTCGCTCCGGCGGCTGCAAAAGCGCATCGACCCGCGCCGCGTCAACGGCGGCGTCTTCCTGGGCCTGAACGGGACGGTGGTGAAATCGCACGGCTCGGCCGATGCCACCGGCGTCTCGGCGGCGATCAAGCTGGCCTTCCGGCTGGCGCAATCCGGCTTTCAGGACCGGCTGGCGGCGCGCGTGGCGCAATCCGTCGCGGCGGCCGGCCAAATCAACGGCAGCAAGGAAAGCGAGGCGTCCTGATGCGGCGTGCGATCGTCCGGGGAACCGGCCATTACCTGCCCGAGCGCGTGGTCGAGAACAGCTGGTTCGAGGACAAGCTGGACACCAGCGACGAATGGATCCGCGCCCGCACCGGCATCGAGCGGCGCCATTTCGCCGCCGAGGACCAGCGCACCAGCGACCTGGGCATCCTGGCCGCGCAGGCGGCGCTGGCCGATGCCGGGCTCGACGCCGGACAGATCGACGCGGTGATCGTGGCCACCTCGACCCCCGACCTGACCTTTCCCTCGGTCGCGACCATGGTGCAGGCCGGGCTGGGCATGCGCCGGGGCTTCGCCTATGACCTGCAGGCGGTCTGCGCCGGCTTCGTCTATGCGCTGGCCAATGCCGATGCGATGATCCGCGCCGGGCTTGCCGATCGCGTGCTGCTGATCGGGGCCGAAACCTTCAGCCGGATCATGGACTGGACCGACCGCGGCACTTGCGTGCTGTTCGGCGACGGCGCCGGCGCCGTGGTGCTGGAGGCGGCCGAGGGCCAGGGCACCTCCGCCGACCGCGGCATCCTCGCGACCGACCTGAACAGCGACGGGCAATATCGCGACCTGCTCTATGTCGACGGCGGCGTGGCCAGCACCGGCACCGCCGGGCATCTGCGCATGCAGGGCAACCTGGTCTTCCGCCACGCGGTCGAAAAGCTGGCCGACACCGCCCATCGCGCGCTCGACCGCGCCGGGCTGACGCCCGAGCAGGTGGACTGGCTGGTGCCGCACCAGGCCAACCTGCGCATCATCGAGGCCACGGCCAAGCGCATGCGCCTGCCGATGGAAAAAGTGGTGCTGACGGTGGCCGACCATGGCAATACCTCGGCCGCCTCGATCCCGCTGGCGCTGTCGGTGGCCAATGCCGAGGGCCGCTTCAAGCCCGGCGACGTGCTAGTGGCCGAGGCCATCGGCGGCGGCCTCGCCTGGGGCTCGGTCGTGCTGCGCTGGTAAGCCGCTATTTCAGCTGCGAATCCTTCGATCCGCGCCGGTTGATGCCCGCCGCCGGCCGCCAGGCCTTGTCGCGGCCGGATTGACAGTCCACGCACAGCCGGACGCCCGGAATCGCCTGCCGCCGCGCCTCGGGGATCGGCTCGTCGCATTCCTCGCAGATGAAGGCGCTTTCCTGCGCCACGCGCTGCGCATTGCGCAGCCGCATCCGCTCGATCGCCTCCTGCGTGGAAACCTCGATCTGCTCGTTCACCGCATCGTCGCGCGCCCAGCCGCCGGCCATGTCAGCTCCGTCCCGCTTGCCCTTTCCCTTCCAAGATAGGCGCGGATTGCCGCCATTCCAAGCAGCCCGCAGGCGGCCATGCGCGGGGTCTTGCGGGTAAGGCGCGAATAATGCGGAACAAAATCGGCCGATGAGGGAACGGAATCGGGCCGGGGTTGTTGACTCGGCGCCGTAAAGAAATCATCCTTCGCACCATTCAAGAGGTTTCCGAGATGAGCGACTCTACCCTGACCCGCATGGACCTGGCCGAGGCCGTGTTCCGTGAGGTGGGTCTGTCCCGCCACGAATCGGCCCAGCTTGTCGAAAGCGTGCTTGGCCATATCTCCGATGCGCTGGTGCGCGGCGAGCAGGTCAAGATCTCGTCCTTCGGCACGTTTTCGGTCCGCGACAAGAACGAACGCATCGGCCGCAACCCCAAGACCGGGGAAGAGGTGCCGATCACGCCGCGCCGGGTGCTGTCCTTCCGGCCGTCGCATCTGATGAAGGATCGGGTGGCGGCGGGGAACAGGCGCAAGGGCTGATGAGCAAGTCCCCCGACGCCTTCAGATCCATCGGCGAGGTCTCGCGCCTCGTGGGCGTCGCGCCGCATGTGCTGCGCTACTGGGAATCGCAATTCACGCAGCTTGCGCCGGTGAAACGCGCCGACGGCCGCCGCTATTACCGGCCCGAGGACGTGCGGCTGGCCGCCGGCCTCTGCCAGGTCATGCGCGAGGAAGGGCTCAGCATCCGCGGCGCCAAGCGGCTGATCGCCGCCGACCGCGGCGCCGCCCTGCGCGAGATCGGCGCCGCCCGCCTGGGCGAGACCCTGGGCGAGGCCGGCGCGGCGGACCACCCCGGCCCCGCCGTGCGCCTGGCCCTGCCCGAGCGGGAGGCCGCGCCGACGGCGGCAAAGGCCGCACCCCGGCCGGCCCGGCCGAACCCTCCGGCCCGGCAGGCCGAATCGCTGCCGCTCTTCGCCGCGCTCGATCCGGGCCGGGAGCCCGCAGCCGGCTGGCTCGGCCGGCTGGTGGCCACCGCCCTGGCGCTGCGCCAGCACGAATTGCAGGGCAAGCCCCTGCCCGCGCAGGCGAAAACCCTGCGCGACGCGCTGGCCGGCGCGCGCTGACGGGCATGGGCGCCCGCTTTCCGGCCCGCGCCGGCGGACTATCCACAGCAATCGAGATTCTTGCCGAAATTTCCGCCCCAGGCCCCTTGTGCTGGCGGCCCGCTTCGCTCTATATGCCCCTCGTCGGGCCGTGGCGCAGCCTGGTTAGCGCGTCCGTCTGGGGGGCGGAAGGCCGCGAGTTCGAATCTCGCCGGCCCGACCATTCCGAAAACGCCCATCCCCGTCCGGGGGTGGGCGTTTCCTTTTGCCGAAAGGGTTTCGCGTGAACGGTGTGCTTCCCGATACGTCCCTGCGCCAGCTGATCGCAAGCGGTGCGATCTCAGCCGACCAGCCGATCCTGCCCGAACAGGTCCAGCCCGCCAGCCTCGACCTGCGCCTGGGCGCGACGGCATGGCGGCTGCGCGCCTCGTTCCTGGCCGGACGCGGGCGCCGGGTCGGCGACCGGCTCAAGGATTTCGAGATGCATCGCATGGACCTTGCCGGCGGCGCCGTGCTGGAAAAGGGCTGCGTCTACCTGGTGCCGCTGATGGAGCGGCTGTCCCTGCCCCAGGGCCTCGACGCGGTCGCCAATGCCAAAAGCTCGACCGGACGGCTCGACCTGCTGACGCGGCTCGTCACCGACGAGGGCACCGAATTCGATCGCCTGCCCCAGGGCTACGACGGCCCGATCTATGCCGAGATCTGCCCGCGCAGCTTCTCGGTCCTGGTGCGGCCCGGCATGCGGCTGAACCAGCTGCGGCTGCGCCAGGGCCAGGCGGTGCTGTCGGATGCCGAGCTGCGCAAGCTGCACGCGCAGGAGCCGCTGGTGACGGGCGAGGCGCTGATCGACGATGGCCTGGGCTTCTCGGTCGACCTGCGCCCCGAGGCGGGCGACCTGGTCGGCTACCGCGCCCGGCCGCATAGCGGGGTCATCGACCTCGACCGCATCGGCGCCTACCGGGCCCGCGACTTCTGGGACGAGCTGCGCAGCACCGACGGCCAGCTGATCCTCGACCCCGGCGCCTTCTATATCCTGGTCAGCCGCGAGGCGGTGGCGATCCCACCCGACTACGCCGCCGAAATGGCACCCTACCTGGCGATGGTGGGCGAGTTCCGCGTGCATTACGCCGGCTTCTTCGATCCGGGCTTCGGCCATGGCGCCGCCGGCCGGGGCGCGCGCGGCGTGCTCGAGGTGCGCTGCCATGAGGCCCCCTTCGCGCTGGAACACGGCCAGGTCGTCGGCCGCCTGGTCTACGAGCGCATGGCGGCGCGCCCCGAACGGCTCTACGGCAGCGGCATCGCCTCGAACTACCAGGGCCAGGGCCTCAAGCTCGCCAAGCAATTCGCCTGAACAGCCGCTCGCCCTGCATTCTTCCGTGTCCCAATATCCCGGGGGAGTCGCGCGCCAGCGCGACGGGGGCAGAGCCCCCTATCACATCCGCCGGGTGATGCGCGCCGCCTGACAGGCGCGCTTGACCACCTCGCGCATGGCCTTTTCGCGGCCTCGCTGCTGAGGGGTCCGACGCTCGCCCGGCTTGGGCGCATTCATCCGCCGGATGCCCCAGTTCAGCAGCCGGTTCGCGACCTTACGCGTTAGATCGGAAATTAAACGATTCAAATTCATGGCATTACAGCCAATTCTTCATTCATCTTCGAACAGATCCTCGGCCATGGCCCCGGCGTCCTCGCCGTCCGCCTCGCCGAACAGGCCGGGCGCCAGCCCCTCGCCCGGCGGGCGCGATTCCAGCAGGCCCGCCGCGCGCAGCTCGGCCAATCCCGGCAGGTCGCGGGCGCTCTCCAGGCCGAAATGATCCAGGAAGGCCTCGGTCACGACGAACGTCACCGGCCGGCCGGGGGTCTGGCGGCGGCGGCCGATGCGGACCCAGTCCAGCTCGATCAGCTGGTCCAGCGTGCCGCGGCTGACAGCGACGCCGCGAATCTCCTCGATCTCGGCGCGGGTGACGGGCTGGTGATAGGCGATGATCGCCAGGGTCTCGGTCGCGGCGCGCGACAGGCGGCGGCTTTCGACCACGCTTTCCTGCATCAGGAAGCCCAGGTCGGCGGCGGTGCGAAAGGCCCAGGCATCGCCCACCCGCGCCAGCTGCACCCCCCGCCCCTCGTAGCGGGCGCGCAAGGCGCGCAGCGCCTCGGCCGGGTCGCAGCCGGCCGGCAGGCGGGCGGCGATCTCGCGCTGGCTCATCGGCTCGGCCGAGGCGAACAGGATCGCCTCGACCATGCGCTCCTGCTCGGGCAGGGGCGGCGGCGGAAAGTGCTGCGGGTCGGGGGCGGTGTCGTCCTGGCTCATTCTGGGCGCCTGCGGATGGTGATCGGGGCGAAGGTGCCGGCCTGGCTGATTTCGACCGCGCCCTGCCGGGCCAGTTCCAGCGTCGCGGCAAAGGTCGCCGCGGTGGCCGAGCGGCGGCGCTGCGGGTCGGCCTCCCAGCCCTCGGGCAGGAAGGCGGAAAGCGCGGTCCAGTCGCCGGCATAGCCGATCAGACCGCGCACCCGGTCCAGCGCCTGCTCCATGGTCAGCACGTCGCGGCGGTCGAAGGCATAGGGCCGGAACTCGTCGCGGGTGCGCAGCCTGGCATAGGCGCGCATCAGGTCGATCAGCCCGGCCTGCCAGGCGACCTGGCGCTGGCGGGCGACGGTTTCGGGCGCTCCGCGGGCGAAACGGTCCTGCCCCAGCCGGTCGCGCGCCATCAGCCGCGCCGCCGCCTCGCGCATGGCGTTCAGCCGTTCCAGCTGGAAGGCCAGATGCGCCGCCATCTCCTCTGCCGACGGGCCCTCGGCCTCGGGATCGGGTGGCAGAAGCAGGCGGGATTTCAGATAGGCCAGCCAGGCGGCCATGACCAGGTAATCGGCGGCCAGCTCGATGCGCAGCGCGCGGGCCTCGTCGACGAAGGCCAGATACTGGTCGGCAAGCTCCAGCACCGAAACCTGCATCAGGTCGACCTTCTGCGTGCGCGACAGCGTGAGCAGCAGGTCCAGCGGCCCCTCGAAACCCGAGACATCGACGACCAGCACCTCCTCGGCGCGGCGCTCGGCCACGGCCTGCGGCCCAAGCCCCAGCAGATGCGGCGCCGGGTCCGGCGCGGGGTCGGGCACGGGGGTCAGGTAGGGCACCTTGGTCATGTCGCGTCCAGGCTAGGGAACCTGCGCAGAATCCGCGATAGACCGGGGCTAGTCAACCGATCAGGCCGCCAGCCCGCCAAGCGCCGCCAGTTCCGCCCGCAACGAAGCAATATCCTGCTGCACCGGCGCGCGGCGCAGCGCCAGCGCCGCCTCGGCCCGCGCGACGGCGCGGGGCGCCATGGCGCCGGCGGCGGCGACGATCTCTTCCATCTGCGCCGGGGTCTCGTTGCAGGACAGCACCAGGTCGCAGCCGGCGGCGATGGTGGCGGCGGCGCGCTCGGCCGGGCTGCCGGACAGCGCCTGCATGCCGATGTCGTCGGACATGAGCAGCCCGTCGAAGCCGATCTCGCGCCGGATCAGGTCGATCACGGCGGCCGAGGCGGTGGCGGGCGCATCGTCGATGGCGGCAAAGCGGATATGCGCGGTCATCGCCATGGGCAGGTCGGCGAGCGCGCGGAACGGGGCGAAATCGGTGGCGCGCAGCTCGTCCAGCGAAGCCTCGACCACCGGCAGGTCCTTGTGGCTGTCCACCCGCGCCCGGCCATGGCCGGGCATGTGCTTGACGACCGGCAGCACCCCGGCGGCCAGCATGGCCTGCGCCGCGGCCCGGCCCAGGCGGATCACCGTTTCGGCATCCGAGCCGAGGCAGCGGTTCTTCAGGAAGGGATGGGTCTCGTCGCGGGCCATGTCCAGGACCGGGGCGCAATCGGCGTCGATGCCGACGGCGCGCAATTCCTGCGCCAGCAGGTGATGGTGCAGCCAGACGGCGCGCTCGCCCCGGCCCGCCTGGTCCAGGGGCGCCGGCCAGTCGGTCCAATGCGGCGCGCGCATGCGCTGGACCCGCCCGCCCTCCTGGTCCACCAGCACCGGGGCGTCGCGGCCCAACGCCTCGCGCAGCTCGGCCGTCAGCCGGCGCAGGCGGTCCGGCGTATCGACGTTGCGCGCAAACAGGATGAAGCCCCAGGGATCGGCGGCGCGAAAGAAGTCGCGCTCGGCCCGGCTCAGCTCCGGGCCGGCGATGCCGCCGAGGATGGTGGCGCCGGCCATCTCAGCGGCTCATTTCGCCATGGCGGGGATGCAGTCCACGCCCTCGGCGATCAGCGCCGCGCAGAAGCGCCGCGCCTCGTCGCGCGATTCGAAGCCGGCGGCGCGCAGGCGCCAGAAGCTGCGGCCATTGGCCTTGTGTTCCTGGACCACCATGCCCTTGCCGGCGAAAAGCGCGCCGAACTTGCCCGAGACGCGGTTCCATTCGCCCCGTGCCAGCGCATCGCTGTCGAAGGCGCCGATCTGCACCAGCGGCGCGCCCGAGGCGACCTGCGCAGGTGCCGGTGCCGGGGTTTTGGGCGCGGCGGCGGGGCGGCTTTCGGCCGCGGCACGCGCGGGCGCGGCATCGCTGGCGACCGCCGGGGCGGCGGCGGCCACGCGGCGCGGACGGGGTGCGGGACGCGGCGATTGCGCGATGGCGCCCGGCACCGGCTGGGCCCCGGCCTCGGCCAGCGCGGTGGTGATGGCCATGTCGCGCGTCTCGTTGCCGGCCAGGTCGGTCACGGCCTCGTTCACCGGCGCATCGGCGGCGGGCGCGTCCGAGATCACCGCGCTGGCGACGCTTTCCGCGGCCGCATCGGGCTGGGCCAGGGTCTCGCCGTCGGGGCGGGCGATGACGCGGGCGGTTTCGTCGATCAGCGGCGCCTCGATCGGATGCGAGGGCTCTTGCGCCGTCGCGCCCAGCTCGCCCATGGGCACGTCCTGGCTGTCAAGCGGCGTCGCGGCGGGCGCGATGGCCACGCGGTCCACCGCCGCGGTTTCGGCGCCGGCAGCGACCGTGTTCACCGCCAGGCCGGTGCGCTGGGTCAGCTCGCCGCCCGGATTGTCGGGCGCGGTGCGGGCCTCGCCCTCGATGGCGCGGATCACCGGCACGCCCGAGACGTCGCGCACCACCAGCTTGTAGCCCCAGACCGCCAGGATCACGATCAGCCCGACCGAGACCAGCGCCCCCAGGTAATGCGTCAGTCGCGTGATCCGCCCCAGGAGCGAAGGCGATTCGGCCAGCGATTCGGCATGGGCGTAGGGGTGCTGTTCGTCCCAGCCGCCGTCCTGCCAGTCCTGGTCCTGCCAATCCTCGGCATAGCCCTGCTGCCCGTCGGCATGGGGATAGCCCTGCGACAGCCTGTGGGGCTGCGACCCGTCAAACCCGCCCGAAGAGCGGAAATCTACTACCGTCATTCCTGCCTGCCTGCCGGTTGTTCCGACGCTGCTCGTTTATCTGCTCGTCCCCGGCAGGGCGCCGTTATTCAGCGCATTTCTTTGGCCGGAGTCACCCCCAAGATACCAAGACCGGCCGAAATGACAACGCCAACGGACCGTGCCAGCGCGATTTTCGCCGCCATGGCCACCGGATCGCCCTCTTGCAGGAAGCGCAGGGCGGGTTCGTCATTGCCGCGGTTCCACAGCGAATGCAGCTCGGATGCGATGTCGTAAAGGAAAAACGCGATCCGGTGCGGCTCATGCGCGCGGGCGGCGATTTCGACCGTGCGTGGCCATTCTGCAACTTTGCGGGCCAGTTCCAGCTCGGCCGGATGCGACAATTGCGCCAGATCCGCCTGCGCCAGCGCCGCGTCCGAGGTATCGACGCCCATCGCCGCCGCCTTGGTCAGGACCGAGTTCACCCGCGCGCTGGCATATTGCACATACCAGACCGGGTTGTCCTTGGACTGCTCCAGCACCTTGTCGAAGTCGAAGTCCAGCGCCGCGTCGTTCTTGCGCGTCAGCATGTGGAAGCGGGTCACGTCCGCGCCCGCCTGCTCGACCACGTCGCGCAGGGTGACGAAGGTGCCGGCGCGCTTGGACATCTTGAAGGGCTCGCCGTTCTTGAACAGCTTGACCAGCTGGATCAGCTTGACGTCCAGCGGCACGCGGCCGTTCGACAGCGCCTTGACCGCCGCGGTCATGCGCTTGACATAGCCGCCATGGTCGGCGCCGAACACGTCGATCAGCGCGTCGAAGCCGCGCTCGATCTTGTCCCAGTGATAGGCGATGTCGGGCGCGAAATAGGTCCAGGAGCCGTCGGATTTCTTGACCGGCCGGTCCACGTCGTCGCCATGCGCGGTCGAGCGGAACAGCGTCTGCTCGCGCGGCTCCCAATCCTCGGGGGTCTTGCCCTTGGGCGGCTCCAGCACGCCTTCATAGATCAGCCCGGCCTGGCGCAGCCGCTCGATCGCGGCCTCGATCCGGCCGGTGCCGTAAAGCGCCTTCTCGCTGGAAAACACGTCCATGTGGACGTTGAGCAGCGCCAGATCCTCGCGGATCATGTCCATCATCGCCTGGGTGGCGAAATCGCGCACCTCGGCCAGCCATTCCGATTCCGGCCGCTCCAGCAGGCTGGTGCCGTATTTCGCCTTCAGCGCCTCGCCCACCGGGATCAGGTAGTCGCCGGGATAAAGCCCCTCGCGGATCTCGGGCTCCAGCCCGTTGGCCTCGCGATAGCGTTCATAGGCGGAACGCGCCAGCACATCGACCTGGGCGCCGCCGTCGTTGATATAGTATTCGCGCGTGACCGCATGCCCCGAGAAATCCAGAAGCGCCGCCAGAGCGTCGCCAAAGACCGCGCCGCGGGTGTGGCCGACATGCATCGGTCCGGTCGGGTTGGCGCTGACGAATTCCACGTTGATCCGCTGGCCCTTGCCCATGTCCGAGCGGCCGTAATCCCCGCCCTCGGCCAGCGCGGCGCGCACGACGCCCTGCCATTCGCCCGGCGCCAGGCGCAGGTTCAGGAAGCCCGGCCCCGCCACCTCGGCCGAGGCGATGCGCGGATCGGCGGCCAGGCGGGCGGCCAGCGCCTCGGCGATGTCGCGCGGCTTCAGGCCGGCGGGCTTGGCCAGCACCATGGCGGCATTGGTGGCCATGTCGCCATGCGCGGCGTCCCGCGGCGGCTCGACCGTCACATTGGCGGTGTCGAGGCCCGCGGGCAGCGCGCCCGCCTGTTCCATCTGCGCCAGCGCATCAAGGACCAGCGCGCGGATATCCGAGAAAAGGTTCATGGCTTCCATCCGTAAGATCGTCCGGGGATAGCGCCTGCCCAAGGGGGCCGTCAACCGGCCCGCCGAACGGCAGTCGCGCATCAGATTGACGAAGAGCGGGTTTTCCGCTAGGCCCGCCCTGTCTGCATCCGGCAGGCAAGGCGAGGGGCGTGCGGAAATTGCGTCCCGACCCGCCGCGAAAATCCGGTTTCCCGGATGGCGGCGATGGACGCATGAACGGCGCGGGCTGGTTCCGCGCATTGATACGAAAGCCCTGAATGACCAAGTTTTCCGATCTGAAGCTGGACCCCAAGGTTCTGAAAGCCATCTCCGAGGCGGGGTATGAAACGCCCACGCCGATCCAGGCCGGGGCGATTCCCCCGGCGCTGGAAGGGCGCGACGTGCTGGGCATCGCCCAGACCGGCACCGGCAAGACCGCCAGCTTCACCCTGCCGATGATCACCCTGCTGGGCCGCGGCCGGGCGCGGGCGCGGATGCCGCGGTCGCTGGTGCTGTGCCCGACGCGCGAACTGGCCGCCCAGGTGGCCGAGAACTTCGACATCTACGCCAAGCACACCCGGCTGACCAAGGCGCTGCTGATCGGCGGCGTCAGCTTCGGGGAACAGGACAAGCTGATCGACCGCGGCGTCGACGTGCTGATCGCGACGCCCGGCCGGCTGCTGGATCATTTCGAGCGCGGCAAGCTCTTGCTGACCGGCGTGCAGATCATGGTGGTGGACGAGGCCGACCGCATGCTCGACATGGGCTTCATCCCCGACATCGAGCGCATCTTCCAGCTGACGCCCTTCACCCGGCAGACGCTGTTCTTCAGCGCCACCATGGCGCCCGAGATCGAGCGCATCACCGACACCTTCCTGCATGCGCCCGAGCGCATCGAGGTCGCCCGCCAGGCCACCACCAGCGAGACGATCACCCAGAAGCTGATCGAGATCACTCCCACCCGCCGCGACCAGACCGCCAAGCAGAAGCGCGAATTGCTGCGCGCGCTGATCCGCGCCGAGGGCGAGGGGCTCAAGAACGCCATCATCTTCTGCAACCGCAAGACCGAGGTGGACATCGTCGCCAAGTCGCTCAAGGCGCATGGCTTCGACGCCGCGCCGATCCACGGCGACCTGGACCAGCGCCACCGCATGGCGACGCTGGACGGGTTCCGCGAAGGGACGCTGCGCTTCCTGATCGCCTCGGACGTGGCGGCGCGCGGGCTCGACATCCCGGCGGTCAGCCATGTGTTCAACTTCGACCTGCCCAGCCATGCCGAGGACTATGTCCACCGCATCGGCCGCACCGGCCGCGCCGGGCGGCTGGGCACCGCGATTTCCATCGCGACCCCCGCGGACGAGAAATACCTGGGCGCCATCGAATCGCTGGTCAAGCAGACCCTGCCCCGCGCGCCGGTGCCCGAGGGCTTTGCCCTTTCCACCGCCGCCCAGGGCGCGCCGCGCCCGGCGCGCGAATCCGGCCGCAAGGAACGCGGGCGCGACCGCGACCGCCGGGGCCGGCGCGACGACAGCGAACAGCGCGCCCAGGCGCCCGTCCAGGCCCACGAGCCCCGCGCCGAGGCCAAGCCCGTCGAACAGGCCGAGCGCCGGCACGACCGCGCCCCCCGCGAGGAACGCCGGGACGAGCGCCGGGACGAACGTCGCGAACGCCATGGCGAGCGTCACGACCGGCGCGAGGATCGCCGCACCGACCGCCATCCGGTCATGGGCATGGGCGAGCATATGCCCGAATTCCTGACCCGCAGCTTCCGCCCCGGCTTCCGCGACCCGATCGAGGAATCCCCGGTCGAAAAGGCCACGGCCGAGCCCCTGCGTGACGAGGTGGCACCCGAGCCGGCCGAAGGCGCCGCCGAGCGCCAGCCTGCCGAACAGCCGTCCGCCGAACGCAGGCCCGGCAAACGCCGCCGGGGGGAATCCGCCCGGACCAAGGCGGCCGCGCAGCCTGCCGAGACCGCCGCCGCCGAGCCGACCGCCGAGCCGACCGTCGTGCCCGCACCCACGCCCGCCGAGGCCCCGACTCCGGCCCCGGCCGAAGCCCTGGCCGAGCCGGCGATCCAGCCCGCGGAACCGGCAGCGGAATCGGCCCCCGAACCGGAAACGGCCCCCGAACCCGTGCCCGTGGAAGCCGCCGCCGAGCCGGTAGCCGAGCCCGAGGCCAAGGAAAAGCCCGTCCGCAAGCGCAAGCCGCGCACCCCCAAGGCCAAGGCCGAGCCCGCCGCCGCGGAGGCTCCGGCAGAGGCGGATCAGCCCGCGCCCGAACAGCCGGACGCCGCGGCCGAGGCCGAGCCCGCCGCCAAGCCCGCCCGCAAGGCGGCGAAAAAGCCGGCCAAGCCTCGCGCGCCGCGCAAGACCAAGGCCAAGGCGGCCGAGGCCGAAGCGGCCGCCCCCGACGCACCCGGCGCCGATGCCGCGCCGAGCCCGGACGACACCACCGCCGGGGCCTGAGCCGGTTCCATGGCGGCCCTTTCGGCCTTCACGCCATCCTCGCGACGCGGGCGCCCGTCCTGGGCGATGCTCGCCCTTGGCGTGGGGCTGGGGGCCATGGCCGCGCTGGGTCAGGCGCCCTGGGATCTCTGGCCGCTGACGCTGCTGGCGCTGGCCCTGCTATGCCGGCAGGTCGCGCGGGCGGAAACGCCCCGCGCTGCCGCCTGGCACGCCTTTGCCGCCGGGCTGGGCCATTTCGCGCTGGCGATGGCCTGGATCGTCGAGCCCTTCCTGGTCGAGCCCGAGACCTACGGCTGGATGGCCCCCTTTGCGCTGGTGCTGACCGCGGCGGGCGGGGCGTTGTTCTGGACCGTGCCCGCCTGGCTCGCCGTGCGCCTCGCGCCGGGCTTTCCCCGCCAGGGGCTGGGCTTCGCCGCGCTGATGGTGCTGTCGGACTGGATGCGAGGCTGGATCTTTACCGGCCTGCCCTGGGCGCTGGCTGGCCATGTCTGGATCGACACCCCCGCCGGGCAGGTCGCGGCCACCCTGGGCGCGATCGGGCTGTCCGGCCTGACCATGCTGGCCGCCGCCCTACCCCTGTGCTTTCGCCGCCCCGGCCGGTTCCCGGCCCTGCCCGGCACGGTGCTGGCCGCTCTGGTCGTCGCCACCGCCTGGAGCGCGGGGCTGGCGCGCCTGGCCCAGCCCCTGCCGCCCGATACCGGCCTGCGCCTGCGCCTGATCCAGCCGGACGCCACCCAGGCGCTGAAATGGGATCCCTGGTGGTCCGAGGTGTTCTTCCGCCGCCTGCTCGACCTTTCGGCCATCCGCGATCCCGACCTGCCGCCGCCGGACGCGGTGATCTGGCCCGAGACGGCGGTGAACTTCCTGCTCGAACAATCCGGCACCGCGTCGCAGGACATCGCCGCCTATGTCGGCGCCCCGGTCGTGCTGGGCATCCAGCGGGTCGAGGGCAGCCGCTACTTCAACAGCCTGACCGAGTTCTCGGCCGAAGGAATCGGTCCCGTCTACGACAAGTTCCACCTGGTTCCCTTTGGCGAATACACGCCCTGGGGCGACATGATGGCACAGTTCGGCATCCGCGCCTTTGCCGCCCAGCACGGTTTCGGCTATTCCGCCGGTCCCGGCCCGCAGGTCATGCGCCTGCCCGGCCTGCCGCCGATGCAGCCGCTGATCTGCTACGAGGCCGTGTTCTCGCACCACCTGATCGCGGGGGAAAACCGGCCGGGCTGGCTTCTGCAAGTCACCAACGACGCCTGGTTCGGCCAGCTTTCCGGCCCGTGGCAGCACCTGGCCCAGGCCCGGCTGCGCGCCATCGAATCAGGCCTGCCGCTGATGCGGGCGGCGAATACCGGCGTCTCGGCGGTGATCGACGCGCGGGGGGCCTTGCGCGCCACGCTGGGCCTGAACCGCGCCGGCCGCATCGACACCGCCCTGCCCGCGGCGCTGCCGCCCACGCCCTGGTCGCAGCTCGGCGACTGGCCGGCCGTGGCGATGGCGCTGGCGGCCTTTCTGCTGGCCGCCCTGGGGCCGCGGCGCAAGTTGCGCAGTTGACGGCGGCGGGCGCGTCCACTAACGCTTCGCCTGACCGTCACAACGGCTTCCTGGCGTGGCGGCGTCATTTCAACGGAGCATCTTCATGGCCAGACAGAACTATGTGTTCACCTCGGAATCCGTCTCCGAGGGCCACCCCGACAAATTGTGCGACCAGATCTCGGACGCCGTGCTGGACGCGCTGCTGGCCGAGGATCCGGCCGCCCGCGTCGCCTGCGAAACCTTCGCGACGACCGGCACCGTGGTGATCGGGGGCGAGATCGGCCTGACCGACCAGAAGAAGCTGGGCGAATACATGGGCCGCATCAGCGAGATCGCCCGCGAGACGATCCGCGACATCGGCTATGAGCAGGAAAAGTTCCACTGGAACACCTGCCACGTCCACAACTACCTGCACGAGCAATCCGCCCATATCAGCCAGGGCGTGGACCGCGACGGCGCCGGCGACCAGGGCATCATGTTCGGCTACGCCGTGGACGAGACGCCGGAACTGATGCCCGCGCCGATCCAATATGCGCATGCGATCCTGCGCCGCCTGGCCGAGGCGCGCAAATCCGGCGCCGAGCCGACGCTGGGCCCGGATGCGAAGTCCCAGCTGAGCCTGCGCTACGAGAACGGCAAGCCGGTCGAGATCACCAGCCTGGTGCTGTCGCACCAGCACAAGGACGAAAGCCAGGGCTCGGACGACATCCGCGCCATCGTCGAGCCCTATATCCGCGAGGTGCTGCCCGCGGAATGGCTGACCGAGAATACGGAATGGTGGGTGAACCCGACGGGCACCTTCGTCATCGGCGGGCCGGACGGCGACGCCGGCCTGACCGGGCGCAAGATCATCGTCGACACCTATGGCGGCGCAGCGCCGCATGGCGGCGGCGCCTTCTCGGGCAAGGATCCGACCAAGGTGGACCGCTCGGCCGCCTATGCCGCGCGCTACCTGGCCAAGAACGTGGTCGCCGCGGGCCTGGCAAAACGCTGCGTGATCCAGCTGTCCTATGCCATCGGCGTGGCCAAGCCGCTGTCGATCTATGCCGACACCTTCGGCACCAGCGAGATCCCCGAGACCGAGATCGAGCGCGCCGTCTCGCGCGCCATGGACCTGACGCCGCGCGGAATCCGCGAGCATCTGGCGCTTTGCCGCCCGATCTATCGCCGCACCGCCGCCTATGGCCATTTCGGCCGCGCGCCCGATGCCGATGGCGGCTTCTCCTGGGAACGGACCGACCTTGTCGAGGCGATCAAGCGCGAACTGTAAGGCCGCAGGGGGCTTTGCCCCCGCGCGTTCCGCGCTCCCCCAGGATATTTGGACACGAAAGAAGCCAGGGCGCCTACTTCCCTTTCTTTCGTGGAAAAATATCCTGCGGGGGAAGCCCGTCGGGCTTGCCCGGCGGGCGTGGGGGCGCAAAGCCCCCATCCTTCAATCCTTGAAGCTGCGGCTGTCCTTGATCTGGTCCCAGGCCCAGACCACCTCCTGGAGGCGGTCCTCGTCCGAGCGGTCGCCGCCGTTCATGTCGGGATGCAGATCCTTGACCAGGGACTTGTATTGCTTGCGGATCTCGGCGCGGGTCCAGGTCTCCTTGGCCTCGAGGATCTCCAGCGCCCGGCGCTCGGTCGGCGGGAGCTTCCGCGCGGTGCGGGTGCGCATCTCGGGGTTGGTGCCGTTCGCGCCCAGGATCTCCAGCGGGTCGTCGATGCCGTGGCGCGCCCATTTCTGTTCCTGCGCGGCGCGGCCGAAGGGCTTGGTCGGGCGCTCCCAGACCGTGGCATTGTCCAGGAACTCCTGGAACTCGGCCTCGGACTGGCCCTGGAAATAGTTCCAGTTCAGGTTGTATTCGCGCACATGTTCCTTGCAGAACCAATAGTATTCGTCCAGCGCGCGGGGCGATTTCGGCGCGCGGTACTGGCCAGGCTGGTCGCAGCCCTCCTTGTCGCATCGCCGCGTCGAGGTTTCGAAGGCGCCGGACATGCCGCGCCGGCCCTTGGCCCGGCGTTTCTTGTCCGAGGCCGCGGAAATGTCGAATCCGAACGGGTCGCTGTTGCTCATCTGCCTGCCTTGTCCTGAACGGGACAGGCAGTTTAGGCTATTTCGCGGGACATGAAAGGGGGCAAGCGCATGATTGCCGACGAGATGCGGAAAAGACTGGCCGAGCTTCAGCCGTCGCGGCTGGAAATCATCGACGAAAGCGAGAGCCATCGCGGCCATGGCGGCTGGCGCGAGGGCGGCGAGACGCATTTCCGCATCCGTATGGCCAGCGCCCGCTTTGCCGGGCTGGGCCATGTGGCGCGCCACCGGCTGGTGCATGCCAGCTTGGGCGACATCGTGCCGCGCATCCATGCGCTGGCGCTGGAACTGGCGGAAAACTGACCCGTTAGCGCGCGCAGGCTTGCCGGGCCGGGGCACCGGGCGTAGAAGCCCGGAAAGCCAGAAAGCACAAGGAATTTCCGCATGACCTCGCCCAAGGATTTCAACGATCGCATGTTGTCGCTCGGCCTTGCCCGCGTGAGCGAGGCGGCCGCCCATGCCTCGGCGCGGCTGATCGGCCGCGGCGACGAGAAGGCGGCCGACCAGGCCGCCGTCAACGCGATGCGCGACCAGCTGAACATGCTCGACATCAAGGGCGTCGTCGTCATCGGCGAGGGCGAGCGGGACGAGGCGCCGATGCTGTTCATCGGCGAGGAGGTCGGCACCGGCCAGGGCCCCGCGGTCGACATCGCGCTGGACCCGCTGGAGGGCACGACGCTGACCGCCAAGGACATGCCGAACGCGCTGACCGTGATCGCCATGGCGCCGCGCGGCACGCTGCTGCACGCGCCCGATGTCTACATGGAAAAGCTGGCCATCGGCCCCGGCTATCCCAAGGACGTGGTCAGCCTGGACATGACCCCGTCCGAGCGGGTGCGCGCCCTGGCCAAGGCCGGCGGCGTCAAGGACAGCGACATCACCGTCTGCATCCTGGAGCGGCCGCGGCACGAGGATCTGGTGGCCGAGGTCCGCTCGACCGGCGCGGCGATCCGGCTGATCACCGATGGCGACGTGGCCGGCGTCATCCATTGCGCCGAGGCCGAACTGACCGGCATCGACATGTACATGGGTTCGGGCGGCGCGCCCGAGGGGGTGCTGGCCGCCTCGGCGCTGAAATGCATGGGCGGGCAGATGTGGGGCAAGCTGCTGTTTCGCAACGACGACGAGCGCGGCCGCGCCGCCAAGGCCGGCATCACCGACCTGGACCGCATCTATTCGCGCGACGAGATGGTGACGGCGGACGTGATCTTTGCCGCGACCGGGGTGACGAACGGCTCGATCGTGGCCGGCGTCAAGCGCGAGCCGCATTACCTGCAGACCGAAACCATCCTGATGCGCTCCAAGACCGGCTCGGTCCGGCGCATGATCTATC
Organism: Paracoccus versutus; assembly: GCF_000763885.1. Classification (GTDB taxonomy): domain Bacteria; phylum Pseudomonadota; class Alphaproteobacteria; order Rhodobacterales; family Rhodobacteraceae; genus Paracoccus; species Paracoccus versutus. The sequence continues at coordinate 52,110 of NZ_JRKO01000002.1, read as the reverse complement.
GCAACCCGATCCGGTAAACGCTGCCGGACGGGCTTGAACAGCAGGCGGTCATGGGGGATGAAGCCCGCATGACCGCCTTTCTTTCCGTTACCTCCTCGCTGACCGGCCGCCTCTGGCGCGGTCCCGACGCCATGCTGGAACGCGCCGCCGAGGCGCTGGCCCAGGACAGCCGCCTGCCCCTGCCCGTCAGCCGGGTTCTGGCCGCGCGCGGCGTGCCCCCGCATGAGGCGCCGCTTTACCTCGATCCCAAGCTGCGCGACCTGCTGCCCGACCCCCTGAGCCTGCGCGACATGGACAAGGCCGCCGAGCGGCTGGTCGCCGCCCTTCTGGCCGGCCAGCGCATCGCCATCTTCGCCGATTACGACGTGGATGGCGGCGCCTCGGCGGCGCTGCTGCTGGACTGGCTGCGCCGGCAGGGGCGCGATGCCACGCTCTACATCCCCGACCGAATCGACGAGGGCTATGGGCCCAACGCCCCCGCCATCGCGGGGCTGTCGCAGGATCACGACCTGATCGTCTGCGTCGATTGCGGCACGCTCAGCCACGAGGCACTTGCGGCCTCGACCTGCGACGTGATCGTGCTGGACCACCACCAGGGCGGCGAGACCCTGCCGCAGGTCGCGGCCGTGGTGAACCCGAATCGCGCCGACGAGGATGGCAGCCTTGGCCATCTCTGCGCCGCCGGCGTGGTGTTCCTGACCCTGGTGCGCTGCAACAGCCTGCTGCGCCGGGGCGGTCATCCGCAGCCCGACCTGATCCCGCTGCTGGACCTGGTGGCGCTGGCGACGGTGGCCGACGTGGCGCCGCTGGTGGGGGTGAACCGCGCCTTCGTGCGGCAGGGGCTGCTGGTCATGGCCCGGCGCGAGCGTCCCGGCCTGGTGGCGCTGTCCGACGTGGCGCGGCTCGATTCGGCACCGAACGCCTTTCACCTGGGCTTCCTGCTGGGACCGCGGATCAATGCCGGCGGCCGCGTCGGCCGTGCCGACCTGGGGGCGCTGTGCCTGTCCTGCACCGACGGCCGCCAGGCCGAGCGGCTGGCGGCCGAGCTGGACGCGCTGAATCGCGACCGCCGCGCCATCGAGGCCGCCGTGCGCGACGAGGCCCTGGCCCAGGTCGAGGCGCGCGCCCGGGCCGGCGACAGCCTGGTCGCCTGGGCGGCGGGCGACGGTTGGCATCCCGGCGTCGTCGGCATCGTCGCCGCGCGGGTGAAAGAGGCGACCGGCCTGCCCGCGGTGGTGATCGGGGTCGAGCGCGGCATCGGCAAGGGCTCGGCCCGCTCGGTGCCCGGCGTGGACCTGGGCCGCGCCATCCAGCGCCTTTCGGCCGAGGGGCTGCTCTTGAAGGGCGGCGGGCATGCGATGGCGGCCGGCCTGACCATCGAGGAGGCCAGGATCCCCGCGGCCATGGAGCGCCTGTCGCAGCTGCTTTCGCGCGAGATGGCCGAGCGTCCCGGCGCGGGCGAGCTGCGCATCTCGGGGCTTCTGGACCCCTCGGGCGCCACGGTCGAGCTGATGCAGATGCTGGAGCGCGCCGGCCCCTTCGGCCAGGCCGCGCCGGCGCCGCGCTTCGCCTTTGCCGAGCAGCTGATCGACAGCGCCGGGGCGATGGGCGACAGCCACCTGCGCCTGCGCTTCCGCAGCCCCGGCAGCCAAGCCCTGGAGGCGGTGGCCTGGGGCGCGATGAACGGCCCGCTGGGCCCCGCGCTGCTGGGCGCAAGGGGTCGCCGCTTCCACCTGGCGGGCAAGCTGGAGCTCACGCAATGGGGCGGGCGCGAGCGGGTGCGGCTGCGCCTGGACGACGCCGCGCCGGTGGGTTGAGCCCCCGCCACCGGCCGGGAAAAAACTTTGGCGCAAGGTGATTTTTCCGCTTGCAGCCCCGCGGCAGAGAACCTAAATACCGCCCCACGCCGCAGGGCAAGACCCGGCGGATACGAAAAAGTGGCCCGTTCGTCTATCGGTTAGGACGTCAGGTTTTCAACCTGAAAAGAGGGGTTCGACTCCCCTACGGGCTGCCACTTCATCCCCTATTTTCGATGGCTTGAAAGCTGCGATTGCCCTGCAATTCGCGGACCATGAAGGCAACCGCTCATGCCGCCGTCTCGGGCGCCATCGGCCAGCCGCGCGCGCCCTGCCGCCTTGGGGCAGATGGCGTCTTTTGCGCGGGGAACGCGATGATTTCGTATTCCGTCGCCCCAGCATGGACCAAGCGGGTCGCCCGCCTTGCGCAAATCGTAAAGCCGTCGCCGGGTTTAATCATCCTGCCGGACGAATGTCGCCACCCCGACAGATGAAGCCGCGCCGGGAAGCGGCCAGGCGATCACCTGTCGCCACCGCATGATTGCAGGCGGGGCGCCTGACGAGTTTCAGCGGATCGCCCTCGGCGGCGCCGATGAAAGCGCCGGCCGGTTCGCCCTTGCGGATCGTGGCGTTGCGGAACCGGATCGGTCCCCCCGTTCAGCCGTCGCATTTTCCCGGCGGGTCGCCAGCCTTCCATGCCTTGCCGGCCGGGACCGGGGCGCGGAATCACCCCGACCTCCTCCAACCGGCCAGATCGGTCCTAGGCCTGAAGCGACCTCACCCCGACTTCACCTTCGCCGCGCGACTTGATCGCCGCGACGGCGGCGATGCTGCCGGCCGCGGTGGTGTAATAGGGGATCTTGTCGTTCAGCGCGACCGCACGGATCTCGCGCGAATCAGCGATGGCCTGGGCGCCCTCGGTGGTGTTCAGCACCATGGCGATCTCGCCGTTCTTCAGCCGGTCCACGATGTTCGGGCGGCCCTCGTAGACCTTGTTCACCAATTCGGTCTCGACCCCCGCGCCGCGGAGGAACTCGGCCGTGCCGCGGGTCGCGACCAGCTTGAAGCCCATGGCGGTCAGCTCGCGCGCAGCCTCGGCCAGATCGGCGGTCTTGTCGGCGTCGCGGACCGAGACGAAGACCAGCCCGCCTTCGGGCAGCTGCGTCCCCGCCCCCATCTGCGCCTTGAGGAAGGCGCGCGGGAAGCTGCGGTCCCAGCCCATGACCTCGCCGGTCGAGCGCATTTCCGGGCCAAGCAGCGTATCGACGCCGGGGAAGCGGGCGAAGGGCAGCACCGCCTCCTTGACCGAGAACCAGGGCGTGTTGGGATCGGCCAGCGTCAGCGGATCGGCAAAGGGCAGCGGATCGTCGGGGCCGACGCCCTCGGGATAGGCCGCGCGGGCGGGGAAGTTCGACATCGGCTCGCCCGCCATCAACCGCGCGGCGATGGACGCAATCGCGCTGTCGGTGGCCTTGGCGACGAAGGGCACGGTGCGTGAGGCGCGCGGGTTCACTTCCAGCACATAGATCGCGCCGTCCTTCAGCGCGAATTGCACGTTCATCAGCCCGACGACGTTCAGCGCGCGGGCCATCGCCTCGGTCTGGACCTTCAGCTCGGCGATGGTGGCGGCGTCCAGCGTATGCGGCGGCAGCGAGCAGGCCGAGTCGCCGGAATGGACGCCCGCTTCCTCGATATGCTCCATGATGCCGGCGACATGCACGGTCTTGCCGTCGGACAGCGCATCGACATCGACCTCGATGGCGCCCGAGAGATAGCTGTCCAGAAGCACCGGGCTGTCGCCGGAAACCTGCACCGCCTCGCGGATATAGCGGTTGAGCTGGTCCATGTCGCGCACGATCTCCATCGCGCGGCCGCCCAGCACATAGGACGGACGGATGACCAGCGGGAAGCCGATGCGCTGCGCGATCTCGATGGCCTCGGCGTCGGAATGGGCGATGCCGTTGATCGGCTGCTTCAGCCCCAGGTCGTTGAGCAGCTTCTGGAAGCGCTCGCGGTCCTCGGCCAGGTCGATGGCGTCGGGCGTGGTGCCGAGGATCGGGATGCCCTCCTCCTCCAGCGCATTGGCCAGCTTCAGCGGCGTCTGGCCGCCGAACTGGACGATGACGCCGTGCAGCGTGCCGTTCTCCTGCTCGACCGCCAGGATCTCCAGCACATGCTCCAGGGTCAGCGGCTCGAAATACAGCCGGTCCGAGGTATCGTAATCGGTCGAGACCGTCTCGGGGTTGCAGTTGACCATGATCGTCTCGTAGCCGGCCTTGGTCAGCGCGAAACAGGCATGGCAGCAGCAATAGTCGAACTCGATGCCCTGGCCGATGCGGTTCGGGCCGCCGCCCAGGATCACCACCTTCTTGCGGTCGCTGGGCCGGGCCTCGTTCTCGACATCGCCCATCGCCGGGGCCTCGTAGGTCGAATACATATAGGGGGTCTGGGCCTCGAACTCGGCCGCGCAGGTGTCGATGCGCTTGAAGACCGGGTGCAGGTCATGGGCGCGGCGGGCCTGGCGAACCTCGGCCTCGGCCTTGCCGGCAAGCTTCGCCAGCCGCGCATCGGTAAAGCCCATCATCTTCAGCCGCCGCAGGCCCTCGGCATCCTCGGGCAGGCCCTGGGCGCACAGCTCGGCCTCGGCATCGACGATCTCGCGCAGCCGGGCCAGGAACCAGGGGTCGAAGCTGGTCGCGTGCTGGATCTCGTCGTCGGAAAGCCCGTGGCGCATGGCCTGGGCGATCAGGCGCAGCCGGTCGGGGGTCTGCTGGCTGATCGCCTTGACGACGGCCGCCTTGTCGGGCGCGCCGGGGATATCGATGTCGTCAAGCCCGGTCAGCCCGTTCTCCATCGAGGTCAGCGCCTTTTGCAGCGATTCGTGGAAGGTGCGGCCGACGGCCATGACCTCGCCCACGGATTTCATCGCCGTGGTCAGCTCGGGCTTGGAACCGGGGAACTTCTCGAAGGCGAAGCGCGGGATCTTGGTCACGACATAGTCGATCGAGGGCTCGAAGCTGGCCGGGGTGACGCGGGTGATGTCGTTGTCCAGTTCGTCCAGCGTATAGCCGACGGCCAGCTTGGCGGCGATCTTGGCGATGGGGAAGCCCGTGGCCTTGGACGCCAGCGCCGAGGAGCGCGAGACCCGCGGGTTCATCTCGATCACCACCATGCGGCCGTCGCGCGGATTGATCGCCCATTGCACGTTCGAGCCGCCGGTCTCGACCCCGATCTCGCGCAGCACGGCGATCGAGCCGTTGCGCATGCGCTGGTATTCGCGGTCGGTCAGGGTCAGCGCCGGGGCGACGGTGATCGAATCGCCGGTATGCACGCCCATCGGATCGACGTTCTCGATGGAACAGACGATGATGGCATTGTCGGCGCGGTCGCGCACGACCTCCATCTCGTATTCCTTCCAGCCCAGCAGGCTCTCGTCCACCAGCACCTGCGCCACCGGAGAGGCTTCCAGCCCCGAGCGCACGATGCGCTCGTAATCGTCGCGGTTATAGGCGACGCCGCCGCCGGTGCCGCCCAGGGTGAAGGCGGGGCGGATGATGGCGGGCAGGCCGATCTCCTCCAGCGCCTCCATGGCCATCGAGACCCCGGCCGCGATGTCGTATTTGCCGTTCGGATGCTTGGGCGCGGCGACGATGGTGGCGCGCGGGTTCTCCAGCCCGATGCGGTCCATGGCCTCGCGGAACAGCTTGCGGTCCTCGGCCATCTCGATGGCGGCGCGCTGCGCGCCGATCAGCTCGACGCCGTAGCGGTTCAGCACGCCCATGTCGGCCAGCGCCAGGGCGGTGTTCAGCCCGGTCTGCCCGCCCATGGTCGGCAGCAGCGCGTCCGGCCGCTCCTTGGCGATGATCTTTTCCACCACCTCGGGGGTGATCGGCTCGATATAGGTCGCATCCGCCATCTCGGGATCGGTCATGATCGTGGCGGGGTTCGAGTTGACCAGGATGACCCGGTAGCCTTCCTCCCGCAGCGCCTTGCAGGCCTGGGCGCCGGAATAGTCGAATTCGCAGGCCTGGCCGATGACGATGGGACCGGCACCGATGATCAGGATGGATTTGATATCGGTTCTCTTCGGCATGACGGTCCCTCGGGCTGGCGGCTGATAAATCGTCCGGGGTTATAGCCATGGCGGGCAAAGTCGCAAGGGTCCGCGCCGCCCGCCCGGCCAAAAATCCGCCAAAGCGAAAAGGGGCGCCGCCGATCATGCGCCGCCCCTGCCCTTCTTCGTTCCCCAAATACTCATGCGACCGCGCAGCCGGCACAAGGGCTCAGGCCTGGGACGCCTTGGCCTTCTTCAGCGTCTTGCCGTGGCTCGCGATCCAGTCCATCGCCGCCAGCAGCACGCCCGAGATCACGAAGACCAGGTGGATCACCACCATCCAGCGGATCTGCTCGGGGGCGTATTTGCCGACATCCATGAACACCTTCAGCAGGTGGATGCCCGAGATCGCCACGATCGAGGCCACCAGCTTCAGCTTCAGCGCCGAGAAATCCACCTCGCCCTGCCACTCCGGCCGGTCCTCGTGTTCGCTCAGGTCCATGCGGCTGACGAAATTCTCGTAGCCCGAGAATATCACGATCAGCAGGAGGTTCGCCGCCAGGCTCAGGTCGATCAGCGCCAGCACCCCCAGCACCGCATCGTTGACCGTCATCACCGGCAGGATGCCGATCAGATGCCAAAGCTCCAGCGCAAAGACCCAAAGCAGGATGAGCAGAGACAGCGCCAGACCGACATAGATCGGCGCCATCATCCAGCGGCTGGCGAAAAGGCTGCGTTCGAGAAGGCGTTCCATGAATGCTCCTGAATGGATGGTCGGCCCGCGCTATACAGCCAGGACCGCACCGGCCAAAAGGGGGCACGGGCGCGCACCCCGCAGCCCGCCCCTTCACGGTTTTGCAAATACTCCGGGATCGGCGGCGCCGGCACTCAGTCCGCCAGCTGGTCCTCGGCCTTCTGCGCCAGGGCCTCGGCCCGCGCGGCCAGTTCCGCCATGGCCTCGCCCAGGCTCTCGGGCACCACCGGCACCTCGACGCGCTGCGGGTTGGCCTTCAGCCGCGCCAGCTCGCGCTCCAGCGAGGCCAGGCGATCCTCCAGCGCCGAGGTGCGGTCGGCCAGCATCAGCCCCGACAGCAGCAAAAGCCGCGGCTCGGGCATCCGGCCGGCCTGTTCCAGAATCACCCGCGCCTCGGCATCCAGCAGGCCGGCGGCGCGCTTGAGCAGCCGCTCCTCGCCCTCCTGGCAGGCCAGGGTATAGGACTTGTGCCCGATCGAGAAATCCACTTCCGCCATGGTTCAACCCCTTCCCTCGTCCAGCGCCGCATCGGCATGCTCGGCCGTGTCCGGCGCCGGCGCCGTCTCCGAAACGCCCGCCGCGGGGGCGGGGGCCTCGATCATGCGGTCCAGCGCATCGACGATCTCGCCCATCTGCGCGACCTCGGCCGCGCGGGCGGCGCGCAGCGATTCGACCTCGGCCTCCAGCGCGCGGCGGGCCTCGTCCTGCGCGCCGTCCCCCTGCTGCGCCGCGATCAGGGCGCGGTTGGCCTCGGCCAGCGCCTCGTTGGCGGCCGAAAGCCGCGCGGCCTCCTCCCCGGCCTCGACCAAGCGCCGATGCGCCTCGGCCAGCCTCTGCTCGCAGTCCGAAAGCGTGACGGACTGGTGCTCGTGCAGGGCGGCAAGCTCTTGCGAAAGGCGGCGGTTTTCGGCCTGAAGCTCGTGCAGCTGCGAGGCGGCCTCCGCATTCGCCGGGACGGGCTGCGGGGCATGCCGCGACGCGGCGGTACGGTCCAGGAACTGGTCGATGCGGTCCAGGGCCGCGATCAGCCGTTTTTCACTGACGTTCAGATCATCTCTCATCGGCCAGGATCCTTTCGGGTCGCTTGTCCTTCGGGGCTCGCCCACCACTTTTCGCATTGCACCGGCCATATGACAAGGACGGGCGGGACGCGGCGGGGTTTTCTCGCCGGGCCTGCGGCGCCGCATCGGCTTTTCAGCCGCCGGATCGGACCCTATAAGGCGGCAAGCCTGCATGATGGAGAGAGACGCGATGCGCCGCGCAAAGATCACCCGCGAGACGGCCGAGACGCAGATCGAGGTCGAACTGGACCTCGACGGCAGCGGCCGCTACGACAACCGGACCGGCGTCGGGTTCTTCGACCACATGCTGGACCAGCTGGCCCGGCATTCGCTGATCGACCTAACCGTGCGGGCCAGGGGAGACCTGCATATCGACGACCACCACACGGTCGAGGATACCGGCATCGCCATCGGCCAGGCGCTGACGCAGGCGCTAGGCGACAAGCGGGGCATCCGCCGCTATGGCGCCTTCCACCTGGCGATGGACGATGCGCTGGTGCGCGCGGCGCTGGATCTGTCGGCGCGGCCCTATCTGGTCTGGAACGTGGATTTCCCGGCGCAGAAGATCGGCAGCTTCGACACCGAGTTGGTGCGGGAATTCTTCCAGGCGCTTGCGACCCATGGCGGGATCACGCTGCATGTCGACCGGCTGCACGGGCTCAACGCCCATCACATCGCCGAGGCGGCCTTCAAGGCCGTCGCCCGCGCCCTGCGCGAGGCGGTCGAGCCCGACCCGCGCATGGCGGGCGTGCTGCCCTCGACCAAGGGCGCGCTGTGATGCGGGTGGCGCTGGTCGATTACGACAGCGGCAACCTGCATTCGGCCGAAAAGGCCTTTGCGCTGATGGGGCGCGAGGCGGGGGCCGAGGTGGTGGTGACATCCGACCCGGCCGAGGTCGCGCGCGCCGATCGCATCGTGCTGCCGGGCGACGGCGCCTTTCCGGCCTGCCGGGCGGCGCTCGACGCCGTGCCGGGCATGGTCGAGGCGCTGCACGAGGCGGTGATCGCCCGCGCCGTGCCCTTCATGGGCATCTGCGTCGGCATGCAGATGCTGGCCGAGATCGGGCACGAATATCGCGACACCGCGGGGCTGGGCTGGATCGGCGGCGAGATCGAGGCGATCCGGGCGCCCGGCCTGAAAGTGCCGCATATGGGCTGGAACGACCTCAGGGTGCTGCGCCCGCACCCGCTGCTCGACGGGATCGCGACGGGCGACCATGCCTATTTCGTGCATGGCTGGCAGTTCCGGGTCGCCGATCCCGCGCATCTGCTGGCGACCGCCGATTACGGCGGACCGGTGACGGCGGTGGTCGGGCGGGACAACATCGTCGGCACCCAGTTCCACCCCGAGAAGTCGCAGGCCGTGGGGCTGCGCATCATCGGCAACTTCCTGCGCTGGCGCCCGTGACGGGCGGGGGCGGGGGCTCTGCCCCCCGCCTTTCAGGCCCCTCGACGGGGCCTGAAAGGCGTCCCCCGGAGTATTTGGAAAACGGAGAAAGCCGCAGCGGAAGCCGGGCGGCTATTTGACCCGCACCCATTGCTGCGTCTTGCAGAAGACCGCGACGCAGCCCGAGACGTTCAGCGTCTTGCCGTCGAGCTGCATCTTCGACTTGTAGGTCTTGTCGGCGCCGGGATCCCAGATCGTGCCGCCCGAGAACTTGCCGCCGCCCTCATCGGCCATGCCGGCGACGATGTTCTTGCCGTCATGGGGCGACTTGATCTGCTTGCCCGCCTTGTCGAAGCTTCTGACCAGCCGGCCGCAATACTTGCCGCCGCAGTCGTAGAACTCGACCATGCCGACATTGCCGTCGTCATTGGCCTGGGTCTGGAAGATGCCGCCGATGCCCTGGGCCTGCGCGGTGGCGCCCGCAAGCGCGAGCAGCGTGGCAAGAGCCAATGTCCTCATGGTGATTCCCCCCTCCCCAGGGTTATGGTCCGGGGCGCAGGATGGGCGCGCCCCGGGCCGCCGATCAAGCCTGACGTGAGGTCGCGGCCGGCGGATCCGGGGCCTTTCGGTCCGCCGCCGGCTGTGGCAAAGGGGCGCCACGCTATCAGGAGAGATGCGATGATCCTTTATCCCGCGATCGACCTCAAGGACGGCAATTGCGTGCGCCTGCTGCGCGGCGACATGGAGGCGGCGACCGTCTTCGGCTCGGACCCCGCCGCGCAGGCCCGCGCCTTCCAGGATGCCGGGGCGGAATGGCTGCATCTGGTCGACCTGAACGGCGCCTTCGCCGGCAAGCCGGTCAATGGCGCCGCGGTCGAGGCGATCCTGGCCGCCATCGACGTGCCCGCCCAGCTGGGCGGCGGCATCCGCGACATGGCCACCATCGAGGCCTGGCTGGAGCGCGGCCTGGCGCGGGTGATCCTGGGCACGGTGGCGGTCGAGCAGCCCGACCTGGTGCGCGAGGCGGCGATGGCTTTCCCCGGCAAGATCGCCGTCGGCATCGACGCCCGCAACGGCCGGGTCGCGACCCGCGGCTGGGCCGAGGAGACCGACGTGATGGCCGTCGACCTGGCGCATCGCTTCCAGGACGCGGGCGTTGCCGCGATCATCTATACCGACATCGACCGCGACGGCGCCATGGCCGGCCCCAACATCGCCGCGACCGAGGCCCTGGCGCGGGCGGTCAACATTCCGGTCATCGCCTCGGGCGGGGTTTCCTCGATGCAGGATCTGCTGGCGCTGCGCGCGACCGGGGTCATCGCCGGGGCGATCTCGGGCCGGGCGCTCTACGACGGCGCCATCGACCTTCATGCGGCGCTGAAGGCGCTGGCCTGAGCGCGCGGGGCGAGGTAACAAGGCATCATGCTGAAGACCCGTGTGATCCCCTGCCTGGATGTCGCCGATGGCCGCGTGGTCAAGGGCGTGAACTTCGTCGATCTCGTCGATGCCGGCGACCCGGTCGAGGCGGCGCGCGCCTATGACGCCGCCGGCGCGGACGAGATCTGTTTTCTCGACATCCATGCCACGCATGAGAATCGCGGCACCATGTACGACCTGGTGACGCGCACCGCCGAGGCCTGCTTCGTGCCGCTGACCGTGGGCGGCGGCGTGCGCAGCCACAAGGACGTGCGCGACCTGCTGCTGGCGGGCGCGGACAAGGTCAGCTTCAACTCGGCCGCCGTCGCCGACCCGAACGTGATCGCCGAGGCCGCCGACCGCTTCGGCAGCCAGTGCATCGTCTGCGCCATCGACGCCAAGACCGTGGCGCCGGGCAAGTGGGAGATCTTCACCCATGGCGGCCGCAAGCCCACCGGCATCGACGCCGTGGAGTTCGCCCGCACCGTCGCCGCCAGGGGCGCGGGCGAGATCCTGCTGACCAGCATGGACCGCGACGGCACCAAGTCGGGCTTCAACATCCCGCTGACCCGCGCCGTGGCCGATGCGGTCGGCATCCCGGTGATCGCCTCGGGCGGGGTCGGCATGCTGGAGCATCTGGCCGAGGGCGTGCTGGAGGGCCATGCCTCGGCGGTCCTGGCCGCCTCGATCTTCCATTTCGGCACCTTCACCATCCGCGAGGCCAAGGAGCATCTGGCCGCCGCCGGCATCCCGGTGCGGCTGACATGAGCGATCCCCTGCCCACCGGCCTGCACCGCCTGGCCGGGACAATCGCCGCGCGCAAGGGCGCCGATCCCGAAAGCAGCTGGACCGCCAAGCTGCTGGCCAAGGGCCCCGAGAAATGCGCCGAGAAATTCGGCGAAGAGGCCGTCGAGGCGATCATCGAGGCGGTCAAGGGCGACCGCGAGCGGCTGATTTCCGAGGCGGCCGATACGCTTTACCACCTGCTGGTCATGCTGGCGGCGCGCGACGTGACGCTTTCCGACGTGGAAAATGAACTCGACCGCCGCGAGGGGCGTTCGGGGATCGAGGAAAAAGCGTCTCGAAAGTGACAATATGCTGGACATGCTGGCGGGCGAGTTCTCGCGCCCCATGAGCCTGCCCGCCGGCGTGGTCGCCTTGCGGCTGACCATGGCGGTTCTGCTGGGCGGGGTGATCGGCTGGGAGCGCGAGGTGAAATCCCGCGCCGCCGGGCTGCGCACCCATATGCTGATCGCGCTGGCCGCGGCCTGCTTTACGCTGGTGGCGATGGAACTGGTCGATTTCAGCCCGGTGAACGAGCAGCAGCAGCGCACCGACCCCTTGCGGCTGATCGAGGCGGTGACGGCGGGCGTGGCCTTCCTGGCCGCGGGGTCCATCGTCATCAACAAGGGCAATGTGCGCGGCATCACCACCGGCGCCTCGATGTGGCTTTGCGGCGCCATCGGCCTGTGCTGCGGCACCGGCGACCTGCGCCTGGCGCTGATGGCCACCGCCATGGCCATGGTGGTGCTGTATCTGATCCGCGTCCTGGTCAGCCCCGCCGCCCGCGACGTGGCGGAGGGGGAAGAGGACTAGGGCGCGACCGGCACAACCTTGACCGCGCCGCCCTGCGCCGAAAGCGCGATCTCGCCGGCCGCCAGCCGCAGCGCGTCGCGGCCGAAAACCTCGGCACGCCAGCCCGACAGCGCCGGTAGGTCGCGCATGCCCGAGGCGATGGCGTCCAGATCCGAGGCCGAGGCGATCAGCCGCGGCGCCACCCCGGCCGCATCGGCCTTGGCCTTCAGCAGCACCCGCAGCAGCTCCGCCAGCGCGGCATTGCCCGGCCGGCCCGGCTCGTCGGGGGCGGGCTTGGGCAGATCCTTGGCCTCGACCCCGGCCTTGACGGCCGAAAGGATGCCATTGGCGATCTCGCCGCGGCGTGCGTCGCGCAGAAGCAGCCGCGACTTGGCCAGGTCGGCCTCGGACAGCGGCTTGGTCGAGGCCAGCTCGATCAGCGCGTCGTCCTTGAACACGCGGGCGCGCGGAATGTCGCGTTCCTGCGCATAGGTCTCGCGGAAACGCGCCAACTCGCGCACCACGGCCAGGAAGCGGGGCGAGCCGGAGCGGGTGCGCACCCGCTCCCACGCCTCTTCCGGGCGGGTGATGTAGGTTTCGGGGTTCAGAAGCACCGCGACCTCTTCGGCCAGCCAGGGCGCGCGCCCGGTCTTGTCGAGCTGGGTCGAGAGGAACTCGTAGATCGCCCGCAGATGCGTCACGTCGGCCAGCGCATAGGCCGCCTGCGCATCCGACAGCGGCCGGTGCGACCAGTCGGTAAAGCGCGACGACTTGTCCAGCGGCTGGCGCGCGATCTTCTTGACCAGCGTTTCGTAGCCGACCTGCTCGCCAAAGCCGCAGACCATGGCGGCGATCTGGGTGTCGAACAGCGGATCGGGCATCACGCCCGCGTCGTGGAAGAAGATCTCCAGATCCTGCCGCGCGGCATGGAATACCTTGACCGTCGCCTTGTGGCGGAAAAGGTCGTAGAGCGGCTCGAGCGACAGCCCCTCGACCAGCGGGTCGATCAGCACCGCCGAGCCCCCCGCCGCCTTCGCGGCCGAGGCCGGGGGCAGCGCGGCCTGGATCAGGCAAAGCCGGGAATAATAGGTCCGCTCGCGCAGGAATTCGGTGTCGAGCGTGACATAGGGCTGGGTCTTGGCCAGGGCGCAGAACTCGGCCAGTTCGGCCGTGGTGGTCAGGGTGCGGATCTCGGGCTTTTGATCGTTCGTTGCTTTTGCGGGCATAGGGTTCCTTCAGGGGGCGGTCCTTCCGCCGGCGATTCCCTTCGGGATTATCGAAGGTTCGCCGAAATTCAAGGCACGACCCGGCGTTTCAACGCGGTTCGATGTCGCCCTGTGCCCGCATTGCCTCGAATCGGGCAACGAACTTGGCCAGGGTTCCGCCCGCGATGGCGTCGCGCAGCCCGGCCATCAGCTCCTGGAAGTAATGCAGGTTGTGCCAGGTCAGCAGCATCCCCGAGATCATCTCACCGGCGCGGAAGACGTGATGCAGATAGGCGCGGCTGTAGCCGGTGCAGGCCGGGCAGCTGCAATCGGCGTCCAGCGGGCGCGGGTCGTCGGCATGGCGGGCGTTCTTGATGTTGACCTGCCCGCGCCGGGTCCAGGCCTGCCCCGTGCGCCCCGAGCGCGAGGGCAGCACGCAATCCATCATGTCCACCCCGCGAACCACCGCGCCGACGATGTCGTCGGGCTTGCCCACGCCCATCAGGTAGCGCGGCTTGTCCTGCGGCAAGAAGCCCGGCGCATAGTCCAACACGCCGAACATCGCCTCCTGCCCCTCGCCCACGGCGAGACCGCCGATGGCATAGCCGTCGAAGCCGATCGCCTTCAGCGCCTCGGCCGATTCCTCGCGCAATTCGCGGGTGACGCCGCCCTGCATGATGCCGAACAGCGCATGTCCCGGCCGGTCGCCGAAGGCGTCGCGGCTACGCTCGGCCCAACGCATCGACATGCGCATGGATTTCGCCACCTCCTCCTCGGTCGCGGGCAGCGCCGGGCATTCGTCGAAGGCCATGACGATGTCCGAGCCCAGCAGGCGCTGGATCTCCATGCTGGTCTCGGGCGAAAGGTGGTGCTTGGAGCCGTCGACATGGCTGGAGAAGGTCACGCCCTCTTCCGTCAGCTTGCGCAGGCCCGCCAGCGACATGACCTGGAAGCCGCCCGAATCGGTCAGGATCGGGCGCGGCCAGTTCATGAACTTGTGCAGCCCGCCCAGCCGGGCGATGCGTTCGGCGCCGGGGCGCAGCATCAGGTGATAGGTGTTGCCCAGCAGGATGTCGGCGCCGGTGGCGCGGACCGATTCGGGCAGCATCGCCTTGACCGTGGCGGCGGTGCCCACGGGCATGAAGGCGGGGGTGCGGATCTCGCCCCGCGGGGTCTGGATCACGCCGCTGCGGGCGCGGCCGTCGGTGGCGTGGACGGTGAATTGGAATCTGTCGCTCATGCCTGCGCAGATAGGGGGTTTCGCCGGCGGATGCAAAGCCGCCCTTACGCCCCGGCCGCGCGCAACAGTTTCGCCCGTTCCGGGGGAATGGCCCGGATCTCCAGCCCGGTGAAGACATGCAGCGTATCCATCTGCCGATCCACCACCGCATGGTCGCTGACCCAGCCCCCCATGGCGAGGTATGAGCGCAGAAGCGGCGGCATCGCCGCCATCGCCCGGCGCGGGTCCGCCTTGCGCAGCCGCAACGCGCGGGCAAAGCGAAACACCTGCGGCGCCTTGACCCGCGGCAGCCAGCGCTTCGGCGCCAGATGCCGCTCGCGCAGCATGGCGAACACGTCCTCGTAGCCGTGGATGTCGGTGCCGGCAAAGCTGGAGCAGCCGAACAGCATCTCGATGCGCGCGTCGTCGACATGCCGCGCCAGCGCGCCCCAGGCCAGGCGCAGGATGTCCGGGTCGTGCCATTCCGGGTGGATGCAGAAGCGGCCGATCTCGACCATGGGGCCGCGGAAATCGCGCAGCCGCGACAGGTTGTAATGGCGCGCGGAATAGCTGTCGCCGATCTGGGCGCCGCAGGTCAGCGTCAGCATGCGAAAGCACGCGACCAGCCTGCCGCCGGCCTTGTCGCGAATCAGCACATGGCTGCATCGGTCGTCGTAATCGTCGGCATCCAGCGGCGGCTCGCCATCCCCCGCGCCCGCACCGCGCCGGCCCAGAAAGCAAAGCCAGCGCAGCCGCTGCGCCTCGCGGATCTCTGCGGGGCCTTCGGCAAAGCCGACCTGGTAACGGCCCTTGCTGAGTGAAATCATGGCGTTCCCGCCCGGCCCGTAAACCGGCCCGCTCCGACTTGTTAACATCCATACTGCGCCTATCTTGTAACAGCAGCATGGCAGGATTGAAGGGCCAAGATGTCGGAACGGATCATCAAGAGCGACGCGGAATGGCGGGCAGCGCTGGACGCCGAAACCTATCGCGTGACGCGGCAGGCGGGGACCGAGCGGCCGTTCTCGCATCCGGGCTTTCCCAAGGGGCCGGGGCATTACGAATGCGCCTGCTGCGGCGCCCGGCTGTTCGAGGGCGACGCCAAGTTCGAAAGCCATTGCGGCTGGCCCAGCTTTTCCCGCCCCAGCCCGGCGGGCGACATCGACGAGCATCGCGACACCAGCCACGGCATGATCCGCACCGAGGTGCGCTGCCACCGCTGCGACGCGCATCTGGGCCATGTCTTCCCCGACGGCCCGCCACCGACGGGCCTGCGCTATTGCATCAACGGCGTGGCGCTGCGCTTCGTGCCGGAGCCGGGCTGAAGGGCGCCAAGCCGCGAAAGGGGACGCCCGACAAGGCGCCCCGCCCCACCCCGATCAATCGCCCAGGAAATCCCCGGCCTGGACGCGGCCGACATTGCCCAGAAGCTGGCGGATCAGGCCAAGGCTGGTCACGCCGGTATCGGTGACGCGGCGCGACAGCACCACGACCTGCCCGCGCTCCAGCCCGAAGCGCTCGACATTGCTGACCACGCCGCTTTCGGCGAAGCTGATGGCAACCACCTGGCGGTCGATCTCGCGCGGTTCGCGCGGGCCGTAGAACTGCCAGCGCGAGCCCACGTAATACCAGGCCGAGCCGGTCAGCAGCCCCTGCGCCGAAGGCCGGCCGATCAGCCCTTCCAGCTCGGCCTGCGGGGTCTGGCCGACGACGACCTGGGCCAGCTGCTCCTCGGGCGGGATATAGCCGTGGTTGCGATAGGTGGCCTGGCAGGCGGAAAGGCCCAGAGGTGCGGCCAGTGCAAAAGCCATGAGCTGCCGCCGGGAAATCTTCATCTTTTCTCTGCCCTCTTACGCGCCTGTTGACGCCGCGCGACCGGCTTAGCAAACTCATGCCCCACGCTCAAGAATATCCAGACCAAGGGCGGTTTTGCCCGCGAAAGGCCACCGATGACCGATTCCAAAGCCCCGCAGACCCGGTTCCGGGTGGCCCATCTGAACCCGCGCCAGCCGACCGATTTCGCGCTGGCCCCCACAGCGGCCGCCCGCCGGGCGCTGGCGGCAGAGCTGGGGCTGATCGCCCTGCCCCGGCTGGATTTTTCCGGCCGCATCCGCGCCGTGGCCAGCGACGCCTGGGAGGTGACGGGGACGCTTTCGGCCCGCGTCGTGCAGCCCTGCGTGGTGACGCTGGCCCCGGTCGAGACCGAATTGCGCGAATCCCTGCACCGCGTCTTTTCGCCCCATGCCGGCACGCCCGAAGGCGACGAGGTCGAGATGCCGGACGAGGATCTGGAGCCCCTGGGCCAGTTCATCGACATCGAGGCGATCATGACCGAGGCGCTGGCGCTGGCGCTGCCGCTTTACCCGCGGGCCAAGGGCGCGGCGCTCGACGCCCCCGAACCCCCGCCCGAGGAAGAGGCGCGCAAGCCCTTCGCCGGGCTTGCCGACCTGCTGAAAAACCCCAAGGATTCCTGAACTAGGCGGAACGCTGGGCGATCTGCCAATCCGGCGCCATCTCCGGCCCCAGGTTCAGCGGCGCCAGCATCCCCGCGCCCAGGATGTGATCGGCGGCCTTCTCGCCGGTCATGATCGAGGGCGCATTCAGGTTGCCGTTGGTGATGCGCGGAAAGACCGAGCTGTCCGCGACGCGTAGCCCCTCGACCCCGATCACCCGCAGTTCCGGGTCGACCACCGCCAAGGGGTCGTCGGCCGCGCCCATCCGCGCCGTGCCGCAGGGGTGGAATGCCGACTCGGCATGGTCGCGGATGAAGGCGTCGATCTGGTCGTCGCTCACCACGCCCTCGCCGGGCTGGATCTCGTGGCCCTTGTAGGCGGCGAAGGCGGGCTGGGCAAAGATCTCGCGCGTCAGCCGCACGCAGGCGCGGAACTCGGCCCAGTCGTCGGGATGCGACATGTAGTTGAAGCGGATCTCGGGCGCCTGCTTGGGATCGGCGGATTTCAGCCGCACCGTGCCGCGCGACTTCGACCGCATCGGCCCGACATGGACCTGGAAGCCGTGCCCCTCGGCCGCCGCCCGGCCGTCGTAGCGCACGGCCAAGGGCAGGAAGTGATACTGGATATCCGGGTATTCCACCCCGGCGGCCGAACGGATGAAGCCGCAGCTCTCGAACTGGTTCGAGGCCCCGAGGCCCGTCCCCGTCGCCAGCCATTGCGCCCCGATCGAGCCCTTCCCCCACAGGTTCCAGTGCTTGTAGAGCGTGACCGGCTGGGTCGCGGTATATTGCATGTAGACCTCCAGGTGGTCCTGGAGATTCGCGCCCACGCCCGGCCGGTCCGCCAGGATCTCGATGCCATACGCGCGCAGATGCCCGGCCGGGCCGATGCCCGACAGCATCAGAAGCTTCGGCGTATTGATCGAGCTGGCCGAAAGAATCACCTCCTGCCGCGCGCGGAACACGGTGATGCCGCGGGTGTTGCCGACCTCGACGCCCACGGCGCGGCCGTCCTCGAAGACCACCCGCCGCGCCAGCCCGCGCCGCAGCCGCAGCAGCCCGGTCTCCTGCGCCGGGCGCAGATAGGCATTGGCGGCCGACCAGCGCCGCCCCTCCCAGATCGTCGCCTCCATGGCGCCGAAGCCTTCCTGGCGGGCGCCGTTGTAATCCTCGGTCGTCGGATAGCCGGCCTCGCGCCCGGCGCGGATGAAGGCGTCGAACAGCGGGTTCTTGCGCGAACCGCGCGTCACATGCAGCGGCCCCTCGCTGCCGCGATAGTCGCTGACCGCGCCATGCGAGGTCTCCATGCGCTTGAAATAGGGCAGCACGTCGGCATAGGCCCAGCCCGCCGCCCCGCTCTCGGCCCAGAAGTCGAAATCCCTGGCATGGCCGCGCACGAAGACCATGCCGTTGATCGAACTCGACCCCCCGACCACCTTGCCGCGCGGCGTGACCAGCCGCCGCCCGCCCAGATGCGGCTCGGGCTCGGACGAAAACCCCCAGTCATAGCGGCGCATGTTCATCGGATAAGACAGCGCCGCCGGCATCTGGATGAAGGGCCCGACATCGCTGCCGCCATATTCGACGATGTCCACGCGCTTGCCGGCCATCACCAGCCGGTAAGCCAGCGCGCAGCCGGCCGAGCCGGCGCCGACGATCACGTAATCCGGGATCACGCCTGCCTCCCCTGCATCGCCCTGGCGGGCTTCTTCGTTGTCCAAATACCCATGCCGACCGTGCTGCCGGCGCGGCGCCGATCAATAGGGCGCATCGACGCCTCCCATGCCGACATAGACCGATTTCAGCTGCGAATAATGCTCGATGGCCGCGGCCGAGTTCTCGCGCCCGATCCCCGACAGCTTGACGCCGCCAAAGGGCGCCTCGACCGGGGTCAGGTTATAGGCATTGATCCAGGTGGTCCCGGCCTGCAAGGCCGCCGCGACCCGGTGGCCACGCGCCAGGTCGCGGGTGAACACCCCGGCCGCCAGTCCATAGGGCGAGGCATTGGCACGGGCGACGGCCTCCTCCTCGGTCGCGAAACCCAGCACCGACATGACCGGGCCGAATATCTCCTCGCGCACGATCCACATGTCATCCAAAGCATCGGCAAAGACCGTGGGCGGCACGAAGGCGCCCTCGCCCGGCCCGCCGCAGACCAGCCGCGCGCCCTCGTCGCATCCGCGTTGGATGGCAGCGCGGATCTTCGCCGCCTGGCCTGGGCTGACGATGGGGCCGTGCTGGGTCGCCTCGTCCAGCGGATCGCCGATCCTGATCCTGGCCACCCGCTCGGCCAGCCGGTCCAGGAAGGCGGGCAGGATGCCCTGCTGCACGAAGACCCGCGTCCCGTTCGAGCAGATCTGGCCCGAGGAATAGAAATTCGCCAGCATCGCCGCGCCGACCGCATCCTCCAGCGAGGCGTCGTCGAAGACGACCAGCGGCGACTTGCCGCCCAGTTCCATCGTCACATGCCGCATGCCCTCGGCCACCGCGGCATAGACCCTTTGCCCGGTCGCGACCGAGCCGGTCAGCGACACCTTGGCCACGCGCGGATCCGTCACCAGCGCCGCACCGACCGCGCCGCTGCCCTGCACCACGTTGAAGATGCCGGCCGGCAACCCGGCCTCGGCCAGGATCTCGGCCAGCTTCAGGGCGCCCAGCGGGGTTTCCTCACTGGGCTTGAAGACCATGGCATTGCCCATGGCCAAGGCAGGCGCCGCCTTCCAGCAGGCGATCTGGCTGGGATAGTTCCAGGCGCCGATGCCGGCGCAGACCCCCAGCGGTTCGCGAATCGTATAGACGAAATCGCCGCCCAGCGGGATCATCTGCCCGGTGACGGTCGGCGCCAGCCCGCCGAAATATTCCAGCGCATCGGCGCCCGAGGGCCAGTCGGCCACCCGCGTCTCCTGGATCGGCTTGCCGGTGTCCAGCGTCTCCAGCCGCGCCAGTTCCTCGCCCCGTTCGCGGATGATCTGCGCCGCCCGGACCAGCACCCGGCCGCGCTCGACCGGGCGCAGCGCCGCCCAGGCCGGCTGCGCGGCGGCAGCGGCGGCGGTCGCCTGCGCCACCTGCGCCGGGGACGCCTCGCGCAGCCGCGCGATCACCGCGCCGTCATAGGGGTAATGCACCGGCAGCGCCGCGCCCTCGCCCTCGACATGGGCGCCGTCGATGTAAAGGCTTGCCGGCGGTTGCGCGTCATGGCTCATGGCAGCACCTTTTCCAGATAGTCCAGCGTGGTTCGTTCGGCGGCGGCGGCATCGGCCTCGTTGGACAGCGCCGCGCGCAGGTAAAGCCCGTCGATCAGCGCCCCCAGCGTGCGGGCGATGGGCTCGGCCCCCGCCCCGGCCAGCGGGCGCAAGGCCGTCAGCAGGTTCGAGGCGAGCCGGCGGTGATAGACCCGCAACAGCCGCGCCGCCTCGGGCTCGACCAGCGCCAGCGCATAGAAGTTCAGCCAGGCGGCGATGGTGTCGTGCTCGAAATTGGCGGCGTCGAAACTGGCGGCGATGATGGCGCGCAGCCGCTCCTGCGGCGTTTCGGCACCGCGCAGCGCAGCGCGGGTCGAGTCGCCGTATTGCGCCAGGATATGCCGCATCGCCGCCAGGAAGATCCGCTCCTTCGAGCCGAAATAGTGATGCGCGAGCGCCGAGGACATGCCCGCCGCGCGCGCGATCTGCGCCACGGTGACGTCCAGCGAGCCCGCCCGGCCCACCGTGGCAATCGCGGCGTTGATCAGCGCCGCTTTTCGGATAGGTTCAGCGCCAAGCTTGGGCATGACAGGACACCATGGTGCAATTCCGTTGGAAAATTCGTGCAAGAGACCCGTATCTGGCAGATCATTGATTGACTCGTCAATCAATGAAAGCCTTAATCACATCACCCGTCAACGAACCTAGGAGATAAAGATGACATTTCGCCGCACTTCCGCAGCTCTTGCCGCCGGGCTGGTCGCCTCGCTCGCCACGGCCGGCATCGCTGCGGCGCAAGAGCCGATGGAGTGCCGCAAGGTCGTCTTCTCGGACGTGGGCTGGTCCGACATCAGCGCCACCACCGCGCTGGCCTCGACCGTGCTGGGGGCGCTGGGGTATCAGACCGAAACCAAGATCCTGTCGGTGCCCGTGACCTATACGGCGCTGTCCACCGACGACGTGGACGTGTTCCTGGGCAACTGGATGCCGACGATGGAGGCCGACATCGCCCCCTATCGCGAGGCGGGCACCGTGGACATCCTGCGCACCAACCTGACCGGGGCGAAATACACGCTGGCGACGAACAAGGCCGGGGCCGAGCTGGGCATCGCCGATTTCGCCGGGATCGCCGCGCACAAGGACGCGCTGGAGGGCAAGATCTACGGCATCGAGCCGGGCAACGACGGCAACCGCCTGCTGCTGGAGATGGTGGCCGAGAACAAGTTCGACCTGGGCACCTTCGAGGTCGTCGAAAGCAGCGAACAGGGGATGCTGGCGCAGGTCGCGCGCGCCGAGGCCGCCGGCAAGCCGGTCGTCTTCCTGGGCTGGGAGCCGCATCCGATGAACAGCCAGTTCCAGATGACCTACCTGGCCGGCGGGGACGAGGTCTTCGGCCCCGATTTCGGCGGCGCGCGCGTCGATACCAATACCCGCGCCGGCTATGCCGAGACCTGCCCGAACGTCGGCAAGTTCCTGCAGAACCTGGAATTCACCCTGCCCATGGAGAACGAGGTCATGGGCCTGATCCTGAACGACGGTATGCAGCCGGCCGAGGCGGCGCTGAAATGGCTCCGCACCAACCCGGAAGCGGCGCAGCCCTGGATCGCGGGCGTCACCGCCGCCGATGGCAGCGATGCGCAGGCGGCGCTGGACAAGCTGCTTTCCGAATAAGGGCCGGGCAGGCGGGGGC
The DNA here is from genome assembly GCF_000763885.1 of Paracoccus versutus. Lineage (GTDB taxonomy): Bacteria > Pseudomonadota > Alphaproteobacteria > Rhodobacterales > Rhodobacteraceae > Paracoccus > Paracoccus versutus. The sequence goes on along the minus strand of NZ_JRKO01000002.1, from coordinate 30,320 downwards.
GCCGCCGCCTGCTCCGCCTTGCTCATGGGACGGTTTTCTCTACCCTGGCCGGGATGGCGCGTCCGGGCCGTGCCGCCGCGACCCTGCGGCGCAACCCCCTGGAGCCCCGACGATCCCGCACGGCAGAAAGAAAGGGACGCATGGACCAACTGACCGCATTCCTGACCGAGACCAAGATCCCGGTGGGCCGGACCGCCAAGGCGATCTTCGACTGGCTCAACGCCCATGCCGCGGTCGTTTTCAACTTCATCTCGCGACTGATGGAGGGGCTGATCGGCGGCATCCTGAGGATGCTGGAATTCCCGCATCCGCTGGTCTTCACCCTGCTGGCCGTGGCCCTGACCTGGGCCTTGCAGCGCAGCTGGAAGACCTGCCTGCTGGTCGCCCTGGGCTTCCTGTTCATCCTCAACCAGGGCTATTGGAAAGAGACGATGCAGTCGCTCACCCTGGTGCTTGCCGCCTGCGTCGTCTGCATGGCGATCGGCGTGCCCATGGGCATCGCCGCCGCGCACCGGCCGCGGCTTTACGCCTGGATGCGGCCGGTGCTGGACCTGATGCAGACGCTGCCGACCTTCGTCTACCTGATCCCGGCCATCGTCTTCTTCGGCATCGGCATGGTGCCCGGCCTGATCGCCACGGTGATCTTCGTGCTGCCGGCGCCGATCCGGCTGACGCATCTGGGCATCTCCTCGACGCCCAGGGCGCTGGTCGAGGCCGCCACCGCCTTCGGCGCCACCCCGCGCCAGCTGCTATGGAAGGTCGAGCTGCCAAGCGCCACGCCGCAGATCATGGCGGGCCTGAACCAGACCATCATGCTGTCGCTGTCCATGGTCGTCATCGCGGCGCTGGTCGGCGCCTCGGGGCTGGGCGTGCCGGTGGTCCGGGCGCTGAACAGCGTGAACACGGCGCTGGGTTTCGAAAGCGGCTTCATCATCGTGGTGGTCGCGATCATGCTGGACCGGATGCTGCGGGTAAGGGGGCGCCATGACTGAGGCCAGGCAAGCCGCGCATAACGCGGTCGAGTTCGACAATGTGAACATCGTCTTCGGCGACGCGCCCCAGGCCGCGCTGCCGCTGATGGACCAGGGCCTGGACCGCGGCCCGATCAAGGCCGAGACCGGGCAGGTGCTGGGCGTCCACAACTGCTCGCTGACCGTGCGCGAGGGCGAGATCCTGGTGCTGATGGGCCTTTCCGGCTCGGGCAAGTCCACGCTCCTGCGGGCGGTGAACGGGCTCAACCCGGTCTGCCGCGGCGAGGTGCGGGTCTGGGACGGCGACCGCATGGCCTCGGTGACCAAGGCCTCGGGCGCCGAGCTGCGCCGGCTGCGCCGCGAATGCATCGCCATGGTCTTCCAGCAATTCGGCCTGCTGCCCTGGCGCTCGGTGCGCGAGAACGTCGGGCTGGGGCTGGAGCTGGCCGGCATCCCCGCCGCCGAACGCCGCCGCCGCGTCGATGCGCAGCTGGCCACCGTCGGCCTGGCCGACTGGGCCGAGCGCAAGGTGGGCGACCTGTCGGGCGGCATGCAGCAGCGCGTGGGCCTGGCGCGCGCCTTCGCCACCGAGGCGCCGATCCTGTTGATGGACGAGCCCTTCTCGGCGCTGGACCCGCTGATCCGCAACCGGCTGCAGGACGAATTGCTGGAATTGCAGAAGCGGTTCCGCCGCACCATCGTCTTCGTCAGCCACGACCTCGACGAGGCGTTCCGCATCGGCAACCGCATCGCGCTGATGGAGGGCGGCCGCATCGTCCAGGTCGGCACCGCGCGCGAGATCATCGCCCATCCGGCGAACGCCTATGTCGAGGATTTCGTCGCCCACATGAACCCCTTGGCGGTGCTGAGGGCCGAGGACATGGCCGAGCCGGGCGAGGCCACCGGCACCCCCATCGACCGCCAGACCCCGGTGCGCCAGGTCATCCAGGCCATGACCGAGACCGGCGCCGAGATGCTGCCCTTGCAGGGCGGCGGCCGGGTGACGCGGCAGGGCATCATGTCGCGCCTGGTGGTGCAGCGCGGCCAGGCCGGCGGCGCGCTGGAACACCCGGCCTAGCTTTCCCGCGTCGCCTCGGCCGGCGGGGTGATCGTGGGGCGCCGCAGCCGCGCCTCGCGCCAGGTGATATAGCTGATGGCGCCGATCATGATCGCGCCGCCGACCAGCACCCACAGGTCGACCGGCTCGGCAAAGGCCAGCGCGCCCAGAAGGCTGGCCCAGATCAGCTGCAGCAGGGTGACGGGCTGCGTCACCGTCAGGGGCGCGGCGGCAAAGGCCCGCGTCATCGCGTAATGCCCGGCGGTGGCGAAAAAGGCGGTGCAGGCCAGCACCGCGCATTGCGCCAGCGTCGGCGGCACCCAGACCAGCGCCGCGACCGGCGCCAGGCCGATGCAGACCGTCAGCGACATCATCGCCACCACGACCGAGGCCGGCACCAGTTCCGACAGCCGCTTGGCCACCAGGTAGGAGCCGCCAAAGATCACCGCGGCGCCCAGCTGCGCCAGGTGGCCAGGCTCCAGCGCGCGGATGCCGGGCCGCAGCACGATCATCGCCCCCGCCAGCGCCACGGCGATGGCCAGCCCGCGCCGCCACGAGATCCGCTCGCCCATCAGCAGCGCCGCGCCCAGCGTGACCACGACCGGGTTGAGAAAGCCGATGGCGGTGACCTCGGCCACGGTGATGCGGGCCATGGCATAGAACCACAGGATCACCGCCAGCACATGCAGCCCGCCGCGCAGCGCGAAAAGCGCCCAGATGCGCGGGGCAAAGCCCTGCCGCAGCGCCGGCGCCAGCGCCGGGACCAGGAACAGCAGCCCGAAGGCGAAGCGGATGAAGGCGCCCTCGGCCGCCGGCAGCGCCTGCCCCAGCCAGCGCACCGTGCCGTTGACCGCGACGAAGCACAGACCCGCCGCCAGCATCCACAGGATGCCCGGCAGGTCGTTGCGCGCAAGGGAATGGGTTGTCCTGCTCATCCCCACAGCCATGCCCTGCCGGCACGGCCGGCGCAAGGCTCAGCCGCCCAGCAGCAGGCCCAGGGCGATCGACCACATCACCAGCCCGACCAGCCCGTCCAGCACCCGCCAGGCCGCCGGCCGCGCGAACAGCGGCGACAGCCAGCGCGCGCCGTAACCCAGCGCAAAGAAGAACAGCACCGAGCCCGAGACCGCGCCGGCGACGAAGCCCGGCTTGTTCTCCCACCCCGCCGAGACCGAGCCGATCAGCACCACCGTATCCAGCCAGACATGCGGGTTGAGCCAGGTCAGCCCCGCCAGCACCAGAAGCGTGGCGCCCAGCCCCGCGGCAGGGCCCTGCCCGGCCCGCAGCGCCTCGCCGCCGCGCCAGGCGGCGCGAAAGGCGCGCGCGCCATAGGCCAGCAGGAAGGCCGCCCCGCCCCAGCGCATCGCCCCCAGGAACCAGGGCGCCTGCGCGGCGATGGCGCCTGCGCCCAGCACCCCCGCGGTGATCAGCACCGCATCCGAGACCGCGCAAAAGGCGCAGGTGGCCAGCACGTGCCGGCGCATCAGCCCCTGCTTCAGCACGAAGGCGTTCTGCGCCCCGATGGCGACGATCAGCGACAGGGCGGTGCCAAGACCGGCGAAATAGGCATGCATGCGGCTCTCCTTCGCCCGCCGTCTTGCCCTGGCCCGTCACTTCAGGCAAATTCAAAATCGTTACGCTGGTTAAGGTTGCCTTAATGCTCGACTATGCCGCCCTGGCCGTGCTGGCCGAGATCATCCGCCGCGGCAGCTTCGAGGCGGCGGCGGCAGCGCTCGGCGTCACCCCCTCGGCAGTGTCGCAGCGCATCAAGGGGCTGGAAGAGCGGGTGGGCCAGGTGCTGGTCCATCGCGGCCCGCCGGCCCGCGGCACCGAAACCGGGCTGCGGCTGATGCAGCATCTGGACCAGGTGCGGCTGCTGGAAACCACGCTCGCCGCCAGCCTGCGCCCGCCCGGACCGGCGGTGCTGCGGCTCGCGGTCAATGCCGACAGCCTGGCGACCTGGTTCCTGCCGGTGATGGCGGCACTGCCGGCGCTCTACGACCTGGTGCTGGACGACCAGGACCATGCCGGCGACTGGCTGCGCCAGGGCCAGGTCTCGGCGGCGATCAGCTCCGACCCCGACCCGGTGCCGGGCTGCGACGCGCTGCCCTTGGGCGCCATGCGCTACCTGGCGCTGGCCACCCCCGATTTCCGCGCCCGGCACTTCCCCGACGGCGTGACCGAGGCCACGCTGCGCGCCGCCCCCGCCGTCATCTTCAACGCCAAGGACGCGCTGCAATCACGCTGGGCGCACAGGGCCATAGGCGGGCCGCTGCACCTGGCGGGCCACCTGATCCCGGCCTCGGAACCCTTTGCCCGCGCCATCGAGCTCGGCCTCGGCTGGGGCATGGTCCCCGAGGCCATGGCCGCCCCGGCGCTGCGCGACGGCCGGCTGCAACCGCTGCTCCCCGACCTGGCCCTGGACGTGGCGCTCTACTGGCATGTGCAGCGCGCCATGGCGCCCGCCCTCGCCCCGCTGACCGCCGCCATAAGGAAAAGGGCCGCAGCAGAACTGCGACCCTGATTTCTCTGTTCCCCAAATACCCCCGCCGGAGGCGGAAATTCAAAGCTGCGCCGCCACATCCTCGGGAATGTCGAAATTCCCGGTGACGTTCTGCACGTCGTCGTCCTCTTCCAGCGCGTCGATCAGCTTCATCAGCTTCTGCGCGGTTTCCAGGTCGATCTCGGTCGGCGCCTGCGGCTTCCAGATCAGCTTGGCATGCTCGGATTCGCCCAGGGAAGCCTCCAGCGCATTCGAGACCTCGGCCAGGTCGGTGTCCGAGGTATAGATCCAGTGCCCGTCCTCGTCGCTTTCGACATCCTCGGCCCCGGCCTCGATCGCGGCCAGCATCACCGTGTCGGCATCGCCCGCGCCGGCCGGATACAGGATCTCGCCCTTGCGGTCGAACATGAAGCTGACCGAGCCGGTCTGGCCCAGGTCGCCGCCATATTTGGTGAAATAGCTGCGCACGTTCGACGCGGTGCGGTTGCGGTTGTCGGTCATCGCCTCGACGATGATGGCGATGCCGTTGGGGCCATAGCCCTCGTAGCGGATCTCGTCATAGCTCTCGGCATCGCCGCCCTGCGACTTCTTGATGGCGCGGTCGATCACGTCCTTCGGCATCGAGTTCGACTTGGCTTCCTTCACCGCAAGGCGCAGCCGCGGGTTCTTGTCGGGGTCAGGGTCGCCCATCTTGGCGGCGACGGTGATTTCTTTGGCCAGTTTCGAAAACAGCTTCGAGCGCAGCTTGTCCTGCTTGCCCTTGCGATGCTGGATATTGGCCCATTTGGAATGGCCTGCCATGGTATTTCCCGGAAATTTGGATATGTGCAGCGGCTTTTAGTCAGCCAAGGCGCAGGCCGCAAGCATTACGCCCGATTCTTGACGATCTCGGCCAGCACGTAAAGCCGCAGGGCGGTGGCCAGCCCCACCTCGGGCGGGCGGGCGGCGTCGATCTGGGCGATCAGCGCGGCGGTGGTGCGGCCGCCGGCGCGGGCCATGCCGCGCAGCTCGCGCCAGAAGGCATCCTCCAGGCTGACCGAGGTGCGATGCCCGCCGATGGTGATCGAGCGCTTCACCGGCGCGGACATCGGCGGCAGCGGCGGCAGGTCACTCATCGCCTTGCTCCGGCCCCTTGCGATGCTGGTCCAGGTGCCGGGCGGCGCGCGCGGCGGCGTCCTGCTCGGCCAGCTTCTGGACCTTGCTGCGGCCGAATTTCGCCGCATTCTCGTCGCCCTGCCTGCGGGCGGAATCGCGGGCGGCGGATTTGCGCGCCGCCCGCAGGTTCACGACCCTGCCTGAACCGGACCCGGCCAAGATCAGTCTTCCGGGCCGATCATCTGCTCGGGCCGCACGATGCGGTCGAAGGTCTCGCCGTCGACGAAGCCGAGCGCGATCGCCTCCTCGCGCAGCGTGGTGCCGTTCTTGTGCGCGGTCTTGGCCACCTTGGTCGCATTGTCATAGCCGATGGTCGGCGCCAGCGCCGTCACCAGCATCAGCGATTCCTTCATCAGCTTCTCGATGCGGGGGATGTTCGCCTCGGTGCCCACGACCATGTTGTCGGTGAACGAACCCGCCGCATCGCCCAGAAGCTGCATGGATTGCAGCACGTTGTAGCTCATCATCGGGTTGTAGACGTTCAGCTCGAAATGGCCCTGCGAACCGGCGAAGCCGATGGCGGCGTCATTGCCCATGACATGGGCGCAGACCATGGTCAGCGCCTCGGCCTGGGTCGGGTTGACCTTGCCGGGCATGATCGACGAGCCCGGCTCGTTCTCGGGCAGGATCAGCTCGCCCAGGCCCGAGCGCGGACCCGAGCCCAGCAGCCGCATGTCGTTGGCGATCTTGAACAGAGAGGCGGCCACGGTCTTCAGCGCGCCCGAGAAGAACACCATCGCGTCATGCGCGGCCAGCGCCTCGAACTTGTTCGGCGCGGTGACAAAGGGCAGGCCGGTGATCTCGGCGATCTTGGCGGCGATGGCCGTGTCCCAGCCCTTTTTCGTGTTCAGCCCGGTGCCGACGGCGGTGCCGCCCTGCGCCAGCTCGTGGATGTCGCCCAGGGCCAGCTTCACCCGCTCGATGCCCTTCTGGACCTGATGCGCATAGCCGCCGAATTCCTGGCCCAGGGTCAGGGGCGTCGCATCCTGGGTATGGGTGCGGCCGATCTTGATGATGTCCTTGAATTCCCCGGACTTCGCGACCAGCGCCTTGTGCAGCTTTTCCAACCCCGGCAGCAGCACGTCGCGCGCCTGCATGGCGATGGCGACATGCATGGCGGTCGGGAAGGTGTCGTTCGACGACTGGCCCATGTTCACGTGGTCGTTCGGATGGACCGGCTTCTTCGAGCCCATCTCGCCGCCCAGGATCTCGATGGCGCGGTTCGAGATCACCTCGTTGGCGTTCATGTTCGACTGCGTGCCCGAGCCGGTCTGCCAGACCACCAGCGGGAAGTTGTCGTCGAACTTGCCCGCCACCACTTCCGCGGCCGCCTGCACCATGGCCTTGCCGATGGCCGGGTCCAGCTTGCCGCTGGCCATGTTCACCTCGGCCGCGGCCTGCTTGATCGCCCCCAGCGCGCGGATGATCGGCACCGGCTGGCGTTCCCAGCCGATCGGGAAGTTCTGGATCGAGCGCTGGGTCTGGGCGCCCCAATACTTGTCGGCGGGCACCTCCAGCGGGCCGAAGCTGTCGGTCTCGGTGCGGGTGGTCTTGGTCATGGCATGCTCCCTCACGGTGTTGCGAGGGTTCTAGGCCCGATGGCGCGGATTGGCAATCGGCATGCCGTGGTATGCCATGCGCTAACAGCGCCTCACTTGCGCCATTTGTCCAGGCTGACCACCTCGGCGCCGCCCTTCGCGCCCTCCTCGCCCGGCGCCTCGGCCACGGGCGGTTCTTCCTCTTCGGGCTCGTCCTCTTCCTCTTCGTGGTTCTCGAAACGCAGGCCGAACTCGACCGAAGGGTCCACGAAGGTGCGCAGCGCGTCGAAGGGGATATAGAGCGGCTCGGGCGAATTGCCGAAATTCAGCGTGATGTGAAAGCCCTCGGGCGTGACCGAGAGATCCTCGAACCAATGCTGGATGACGATGGTCATCTCGTCGGGATAGCGCTCGCGCAGCCAGTCGGCCATCTGCACCTGCGAATCGCGGGTGTCGAAGGTGATGAAGAAATGATGCTCGCCCGGCAGCCCCTCGGTGGCCACCGTTTGCAGCACATCCGCGATCAGCCGCTGCATGGCCCGGTGCATCATTCCGCCGTAATCTATTCCGCGTGCCATGGCGTCCTCCGTCGTGATTGGGGGCCAGCATAGGGAATTGAGGCGGCTTGAAAAGCCCCTTGCGCCGCTGCCGGGCGCGACCGCCGGCCGGCTTCTTCGTTCCCCAAATACCCGAAAAACCGCGCCGGAAGCGCGGCCGCGAAGCCATGGAGGATGAAGGGGAAAGATGGCGCGGTTGACGGGGCTCGAACCCGCGACCCCCGGCGTGACAGGCCGGTACTCTAACCAACTGAGCTACAACCGCGCATCTTTTCGGCGATATATGGTGGTGGTGGCGCGGTTGACGGGGCTCGAACCCGCGACCCCCGGCGTGACAGGCCGGTACTCTAACCAACTGAGCTACAACCGCGCAGACCACTTCCCCCGGATCGCCGTCCGGGGTGCGAGGGGGTTTACGCATGGCGGCGGATGCCGTCAAGGCCGATCTTGTGCAAAAAATGCAAGGGCGCCCCGAAAGGCGCCCCGCTTTGGTCCGAAAACGGCCGCAAGCCTTATTTCCGCACGGTCTTCTCGTCGAAATCCGGCAGGGCCTCCAGCTCGGCCTTGGTGTAGTTGGTGGCGAAGAAGGTGTCGTTGCTGATGGTCACCAGGTGGATCGCATCCACGCCCAGCAGCACCTTCTTGGCGCCGATGCCCAGGAAGCCGCCGATATCGGCGACATAGCCGACGACCTGGGCCGAATCATCCAGCACGATGTCGTTCACCTTGGCGATGTCCTGCCATTCAGCCGGTCGCTCCTCGAGCGCGGGCTCGGTCCATTCGGTGGTCGAGGGCTGGTTGGTGGTCCAGATGCGGCGGCTGGTCAGCCAGCTCGACAGCACGCCCGGCTCGGCCTCCGAGATCGCCGGCGGGTTGACGTCGGGCGGCGTCACCGGCGCCTCGGCCGAGGCATCCGCGGCGGCATCGGCCGCGTCGCCCGCGGCATCGGCGGCTTCCTCGGCGGCGCCGGCGGCATCGGTCGCGGCATCCTCGGCCGCTTCGGGCACGGCGTCGCCCGCAGGCGCGCCGGGGGCGGCGCCCATGCCGGCGGCGGCGCCGGTCGCATCATTGGCGGCATCGCTGGCCGCATCGGCGGCCTCGGCGGCGTCCTGGGCGGCGTCGGCCGCGGCGTCGCCGGTTTCCTCGGCCGCCTGGTCGGCAGCCTGTTCCGCCTGATCGGCGGCCTGCTCGGCCTGGTCGGCCGCCTGCTCGGTCGCGGTCGCGGCGTCTTCGACCTGCTCGGCGGGCATCTCGGCCGGCGGCGTGGTCTCGGTCTGCGCAAAGGCAGAACCGGCAAGGGCCAGGGTGGTGGCGGCGATGACAAGAGGTTTCATGGACGATGTCCTTTCCGGTTGTCGTTGTCACGGACGGCGGGTGCCGTCATATGCCCGTCCAACGTCACCGTCCGCCGCATCGTTCCCGCGAAATGGCGCCGAAACAATCACAAGGCGGAAATCCGCCTGTGATCGCGCCCCGGCCGCAGGCCGCCTCAGCGCCGCGGCGGATGGCTGATGCGCCCGCCGCAGACCGGCCCCGGCGCCCCGGTGGTTCCCGGCCCCGAGGTCGGCAGCCCGCGCAGCACCCGCACCGCCAGCCAGCCGAAGGCCTGCGCCTCGAGCATGTCGCCATCGAGCCCGACCTCCTCGACCGGCGCGACGCGGACCGGCAGCCGCGCCGCCAGCGCCGCCATCATCGCGGCATTGTGTCGCCCGCCGCCGCAGACCAGGACCAGCCCCGGCGCCCGCTCCAGGGCCGCCACCCCCGCCGCCACCGCCGCGGCCGCGGCATGGGTCAGCGTCGCCGCCGCATCGGCGTCCGAAAGCCCCGCCACCTCGGCCGCAAGCGTGGGGAAAGCGTCGCGGTCCAGCGACTTCGGCAGCGGCCGGGCGAAATGCGGATGTTCCAGGAAGCGGGCGACGACACCCTCGTCCGGCCTGCCCTGCAAGGCGAGCCGCCCGCCCTCGTCCCGCGCCAGCCCGCGCCGGGCGCACATCAGGTCGTTCACGGGCGCATTGGCCGGGCCGGTGTCGAAGGCGATGCAGGCCCCCGGCGCCTCGGGCGCCCCGGCGGCGGGATCGACCCATGTCAGGTTGCCCACGCCGCCCAGGTTCAGGAAGGCCACCGGCGCGCGCGGCAAAAGCCCCCGCCCCATCGCCCACTCCGCGCAGGCCCAGTGGAAGAAGGGCGCAAGCGGCGCCCCCTCACCGCCTTGCCGCACGTCCTCGCTGCGGAAATCCCAGACCACCGGCCGGCCCAGCTGCGCGGCCAGCGCCGCGCCATCGCCGGCCTGATGCGTGCCGCGCGCCCCCGGATCATGCGCCAGCGTCTGGCCGTGATAGCCGACCAGTTCCGCATCGGGGAACCCTTCGGCCAGCGCGGCATGGGCGGCGACCGACAGCGCGGCGGCATCCGCCACGTCCGGCCCGCCCGGCCATTGCCCCAGCGCCGCGTGCAGCAGGCCGGATTCGTTGCCGGAATAGGCGCGATAGGCGCTGCGGCCGAAACCGGCGATCCGCGTCCCGTCGGTCTCGATCATCGCCGCGTCCACCCCGTCCAGCGAGGTGCCCGACATCATCCCCAGCGCTTGGATCATCCTGCTTTCCCTTCGGCCCTTCCCCCGGTATATCCGCGCCAGTCGAAAGGAAAAGCCCATGACCTACCGTGCCAAATCCGATTTCCTGAACGTGATGATCGAGCGTGGCTACCTGGCGGACTGCACCGACATGCAGGCGCTGGACGAGGCCCTGATCGAAGGCCCGGTGACGGCATATATCGGCTATGACGCGACGGCGGCCAGCCTGCATGTCGGGCACCTTCTGAACATCATGATGCTGCGCTGGTTCCAGAAGACCGGCAACCGCCCGATCACGCTGATGGGCGGCGGCACCACCAAGGTCGGCGATCCCAGCTTCCGCAGCGAGGAACGCCCGCTGCTGACCCCGGACGCGATCCAGTCCAACATCGACGGCATGCAGCAGGTCTTCGCCCGCTACCTCGACTATGGCGACGGCCATGCGATGATGCTCAACAATGCCGAATGGCTGGACAGCCTGAACTACCTCGACTTCCTGCGCGACATCGGCCGGCATTTCAGCGTCAACCGCATGCTGAGCTTCGAATCGGTCAAGTCGCGGCTCGACCGCGAGCAATCGCTGAGCTTCCTCGAATTCAACTACATGATCCTGCAGGCCTATGACTTCCTCGAGCTTTACCGGCGCTACGGCTGCCGGCTGCAGATGGGCGGCTCGGACCAATGGGGCAACATCGTCAACGGCATCGACCTGACCCGCCGGGTGCTGGATGCCGAGATCTGGGGCCTGACCTCGCCCTTGCTGACCACCTCGGACGGGCGCAAGATGGGCAAGTCGGCCGGCGGCGCGGTCTGGCTGAACGGCGCCATGCTGTCGCCCTACGAATTCTGGCAGTTCTGGCGCAACACCACCGACGCCGATGTGGGCCGGTTCCTGAAACTCTACACCGAGCTGCCGGTCAAGGAATGCGACCGCCTCGGCGCGCTTTCGGGCTCCGAGATCAACGCGGCCAAGATCATCCTGGCCAATGAGGTGACGACGCTGCTGCACGGCGCCGAGACGGCGGCCTCGGCCGAGGCGACCGCGCGCGAAGTCTTCGAGCAGGGCGGCGCCGGCGGCGATCTCGAGGTGGTGACGGTCAGCGCCGACGCGCTGGCCTCGGGCCTGACCGTGGTGCAGCTGCTGGCGCAGACCGGCATCACCGCCTCGGGCAAGGAGGCCAAGCGCCTGATCGCCGAAGGGGGGCTGCGGCTCAACAACGAAGCCGTCAGCGACCCGCAGCTGGCGGTCGACGCGGCGCTGATCGGCGACGGGCTGAAGGTCTCGGTCGGCAAGAAGAAGCACCGCATGGTGCAGCTGGGATAGGCGCAGGCTGGCCGGGCCCCTCCCCGGCCCGCCCCTCACGGCCGCGTGCAACGCGCGGCCCGGCGCTTCCCTTGCCGGCGCATCTCGCCTAACCTGCGGCGCAAAGGAAAGGCCCATGCATGAGCAGCTATGAATACACCGTCATCCCCGCCCCCGCGCGCGGCGAAAAGACCAGGGGCGCGCGCAGCGGCATCGAGCGTTTCGCCGCCACCCTCGCCGATGTCCTGAACGAGATGGCCCGCGACGGCTGGGACTATGTCCGCGCCGAAACCCTGCCGGCCGAGGAACGCTCGGGCCTGACCAGCCGCACCACGGTCTATCACAACCTGCTGGTCTTCCGCCGCCCGCTCGCCCAGGCCGAAGAGCGGCCCACCGCCGCAACGCAGCAGCAACCGCAGCCGCAGCCGGCCCCAGCCGAGTCCCAGCCGGAACCCGAGCCCCCCGCCCGCGGCCCGTTCAGCCAGCCGATGCGGGCGGCGCCGAAACCCGCGGCCCCGGCCGCGCCGAACCTGCGCCCGCGCATGGCGGAACCGCCGCTGAGCGCACCGCAAGCCCCGGCCCCCGCGGGCCCGCGCCTGGGCCCGGCCAGCCGCTGATTTCTCTGTTCTCCAAATACTCCGGGGTGAGCCCCCGGAACGGGGGCGAGGGGCAGCGCCCCTTACCCCCTCACCAATGCGGCGGCCGCTGGTCGGCCAGGGGCACGGTCCCCGCCTCGGCCTCGCGTTCCGCCTCGCGCTCCATCAACAGGCCGACATGGCGCGCCATCCGCGCGATCTGGGCTTCCTGCCGGGCGACGATGCCCGACAGATCCTCGACACTGCGCGCCAGATAGGCCGCAGCCTCCTCCAGCCGTTCGATCCGTTCCTGCGTCTGCTTGTCCATCCATCCTCCATCCGCTAGACCGCCGCATGGAAAAGCCCGAGGCAAACCATGGCGAAAGATCAGAAGAAACAGCCCCGTCCCAAGGCCGAGACGCCCAAGGGGTTCCGCGACTATTTCGGCGCGGACGTGACCGAACGCAAGCAGATGCTGGACCGCATCGCCGAGATCTATCATCGCCACGGCTTCGAGCCCCTGGAAACCAGTGCCGTGGAAACCGTCGAGGCGCTGGGAAAGTTCCTGCCCGACGTGGACCGGCCCAATGCCGGCGTCTTCGCCTGGCAGGAATCGGACGTCCCCGGCGGCGGCTCCGGCGACTGGCTGGCGCTGCGCTATGACCTGACGGCGCCCTTGGCCCGCGTCGCCGCGCAGTTCCGCAACGACCTGCCCTCGCCCTATCGCCGCTATGCCATGGGCCCGGTCTGGCGCAACGAAAAGCCCGGTCCCGGCCGCTTCCGCCAGTTCTACCAATGCGACGCCGATACCGTGGGCTCGGCCTCGGTCGCGGCGGATGCCGAGATCTGCGCCATGCTGGCGGCGGCGCTGGAACATGCCGGCATCGCTCGCGGCGACTACCTGATCCGCATCAACAACCGCAAGGTGCTGAACGGCATCCTGGAGGCCATGGGCGTCGCGCAGGGCAAGCCCGCCGACGACGTGCTGCGCACCATCGACAAGTTCGACAAGGTCGGCGAGGACGGGGTGCGCCAGCTTCTGACCACCGGCCGCAAGGACGATTCCGGCGCCTTCATCGAGGGCGTGGGGCTGGCCCCCGAACAGGCCGGGCCGGTCCTCGCCTTCCTGACCTCCAAGGGCGCGGACAACGCCGAGACGCTTTCGAACCTGCGCGCCGCCGTCGGCGCCTCGGCCACCGGCGCCGAGGGGGTCGAGGAACTGGCCCAGATCGCCGAGATGCTTTCCGCCATGGGCGTGGGCGAGGATCGCGCCGTCATCGACCCCTCGATCGTGCGCGGCCTGGGCTATTACACCGGCCCGGTCTTCGAAGCCGAGCTGACCTTCGAGATCCTGGACGACAAGGGCCGCAAGCGCCAGTTCGGCTCGGTCGCCGGCGGCGGGCGCTACGACGGGCTGGTGGAACGCTTCACCGGCCAGAAGGTGCCGGCAACCGGGGTTTCCATCGGCGTGGACCGCCTGCTCGCCGCCCTGCGCGCCAAGGGGCTGATGGGCGGGACCGCGCAGGGCCCGGTCGTCGTCACCGTCATGGACCGAGAGCGCATGGCCGATTACCAGGCCATGGCCGCCGAGCTGCGCCAGGCCGGCATCCGGGCCGAGGTCTATCTGGGCAACCCCAAGAACTTCGGCAACCAGTTGAAATATGCCGACAAGCGCAATGCCCCCGTCGCCGTCATCCAGGGCGGGGACGAGGCGGCGCGCGGCGTGGTGCAGGTCAAGGACCTGGTCCTCGGCGCCAGGATCGCCGCCGAGGCCAGCCACGAGGAATGGAAGGCCCAGCCCGCCCAGACCGAGGTCGCCCGCGCCGACCTGGTCGCGGAAGTCCGGCGTATCCTGGGATGAGCAAGCGCGAGAAACAGGCCATCGGCCAGCAGATCCTGGCCGCCTTTCGCGCCGCGGGCGCCGAGGAAGTGGCGCCCGACCTGCTGCTGCCGGCCGAGACGCTGCTGGACCTTTACGGCGAAGACATCCGCGCCCGCGCCTATGTGACGCAAGACCCGATCCGGGGCGAGATGATGCTGCGCCCCGACTTCACCGTGCCGGTGGTGCAGATGCATATGGCGAACGGCGCCGAGCCCGCCCGCTATTGCTACCTGGGCGAGGTGTTTCGCAAGCAGGACCATGGCGAGACCCGGCCCGAGCATCCGCGCGACAACGAATACCTGCAGGCCGGCTTCGAGCTTTTCGCCCGCGACCCCGAGGCCGATGCCGAGGTCTTTGCCCTCTTCCACCACATCCTCGCGCCCCTGCGACTGCAGGCCAGCATGGGCGACATGGACCTGCTGATGGATGCGGTGCGCGCCCTGCCGCTGTCCGGCGCCCGCCGCGCCGCGCTTCTGCATCACATCTGGCGGCCGCACCGCTTTGCCAAGGCGCTCGCGCGCTTTGCCGCCCCGGCCGAGCCGCGGGAGTTTCCCGAAAGCGCCGCGCCCTGGACCGGGCTGCGTTCGCCGGCCGAGATGCAGGCCCGCATCGACCGGCTGCGCAGCGACGCCGCCGAGGCCCCGCTGCCGCCACAATGGGTCGAGCGGCTGGAGCGGCTTTTCGCCATCGAGGCCCCGGCGCCCGAGGCGCTGCGGCAGCTCCGCGCCCTCGCCGCCGAGATCCCCGACATCGCCGAGGCCGTGGACCGGCTGGAGCGCAACCTGGCGGCGCTGTCGGCACGCGGCATCGACGTGGGCGCCATCCATTTCGACGCCAGCCACGGCCGGCACACGATGGAATATTACGACGGCATGACCTTCAGCTTTGCCGCGGCGGGGCGCGCGGACTGGCCGCCGGTCGCCTCGGGCGGGCGCTACGACGCGCTGGCGGCGGTGCTGGGACAGGCGCAGGGCCGCTCGATCCCCGCGGTCGGCGGCATCATCCGGCCGGGTCTGGTCCATGAACTGGGAGGCATCGGATGATCCGGCTGGGCGTGCCGTCCAAGGGGCGGCTGATGGAGCAATGTTTCGACTGGTTCGCCGCCCGTGGCGTGACCCTGTCGCGCGCCGGCTCGGACCGCGAATATGCCGGCCGGGTCGATGGGGCGGACAATGTCGCGCTGGTGCTGCTGTCGGCGGGCGAGATCCCGCGCGAACTCATGGCCGGCCGCATCCACCTGGGCGTGACCGGCACCGACCTGATCCGCGAGAAGCTGGCGGGCTGGCGCAGCCATGTCGAGGAACTGGCGCCGATGGGCTTCGGCCATGCCGACCTGATCCTCGCCGTGCCGGCCTGCTGGTCTGATTGCGAAACGCTGGACGATTTCGCCACCATCGCCCGCGATTTCCGCGCCGAACACGGCTTTCGCCTGCGCATCGCCACCAAGTATCACCGGCTGGTGCGCGCCTGGCTCTCGGCCGAGGAAGTCGCGGATTACCAGCTGGTGGACAGCCAGGGCGCGACCGAGGGCACGGTGGCCAACCTGACCGCCGAGGCCATCGCCGACATCACCTCGTCCGGGGAGACGCTGCGGGCCAATCACCTGAAGATCATCGGCGAGGAACCGATCCTGCGCTCGCAGGCGACGCTTCTGCGCTCGCGCGCAGCGGGGGACGAGGCCGAGGTGCGCGATTTCGCGGCGCGGCTCGGGCTTTAGAAACCCGCGGCCGGGCGGAAGCGTTGATGTCCCGCACCGCCAAGGGAGAAAGATGATGCGCCTGGCCGCCCTGATGCTGATCCTGTCCGCAAGCCCCGCGCTGGCCTCGTCCGAAGAGGCCTGGGAGCAGTTCCGCAAGGATGTCGAGAGCGCCTGCACGGCGCTGGCGCCCGAGGCGGGCGAGACGGCGATCGAGGTCAACCCCTTCGGCTCGGAAAGCTATGGCGCAGCGCTCTTGATCACCACGCTGGCCGATGGCGGGGTGGACCGCTATGTCTGCATCTATGACAAGCAGGCGGGAACCGCCGAGCTGACCGCGCCCTTTACGCCGCCGCAGGACGTGGTCGAGCCCATGGCCGACCCGGCGGGCAATGTGGCGCCGGTCGAGGACACCAGGACGGACGCGCATCTCGTCAAGCCGTGACGCCCGCGCCGGTTGTGCGGTCGCATGGGTATTTGAAGAACGAAGAAGCCGGGGTCAGTCCCCGAGCCCGACCAGCGCGCGGGCGAATTCGCGGGCGTCGAAAGCGTCGAGATCGTCGATCTGCTCGCCCACGCCGATGGCATGGATCGGCAGGCCGAAACGGTCGGCCAGGGCTACCAGCACGCCGCCGCGCGCGGTGCCGTCCAGCTTGGTCATGACCAGGCCCGAGACATCGGCCAGCTTCCGGAAGGTCTCGACCTGGCTCAGCGCGTTCTGGCCGGTGGTGGCGTCCAGCACCAGCAGGGTGTTGTGCGGTGCGCTGGGGTCCTTCTTGCGGATGACGCGCACGATCTTGGCCAGTTCCTCCATCAGGTCCTGGCGGTTCTGCAAGCGGCCGGCGGTGTCGATCATCAGGAGGTCGGCGCCCTCGGCCTCGGCCCTGGTCATGGCGTCGAAGGCAAGGCTTGCTGGGTCGGTGCCCTCGGGCGCGGTCATCACCGGCACGCCGGCACGCTGGCCCCAGACCTGCAATTGCTCGACGGCGGCGGCGCGGAAGGTGTCGCCCGCGGCGATCACCACCTTCTTGCCCGCCGCCTTGAACTGGCTGGCGAGCTTGCCGATGGTCGTGGTCTTGCCCGAGCCGTTCACGCCCACCACCAGCACCACCTGCGGCCGCTTGGGATAAAGCGGCAGCGGCTTGGCCACCGGCGTCATGATGCGGGCGATCTCGCCGGCCAGAAGCTCCTTCAGCTCGGTGGCGGAAATGCGGCGCCCCATGCGGCCCTCGGCGATATTGGCGGTGACGCGCAGCGCCGTCTCGACCCCCATGTCGGCCTGGATCAGCATCTCCTCGAGCTGCTCCAGCATCTCGTCGTCCAGTTCGCGGCGCGGCTCGGCAATGGCGGGCGCGCGGCCGAAGATGCGGCCCAGCATCCCCGGACGCGCGTCGGGCGATGCGGCAGGATCGGCGGTGGGTTGGGGCTCCGCGACCGGGGCCGGCATGGGCTGCGCCGCCGGGGCGGGCGCCGGCGCCAGCCCGGCGGGCCGTTCGGATGCCGATGCCGGCTTTTCCTCGCCGGCGCCGTCCGAGACGATCTCGTCCAGCCCCGCGCCGATCTTCGACGAGGACCGCGTCAGCCGGTCGCGCAGCTTCGAGAAAAACGACATGCACCCATCCTTCTGCTTGTGGCGCAGAACCTAGGGCTTCCGAGGCCAAAGGAAAAGGGCGCCCCGAACCGGACGCCCCTTCTTCGTTCTGAAAATACTCCGGGGTGTGGGGCAGAGCCCCACGGCAATCAGGCCTTGCCCAGGTAGATGTCCACCAGCTTGCCCAGCATCTCCAGCGCATCCTCGCGCGAGCGCTGGAAGCTGTTGCGGCCGATGATCGAGCCGTTGCCGCCACCGTCCCGGATGGCGCGGGCATCGTCGAAGACCGCATCCGCGCCCTTGGCCGCCCCGCCCGAGAACACCACGATGCGGCGGCCGTTGAAGGCCGACTGCATGCAATGCGCCACGCGCTTGGCCTGGGTCGAAATGTCGATGCCCTTGGCCTCGTAGACCTTTTTCGCCTCGCCCAGTTCCAGGTGGTCGGTCGAAAGCTTGATCTTGATGACATGGGCGCCGATCAGCGCCGCGATCTGGGCGGCATAGGCGGCGATGTCGATCGCCGTCTCGCCGTCCTTGCTGATCGCCTCGCCGCGCGGATAGGACCAGATCACGGTCGCCACGCCCTTGGCGGCGGCTTCCTTGCGCATCTCGACGATCTCCTCGATCATGTCGAGCGCCATGTCCGAGCCCGGATAGATGGTGAAGCCGATGGCCGAGCAGCCCAGCCGCAGCGCATCGTCGACCGAGGCGGTGATCGCCTGGTTCTTGCCGGCCGTGTCCGACATCAGCGAATTGGCCGAGTTCACTTTCAGGATCGTGGGGATCTGGCCGGCGAAGGTGTCGGCGCCCGCCTCGATCATGCCCAGGGGCGCGGCATAGGCGTTGAGCCCGGCGTCGATCGCCAGCTGGTAATGGTAATGCGGGTCATAGCCGGCCGGGTTCGGCGCAAAGCTGCGCGCGGGGCCATGCTCGAACCCCTGGTCCACGGGCAGGATGATCATCTTGCCGGTGCCGGCCAGCTTGCCGGTCATCAGCATGCGGGCCAGCTGTGCCTTCACACCCGGCGCTTCGCCCTCGTAATTGGCGAGGATCTTGCGGACGGTATCGGTCATCTGCATCGGGAACTCCATGTCTGAATGCGGGCTGATTAACAGACCAGCCGGCAAGGGCAATCGCGATTGCGCTAACGGAACCCCCTGCCGGCGCCGGGCGTTGCTCTTGCGCTGGAACGGAGGGGCAATTGGGGGGAATTTCCAATGGCGAACGAAGGCCCCGACGGCATTCCCGAACAGATCCGCCAGAACCGGCCCTTCTTCCTGGTGCTGGGACTGGCCTTCGTGGTCTCGATCGGGGCCTTTCTCTACATCCTGTTCCTCGACACCGACTCGCGCGACGTCTCGCGCAATGCGCCGCCCGCCGCGACCGCGCCGGTCGTGCCGGCCGGCGAAGCCGCGCCGGCCGAGGGGAACTGACCGCAGCCGGCAGGGGACGCATCCGTGCCCCCTGCCGCCGACGCGGATGCGCCAATCCGGCAAGGCCCAGGATTTAAGGCCCAGGATTTAAGGCCCAAGATTTCCGGGCGGAAAAGGCCCCGCAAAGGGCCCTTTCGCAGCCCGTCAGGCAGGGCTCAGCGCTTTTGCAGGGCCGCCACGCCGGGCAATTCCTTGCCCTCCATCCATTCCAGGAAGGCGCCGCCCGCGGTCGAGATGAAGGTGAAATCGCCCGAGACCCCGGCCTTGTTCAGCGCCGCCACCGTATCGCCGCCGCCGGCGACCGAGATCAGCTTGCCCTCGCGGGTCAGCCGCGCCGCCTCTTGCGCCGCGGCATTGGTCGCGGCATCGAAGGGCGGGATCTCGAAGGCGCCGAGCGGGCCGTTCCAGATCAGCGTGCGGCTGGCCTCGAAGACCTCGCGGATCTTCGCCACCGTGGCGGCGCCGGCGTCCAGGATCATCGCGTCCGCCGGGCAGGCGTCCGCCGCCACCGTCTCGCTGTCGGCGCCGGCCTTGAATTCGCGCGCCACCACCACGTCCACCGGCAGGTGGATGGTGCAGCCGGTCTTTTCCGCCTTGGCCATGATCTCGCGCGCGGTATCGGCCATGTCGCGCTCGGCCAGCGACTTGCCGACCTCGATGCCCTGGGCGACCAGGAAGGTGTTGGCCATGCCGCCGCCGATGACCAGGTGGTCCACCTTCTCGATCAGGTTGCCGAGCAGGTCGAGCTTGGTCGAGACCTTGGCGCCGCCGACCACGGCCGCGACCGGGCGCTGCGGATTGCCGAGCGCGGCGTCCAGCGCCTTCAGCTCCGCCTCCATCAGCCGGCCGGCCGCGGCGGGCAGGAGCCGCGCGATCCCTTCGGTCGAGGCATGCGCCCGATGCGCGGCCGAGAAGGCGTCGTTGACATAGACCTGGCCCAGGGCGGCCAGCGAGGCGGCGCAGGTCGCGTCGTTGGTTTCCTCGCCCGGATAGAAGCGGGTGTTTTCCAAGAGCAGGACATCGCCCGGCTTCAGGTCGGCCACGGCGCGCTTGGCCGGCCCGCCGATGGCCTCGTCCGCGAACTTGACCTCCTGGCCCAGGGCGCGCTCGAGCGAGGGCACCACCACCTTCAGGCTCATGCTGTCCACGCGCTTGCCCTTGGGGCGGTCGAAATGCGCCAGCAGCACCGGGATGCCGCCCTTGGCCTGGATGTCCTTGACGGTGGGCACGATCTTTTCGATCCGCGTGGCATCGCTGACCTGGCCGTTTTCGACCGGGACGTTCACGTCCACGCGGACAAGCACCACCTTGCCGTCAAGCTCCAGGTCGTCGATCGTGTTGAAATCCGCCATGCTCATGTCCCTTTCATGTTGGGCTGACCGTCCCCCGCCGGGGTTTTCCCGCATCATGACATTTTCGTCAACCGGCGGCAGAAGCCGGGCATGCGGCGAAACGCGCGGCGCCGGCGGGCGTTGTCTGGGCGGGGCGAAACGCTTATGCCTTTGCCCAAGCCATCAGAAGGAGACCCCCCATGGCCGAGATCAAGGATCCCGAGAACACGGTCATCATCGAGCTGAAGGACGGCCCGGTGGTGATCGAGCTGCTGCCCGACGTGGCGCCGAAACATGCCGAGCGCATGAAGGAACTGGCCCGCGCCGGGAAATACGACAACGTGGCCTTCCACCGCGTGATCGAGGGCTTCATGGCCCAGACCGGCGACGTGGAACATGCCAACATGGAGAACAACTACAATCCGGGCCGCGCCGGCACCGGCGGCTCGGACCTGCCGGACCTGCCGGCCGAGTTCTCGCGCCTGCCGCATGACCGCGGCACGCTGGGCGCGGCGCGCTCGATGAACCCGAACTCGGCCAACAGCCAGTTCTTCATCAATTTCAAGGACAACCATTTCCTGAACGGCCAGTATACCGTCTATGGCCGGGTCATCGAGGGCATGGAGCATGTCGACAAGATCGCCCGCGGCGAGCCGCCGGCGAATCCCGACCGGATGATCTCGGTGAAGGTTGCGGCCGATGTGGAATAAGCTGCTGGTTCCCGCCCTGGTGCTGGCCGCCGGCGCCGCCGCCCATCCCGTCCTGGCCGAGGGCCTGCCGGGCGTCACCGACGGGCCGGGCCCGAACCTGGTGATCGAGGTGGCCGATTCCAAGGGCGCCGCCAAGGGCCGGATCGTGCTGGACCTTTACAACGACAAGGCGCCGAACCATGTCGAGCGCCTGGTGACGCTGGCGAAATCGGGCGCCTATGACGGGGTGGTGTTCCATCGCGTGATCGACGGCTTCATGGCCCAGACCGGCGATGTCGAATTCGGCAAGCACGGCAGCGATACCGCGCGGGCGGGCATGGGCGGCTCGAACATGCCGGACCTGGCGGCCGAGTTCAACGATGTCAGCTTCCAGGCCGGCACCGTGGGCATGGCGCGGGCGCAGGATCCCAACAGCGCCAACAGCCAGTTCTTCATCGACCTGGCGCCGGCGACCTTCCTGGACGGGCAATATACCGTGGTCGGCCAGCTGGTCGACGGCTGGGACGTGCTGAACGCGATCAAGAAGGGCGACCCGGCCGCCAATGGCGCGGTGGTCGAGCCCGACTACATGGTCAAGGTGACGGTCGAGGAGTGATCCCCGGCCCCGCCTGACCACGGCCCCGCGTTCCGGCGCGGGGCCTTTTCCATGGGGAGTGTCCGCCAAGGTCATCCGAGGATGACCCGCCTGCGATGCGGGACGAGGCGGCCAGTCGCGAAACGGCTCCGGTATCAGCAGCTGCCGGCCCGGATGCCAGCCAGACGGCTTGTCTATCTCGGGCCAGACCTCGTGCCAGCCATCCTGAACGATGGCTGAGGGCGCCCTCAGGGGTCTGATCTTGATAACCAAACTCGACGCCGCAGCACGAGCATATCGCCCAGGATGGGCAATCTCCCGCTGGCCCCTATTGAAGGCTGCTGCAGACCGCAGACGCGGCGGAAAGATGCGGGCTTTTTCATGCCGGGCGGGAATGGCGGAGGCTTGCCGATAGGCCGGACCACGTGGCGGAAAACGGCCGAAGGGCTTGCCCTTGCGCGGCTGGGCGGGGCCGGAAAGGCCCCTTGCCCTGCCACGCCCAAGCCGCGCCGCGGCGTGGGCCGGCTGTCCGCGGCGGATCAGGCCAGGGCGAGCTTCTTGGCCACCAGTTCGTTCACCGCGGCCGGGTTGGCCTTGCCGCCGGTGGCCTTCAGCACCTGGCCCACGAACCAGCCGGCCAGCTTGGGATTGGCCCGCGCCTTTTCGACCTGCGCCGGATTGGCGGCGATGATCTCGTCCACCGCCGCCTCGATGGCGCCCAGATCGGTGACCTGCTTCATGCCGCGCGCCTCGACGATCTGGGCCGGATCGCCGCCTTCGGTCCACAGGATCTCGAACAGCTCCTTGGCGATCTTGCCCGAGATCGCGCCCGAGCCGATCAGGTCGATCACGCCGCCCAGCTGGGCGGCCGAGACGGGCGAGGTCTCGACGCTCAGCCCTTCCTTGTTCAGCCGGCCGAACAGCTCGTTGATGACCCAGTTCGCCGCTTGCTTGCCGTCGCGCCCGGCGGCGACCTGCTCGAAATAGTCGGCGCTTTCGACCTCGGCGGTCAGCACGCCGGCATCGTATTCGGACAGGCCCAGTTCGGTGACGAAACGCGCCTTCTTCTCGTCCGGCAGTTCCGGCATCGCGCCGGCGATCTCGTCCACCCAGCCCTGCTCGATCTCAAGCGGCAGCAGGTCGGGATCGGGGAAATAGCGGTAGTCATGCGCCTCTTCCTTGGAGCGCATCGAGCGGGTCTCGCCCCGGTCGGGGTCGTAGAGCCGGGTTTCCTGCACCACCTTGCCGCCGTCCTCGATGATGGCGATCTGGCGGCGGGCCTCGTAGTCGATGGCGGCCTGGATGAAGCGCAGCGAGTTCATGTTCTTGATCTCGCAGCGGGTGCCGAGATGGCTGAAATCGCCGGTCTCCTGGTAGCGCTCATAGGCGCCGGGCGCGCAGACCGAGACGTTCACGTCGGCGCGCAGGTTGCCGTTCTGCATGTTGCCGTCGCAGGTGCCCAGGTAGCGCATGATCTGGCGAAGTTTCGCGACATAGGCGGCCGCTTCCTCGGGGCCGCGGATGTCGGGGCGGCTGACGATCTCCATCAGCGCGACGCCGGTGCGGTTCAGGTCCACGAAGGACATGTTCGGGTCCATGTCGTGGATCGACTTGCCGGCATCCTGTTCCAGGTGGATGCGCTCGATCCTGACGCGGCGGGCGACGCCGGGGGCCATGTCCACGATCACCTCGCCCTCGCCCACGATGGGGTGATAGAGCTGGCTGATCTGGTAGCCCTGCGGCAGGTCGGGATAGAAATAGTTCTTGCGGTCGAAGGCCGAGACCAGGTTGATCGCCGCCTTCAGGCCCAGCCCGGTCTTGACCGCCTGCGCCACGCAGAATTCGTTGATGACCGGCAGCATCCCCGGCATGGCGGCGTCGACGAAGGCGACATGGCTGTTCGGCTCGGCCCCGAAGCCGGTCGAGGCGCCGGAAAACAGCTTGGCGTTCGAGGCGACCTGGGCATGGACCTCCAGCCCGATGACCAGTTCCCAGTCCTGTTTCGCACCCTGGATGGTTTTCGGTTCGGGGGCGGTATAGGTCAGATGGTCAAGCATGGCATTTCCCCTGGCAAGGCTGCCCCGCCTTCTAGGCGCTTGGCGCGCGGCTCGCAAGGGTCGCGCGGGCGGTGGAACAAAGCCGCGGCCGGAAGGTTGGCCCCGACATGGACGGGATGAAAGCCATGGGATTTTTCCACGCCGCCCGGCTGCGTGCGTCCAGGCCGCCGGGCCGCGGGACGCAGAAGGAGGCGGCGCATGTCCACCGCGGAAATTGAGGCCGGTTCGCTGGCCGAACTGGCCCAGGCCGAGGCGGCCTGCACGCGCTGCCCGCTTTATCTCCACGCCACGCAGGTCGTTCCGGGCGAAGGGCACCGGCAGGCGCGGATGATGGTGGTGGGCGAACAGCCCGGCGACAAGGAAGACCTTGCCGGCCGCCCCTTCGTCGGTCCGGCCGGGCAGCTTTTCGACCAGATCCTGGCCGAGGCGGGCATCCCGCGCGGGCAGGTCTTCGTCACCAATGCCGTCAAGCATTTCAAGTTCGCGCCCCGCGGCAAGCGCCGCCTGCACCGCCGCCCCAATGCCGGCGAGATCGACCGCTGCAAATGGTGGCTGGGGCAGGAACTCAAGCTGGTGGCCCCCGCCGTCCTGGTGGCGATGGGCGCGACGGCGGTGCGCAGCCTGCTGGGGCGACCGGCGACGATCTCGTCCCTGCGTGGCGAGATCCGCCGGCTGGAGGGCGGCATGCCGATGATCGTGACCATCCATCCCTCCTGGCTGCTGCGCATCCGCGATGCGGCCGAGCGGGAGACCGGGCGCAGGCGGTTCCGGGCCGATCTGAAGCGGGGCTGGGGGCTGGTGGGCGGCTGACCGCGCATTTGCGGGAACATTCGCGCGCTTGGCCGGTTCACATTCACCCTGGAAGCACAGGCCGGCTCAAGCGATGTCCCTCTCGTGCCCCGACAAGTCGGGACGCAATCGCAAAAGCGGTGGCGGTCCCGGTCGCGGCCGGCGGTTTCCGGGGTCGAGGCGGCCCTGCCCCTGGCGGTCGCGGCCCCGCTGCCGGACACGGCGGGGGCTGGACGGCTGCCGAACGGGCCGCCTCGGTTTCGCTTGGTCCTGCGCCTTGCACGGGAACCAAGGCCGGCGCAGGGGGTTTGGAAAATCCCCCTGCCGGAACGCCCCCTCAACCGGAATGAGGCCCCAGCATGAGACCACCGCTTGCCGCAAAGGCCCGAACCAACCCGCCAATCGGGCGGCAGGACCGGCCGGCAGCGGGCCTGCGCGTCCCGTGGTCCGGCCGCTTTCAGCAACGCGACGGCTGAGCCATGGCGCTGGAGACCTATCGCAAGAAACGCGATTTCGCCGCGACGCCGGAACCCAAGGGCGGGCGCATCCGCAAGGGCGGCGACGCCTTCGTGGTCCAGAAACATGCGGCGACGCGGCTGCATTACGATTTCCGGCTGGAGCTGGACGGGGTGCTGAAAAGCTGGGCCGTCGCCAAGGGGCCCAGCCTGGTGCCCGACGAAAAGCGCCTGGCGGTGCATGTCGAGAACCACCCGTTGGAATATGGCGATTTCGAGGGCACCATCCCAAAGGGCGAATATGGCGGCGGCACCGTCATCCTGTGGGACCGCGGCACCTGGACGCCGGTCGGCGATCCGCATCAGGGCTATGCCAAGGGCCATCTGGAATTCACCCTTCATGGCGAAAAGCTGCATGGCCGCTGGCATCTGGTCCGCATGCGCGGCAAGCCGCGCGAAAAGCGCGAGAACTGGCTGCTGATCAAGGGCGAGGACGAATTCGCCCGGACAAAGGACGCGCCCGACATCCTCGACGAGCGGCCGGAATCGGTCAAGACCGGCCGGCAGATCGCCGATGTCGCGGGCGAGGCGCCGGGCTGGTCCTCGAAGACCGGGCGCATCCGCAAGCCGGCCGGGCGGGCGAAAAAGCCCAGGGCCGCGCCGGAGCCGGACCCCGAGCCGCCCGAACCGGCGGCGGTCAAGGGCGCGCGCAAGGCGGCGATGCCGGGTTTCGTCGAGCCGATGCTGGCCACGCTGGCCTCGGCCGCCCCGCAGGGCGAACGCTGGCTGCACGAGATCAAGTTCGACGGCTACCGCCTGCAAGCGCGGATCGAGGCGGGGCGGGTCAAGCTTCTGACCCGCAGCGGGCTGGACTGGACGACGCGCTTCGGCAAGGCCGTGCCCGCCGCCCTGCGCGACCTGCCCGTGGGCACGGCCATCCTGGATGGCGAATTGGTGGTCGAGACCGATGCCGGCGCCTCGGATTTCTCGGCCCTGCAGGCCGATCTCAGCGCCGGGCGATCCGACCGCTTCGCCTTCTACGCCTTCGACCTGCTTTATCTGGACGGATACGACCTGTGCAGGGTGCCGCTGGTCGAGCGCAAGGCGCTGCTCGCCCGGCTTCTGGGCCAGGAAGGCGGCATCCTGCGGTTCAGCACCCATTTCGACGAAGGCGGCGCACTGGTCCTGCGCCATGCCTGCCGGCTGAGCCTCGAGGGGATCGTGTCGAAGCTGCGCGACGGCCCCTATCGCGCCGGGCGCGGCCGGGCCTGGATCAAGTCGAAATGCTCGGCCCGGCAGGAATTCGTGGTCGCGGGCTATGTCCCCTCCTCGGTGTCGCGCCGCGCCATCGGCTCGCTGATCCTGGGCGTTTACGAACAGGGCGGCTTGCAGCATGTCGGCCGCGTCGGCACCGGCTTTTCCGCCGCCGTGGCCGAGGATCTGTTCCGCCGGCTGGAGCGGATGCGCATCCCCGACAGCCCCTTTGCCGCCCGCCTGACCGCCGACGAGGCGCGGCAGGCCCGCTATGTCCGCCCCGAACTGGTGGCCGAGGTCGAGTTCCGCGCCTGGACCGCCGACGGCCACCTGCGCCACGCCGCCTTCCGCGGCCTGCGCGAGGACAAGCCCGCGGCCGAGATCGTGCGCGAAACCGCGAAGCCTGCCGCGAAACACCCGGCGCCGCAGCGGCGGCGGGTGCGGCTGACCCATCCCGACCGGCTCTATTGGCCCGAGGAAGGCGTGACCAAGGAAGGGCTTGCCGATTACCATGCCGAGGTCTGGCGCTGGATCGCGCCCTGGATCACCGGCCGGCCGCTGGCGCTGCTGCGCTGCCCGAACGGCATCGACGGCGAGCGGTTCTTCCAGAAGCACGCCTGGAAGGGGCTGAACCCGCATATCTCGCTGCTGCGCGATCCCAAGGAGCCGCAGGGCGAGCCGCTGATCGGCATCGAGGATCTGGACGGGCTGATGGGGCTGGTGCAATCGGCCGCGCTGGAGATCCACCCCTGGGGCGCGACCGCCGCCGATTGGGAACGGCCGGACATGATCACCATGGACCTCGACCCCGGCGAAGGCGTCGCCTGGCCGCTGGTGGTCGAGGCGGCGCGGGAGTTGCGCCGGCGGCTCGAGGATCACGGCCTTGCCGGTTTCGTCAAGACCTCGGGCGGCAAGGGGCTGCATGTGGTCGCGCCCCTGCGCCCGCAGGCGGAATGGCCGGCGGTCAAGGCCTTCACCAAGGCACTGGCCGATGCCATGGCCGCCGACGATCCCGGCCGCTATGTCTCGACCATCAGCAAGGCGCGGCGGCGGGGCAGGATCCTGATCGACTATCTGCGCAACCAGCGCGGCGCGACAGCCGTCGCCGCCTATTCCACCCGCGCCCGGCCCGGCGCCGCCGTCTCGGCCCCGCTGCGCTGGGACGAGCTGGACGCCGGCATCGGCCCGGCCTGGTTCACCCTGCAGAACATGCCGACGCGGCTGGCCACGCTGGGCTCGGACCCCTGGGACGGGTTCCGCGCCGCCGCCGCACCGCTCGAGGCGCCGCGCAGCCGCCGCCGGAAGGCCGGCTAGCGCCGCCTGGGCTTGCTTTCCGAGGCGATGCTTTTCTTCAGCGCCTCCATGATGTTGATGACATTGCCCGCCGTGGCCGGCGCCTCGGGCTTCGCCCTGGCCGCGCGCTTGCGTCCCTTGGTCTTGGCCGCGATGATGTCCAGAAGCTTCTCCTGCACCGGATCGGCCACCAGCGAGGGCTCCCAGGGCACGCTGCGCTCCTCGATCAGCCGCGTGACCAGCTTCAGCAGCCCGGCATCGACCTTTTCGTCGCCGATCCGGTCGAAGTAATCCGCCTCGGGCCGCACCTCGTCGCCATAGCGCAGGGTCCACAGCACGATGCCCTTGTCGCGCGGCTCCAGCATCACCGCGCGCTCGCGGCGGTAAAGCACCAGCCGCGAGATGCCCACCGTCCCGGTCGCGCCCATGGCGTCGCGGATCACGCCATAGGCTTCCTCGCCGATGGGATCGTCCGGCACCAGGTAATGCGGCTTGTCATACCAGATCCAGCCGATCGAATCGGCCGGCACGAACATGTCGATGTCGATGGTGCGGGCGCTTTCCAGCGCCACCGAGGCGATCTCGTCATCCTCCAGCAGCACGTGGTCGTCCTCGCCGCGGGGATAGCCCTTGACCTCGTCCTCCTCGGCCACGGGCTTGCCGGTCTCGGCATCGACATAGCGGCTGACGACGCGGTTGCCGGTGCGGGCGTTGAGCGTGTGGAAGCGCAGCTTCTCGCCCTCGCCGGTGGCCGGCATCATCGACACCGGGCAAGTGACCAGCGACAGCTTCAGATAGCCCTTCCAGAAGGAACGCGGCGCCATCAGGGTTCGTCGCGGATGGGCCCGTCATCCGGGCGGCGGTCGGGCAGGTCGTCCCCCTCCGCGTGCTCGCGGTTGCCGGCGTGGTCGTGGTGCTGCTGGTTCTGCACATGCCGGCTGTCTAGCCCGCGCTGCTGCGAATGCCGCGCGGTGTCGCGGTTGGACAGAACCTCGTTCTCGGGCAGGTTCTCGGCCGTGCCGGGGGTCATGCCGCCCGAGGCGTCGCCCTTGCCCTGATCCTGCTGCCCTGCCCCGAATTTCTTGCGGCTTGCATGGGCCATGGTGCTTTCCTCCTGCATCTCTGGCGTCAGGGGTCTCAACCGCGCTGGCGGTGCAATGTTCCCTGGCGCGGCCGGATTGACGAATCCCTGGACAAGGGATAGGAACAAATCAGGAACACATTGACTGAAACCATGTCCGCTCGCCCTTTCCCATCCGGGGTGGCGCCTTTCGGACGGGCGCCAGTCCCCGCGGCGCCGCAGCCGACCGCGCCGACCCTGTCCGAAGCCTTCGGCACCCGTCCGCTGGCGGGGGCGGCGCCTGGATTCGTCCTGGCCGCCCTGCCGCCGGGGCTGGTGCTTTGGGCGCAGGACCGGCTGAGCCGGGCCGAGTTCGGCGCCCCCTTCCTGCCCGGCATGGGCCGCGATCTGCTGCGGCTGGACCTGACGCGCCCCGCCGATGTGCTGGCCGCGCTGGAGGACGGGCTGCAAGGCCGCGCCCTTGCCGCCGTGGTGGGCGAGATCCATGGCCCCGCCCCGGCGCTGAGCTTTACCGCCAGCCGCCGCCTTGCGCTGCGGGCCGAGGCGGCGGGCCTGCCCTGCTGGCTGATCCGCCATGCCGCCCGGCCCGAACCCAGCGCGGCGCGGATGCGCTGGCGGCTGGCGCCGCTGCCCTCGGTCCCCGACCCGGACGACCCGCAGGCGCCGGGCGAGCCGCGCTGGCTGGCGGAACTGTTCCGGGCGCGCGGCCGGCCCCCCTCGACCTGGGTGGCGCGCCATGACCGGGCGGCGGATCGTCTCGATTTCTCTGCCCCGCCTCGCGATCGAGAGCTGGCAGAGCCGGGCCGCGCGCCGGGGCGACGCCTGGCCTGACGAGATCCCGCTGGCCCTGGCCGCGCCCGGCCCGCATGGGCCCGTGATCCATGCCGCGAACCGGGCCGCCGAGCAGGCGGGCGCCCGGATCGGCGCCCGCGCCGTGGATTGCCGCGCCATCTGCCCCGCATTGCGCATCGAGCCGGCCGAGCCCGACCGCGACGCGGCCAGGCTGGCGCGGCTGGCCTTCTGGGCGCGACGCTGGGGGCCATACAGCACGCCCGACGGCGATGACGGCATCGTCCTCGACACCACCGGCGCCGCGCATCTGTTCGGCGGCGAGGCGGCGATGCTGGCCCAGATCCAGGCCGGCTTCGCCCGCGCCGGGCTGACGGCCGGGCTGGCGCTGGCGCCGACGCGCGGCGCGGCCTGGGCGCTGGCCCGCCTTGGCCCCGAGCGCGCGATCTGCACCGATCCGCTGCCGGCGCTAGCGCCGCTGCCGGTCGCGGGGCTGCGGCTGTCGGACGAGACCCTGCTGCTCTTGCGCCGGCTGGGGCTAAGGACCATCGGCGACCTGGCCGCCATTCCGCGCCTGTCGCTGATGCGCCGCTTTGCCCGCGCCCTGCCGCAGGACAACCCGCTGGTCCGGCTCGACCAGGCGCTGGGGCGGGCGGCCGAACCGCTGGACGCGCCCGAGCCCGAGCCCGAATACAGCGCCGAGGCCCGGCTGGCCGAGCCGGTGATGGACCCATCCGACTGGCTGCCCGGCTTGCTGGAGGCGCTTTGCGCGCAGATGGCGGCGGCGGATCGCGGCTGCCGGCGGCTGTGCCTGTCGGTCTTTCGCGTCGATGGCGAGCGGCGCGACATCCGCGTCGCCATGGCTGCGCCCACGCGCGATCCCGGCCACCTGCTGCGCCTGTTCGACGGCCGGCTGGAGCGGCTGGACCCCGGCTATGGCTTCGACCTGATCCGGCTGGCCGCCGAGGCGGTCGAGCCGCTGGCCCAGGCCCAGCCCGGCCTGGACGGCGCCGCGCCCCAGGGGCTGGCGCTGGCGCGGCTGGTGGACCGGCTGGCGGCGCGCTTCGGCACGGCTGCGATCAGCCGCCCGCTGCCGCGCGAAAGCCATGTCCCCGAACGCGCCGAAACCCCCGGCCCGCCGCTGGCCGCCGACC
>NZ_JRKO01000001.1:27500-212954 GCF_000763885.1 Paracoccus versutus | reverse complement strand
TTGCTGGTCAAGCCCACCCCTCCCGACATCACCCCCAATTTGGTCATCCCCCCCGCCCGGCGCGGTTAGTTGCTGGAACTGCGCGCCGGCGGGGAAACCTGGTGGCCGGCGGTGTCATGGCTTTACCCGGAACCTTCGTCTCCCCCGCCCACGCGGCGGGGGGTGTTCCCCGCCGCACCGGTGATCCCCGCCGCCGCCGCGCGCAACCATCGCTACGGATTGCAGGTCGAGGGCACGAGCCCGCCCTGGCGGCCGGTTTCCGTCTTCGACGACGGCCGCCGGGTCCATGTGGTCTTTCCGCCCGGCATCGCCCAGGGCGAGATGCCGCCGCTCTTCGTCATCGGCCCGGAAGGCGAGCAGGAGATCGTCAACAGCCGCGTCCACGGCAATGTCCTGATCGTCGACCGGCTCTTCGGCGTCGCCGAACTGCGCCTCGGCTCTGGCAAGCGCCAGCAGGTGGTGCGGATCCATCGGCTGCAGCCGGAGCAGGGAAGAGTGCCGTCATGAGCGACCCGGAAACCGCCGCCGCGCCGATGCGCCTGCGCGCCGAGCCGCCCCGCGTCACCCGGCTGTCACGCAAGGTGCTGGCCGGCCTGGCCGGGTTCGCCGCGCTCGGCATCGGTGCGGCGCTGATCTACGCCTTGCAGGGCAAGGACGTGGCGCAAACCGGCGGTGAGGAGCTGTTTTCCACCGAGAACCGCGCCACCGCCGACGGGCTGGCCGAACTGCCGCGCGACTATACCGGCCCCGCCCTCGGTCCGGCGTTGCCCGGCGATCTCGGCAAGCCGATCCTCAATGCCCGCAATCGCGGCGAGCCGGTGCCTGCGCCGGATATCGCCGGCCCGATTGAGGCCGCGCCCGCCATGGATGCGGCGGAGCAGCAGCGGCTGGCGGAAGAAGAGGCCGCGCGGCTCAGCGGCGTGTTCTTTCAAGGCGGACCACGACCTGCAAGCAGGTCGTCGGACTTGGGCGCAGGAAGTACCGGGCAGGCCGCGGGCGGACTCGGTGCCATGGGACAGTCCGAGGCTGCAGGCGCGCAGGACCGGCACTCGGCGTTCCTGGGCGGCGCCGCCGATCGCATCACCGTTGCCCCGGATCGCGTCACGCCACCGGCCTCGCCCTACATCCTGCAGGCCGGCTCGGTGATCCCGGCAGCGCTGATCACCGGCATCCGCTCCGATCTGCCGGGCCAGATCGTGGCCCAGGTAACGCAGCCCGTCTACGACAGCCCGACCGGTTCGATCCTGCTGATCCCGCAGGGCACCCGCATCATCGGCGAATACGACGACGGCGTCGCCTTCGGCCAGCGGCGCGTGGTGCTGGTGTGGAACCGGCTGATCTTTCCCGATGGTCGCTCGCTGGTGCTGGAGCGCCTGCCCGGCGCGGATGCGTCCGGTTACGCCGGTCTCGAGGACGGCGTTGACTATCACTGGTGGGATCTGATGAAGGCCGCCGGGCTCTCGACGCTGCTGGCCGTCGGCACGGAACTCGCCGCCGGCGACGAGGAGGACCGGCTGATCCGCGCCATCCGCGACGGGGCCCAGGACACCGTCGACCAAGCCGGCCAGCAGATCGTCCAGCGCCAGTTGCAGGTCGCGCCGACCCTGACCATCCGGCCGGGTTTCCCGGTCAGGATTGTGGTCTCGCGAGATTTGGTCTTCGGGAACGGAGGAGGATGACACCATGGCGAAGCTGAAGCTGGGACCGATCGCGGACGATAGGCCGGTGAAGCTATCCATCGAATTGCCGGCGAGCCTGCACAGGGATTTGACCCTTTACGGCGAGCTTCTGGGCCGTAGCGGCACGGGCGGGCCGGGTGCCGCGGTCCCGCCGCAGAAGCTCGTCGTACCGATGCTGGAGCGGTTTCTCGCCTCGGATCGCGGGTTCGCGAAGGCGAAACGGAGTGTCGGTGCTCAACGGCAGGCAAACGGCTGAACATGCCACCCTTTGCGCATTGTTGCACCACGTTTCTTCTAGGCTCGCCCGTACAGGAGTTCGCGGAAGAAAGCCGGCGGCAACCACATCCTTCTGACGTATAACGCCTTCGTGCTTTGCCTCTGAACTGTGGCATGGCCGACCCGGTCGTGCTATCTTGTGCACAGCATAACACAGGGCTTTCACTATGACGGCAAGCACCACCATGACGATTCGGGTTTCCCCCGAGACCAAGCGGAAGCTGGAGCGGATCGCCGGAGAAACCCGGCGCAGCAAGTCGTTCCTCGCGGCCGAGGCCGTTTCCGCCTATGTCGAGCGCGAGCTGGAAATCATCGACGGCATCCGGCGCGGCATGGCCGATGCGGAAGCCGGCCGCGTCGTGCCGCATGACGAGGCCATGGCTGAGATCCATGCCGTGATCGACGCGGCGGAAGCGAAGCGCGCAGGAAACGCGTGAAGCGGCCGGTGACCTGGGCCCGCGCGGCCCTGGACGACATCAAGGAGCAGATCGCCTTCATCGCGCAGGACAACCCGGCCGCCGCAAGGCGGGTTGCGGATCGGCTCCGGGACACCGGCGCAGCCCTCGGAGACATGGCAACCGGGCGCCCCGGCCGGGTCACAGGCAGCTACGAGAAATCCGTCAGCCGCCTGCCCTATATCATCGCCTACGAGTTGCGACCAGTTGCCGGACGGGAAAGCGTCGTCATCCTGCGCGTCATCCATACGTCGCGGGACTGGGCCGATGAGGACCGGCCGCACTGATCTGGAACACAAGAGAGGTGGGTGCGCCGGCATGCCTTGCCTACTCTCGCTCTTCCGGCACCTCCTGGCGCAGCTTCGGGCCGCCGGCGAGACGCCGGCCGAGGGCTTCGAGGAAGCGGTCGTAACGCTGGCCGCCCTGCGCCTGTGCGGCGGCCTGCGCCGCCTCGGGCAACGGCGGGGTTGCGGTCAGCCAGGAGCGCATGAAGATCGCGAAGGCCTCGTTGCCGATGCCGATATCGCGTTCCAGTCGCTGAATGCTGCGGTCGATGCGATCGAGCCGGCGAGTCATCGCCGCCTCCTGCCGCTCGTCGGCATCGGGCGTGAGGAAGGAGGCGATGGCGGCCTCCGCGACGAGCGAACGGGATCTCCCGCGCCGGTCGGCATAATCGGCCAGCAGCAGCATCAGGTCGGGGTCGAGATAGACCGAGAGGCGCTTCTTCTTGTCGGCATGTTCCGGCATGGCTCAAAGCTCCATTCCATCGTTCTGGTCCATGGAGATCTGGCGCGCGACCTGGCGCATGTCGCGCACCAACCCCCGGTTGCGGACCGCCTGCCGCTCCGAGGCATCGAAGTCCGGATCGAATTCGTTCTGGGGAGGCGCAACCGGTTCCGGGGCGATGTCCTGATAGGGTTCCAACCCCGGCTCGCGGCGCAATCCGGCATCGTCCGAATCCGCGGACGATTTCGCACCGGCCTGTGCAGCGCCGGCATGTGACCCTGCACAGACATCAGCCCCCTGCCCCTCACCATCCAGCTTCGGCGGCTTCAACGCCGACCAATCGTCAGTCCGTGGTGATGGAGCGACCTCGCGCGGATCCGGCGGCGGCAGCACCCGCTCGCGGAACCGCGGATCGACATAGTAGCGCGCTTTCCGTGCCCGGATCGGCGGGGTCCCGGCGACCATGACGATCTCGTCTTCGGGGGGCAGCTGCATCACCTCGCCGGGGGTGAGCAGCGGCCGGGCGGTTTCCGAGCGCGAGACCATGATATGGCCCAGCCAGGGCGCCAGCCTGTGCCCGGCATAGTTCTTCATCGCCTTCATCTCGGTGGCGGTACCGAGCGCATCGGAGACCCGCTTGGCGGTCCTCTCGTCATTGGTGGCGAAGCTGACCCGGACATGGCAATTGTCGAGGATCGAATTGTTCGGGCCATAGACTTTCTCGATCTGGTTCAGCGACTGCGCGATCAGGAAGGACTTGATGCCGTAGCCTGCCATGAAGGCCAGGGCGCTCTCGAAGAAGTCCAGCCGACCGAGGGCCGGGAATTCGTCGAGCAGCATCAGCACCCGATGCCTGCGGTCCTTCGCATGCAGATCCTCGGTCAGCCTGCGGCCGATCTGGTTCAGCACCAGCCGGATCAGCGGCTTGGTGCGCGAGATGTCCGAGGGCGGCACCACCAGATAGAGCGTCGAGGGTCTCTCGCCAGCAATGAGATCGGCGATGCGCCAGTCGCAGCGCGAGGTCACCTGGGCGACGACAGGATCGCGGTAGAGGCCGAGAAACGACATCGCCGTCGACAACACGCCTGAGCGCTCGTTCTCCGATTTGTTCAGCAGTTCCCGCGCGGCACTGGCGATCACCGGATGCGGGCCTGCCTCGCCCAGATGCGGGGTCTTCATCATCGCCGCCAGCGTCGCCTCGATCGAACGGCGCGGATCAGAGAGGAAGGCCGCGACACGGGCGAGGGTCTTGTCCTGCTCTGCATAGAGTACATGCAGGATGACGCCGACCAGCAGGGCATGGCTGGTCTTTTCCCAGTGGTTGCGCTTTTCCAGCGAGCCCTCGGGATCAACGAGGATGTCGGCGATGTTCTGGACGTCGCGCACCTCCCATTCGCCGCAACGCACTTCCAGCAGCGGGTTGTAGGCAGCCGAGGCCGCATTGGTAGGGTCGAACAGCAGCACCCGGCCATGCCGCGCCCTGAACCCGGCGGTCAGCTGCCAGTTCTCGCCCTTGATGTCGTGGACGATGGCCGAGCCGGGCCAGGTCAGCAGCGTCGGCACCACCAGCCCGACCCCCTTGCCGGATCGGGTCGGGGCGAAGCAGAGCACATGCTCCGGTCCGTCATGGCGCAGGTAGTCCTGTTGGTATCGGCCCAGCACCACGCCGTCGGGGCCGAGCAGCCCGGCCCGCTCGATCTCGGCCCGCCCTGCCCATCGCGCCGAGCCGTAGGTCTCGACGTCCTCGGCCTCGCGGGCACGCCAGACCGACATCAGGATGGCGATGCCGATGGCCAGAAACCCGCCCGAGGCGGCGATGATGCCGCCCTCCATGAAGATGCGCGGGGCATAGGCGTCGTAGAAATACCACCACCAGAACAGGGCGGGCGGGTAATAGACGGGAATGCCCCAGAGATCGAACCAGGCCGGGCCCAGTTGCGGCTGGAAGCCGAGCCGCCAAGCCGTCCATTGCGTGCCGGACCAGACGAAAATCAGCACGATCAGGAAGACCACGCTGATCTGGCCCCAGAGGATCTTCGTGCCGGACAAGGTGGTTCCAGCCTCCCTGCAGGTATCCGATGCAATGAGGAAAACCCACCTATCGCAGGATGCAACTGCTATGCTTGGGCTGGTCGCAAGCTGGCGCAGGGCAGCGTAAAAATACTTGCAGGATGCAGCCACTGATCGCCAGCGCTGGTTTTGCCTTCCCAACGCTGTCCTTACTGCTATCCGGGCAGTTCCTTCATCGGGTTGACATAGGGCACCCCCAGCGGCGCGAAATGCCGCTCGTTGGCGGTGAGCACGGTCAGGCCATGCGCGGCCGCCGTCGCGGCGATGGCGATGTCCTCGAAGCCGGGATCATGGGCGCGCGCCCGGTCGAGGATCGTGCCGGCGTGGCGAGCCTCCTCGATACCGAAGGATAGGATCCGGCTGCCATGGAAATGCTCGACGGCGGCAAGCCATCGGCGCAGCGCCGGGGCCTTGGCGCTGGCCCCGATCCTGACCGCGCGGGCGATGCCGGCCTCGATCTCGGCGATGGTGATGGTCGAGAGATAGAGTCGGTCGCTATGGGCGCGCATCCAGGCGGCGAGAGCCTCGGCACCGGCGTCGCGCCGCGTCGGCGCGGAGGCCGAGAGAATGTTGGTGTCGAGCAGGTACAAGGGTCAGAGGTCCGTATCCCGCAGCGCCCGCGCAGGCTTGCGGGCGCGTTCGGGGATGTCCTCGGGCTCGCCGGGGAAGGCGAGCAGCAGATCGGCGAAATCCGGCACCCGGGAGATGCGCTGCCATTCCTCGAAGGAGAGCAGCACCGCCTCCTTGCGGCCGTGCCGGGTGATCACCGTCGGCTCGCCGGCCACGGCTTGATCGACCACGGCGGAGAGCGTCGCCTTCGCATCCCGTAACTGAAGTTCCTTCATGGCCAATCCTCGCGATGACTATCTGTAGTCATATAGGATTGCCGCATAGGCCGTCTAGGTGAGCGTAGTCGCAGTCCCATGCCTTGAAAGGCAGTTTCCCAGCGATCTCACAACCCCAGCCCACGCTTGCGGCCGAAGCTCCAGTCCACGCCGCCATCGCCGCGCGCGACGCCGGAGACATGCTGGCCGAGATGCCGTTCGAGCGAGGGCGTCCAGGGCACCAGCTTGAAGCCCAGCCCGTCGTCGATCATGGCGAAGCGGCCGGAGGAAAGGACAAAGCGGCGGCGATAGGTGCCGGCGACATTCTCGCCATTGACGGTCCGGTCGAACGGCAGGCCGGTCTCGTGGGAGAGCCTCTCTGCCACGTCACCGATCTCGCGCTCGCGCAACCGGTCGAGCAACCGGCGCGCGAAGACGACACGGCCGCCCTGCCGCTCGGCCAGACCCTCCTCGATCAGGTGTTCCGCGCGCCGCTTCATCGCCCGGCGCACCTCGATCCCGAAGCCGGCCTCCGACAATGCCGCGGGATCGCGGGCCACGGCCTGGCGGTCGAGCCAGGTGGCGCCGCCGGCGGTGACCTGCGCCCGGATATCCACATCCGAGCGGACGGCCAGGGCGGTGCGGCGCTCGCCGCGCGCATCCTCGTATCGGCGCAGCTCGACGATGGAGCCGGGCGCGCTGTCGCCGGCGGCGTCGAAACTCGGCAGCCGGATGTGATGGGTGCGGCCATCGACGCCGTCGATCACCGCATAGGCCGTGCCCTTCAGCTCGTCGTCATGGCCGCGTTCCACCAGCCGGCCGAGGATCGGGCCGTCGGCCTTCTTGCTGGCGAAGACATAGTCCGAGACGCCGCGATCAATCCCCTGCCCCGACAGCGCCCGGTGCATGCGCTTGACGATGTCGCCGCGCTCGCCGAGGTCGCGCAGCACGGTCTCGGCCTCGGGTCGGATCACCCATTGCGCCTGCCCGACCTGATCGGCCAGGCCGAGGCGTTCCAGATGCCGCAGCCGCCCGACCTTCTGCGGCAGGTAGTCGTCGCGCGGGCCGTCGATGCCCGGCGCCATGTCGATGATGCCGGACTTGCCGGCGTCGCGGACCAGCTGGCGGTCGAGCGCGGTCCAGCGCTCCGCCTCGACCTGCCGCATCAGGCTGCGGCGGATCTCGTGGTCATGGCGCGGCCCCAGTTCTCGGGTGATCAGGTCCTGCGCCCGGTCGCGCAGTCCTTCCCTGATATAGTCGCGGGAGATGACCAGGTCCCTGCCGTCATCGGCCCGCCCCCGCAGGATGACATGGACATGGGGATTGTCGGTGTTCCAGTGATCGACGGCGATCCAGTCCAGTTCCGTGCCGAGATCCTTTTCCGCCTGGGCCATCAACTCCCGGGTGAACCGCTTCAGGTCCGCCATGTCGGCGGCATCCTCGGGCGAGACGATGAAGCGGAAATGATGGCGGTCGTCCGCGCTGCGCCCGGCGAAGTCCTTGACGTCGGCATCGTCGCTGTGCGGATCGAACATGCGGGCCTTCTCCCCGCCGCGGGTGACGCCGTCGCGGCCGAGATAGCCCAGATGCCGGGGCAGCGCGGCGGCCTGCGCGGTTCTGCGCACCACCCGAACCTTGACGGTGCAGAGCCGGGCGCGGCGGGTGATCAGCCGGTTGGCCTGGACGGCGGCGCTGCGGCCCCGGCCGAAGCGCGAGGTGCCCGGCGACACGATCCTGCCGCTGCGCGAGACGCGCCCGCCGGCCTTCTGGGCGGCGGCCAGCGCCTGGGCCACGAAAGGCCGGGCACGCTGGCTGCGGCTGGAGCGGATCCGCCCCGGACGAATGCGGAAATCGTCCTCGTTACTCATGGGTCGATCTCCTGCGAGGTGCGGGATTCGTTCAAAACCCTGCATAATCTTCGAGGCAGCGAGGCGCGGTTTGGTGCCGCGATGTGCGCAAATGCCTCGAAACCCCGGCAAACACC
This sequence comes from Paracoccus versutus, assembly GCF_000763885.1. GTDB lineage: Bacteria > Pseudomonadota > Alphaproteobacteria > Rhodobacterales > Rhodobacteraceae > Paracoccus > Paracoccus versutus. The sequence goes on along the minus strand of NZ_JRKO01000001.1, from coordinate 204,940 downwards.
CCCAACCGCCCAGCCCGCACCTCGCGGGCTTTTATCTTGCCGTCCTAAAAGCGACGCGGCCCAACGGGCCGCGTCGCCCTTTTCTGCGATGGAACACGACAGAACGCGCCCTGATGCGTGATGGCTCATGACGGACCTCCCGGGCGGGACCGCCCCCGGCGGGCGCTGTCGGGCTGAGGAAAATCGGGCAGCGGATCGTTCGGCAGGGTGAACTTCCGCTGCCATGAGTGCCATGCCGCGGTGACGGCGCCGGTGCCGGGAAACAGGTCGTCGAGCGTGTCCTCGGGCCGCGCGGCGACCATCTCGAAGCACCAGTGACAGACGGCTTCCGGCTTGGCGCCGGTCAATCCGCGGCGCAGGGTGATGCTTTCCTGCACCCAGTCGCGCAGCACCAGGCGCTTGCTGACCACGGGCTTGCGGGCGGGTTTGACGATCACCGGCTCCCAGGCCCAGGCGACCGGCACGTTGCGCTTGAAGGCGGCGAAACCCTTCACCCAGGCCATCCAGCGCGCGCCCGTCGGTTCGACCAGCGGGGCGAGCACGGCGAAGGAGCGCGGCGTCGCGGCAGCGTGCAGGATCCAGCCGTCGTAGTCGCGTTCCAGCCGTTCGATTAGCACCGCATGATCGACCTCGCCGGCGTAATCGGGGCAGCCGCGGTAGAGATGCGCGCAGCCGATATAAGGTGGGTCTGCATAGGCGATCTTCATGGGCGCGGACTCCCAGTTGTGAACGCGCAGTGTCGTTTGGAATGATTTTTCATTGCGTTGACCTCGCGTCGGATTGACGAATGAACGGACCGTCGGGCTGCGGCGCGAGGGCGTCTGGTGCGGTGTCTGACGGTTCAGCCAGCGGTTCCGGATCGGCAGCCAATGCGCCATCGGACTGTGGTGGTTCTGCATCGGACCGCCACACGAACAGACCGCCGGGCTGGGGTCGTTCCGCATCCGGGCCGTCGATCATGCTGCCGGCGAAGAGCGGGGCCTCGCGCCAGTCGGTTGGCGGCGCGGCGGCGAAACCGGTGCCGGGCAGCGGCTCGCCGCCGAGCAGCGGCGCCAGCGCGGCGACATAGGCGCGGGTCTCGGCCGGCAGGGTCCGGCCTGAGACCAGGTGTTCGTCGTAACGGCCCGGCCCGGCATTGTAGGCCGCCAGCATGCCGGCGACATTGCCGTAGCGGTCGTGCATCTCGCGCAGATAGGCGGCGCCGGCAAAAATGTTGTCGCGCGGCTCGAACGGATCGTTGCCGAGACCATGTTTGGCGCGTAGCGCCGCCCATGTCTCCGGCATGATCTGCATCAGCCCGATGGCACCTTTCGGCGAGACGGCCTGCGGATTGCCGCGGCTTTCGACATGCCGCACGGCGCGGATCCAGTGCGCCGGAATGCCGAAGCGCAGCGAGGCTTCCACGACGTGGGACGCGAAGGGATCGTGGGTCTGTTGCGCGAGCGGCTGCACGGTCTGCGCCAGCGGGCCGGCAACTGGAGCGGCGGCAAAGACCAGGCCGGAAAGAAGAAGGACGGCGATGCCGCGGGCGGTGCAAGCCCGCCCGTCGGTAAATGGATGGCAGAAAACCGGCATGGCTCAGTCCCGCTCGTCACGCTTTCTGGGGCGCGACCAGTGCAGGCCCCAGGTCCGGCCCTGCTCGTCGGACTGGAACAGCCGGGCGCGGATCGGCTGCATGAGGGCGGGATCGTCGATTGCGACCGAGATGTAGGTTCCGGCCTTCTCGCCGCTATGGGTCCAGCCGGCGCCGATCTCCGGGCCGTCCTCGCCGTCGAGATGGATCCGGTAATCCGGGGCGTTCTCGACATCGGCATTGTGCGTCGGCACGAAGACCAGTGCGAGGTCGAGCGTGACGGTGCGGATGCGGCCTTCGTAGCCGGCTTGCGTGCGGGTGAATTCACCGATCTGTGGCATGTTATCTCTCCGTGGCTTGGTGGTGAATGGTGGGATCAGGGGCCGTTTCCGCCCCAGTTGCGGGCCGGCGGAAGCGGCCGTCGCCCGCCGCATCGGTCCAGAGCGGGACAATGCGGGCGGTGATGCTGGTGACCGGGAGCGGGCTGAAATAGCGGCCGTCGAGACTGTCCTCGGCCTCCCGGTTCATGAGAAAGACCTCGCCCCCGGCAAGCAGCCGGCAGCCCTGCCAGACCGGCAGCGACCGGCCGAGGAGGTCGCGATCGCGTGCTTGGCCGAGGACCTGGCCGTCGACGGTGATCGTCGTGCCGATGCGGCAGACCCGTGTGCCGGAAAGCGCGGCGACGCGCTTCAGCAGCGGCACGCCGGAGGCGATATAGCCGCGGGCGGTGATGAACTGCGCCAGCGGTTCGGGCGGCGTAACCGCGACCAGATCGCCGAGGGCGAGGCTGGTCGGGGGCTCAAGACGATAGAGCCCGATGGGGATGCTGGCGGACGCGTTCCAGATCAATCGGGGCGGGATCTCGGTGACGGAGATGCCGATGACCAGCACGGCGAGGCCGGTTGCGGCGAGATAGGTTGCGCGGGTTTTGCGGATCATGACGCGCCTTCGCAATCCGCAGGATCGTCGGTGGGTGCGTCGTCGGCGGCAGCACCGTCCGCCTGATCGGCAGCATACCTGCCGGCAGCATCATCACCTGCCCTCGGGCCTGCGGACACATCATCGCCGGCACTCGCATCTCCCGCCGATGCGCCGCCGAGGACCGCGTTCAGCGCGATCTCGCTGCACAGGATGGCGCGGCCGATGGCCTCGGGGGTCTGCGGCACCACCGCGTCGCCGAAGGCCTCGACGATCAGGCTGGCCGCAGATGTCCCTTTGCGACCGCCGAGCGCAAGGCGCGTGCGAGCCAGCCAGGCGGAAATCCCATCATCCACCCATAGGTGATGGGCAATGCGGCCGTTCCAGTCAGGCCATGGCTCCTGAGCATCGCCGCCAAAGCTCGCGCCCCGGCCCATTTGTCCGGTGCCTGGTCCGTCATCGCGCCGTCCATCACCGCGTCCATGGTCGGCGATTTGCGGCGGTCGTAGGCCGGGCTCCAATGGTCCATGCGGCTGTCGCGCTTCGTCGGCGTCGGCAGGGTTTCCTGTGCTTTCGGATTGCTCGCGGTCACACCCGCATGGCGGCTGGCGTGGCCCTGAAGCTGGTTGAGAAGATCGCCCCGGCCGCCGCGATCCGCATCGGTCTTCCGCGGCGTGGCGAGGATCATCCGCAGCGGCCAGGTCGATCCCGCACCGCCACCCGCGCCGTCCTTCATCCCATCCGAGGCCATCGGCGTCGGCAAGGGGCGATTGCGGAACAGGTCGGAGAGATCCGAGTCTTTCATCGCCCGGCGCGCCCCCGATCCGCCCTCCATCCGCATCCCGCCCTGCCGGGATTGCGACACGGGCGTGGGCAAGCTGTTCGGGGTCGCAGCCGATGAGCCAGGACCGCTTGCGGACATGGTTGGCGCCGATATCCGCAGCACCCACCACGCATGGCCAGCAGGCGTAGCCGAGCGCTTCCAACTCGTCGAGCAGCCGGTCGGCGCCGCGAGTTCGGAGCACAGGGCTGTTCTCAAAAGCGAACCAGCGAGGCCGGCATTCTCCGACCAGGCGGACGGCCTCGAGGTAGAGACCGGACCGTTCGCCCTCGATGCCCTTGCCCTTCGTGTTGGCGCTGGAGATATCCTGGCAGGGCGGCGATCCGACGACGATCTCGGGCAGGCATCCGAGGTCGGAAACAAGTCGAGCTGCCGTGAGGTCGCGGACATCGGCGTAGAGTCTGACATGCGGAAAATTCTCCGAATAGAGGATGCGGCGCCATTCCACGATCTCACAGGCGGCGAGGGTGACGAAGCCCGCCCGATGCAGGCCGAGCGACCAGCCGCCCGCGGCGCCGCTGAAGAGATCGAGCGCACGCAGCGGCAGGGGAAGGGACGCCCGCGGCATGGTCATGCCCCGACCCTCCGGCGCTTCAGCCAGGCGGCGTGCTGGGCCCTGGTGTAGGTTCGGAACGGCTCGCCCGCCGTGAGGCGGTTGTGGACATGGCGCCAATGCTCCGGCGAGACCGCGTGAGCGTCGATGTCCAGCGCCTCGACGGCATCCACCGCCTGCAGCACCCGCTCGACCTTCGGCCAGCCGCTGACGCGCAGCAGGATCTCCGCCCCCGGCTTGACGAAGGGCAGCGTCTGGAACGGCTCGCCAGCCCCGACGGCGCGCAGGATGTCGAGACGGGAGACCACGGTGCCGTATTCGTTGCCCGCCCAGCGCACGACGGCGAAGACGCTGCCGGGCGCAAAGCCGACGGTCCGGCGCTGACGGTCGAGCCGGTGTTCGTGGCAGAAGCGTCCGAAGCGCAGCCAGTGCTCGACCCGCTTCTCCTGCCAGATCATGTCGACCAAGGTGATCGGAGCAGGATCAGGTTTCGATGATTCAGGGTGACGAACACTCATTCGTCACCCCCGTTCTTCGCGCGGTCAGTCTCCGATTCAAGGGACAAAACGGCCCTGTTCACAGACCGGCGCGCGCCTACAAGGTTAGGAATCCTTAAGTTAGGTAAGTTAGGAGGGGCCGGATTCCTGCTTTGGCTCCAGTTGTTTACAGGGCACCTCGGTTCCCGATAGCACGGGTGTCGAGTTCCGGATAGCACGGGTCGGATGGTTCCTGATAGCACGGCTCTGTCCACAGCTTGTTCACAGGTTGACCGTTCACCGACGCGCAGCGCGAGGCGCGGCGGCGAAGGGATTGGCGGGGGCGGGTTGGAAACACAGCCGCGGCAGCCCGTCGGAACCGATACCGAGAGACAGGCGATAACCGGGCAGCGGCTGTCTTTGGACGATGGCCCGGATCTCGAAGGCGAAGCGCTTGAAAGGCGAGAGGCTGCCGGATTTCAGGTGCAGATGCCGAAGGTCGAAACTCCAGCCTCCGGGCTGCCGGCCGCCGTGGCGGCGCACCAGCCGGTAGAGCCAGCGCTCCAGCCCGCCCTTCAGGTCGAAATAGGCCCGGTCGATGGTCAGGACCAGCGCATCGTCCATCACCCCGGCATAGAACCAGTCGGGCAGGATCAGTTCGATCCCGAGCGGCCGGCGCCGCTCGTCGAGCAGTTCCTTCCATTCGTTGATCCAGGAAAAGCGGTGCCGCCGCCGTTCCGTCGGCTGACGGATCGAGGTGGCGACCGTCGTCGACTGCAGCCGGTCGAGCGCCGCCTTCAGCCGCAGATAGCTGCGGGCGGAATCGTCGCGCCGGATGAAGGTGAGGATCTCGTAGGGGGTCGCGGCCATCAGCCGCGAGGTGCGCAACCCGTTGTCGCGGGCCTCGACGATCTGGCTGGCGGCCCAGATCAGGATGTCGGCATCCCAGATCGTCGCCATGCCATGCTCCGGCGTCGCCTCGACGCGGATCGACACCGAGCCCATGCGGAAATCGATCGGCACCACGCGGCGGGACTTGGCCAGCGAGAAGAACGGCCAGGACATCAGGTCGCGCGCATCCCGCGCGGCGATGTCGCCGGCGACCGGCCGGAACAGTTCCATCTGCCGGCCCTCGCAGATGCGGCGCGCGGACATGGGAGAACTCACCGCCCCGCCCTCCTCGCTTCGGTCAGCGGTCGGTCGGGCTTGCGGGCGATCTTCGCCATTTCCGAGGTGGACTGGCGCGCGGCGCCTTCGATCCAGGCCCGCAGGTCGGCGATGGTGTAGACGACCCTGCCGCCGAGCTTGCGGTAGACCGGACCGGTGCCGCCGCAGCGGTGCTTTTCCAGCGTGCGGGGCGAAAGGTCCAGAAGCCGGGCGGCTTCCTCGGTGCGCACGAAGCGCGGCCAGGTGGGATCGGGTTCGTTCTGCATCGTCGGACTCCATCGCAGGACCCGCCGGAGAGGCGGGATTGCGACGACGGTGGCGCAAAAGCAGCACCAGGCCGGAGTGACAGAATGACGAGCCGAATTTTGTCACCCCCTTCGCCAAGGGTCGGAACCCGGTCGACGAAAAGCTTGGCCGGCTTACGAATCCCCATTATACTGGGTGGCGCCGTGTGTGGTGCCCGGCGACTCCTCCCGCATGAGACTGCGGGAGCGAGTTGCGAGGAATCTGCGCCGGCTGAGACAGGAGAAATCCCTGTCGCAGGAGGAGCTGGCCGACCGTGCGGACATCAACCGGAACTATGTCGGCATGCTGGAGCGCGAGGAGAACGCGGCGACCGTCGACATGCTGGAAAAGCTCGCCGCGGTGCTGGAGGTCGACCCGGTGGAGCTGCTGCGCCGCGACAGGACCTGAGCTTTCGGCAGCTGTTCGCCCGTTTTCCCAAGGATTCGCGGGTTTGCGCCGATGGTCGAACCGGCCTCCTGCCCGTTCCGGAATGTGCGTATTCGAAAAATCCCGATACGCGGCACGGATCGTTCCCCTAGAAAGGGATTGCCGCGTTCTTCATTCTGGACGCAGGTCGGATACAGGAGAACTTCATGGCCGCCGACGCCTTCGAGGACACCCCGCCGCAGTCCGAGCGGCTGACCGGCTACGACGAGGCCCATCTGACCACCTATCTGCGGCTTCTTGACGCAGAGGAGGAAGGGGCCGACTGGCGCGAGGTGGCCCGGATCGTCTTCGGCCTCGACGTCGCCGCCGATCCCGACCGGGCGAAGCGCATCCATGACAGCCATCTGGCCCGGGCGCGCTGGATGACCGAGGCGGGCTACCGCCAGATCCTGAAACCGCGCATGCGCTAGCGAGGGGAGCCGCGCCATCATTTGTCTGCGCTTTTAGGCCGGTTGCGGCCTGCTTCGTATTCCCCGGCGCGATCTTCGCGCAATCGCCGGTTGTCCGCATACTCCCGGCTTCCAACCCGCCTTTCATTCCGATGGGGAGCAGAGCCATGCCGTCTTCCACCGATTGGAGATCACCGGGCTATGACGACCGGTTCCGGACGCTCGACCGTGCCCGGATGACCTTCCAGTTCCTGCGCCGCAACCGCCGCTATCGTGCCGAGTATTCCAGGATCCGCAAGCATATCGGGCGCGGCGTGCCCGTTGGGGACAGCACAAAAGAGGAGATTGCCCGGATGGCCCGCCGCTGGGGGCTGATGTTTCCCGGTCGATCCGGCCCTTCCGGTATCGGAGGCCCGGCCCCTCTGGCGGCCCGATGCGTTTCCCGCCGCCCTGATCCTTACCGCGGCACCCGAAGGTTACGACCGGCCAGCGCTGCTTGGGCCGGCCGACCTGCCGTTGGCACCGGTGTTGCACGCCCGTGACGGGCTGCACGGAATCATCCCCGATGTGCAGGGCGATCACCGGCTGTGGTTTCCGCAAGGCGCGGCCCGGATCAGGCTGGCGATCCTGGTGCCGCTGGACGAGGATCTGATGGTCCGGCTGAACAGCATCCGGCGGTTTCATCGCCTGCTGACCGGTAGGTCGGTTCGTCCGATCCCTTCCCTGCAATCGCTTTCGGCATCCGAACGGCACCGCGCCACCCTGATGTTGCGTGCCTGGGACGGGGCCGAATCCGGCGCCTCGCGCCGCGACATCGCCGGCGTCCTGTTCCAGACGGATTTCAGCGGACTCAGCGCCGCGGAATGGAAATCTGCCTCCGAGCGCCGGCAGCTTGCCCGTATCCTCGCCGAGGCGCGGGCCCTGGTCGGCGGCGAATACCTGACCTTGTTGCGGGGCGGCCAGCGCCAGCGGCGCTGAACCGACCTTCGCTGGCGACATCAGCTGCTGGCGAGGTCGGCCTCGTATCGCTCCCGGCGCTGGCGGAGGAACGCCTCGATCTCCGCCGGGGTGGTGGCGCCGTATTCGACCATCTGGCCGAGCAGTTCGAGGGCTTCGTGGATGTCGTTGCGGTCGAAGCCGAATTCGCATTCGGCGTGGATCTTCGCCGCGAGCGCGGTGGTTTCGGTTTCGCAGGTCATGGGTGTCCTCTGCTCTGGAGTTGGGCTGAGCCGTTGAGCCACCCCCGCTGCCGCAAGCCCCGCGATGGCGAAGCGCGGCTGCTGGCGCTGGTGGTGGTCAGGCGATGACATCGTGGACCAGCTGGGCCATGGTTGGCAGGTGCTCGATCTCGACCTCGACCGTGATATCGCCGTTCCTTTTGCGCGAAAAAACTGCGTCGATCCTGCTTTCCAGCCATGCGGTCGAGCACGCATCGGCTGGCCAGCCCGCCTTCGTTGCGGCGGCGCGGGCGGCGGCGAAAGGGATGATGACCTTGGCGGTGGTCATGGCGGTTCTCCTCGGCTTATGCGCGGGCGGTTCCCGGCGCTTCCGCTGGCGCTGGTGAGATCAGGCCGGCCTTCTGAAGCCAGTTGGCGGCGTCGGGGGCATCGGTAGCGTGGACAACGATCGTCAGGATCATGCTGTCGCGGCTGGCGCGGGCCTTGACCCCGGCATCGGCATCCATGCCCATCTCGATGTCCTCGAGGTTGATGCGGCGGGCCAGCGGGTTGCTGGGGATGTTGATCTCGAATGTCGCGGTATGCATCGGCGTCTCTCCGGCTTCCGGGGCCGATCCATCCGACCCCTTCCACCACTCCGACCCCGCGTTGCGGGGAGCATGGCGCCGGCGGGTGGCGACCACCTTGGCACCTCAAGAATAGTCTAACAAAAACAAGGCTCTGGCGCAAGTCGGCTGCGGCGTTTTATCCATTATTTTCAGCCTGTTAGCGGGGTTTCCGCTCTTTTCCGCAGCCGCCGAAACGGCCACGGATGACCGCGCCTTTCACCAGCGAACTCCGGTTTTCCCTTCTGCTCCGAAGCGAAATGCGCCCTTCCCGCCCACGCGCCGACGGTCACGCAGAGCCCAACGGTGGCGCCGTGACGCTGCCTGTTCCCCAGCCTTCTTTCTCAAGCCCCTGTTTCTTCTTCGCGGAAAAAGGACGTGAACCGTGGCCGTGGGACGGAAGCGGGCCCGCCGGAGGCTTTCCGGCCGGTCGATCCGGCCGGGAAGCCTTCTCTTGCCGGCGCGGCCTCGGGGCGATCCGTTGCGAGCATGGAAAAACCCGGCGGCTGAAACCGCCGGGCCTCGGGCCTCCCGCTCAGGAGGGAATGTCGTCTTCGTCGATGAACCGGCCCTCGTCCTCTTCGTCGGTCTCGGTCTGCGGCGCCCGGCTCAGGAAATCCACCGTCTCGGCGACGATCTCGCAGCCGTAGCGGTCGTTGCCGTCCGCATCCTGCCATTTCGTGTAGTGGATACGGCCGCGCACCAGCACCTTCGTGCCGGTCTCGCAATATTGCTGGATGGTCCGGCCCAGGCCGTTGAAGGCGACGATGCGGTGCCATTCCGCGTCCTCGACCCGATAGCCCTTTTCGTCCCGGACGACCCGGCCTTCCGAATAGCGCGGGCGCGAGGTGACCAGCTTGAAGCGGGTGACGTCGGTGCCGGTGCGGGTGGTGCGGGTTTCGGGGGCCTGGCGGATGGTGCCGGCGAGGATGACGATGTTCTGCATTGTAGGTCTCCGTTGCTTCCCCGGAGGGACCATTCCCTCCGACGAGACCCGGCCAAATCCGTCGGGAGGCACCTGCAACTGACGCCCCCTTCGGGCGGCAGCCTGCCCGCAAGGCTTCGGAGTGGGGCGGGCAGCCGCGCCCCGCGCGGCAACACGGTCCGGAGCCTTGGGGGTTGTTGGTGAAAACCGCACGGAGTTAGGGGATCGGACAGGCGGAGGGATTGGTTCGTCCGGGGGCATGACGGGGACATATCGCAGAACGGCGGCGTTCTCGCCGGTGCCGTCCTGTCCGCATGGCCCCCGGATTCCGCGCCACCTGTGGCGGTGCCGCTTCGCTTCGCCTTGCTGGTCGCCCTTGCGTCTGTCGCCGGAAGGCCGGGACGTTCGGGGCGGGAAGGATCGAGCTGTCGGGTCGGGGGCGCGGTATGGCATGGCCGCCGTTTCATCGGCCCTAGGTTGGATCGTCCGGCAATATTGCGGTGCGGACAGAAAGCTGGTCGCATCGCGGCGGGCATTCACAGCACGGAATGGCAGGATGCAGAAGGCAAGGACCGTTATGGCTGCACGGTCGGCGGCGATGAAGGATTTCCGTAGTCTGGAGGCCGCAGATCGAGGAAGACCAAGACGATGGCCGATTTGTTGGCGATGATATTCCCATTTGCACGGGTGGTTTGAGGCGCAAAGGCTCCAGCCCGGGTTTCCACGGGACGGCACGTCCGACTAGGGTACGAATGTCATGCCTGCGGCGGGCGACCTGGCAGTCACGCGGAAGGATTGGCCGCTACCAGATGAGCTTGATACCTGAAACCAGCAGCAGGAACGCAAGGATTCCGCGCAGCCAGCGGTCGGACAGGTAACGGCTGCCGATCCAGGCGCCGACCGAACCACCGATGGCAACGGCGGCAAGCCAGATCGGCAGGGCGGCCGGGATATGATTCCATGCCGCATAGGCCCCGACCAGCGCCGCAGCCGAGTTCATCAGGTTATAGACCGCCGTGGTGGCGGCCGTCTGCCGGGCCGTGCCCCAGTTCATGCTGAGGATGATCGGGGCCAGGAACACACCGCCACCCGTTCCGGTCGTCCCGGACACGAAGCCGATGACGGCCCCGGTCGCCAAAGCCGCGCCGAAGGGTGGTGTGACTACGGTTCCGGAGGCCGACGGCCTGCCGTGAAACGCCGTGCGCATCATCTGAAGCGCGGAAAGGATCAACACGATCCCGACGACCGGGAAATAGACGCTTTCCGGCAACTGGACCGCTCCGCCAAGCATCGAGGAGGGAAAGCCGAGAATGGCGAAAGGCCAGACATTCCGCCACGAAAGACGCCCGGCCTTCAGGAACAGAACTGTGCCGATGGCCGCAACCATCAGATTCAGCGATAACGCCGTCGTCTTCATGGCAAGGGGCGCAAAACCTGCCAGACCCATTACGGCAATGTAACCCGATGCCCCGGCCTGACCGACCGCCGCATAGATCAGAGCGATGACGAGGAAGGGAGCCGCAAGCGGACCCGTGTCGATATTCAATATGCCGGTCCCCAACTGTTTGAGGCCCAGCTTATGCCCCGCCAATGCGCCATAACCAAGGACAGCTGGCGGAGTTTGAACGCCGTTCTGCCTTTGCCCGCCTCCGGCGTGATCCGGCCGGGCTCCGATATGGGTGGTCTCCCCCCGTCCGGATCACGCCGCGCCATTCGCGCCGTTCGCATCAGCCATTGGCGCGTCTGCCGATATCTTCGCCTTGTCTTGCGAGCCGGGCCATGCCCGGCGAGCGCGATTTTTCCGGGACGTGCGGCTGGGATCGCACGCGCGACGGCCGCCGGTCCATCGGATCGGCGGCCGTGATGCTTTGGGCCGGCGTCTAGCCTACGGGCGCAGCGGGCGCCAAGATTCATCCGTCCCGGCTGGGCGCCAGGTCAACCGGCGGCAGCGGAACGTGGCCCAGGCGTAAAGCAGCGGCTCCATGCCGTGCCACCAGTCGGCCGCGATGTCGCCGCATCGGCCCTCGAACAGCAGCTTGCCGTGCGCGGTATAAAGCCGGAACTCTACCGGCAGGGCGTCGCCATCTTCGGGGGTGCCGCGTGCGGGAACGCCGTCGGCGTCCTCGCCCAGTCCGATGCAACCGCCGTGATGGTCCTTCGTGACGATCCAGCGCATGTCGAAATCCTTTCCTTGAAGCTGTGGGGGTATGGCGCCCGCCCCGATGACGGGCGCCCTTGGATTGGGGGGCTGGCCTATGCGACCGCCTTCCGGTCCCGCTCTTGCAAGGCCGCCATCCGCTTGCCGGCGGTCCGGTAATGCGTCACGTCCAACTCGATCCCGATCCAGTCGCGGCCCAGCAGATGCGCCGCCGCCAGCGTGGAGCCGCTGCCGCTGAACGGGTCCAGCACCAGATCGCCCGGCTGGGTGAACGCCCCGATCAGCCTGCGCAGCGCCGCCACCGGCTTCTGCGTCGGATGCAGCTTGTTGCCGGTATAGGGAAAATCCAGCACATCGGGCACCGGATGGGCAGGCAATGCGGGATCGCCCTTGGCCAGCAGATAAGCCTGTTCGTGCTCGTAGCGCAGGAACCGCGCCGAGGAGGCGTAACGCTTGCGGAACACCAGATGCCCGACGATGCGGAAGCCCGCCGCCTTCCAGGCCTCCACGAACAGATCCACCTTGTTCCAGCCGTAGAAGCTGACGCAGAAACCGCCCTCCTTCAAAACCCGGTGCATCTGGGCGAAGGCCGGCCGCAGCCAGCGGGCGTTGTCGTCGTTGGCGACGGTGCGGCCCTGCCGGTCGCGGAAGCGCGTGACATAGGGCGGATCGGTCAGGATGAAGTCCACCGAGCCGGTGTCGAAAGCCTGCATCGCCGCGACGCAATCGGCATTGATGACGAGGTTGCGGGGGGTGCTGGTCTTGCCGGTCATATCTCTGTCCTTTCGGGTTCGAGGCGGAGGGCCCTTGCCCTGATCCGCCGATGGGCCGCGCCTCACCGGTCTGACTTCGGGAAACGCATGTTTCCCCGGAGGCAGAGCGGAGAGGGCGCAGCCCGACCCGCGGCCGCATGGCTGGCGGTCATGGGTCGGGGCGCAGGGGTGGGGCGGACCGCAGCCGCAGGCGAGGACACGGCCCTGCGCCCCGACGACGCCCCCCCGGGCGGCGCTTGCCCTTTGACGGCCAGACAGGCGGATGCGTGGCGGACAAATCCACGCAATACGAAAACCTTCGGGCCGGGGGTGAGCCGGGCACGGCCCGGTCGAGCCCCGGCACGGCTGCTGGGCAGCCGCGATCCGCGCCCGGCGCGCGGATCACATTGGCTCAATGCGACATGGACAGGGTGCGGCAGAAGGGAATGGCCTTCCCTCCGTTCAAACCTGCGGCGCCAGTTCCCCGAACCCATTCAGGTTCATCAGCGCGGCGATGCCAGTGATCAGCCCGGCGGTGCCGCAGAGCAGTTTCAGCGCGATCATGGAGTCGATGGCCTCATGGGTGACGCCATGCACGACGGCATAGCCGGCGATCATCGCCGGAATCACGAAGACAGCCCGCGCCAGCAGGCAGAGGATCGGGTTCTTCGCCTTGAACAGCACCAGAAGCACCAGCCCCACCGACAGCAGCGCCATGGCAGCTGCCGCAAGCGCCGAGAGCAGGAACCCTGCCTCGGTGGCGTGGATGAATCGGAAGGTTTCGACCGCGACCATCACCGGCAGCGCCCAAGTGGCGAGATACCAGGCGATGACGCAGGCGACGGCGGTGAACATGATGGCAAGCAGGATCAGCGTCATGGAAGCCTCCAGACCAAGGGGATCGGGGATCGTTCACGTCAGGCTGCCAGATGGTGATACGCTCCGCCTGCGACCAGGATGCACTACGCCGTTACTGCGAAGGACAGCATTCCCATGACACGGCGACGGGTCAAGCGAACGGGGGAAGACCGGACAGATGATGCGGATAGATGCCGGAAATGGCCAATGGCCGGCGACAAGCCGCCAGCCCACGCGCTCATGAGGTCCGTCAACTATCCCGCATCGACCGGAATGTCGAAATGCAGGACGTCCTCGCGCTTTCCAAGCCCGGTATAGAGGGCAATGGCCGGTTCATCCCCGTAATCGGCCTGAACGTAAACCACCCAGGCGCCCCGTTCGGCCGCGATCCGTTGCAAGGCACCGATGAGCGCGGTGGCTATGCCCTGCCGCCGGTGGGTCTCGGCGACAGCAAGATCGTAGATGTAGATTTCCGAACGCGCCCGCTCGAATTTCTCGAGCTCGTAGGCGATCAGGCCGCCGACGACGACGGCGCCGTCCATGGCCGCCAGCGCGATGAGATGATCCCCGGCCAGAAGGCCGCTCAGATAGGCGTCGTCCGGCGGCTCTCCCAAGTAAGTGTCGGGATCGTTGAAGGCATCCCCGAACAGGGCGTTCATCTGCCGCAGGACGGAAACGTCGGATCGGCCCAGGCACCTGATCGACACGGACATCGGCAACTCCTCCTCATGCTTCAGGTGTATCATACCCTGAACCGCCCCTGCGCGTCGGGCCATGTCCAAATGGTCTCGTCCGCAAGGATCGCCTCGACGACCACTTCCGCCCTCGGGCCAGCGCTCGGGCTGTCGCCCACCGCCATATGTTAGGTTTCGATCCCGACCAGAAACGCGACGACCTCGTCACGGGGCGTCCCCCGGCGCAATTGCGAGGCCGCCGAGATCAGATAGCTGTCGTATTCGTCCGCGAAGGACAGGTTGGCCTTGTCGTCCCACCTGCCCGCCGGGTCTTCCGGGTCCAGCAAGCCGATGGGATCCCAGCGCGACCAGCCGATATCGCGCAGCTTCGACAGCTTGATCCGGGGTTGCGGTGCGATCTGGGTCATGGGTCTGTCGGGGCAAGGGTTGGAGCATGGGCCAGCTTGGCACAGGCCGGTGAATGGCCGCAACGGGTTGCGGCCTAGCCAACCCGCCATGGTCTTCTTTCAGGAAGCGGCACTCACCCGCTCGACCTCGACGGTGATGTGGGAAAGTGCGTGGATTCGCGCTAGGCGCGACTTGTAATGCGAGGGCGAATGCGGATCGCTCGACACCAGCGAGACGATGGCAGCGTGATGGCCCGGCCCGACCTGCCAAACATGCAGATCGGCGATCCGGTCGGTCCCGGTCTCGATCGCCGCGCGGATTTCCTGCGGCAGGTCCTCGTCTTCCGGCACCCGATCCAGCAGCACGGCAACGGAATCGCGGATCAGCCCCCAGGACCAGCGCGCGATCACCAGCGCACCGACGACGCCCATGGCCGGATCGGCCCAGGTCCAGCCATAGCCGCGCCCGGCCAGCAGCGCCACGATCGCCAGGATCGAGGTCAGCGCATCCGCCAGGACATGCAGATAGGCGGCGCGCAGGTTGTTGTCGCGGGCGTGGTAGTGATGGTCATGATCGTGGTGATGATGCCCATGCCCGTGATGATGGTGATCATGGTCATCCCTCAGCAGCCAGGCGCAGGCGAGGTTCACCACCAGCCCGACCACCGCGACACCGATGGCCTGCCCGAAACGGATCTCGACCGGATTCGCCAGCCGCAGCAGGCTCTCCCAGCCGATCAGCAGCGCGATCAGGGCCAGCACGACCGCGCTGGCGAAGCCGCCGAGATCGCCCAGTTTGCCGGTGCCGAAGCTGAAGCGGGCATCGCCGACATGGCGGCGGGCATAGACATAGGCCAGCGCCGTGATCAGCATCGCCCCGGCATGGGTGGACATGTGCCAGCCATCGGCCACCAGCGCCATCGAGCCGTAGAGCGTGCCGGCGGCGATCTCGGCCACCATCATCGCGGCCGTCAGGGCGATGACCAGCCAGACCCGGCGTTCGTTGCGCCGGTGGTGCCGCCCGAGAAAGTCGTGCCCGTGGGTATGGGCGGAGATGTCGATTGCGGACATGGGCCCCCTCCAGGGCTATTTCATGTAGGTGCGGATGACGCCGATCAGCTCCTCGCCGCCCTGCCGGCGCTCGGCATCGGTCTCGGCCTGCAGCACATGCTCGCGCAGATGGTCCTCCATCACCTCCGCCGTCAGCCCGCTCATCGCGCCGCGGGCCGAGGCCAGCTGGCGCAGGATCTCGCCGCAGGGTTTTTCGGCTTCCAGCGCGCGCTCGATCCCCTCGATCTGGCCCCTGAGGCGGCGGACCCGGGCGATCAGCTTCTGCTTGTCGCGGATGGTGTGGGACATGGCGGCGGCAATCCCTGGCTTCATATGGCATGGGGGACTATACTATAAGCGGCAGGATCGGTGAAGCCGGGGAATGGTTGAAGGCGGATGGCATGGACGCTGCCTTCGCGCTCCGGTATTTCGCTGACGATGGCACAGAACATCTACGACAATCCCGATTTCTTCGCCGGCTACAGCCAGCTGCCCCGGCAGGTGCATGGACTGGACGGCGCGCCCGAATGGCCCGCCATCCGCGCCCTGCTGCCCGATGTGGCGGAGAAGCGCGTGGCCGACCTGGGCTGCGGCCTCGGCTGGGCCGCGCGCTGGTTTCGCGAGCAGGGCGCGGCTTCGGTCGCGGGCTTCGATCTGTCGCGCAACATGATCGCCCGTGCGCGGGCGGGCACTTCCGATCCGGCCATCGACTACCGCATCGCGGATCTGGAGGTGCTGGACCTGCCCGAAGCGGCGTTCGATCTGGTCTATAGCGCGCTGGCCTTCCACTATGTCGCGGATTTCGACCGGCTGATGCGGATGATCCATCGCGCGCTGGCGCCGAACGGCAACCTGGTCTTCACCATCGAGCATCCGATCTTCATGGCGGCGGCGCATCCGCATTGGACCTTGGACGAGGACGGTCGCAAGACCTGGCCGGTCAACGGCTACTCCGTCGAGGGCGAGCGACGCACCGACTGGCTCGCCAGGGGCGTGCTGAAGCATCACCGGACGCTGGCCACCACGCTCAACACGCTGATCGGCGCAGGCTTCGCGCTGCGCCGGGTCGAGGAATTCGCGCCGACAACCGCGCAGATCGCCGAGATGCCCGCGCTGGCGGAGGAACTGGAGCGGCCGATGATGCTGCTGGTCTCGGCACAAAAAGCCTGACTCGGGCTGCCTTGCCGCGCGGGACACTCTGGTGCAGGTGCTCCGCGACGGGTGGCCGATGTGCGACGGCTGTTCCCTCGGCCATCCCAGCCGACGCCAGAACCGGCCAGCCTTCCGTATCATCCTCGAAGCGCTGAGGCAGCGAAACAGGCGCGGCTAACCTTTCGGCGCCTTCGGCCTCGGCTGATGCAACCGCCGCCGCGCGTTCGTACGAAAGGCATTGCGCAGATCCTTGTTGATCAGGTCGAGATCGAACCATTTCGGATCGAAATGCCCACCCGCCCAGCGCAGCGTGGAGCGGTGCTCTTCGTGCATAGGATCGCGGATGATCCCGAGGAAATCCTCATAACCCCACGGCCCGCCGACATCCTCGGGCGGCCTTGCCCGCGCGCCTTGCAGACAGAGCGCGTGGCGTGGCGCCGGATCGAGCACCAGCCAGTCCTCGATCCGGATCAGGTGCTGCCAACCGTCCCCGAAATCATAGGCATAGGTGAAACCGACGTCGCGCCCGACGAAATCCTGCAGCCGCACCTCGGTAGAGTCGAAAACGCGGGGGCCGCCGAAGCCGTCGTCCAGCAGCACCGGATCGCCGTAGCGCAACCCGCCGATGCGGAATTCGTGCAGATGGCTGTCGGTCCAGCCGAAGGCCGCCTGCAGGACCGGATGCAGCCGGTCCAGCGTCCAGTCGCAGGGAACCACCAGCCGCCGCCAGATCTCCGGCTCGATCTCGGCCAGTGAAACATGCAGCCGCACCGCATTCGGAGGCTGGAACACCCCCTGCCCTCCCCGGTCAGATGGCGAAGTCCTCGAGGGATTTCCCGGCCTCCAGAGCCTCGGCGATCCAGGCGGGCTTGCGGCCGCGGCCGCTCCAGGTGATCTCCGGGTTTTCCGGGTGGCGGTATTTCGGCGCCACGGTGGCGCGCTTTTGCGCCGGGGTCATTTCCGCCAGTTCGCCCAGCGAGAAACCGTGCTCTTTTGCCACCGCTTCCGCCGCAGCCCGCGCCTCGGCCTTGCGGCGATCCTCGAAAGAGGCGATGGCCTTGGCCACGTTCTTTTCCAGCTGCTTCAATTCGGCCAGCGACAAGGCATTCAGGTCGATATCGGTCATAAGCGTTCCCTGTTGTTATGGCGCCGGTTTAATCCAACAGCGGTCAAACGGCAAATCTCATCCCATTATGGGAGCATACAATTCGCGGCTCACCGTCTTTGCAGCCTGATCTCTCTAAGCGGGTGCCCCGTGTCGATGAACAGCCGCCCCGTCGGTTTCAATGCCGCCCGCAATCGTTCAAGGGCGCGTTGTTCGATATCCGGGTGACGACCGTCCAGCGCCCCGACACGCATCGCAAAGGCGATGTCGAAGGGCTCTTCACCCGGCGGCAATGCGAAATCCTCGATCGCCACTCGCAAGAACCGCAGGCGGCCGGTGGCGATTTCGGCCCGCGATCCGGCCACCGCGCTTTCGATCGCCTTGGCCGAGCGGTCGATGGCCAGGACGAAGCCGCTCCCGATGCGGCGGGAAACCTCGCGGGCCGCCACGCCCGGACCGCAGCCGATCTCCAGCACCCTCTGGCCCGGTGCCAGCGGGAGGGCATCGACGAAACACGCGATGCGGTTCGATATCCGCGGGGCCATGATGCTCAGCCCTTGTCGGTCACCTTCGGCCACCAGGTGCCGAAGCACCACAGGTTGCCCTCGGGGTCGCGGCAGATGAATTCGCGGCTGCCATAGTCGCGGTCGGTCGGCCCTTCCTCGATCGCCGCACCGGCGGCCTTGGCGCGGGCAAACATCGCGTCGACATCGTCCACGGCGATATAGAGCGACTTGCCGCCCTGCCCCGAGGGCGGGCCCACCATCTCGCCATAGGCGTCGTCCTTGTCGTCGCCGCACATGATCATCGACGAGCCGAAGGCCAGTTCGGCATGGGCGACCTTGCCGTCCTCCATGTATTTCGCATGGATGGTGAAGCCGAAGGCCCTTTCCAGCCAGTCGATCATCGCCGCCGCGTTGCGGAAGCGGAAGGTCGGGTAGATGCGTGGAGCCTCGAGCATGCTGTCCTCCTGTCCTTGACGGCCTAGGGTGCCATGCCGTCTTCGGCACCGGTCAAGCCGTCGGCCTCGATGGGGCGGTACTTCACCGGCATCCGGTCCATCGCCGGATCATAGCCGGAAACGCCCTTGCCGTCAGGTGTGCGATGCGGCGCCGGACGCCGTCTGCGCCATGACATCCCGGTGGATCTCCGAATGCGACAGCGCGCGGCGATCAGCTCAGGGTGCTACCGCAGAGCGACTGCCATCTATCCATTGCCACCGTTCACGCGGTCTTGGACATGATGGCGAGCGTTTATCGCATGACCGGGATTCCGAGCATGCCGAACCTCGGTTTTCCATCACCCGCGCATGAAAAAACCCCGAGGCATCGCCGCGGGGTCCGTTCATCGATGGGATGGCCTCAGAGGCCGCGGACGACGCGCTCGATATCGCCGCGGGTCAGGCCGATATCGGTCAGTTCCCGATCCGTCAGCCGGTGCAGTTCGCGGCGGGTGATGCGGGCGTCGTTCCAGGCGGCGACCATCGCGGTTACGCGAACAAAAACCTGACCCAGGCCACCGGCAGCAGCACGGCTATGGCTCATCTCGACAGCGGACATCTCGGCACCTTTTTCACCTTGCCCATCCGGCGGGCATGTTTCGGACAAGACGGATATAGGCTGGGCAGCTGACGGGAAGTAGCCGTGATACCGGCAAACCAGCCATGCATTCCGCGGTGCAGCATAGGCTGCGGACGGGCGGGCAGAAATCACGTCCCTGCCAAACCGAACATTCCAGCCTGCTCCGTTGCCGATCGGCATTTTCCGCGACGACCGCCCAGGCGGGGCGTGGGGAAAGCGTCTTCGCCATAGCAGCACGGCGGAGGCAGGGCCGAAATGCCGGCGGGATCGCTGGCGTCCGCTCCGGTTTTGTTGTTCCGGGTTGCAGATGCGCGATGTTCGCGCATAACAGCCAACCGAAACGCATGGAGCCGGGTGCAACTCCCGGCTGGCTCTTCCGGCCGCCGATCCGCCGGACAACCCGAACCTACACCCCAAGATCGAAAACTCGACATGCGGCCCCATTCCGGGCCCTGATCGGTCAGGAACGGATGACATGATTTCACTTGATGCCTACCGGACCCAATGGTTCGGCAATATCCGCGGCGACCTGCTGGCCGGGCTGGTCGTGGCGCTGGCGCTGATCCCCGAGGCCATCGCCTTTTCCATCATCGCCGGCGTCGACCCGAAGGTCGGGCTTTACGCCAGCTTCTCCATCGCGGTGCTGATCGCCTTCATGGGGCCTACGGCCATTCGCGCATCCGCAGCCTGATCATCGGCTCCACCACGACCGCCATGATCCGATCCTGCAAGGTGTCCGTCCTCCTGATGCGCTGACCTCATTTCGCCGGCATCATCCCGCCTCGGCTAGATGAGGCGGGGGCATCCGAACCGAGCTGCAATGCGGCACTGCCGCATCCGGACGGCCGTTTTACGATGCCCCTCCTCCGGAAGCGGGCAAGCCAGGTCCAAGCAAGGGCTGCAACTGCGCCTCTGCATCTCATCACCACGACGGTTGCAGCCGTTCGCAGCGGCGCAGGATATCACCCCCGTTATTTCAACTTGCGTTGATCCATCCCGAGGTGTTATATATCAACAAATCTTGAGAGGTTGATTCGATGGAAGAGCAACGCGCCCTTGCCGGCTTCGCGGCCCTGTCGCAGGAAACCCGGCTGCGCATCGTCCGGCTGCTGGTCAAGGCCGGGCCGGAGGGCATGGCGGCCGGGGCGATCGGCGAGGCCCTGGGGGGCGCCAGCACCTCGCGGCTGTCATTTCACCTGACCCACCTCGAACATGCCGGGCTGATCCGGTCCCGGCGCGAGGGGCGCTTCATCATCTACAGCGCCGTCTTTGCGACATTGGCCGGGCTGATCGCATTCCTGATGCGCGATTGCTGCGACGGCCACCCGGATATCTGCGCGCCGGTCGCGGCCGCGCTGTCCTGTTCCTGTGAACCCAGCAAGGATGCCCTGCATGGCTGACGCCTCGCCTCGTGTCTTCAACGTGCTGTTTCTCTGCACCGGCAACTCCGCCCGCTCGATCATCGCCGAAAGCGTGCTGCGCAAGGAGGGCGGCGAGCGGTTCCGCGCCTTCTCGGCCGGCAGCCAGCCGAAGGGAGAGGTGCATCCGCGGACCCTGAAGATCCTGCAGAACTACCATTACCCGACCGAAGGGCTGCGCTCGAAAAGCTGGGACGAATTCGCCGCGCCCGATGCGCCGGTGATGGATTTCGTCTTCACCGTTTGCGACGACGCGGCGGGCGAGGCCTGTCCCTATTGGCCGGGCCAGCCGATGACGGCGCATTGGGGCCTTCCAGACCCGGCAGCCGCGACCGGCAGCGAGTTGCAGCGCGACATGGCCTTCATCGAGACGCTGCGCTACATGAAGGCGCGCATCCAAACCTTTGCCGCCCTGCCGATCGGCACCCTCGATCGCGCCAGCCTCGTCTCCAGGCTGCACGAGATCGGACGCTCCGAAGGCGCGGCCGGGGCGGGGGCCGGCATGGACGTCGTGATCTATCACAACCCCGACTGCGGCACCTCGCGCAATGTGCTGGCGCTGATCCGCAATGCCGGGATCGAGCCGCATGTGGTGGAATACCTCAAGACGCCGCCCTCGCGCGCGATGCTGGTGAGGCTGATCGCCCGCATGGGCATCGCGCCGCGCGATCTGCTGCGCCAGAAAGGCACGCCCTATGCCGAGCTTGGCCTGGACGACCCGGCGCTGACCGACGCCGCGCTGATCGAGGCGATGCTGGCGCATCCGGTGCTGATCAACCGCCCCATCGTGGTCAGCCCCAGGGGCGTGCGGCTTTGCCGGCCCTCGGAACAGGTGCTGGACCTGCTGCCGCCGCAGCGCGCCGCCTTCAGCAAGGAAGACGGTGAGCAGGTCGTCGATGCCCAGGGCAACCGCATTCGCCCGGCCTGAAAGGAACAGATGATGACCCCCGACAGCCCGGCCCGCCGGCTTTCCTTTCTCGACCGCTACCTGACCTTGTGGATCTTCGCGGCCATGGCGCTCGGCATCCTGCTGGGCACGCTGTTCTCCGGCCTGCCGGATGCGCTGAACGCCATGGCGGTCGGCTCGACCAATATCCCCATCGCCATCGGGCTGATCCTGATGATGTATCCGCCGCTGGCCAAGGTCCGCTACGAAGACTTGCCCCGGGTCTTTGCCGACAGGCGGGTGCTGGTGCTGTCGCTGGTGCAGAACTGGCTGATCGGGCCGGTGCTGATGTTCGCCTTAGCGGTGATCTTCCTGCGCGACCAGCCGGAATACATGACCGGGCTGATCCTGATCGGCCTGGCGCGCTGCATCGCCATGGTGCTGGTCTGGAACCAGCTGGCGCGCGGCGACGGGCAATATGTCGCCGGGCTGGTGGCCTTCAACTCGATCTTCCAGATCCTGTTCTTCTCGACCTATGCCTGGCTGTTCCTGACCGTGCTGCCGCCCTTGTTCGGGCTGGAGGGCAGCGTGATCAAGGTGGGTTTCCGGACGGTGACCGAGGCGGTTCTGATCTATCTCGGCATTCCCTTCGCCGCCGGCTTCCTGACCCGGCATGTGCTGATCCGGCGCAGGGGAGAGGAGTGGTATCGGGACGTCTTCCTGCCGAAGATCAGCCCGATCACGCTGGCCGCGCTGCTCTTCACCATCGTCGCCATGTTCAGCCTGAAGGGCGGCGATGTCGTGCGCCTGCCGCTCGACACCATCAGGATTGCCTTGCCGCTGGTGCTGTATTTCGCCATCCAGTTCGTCGTCAGCTTCGCCATGGGCCGCCTGATCGCGCGTGACTATCCGCGCAGCACCGCCATCGCCTTCACGGCGGCGGGCAACAATTTCGAGCTGGCCATCGCCGTCGCCATCGCCGCCTATGGGCTGGCCTCGCCCGTGGCCTTCGCCGCGGTCATCGGCCCGCTGGTCGAGGTGCCGGTGCTGATCCTTCTGGTCAACGCCGCCCTGTGGCTGGGCCGCCGCTGGTTCCCCGCAGCAACCCCGCAAGAGGCCCGCGCATGATCCCCGACCTGCCGAACCTGTCGCCCGACTGCCTGCGCGCGCCCGCGATCCCGGACATTCCCCGCGCGACGCATCCGCCGCGCATCCTGCTGCTCTACGGCTCGCTGCGCGAACGCTCCTACAGCCGCTTCGCCACGCTGGAGGCCGAGCGCCTGCTGCGCCATTTCGGCTGCGAGACGCGGGTGTTCCACGCCAACGGCCTGCCGCTGCCCGAGGATGCCGACCCGTCGCATCCCAAGGTGCAGGAGCTGCGCGAGCTGTGCCTGTGGTCCGAGGGCCAGGTCTGGACCAGTCCGGAACGCCACGGCGCAATGACCGGGGTGATGAAGGCGCAGATCGACTGGATCCCGCTGTCGATGGGGGCGATCCGGCCAACGCAGGGCCGCACGCTGGCGGTGATGCAGGTCTCGGGCGGCTCGCAAAGCTTCAACGCGGTGAACCAGATGCGGGTGCTGGGCCGCTGGATGCGGATGCTGACGATCCCCAACCAGTCCTCGGTCGCGAGGGCGTATCAGGAATTCGACGAGGCCGGCCGCATGCGGCCGTCGAGCTATTACGACCGCATCGTCGACGTGATGGAGGAACTGGTAAAGTTCACCCTGCTGACCCGCGATCTGTCGGCCTTCCTGACCGACCGCTACAGCGAGCGCAAGGAGACGGCCGCAAAGCTCGAGGAACGCGTGCACCTCAAGGCTGCGACATGAAGCTGGAGAGGCCCGATATCGGGTGGGGAGCGATCACGAGACGCACCCGGATCGCGCCGTAAAGGGCGACCGAACCGGGTCTGAACCGGGTAACCGTCTTGACATTCCATCGTCGTCGTCGGAATTTTCCGGCATGGGGTCTTGCGACGCCCCACGAGGCGCCAGCCGAAGTTCGCGTTCCATTCCGACGACTCACTCAATGGAGGGAACGCAGATGCCTGCGCCTGACGCCATAACCTGCGACAAGCTCGCCAAGCTGATCGGCACCGCACGATGCCCCGTCGTCCTCGACCTGCGCCGGACGGATGCGAGAGACGCCGAACCCCGTCTCATCCCCTCTGCCCGATGGCTGGCTGAGAATGAAATCGCCCCTGCGGCGCTTTCGGAACTGGCCCGCAGCCTGGACCGTCCGGTGGTGGTCCTTTGCGCCGAGGGACACGGGCGCAGTCAGGGCGTCGCCGCCTGGCTGCGCCATGAAGGGGTCGCAGCCGAATATCTGGAGGGAGGGATGGCGGCATGGCTCGCCGCCGGCCTGCCACTCGTCACGACCACAAGGATCACCGGCCATGATCCGCAGGGCCGCAGCCTGTGGGTGACACGGGCGCGGCCCAAGATCGATCGCATCGCCTGCCCCTGGCTGATCCGGCGCTTCATCGATCCACGGGCGGTGTTTCTGTTCGTCGCCCCGGCCGAGGTCCCCGCAGTGGCCGAGCGGTTCGGCGCCATGCCCTTCGATGTCGAAGGCGTGTTCTGGAGCCATCGCGGCGAGGACTGCACCTTCGACGCGCTGCTGAAGGAAACCCGGTTGAGCATCCCGGCGCTCGACCGGCTGGCTTTGATCGTGCGCGGCGCAGATACCGCCCGCCTGGACCTCGCCCCCGAAGCGGCGGGCCTGCTTGCGGCGTCCCTGGGCCTGTCGCGGATGTATTCCGACGATCTGGAGCAACTCGATGCCGGATTGCAGCTCTATGACGCTTTCTACCGTTGGGCGCGCGATGCCACGGACGAGATCCACAACTGGCCCACCAACGCCAGGGGTACGGGCCGGAGCGCGACATGAAACGGCGTGATGGATTTCCAACGCTGGGCCAGGCCACCGGGGTCTGGGCCAGGATCGCCGCGCTGAGTTTCGGCGGGCCGGCCGGCCAGATCGCGGTGATGCACCGGATACTGGTCGAGGAGCGGAAGTGGCTCGGAGATGCGCGATTCCTCCATACCCTGAACTTCTGCATGTTGCTGCCTGGACCCGAGGCGCAGCAGATGGCGACCTATATCGGCTGGCTGATGCACGGCGTGCGCGGCGCGCTGATCGCGGGGATGCTGTTCGTCCTGCCGGGCTTCATCGCCATGATGGTGCTGAGCTGGGCCTACGCGGTCTATGGCGACGTGCCGGTTGTGACCGCGCTGTTCTTCGGGCTGAAGGCCGCCGTGCTGGCGATCGTTCTGCAAGCGGTGTTCCGCATCGGCAAACGTGCCCTGAAGAACAAGGTCATGCTCGGCCTGGCCGCCGCGTCCTTCCTGGCCATCTTCCTGTTCGATGCACCCTTCCCGGTGATCGTGGCGCTGGCGGCAACCATCGGCTGGATGGGGACAAAGGCCGGGATTGCTGCCTTCCGGGGCGGCGGCGGACATGGCTCGACAGGTGGCGCACATGTCAGCGACGCCGACACGATCCTTGGCGAAGAGCTTGATCTTCCGCCCTCGGCGCGCAGAAACGCCTTTCGCGCGGGATGGGCGGCGGTCGCGCTCTGGCTGTTGCCGGTGCTGCTGCTGGTCGCCCTGGTACCGGGCAGCGTCTTTACCGACATCGCGCTCTATTTCTCGAAACTCGCGGTGCTGTCCTTCGGCGGGGCCTATGCCGTGCTGGCCTGGGTCGCGCAGGAGGCGGTCGGCAGCTATGGCTGGCTGCAGCCGGGTGAGATGCTCGACGGTCTCGGCATGGCCGAAACCATGCCGGGGCCGCTGATCAAGGTGCTGCAATTCGTCGGCTTCATGGGTGCAATGCGCGAGGCCGGATGGGCCATGCCGCTGCTGGCGGCAACGCTCGGGGGCATCCTGACGACATGGGTGACCTTCGCGCCCTGCTTCGCATGGATTCTGCTCGGGGCGCCGTTCATGGAAGGGTTGCGGGAAAACCGGGCGCTCGCGGCGGCGCTGGCTTCGGTCACGGCGGCGGTCGTGGGGGTGATCCTCAATCTCGCGATATGGTTCGCGATCCATGTGGTCTGGCGCGAGGTCGAGCCTTTCAACTGGGGCCCGGTCTCGACCAGCGTTCCGGTGCTGGAAACACTGGATGGCTGGGCGATGGCCCTTTCAGCGCTGGCCATCCTCGCGGTGTTCCGTCTGAAGCTCGGCATCGGCCTGGTGCTTGGTGGTGCGGCGCTGGCTGGCCTCGGACTGCATATGGCCGGGGCGATCTGACGGCGGATGGCGAGGCCGCTGCCCGAACCCCGAAGAAACCCGGCCACCGCGATGCCAAGGCGGATGCAGGACGCCCACGGTCAGTTGATGGTGGTGCCTGCCCTGGTTCGCATCACTTGGGGAGGGTCGGGCGGCATGATAACGGGCAACGTGACGCTCACCTTGCAGCTCGTTGGCGAGTTCAGCCGGTTGACCACACCTGGGAATAGTGAACGGAACATCCGGGGCTGATCACTTGCGCCGGATCAATTCCAACGGCAGTAATGGACTCTCGAGCAACTCGCTGCGGGACAGCAAGTGGCAGGTTTGGCTGAGCCGGGCGATTTGCCCCCGGATAGGCAAGGTGCGGCCCAGAACCGCTCGTCGGACGCACCCCATGCTGCGTGGCCGCATCCTCCGAATGCTGCCGCTCGACTGGCGCTGCGGCGAAATCCTGACCAGAAGTGCTGCTCCATGGGACGGAACGGGCCTTCGATGGCTGGTCTTTTGCAAGCCTTTCATCCGCGCCCGCACCTGCCTGCTGTCATTCAGCGTGATGGTGTCGTAGTGATGGCATAACGATTCAGGTCAGGCAATGCGAACTCATTTTGCTGCTCTTCTCGCTCTCATGATCGCCGCCGGATGCGCGGTCGGTTCTGGTGCAGTGGTCAAGGGCGTCGGGCCAGACGATCTCCTGAAGCTTCGCGAAGGCCCTGGCCTAAACCACAACATCATTATCGGTCTGCCCGACGGAACGCGTCTCACCCGCCAGAACTGCGTCATGAACAACGGTAACGTCTGGTGCAGGGTCTCACTCACCGACAGGCCTGGTATCTCGGGTTATGTTTCAGCGGACTATCTGGCGCATCGCTGACAGCAACATGATCGGCCCGGAGCGGACGATCGCTTGGTCAGAATGCTGCTACGCCGCATTCACCAAAGCCGTCGTTCGACGGGCTGCGCCGTAAGGACCATGGCGTGATGCTCTACTACGCGGATAAAGGAGTCGCTTAGCCCTTATGACCGATACAGATACACTATGATATCGCTCGACCAGAGCGGCGTCCCCACCGATGAGATGATATCGCGCGCCTCCAGCCACCTGACCAGTTCGCTGTTTTCATTCGTCCTCCTGAGCAACGGACGTGCATATCCGGTTTGGATTTTAGAGTATGGGTCAGGAAGCTGTCCCAAGACCTCACGAACCTCGCTCTTATCGAGCGTTTCATGGAGGAGATTAAGCAGCTGGACCTGCGTGCCTACTGGCTTAGCGTTCACGATAACTGCTTTGACGATATCAGGCGCGAGGGAAGGTATCGCGCCATTTGTCCGCAGGAGGATCGGCCCGACAATGCTGGCACGCTCGGGAAGGCTGGGAAGACTGCTCAAGTCCATCAAACTGATGATAGCAAGCTTCTCGTCGCTCGTGATATCGGCGGTAAGTAATCGCTCGCGGAAGTCATCGTCGATCGAGAAAGAGCTGGGGTCGCGAAGATAAGAGGCGATGTTCCGGGCGACGAATAGCGTTTGAAGATCGACCTCGCCGTCGAGTGCAGCCAAATTCTGGGCATCGAACGTGACGCGCCGCTCATCGATGAGTATCCGGCGCTTGCGGGGGCTTATAGATCCGGGAAACTTCTTGAATTTGGTAGGTAGTGCCTGGACATATGCCCGATATGCCTCATCCCCGAGATCCTCTGCATTGATCAGGAACTGCAGGAGAGGTAACGCTTCCTTAGCATCCGGAAGCTGCGTTTCCAGCAGAGTTGCGCGGACCTCATCATCATCAAGGAAGGTGGTCAGAGCGCTGCTCTCGAAAGTCTCTGCGCGAATGAAAGCGAGACAATTAGACCAAGTCGGCGCGATCTGGGCTCCGCGGACCACAACGGCCCGATACCGCTCGGGTACTTCCTCGAGTGACGGCAAAAGCTTCGTTTGGCGTAGGACGAAGGTTTCTATCTCTTCGGTATCGAGCTCATCGTGGGACATCACAGCCAGTATCGCGTCGATATCCTCCTCATTGTCATCGTCCAAACCCAAGAGTACGTTCGCAAAATACGTTGCGAAATCGTCGTCCACCCGATTGAGGAGAGGTTCAGCTCCAGAGTTTCGAACCCTCGAGTAGTGTCGCTTGCGCAAGGCCGGTCCGACTTCTTCTCCGAGGATAGATCCGAAGATGTAATCGAAGTTTGCGCTGTTCAGGCTGTAATGGCCGAGCTCGTACAGTTTGCGAGCGACGTTCGGATATCCGGCTATCGCAGCAAGGTCGTTCGCCTCAATCCGCAACTCTTCGAGCTTAACCGGATCCCCGCCTTCCAAGAGATCGAGAATGTCCCTGAGGTTGTCGGCCACGAACTCACAAAGCTCGGGGTGCTCCTCGCGCTCGCGGGCCAGCATAGCCGGCGGAAGATGTTCGATGAGGCGCGCGATATGCAAGGTGGCGGAGATGCCCTCAATGGTCGCGGGTACGAAACCGCGCCAAGCATCGACAAGCTGCATCAAAAACTCGGAAACGTGCGATCCCGTCGCGTAATAGGCTTCGAAGAATTCCTGCTGGTTCGGAAATTCGTTCGAGAGGTATGCGAAGACCTTCTCAAGCCGCTCCTCATGCTCCTTTCTCTCCAGGAGCGCGTCGACGAGCCTGACGTTCAACGCATAATCCAGGCCGAAATCGTCCTCCCTCATTCCTGCGATGACTTCACTTGGGTTATCAATCGGGAAAAGGGGGTCAGGTGTATGGAAAGCCCTGATCTGTATCAGGAACTTGTTGTCGCTAGGTGAAAGCCGTCCGGAGTGGAACAAGGAGGTATACTGGTAGTAACTATCATCAAGATGCCCTTCCAAGAGCAAGAATCGGGCAAGTTGACCCCCGTCGCCGAGATTCTCGAAAAGGCTTTCGACTTCTTGCGTGCTAGACCTAAGCAGAACGTTGAACTTGCTTGTCCGGACCGCTTTGACCTCGCTTCTCAGATGCGCGATCCTCCGATGCGCAGCCTTCCTATATGCGTCCGCCTTGTGTTCGATACTTCGCACCCGTTCGGCATAACTTAATTCGAAGGCAACACTTTTTTGGAAGGCCGCGTTATTGTGCTGGCGACGACCAGCATTGGGAATATGGCAGTAAAGGGTTGGAGCCGTGATGAACTGTTCGATATCTTCGCGCTCAGATAAAGTATTGAGCGCAATGTGCTCCTGTGCAGTTCTGCCAACGCCAGTAGTATTGGCAGGCAGTGTCTCGAAAAGAGCCATCGCATAGATTCTTCTGAGCTCACGCAGATTCTTTGCGATCTCCTGTTCGGCCGTTTCGATAGAGCGTTCGTGTTCAGCGATCTCAGATCGATAGCTCTGTTCACGCTTGGCGATGAGCTCGTCTTTACGACCCAAAATTTCGGCGAGATGCCCTTCGCCGCGGTGCAGCCGTTCGAAATCTCTCGGATAGACATTCTTATAGATCAGCACGGCGAGAAGCTTCGTAGCGTCGAGAACGTTCTCTCCATCGGTCTCCAGATTTGCGACGTAGATCGCGTACTCGTTGAAGATGTTATAGATCAGCCGAAGATCGCTTAGGTAGCGAGACACTTCACGCAAGAACTGCTGATTGAGCCTTCCGTCCAGCTCCAGCCGCTTGCCCTGCGCGAGCACCATGTCAATCGAATTTGAGCTGTTGATAATCGGAACGACAGGTATGATGAATTCGAAGAACTTGGTCCGGTCGGTGTTGACGAACATGTCGTCGCGCAGCGCGTAAAGGAATCTAACCCGGCGTCTCACGCCCACATTACCGTTCACGAGACTGTTAATCTCGCGAAGGGTGACGAAGATGTCGGAATCCTCGAAGCGATCGAGATCCTCCACTATGACGAGGTCGTAACGCGTCGACTGAAAGAAGTAGACGATCTCGTCCAGATGACGGTTGAGGATTGAATCCTGATCTTCCGAAGACGGCCGTATTTCGATGTCCTTCAAAGAAATGCTTTTGAGCGACACGCCGAAGCTGGCGACGTAGAAGTGATGGATTGCAGACCAAAGAAAGATTAGCGCGAACGCGGCAACGGAGATATCGAGCCAGTTTGTGAGATCGAAGGGTTTGAAATATGATCCATCAAAAATCACAGCACGCTTATGGAACACGTGCCAGAGAGCAAGAAGCCCGGTAACAATGTAGAGTGATCGGAAGATCGACCAGAATCCCGGCGATTGAATGCGCTTGAAGCGCGAGAGTGGCAGTTTGTCTGCATCTGCACCATAGAGCAGTTGCTGGAGGATACTCCGCTCAATCTCCTGTTTGGTCACACGGCGTCGTTCATCACCGGCTTCCGGTAAGAAAGCGGCGAGAGAGATGTGCAGGGCTTGGCGGGGATAGGACTTCAGGAACGATCGGATGATACTGCTTTTGCCAGATCCATAAGGCCCTGTGAGCGCGATGTTCGATACGTCCGTACTGTCGGTCGCAAACTTCAATGCAGCCGAATACACCCCTCCTTGGTCAGCCTCATCGGTTGGGGCGAGATCAACGAATTTCGTTGGCTCCACCGGCGAAGCTGATCGTAGGCGCAGAGCTTCCGCTATCTTGGTGAGCTTACCGGAGATCAAACGGCCGATTTTGGTAAGACCGGTATTCATAACGAGACGTCTAACATGTTCGAAGTATTATCCTAGGCACGTTAAGGATGGAAGTTTAGCCTTGGCGTCGAATACTTACCTTTATTTGGTAGCCCGCTTTGGGACTCCAAAAGTAGCCGTTCTCCACAACCGAAGCAAATGCCCAATTTCTTCCCGATCTACCGGAAGTCTGGGTAAGGTCTGGACTGCTTCCAGTCATTCGCGTCTACAAACGAGAAGCCGTTTTCGCCCTCGAAACGGTCGTCGTCGCGGTCCATAGCGAACGACCGCTCCCCGCCCGCGAGGCTGCACGGAGCGACTCGGACATCTCATGATACCATTGAATCTGTCGGATCATCCGAAGTCAGGGCTGGGCTGGAGGGCAGGAGGTAACACCATGTCCAGCAACTATCTTCCTGTGCCTCGGCCTGAACGTCCTGCCTGGAACAAGGGGCGCATCATCGGCCAGAAGCGCCCCCTGCTGCCGAAACATGTCTGGTCGATCCGAGTCCGCCTGGAGATGTCGGACAACCGACGCGACCTGGCGTTGTTCAACATGGCCGTCGACAGCAAGCTTCGAGGCTGCGACTTGGTCTGCCTGAAGGTCCGGGACGTCTTCGTAGCGGGGAGGGTGAAGGAGCGCGCCTCGGTCACCCAGAGCAAGACGGGCAAGCCGGTTCGCTTCGAGATCACCGAAACGACACGCCAGTCGCTTGAACGCTGGATCGCCGATCCGGAGATGCTTGGGCTGGAGTATCTCTGGCCCAGCCGTCTCCACCACAGTGCCCACCTGTCGACGCGACAGTATGCGCGCATCTTGCGCGAATGGGTCACGTCGATAGGGCTTGAGCCGAGCGCCTATGGCACGCATTCGATGCGTCGGACGAAGGTGGCACAGATCTACAAGAGGACGGGCAACCTGCGGGCGGTTCAGCTTCTGCTGGGCCA
Organism: Paracoccus versutus; assembly: GCF_000763885.1. Lineage (GTDB taxonomy): Bacteria > Pseudomonadota > Alphaproteobacteria > Rhodobacterales > Rhodobacteraceae > Paracoccus > Paracoccus versutus. Next base: position 173,761 of record NZ_JRKO01000001.1, on the reverse strand, counting down.
CACCAAGATGGACAGCACAGTTCGATACCTCGGCGTCGATCTTGACGATGCGCTGACGCTGTCAGAGGGTATAGACCTGTAGTCTGGAAGCCGGTCGGCAGATTGCCTGTCGGCCGGCCCATTGCGGCCGGTCACCTGGTGCGGGTGCTCACACGTGCGTTCTTCTAAGCTGCCAGTCGACGGGCACCGCAGCAAAAGCCTAGCGGTAATGGCAGCGATGCGAACTGGATGCCGATGATCTGCTCTTCGGTGAACTTCGATCTCTTCATGGTCCGGTCCTCTTCTTGAGCCGGACTCCAGCATCAGATGGCGTAGTTATCGGGGGTCAGAGCAGGACCACACGCTCGCCGCAAATCGGCACGTTTCGCAAACCCGATCAAGCGATGGGGAAGCGGGACTGGCAGGGTCGTACTCAGTCTGCACCGTCAACTACTTGTTGACGCCAACGGAATCGTGCAAGTTCCCTAGAGGCGTGGCCGCTGGTTTGGGCTGTCACTCATCGTGGAGCTCCAATGGACGTTACGATTGTTCACCTTAGTGATCTGCATCTGAAAAACGATGTCGAAAACCGCTTCAGATTAGAACGCTTAAGAGATGACATATCGCGTCTGCATTCTTCTGGACCAGTCTTTGCTGCATTTACAGGGGATCTCATTCAAGCCGGTGACGAGAACAATTATGATCTTCTCTTCGATGAGCTAATAGGACCTCTCGTAAGCCAAGGCCATGAAGTCCTCATCGTTCCGGGAAATCATGATGTACAAAGGTCAATAACGAGCGAGGAATTTGCCAATCGAGTAATAGAAGACCGTGCGAGCTCGTACTTGTTCAATGGCAGAGCGGTACGTTCTGATCATCCTGAGCCAGACTCTGATGCACTCAAGCACTACCGTTCTCTCGAAGATTTGTTGGGCCCATATGACCAAAGCAACTACTGGGGATACGCTGTAACCAAGGGCCCAGTTTCATTTGTTGGACTAAATTCAGCCTGGTTGTGTTGCAAAAGAAAGGATGACGCCAGTGACAGAGGAAATCTAAGAGTGGAGCCAGCTGTCTTGGATGTGCTTTCCAAGAGCTTACCTGACGATACGTTGCGAGTAGCTCTTCTCCACCATCCAATTGACTGGCTCGATGAGACCACCCGCAGTGCTGTAAGCGATCTACTCGTGAAGAGATTTGATCTTGTTCTTTACGGTCACGTACATGCGAGTGATGCCGCTGGTCTCGTAAAGGGGGAGTCAAACACCCTGTTTCACCAAGTACCTCCACTTCGTGCTGATTGGTCGAAGGGAAACAACGGATACGCGATCATACGTGCAAATGTGAGGAGCAAGCGCTTTCAGATCGAATACCGGTCATATTCCAAGCCTCGTCGGGAGTTTGTTGTTGGAGAAGATTTCGCGTCTGGAGGAGTTCTGCATCCGCGACCAGAAGATGCTGATTTCTTCAGATCAACCCCTTCGTGCTCTGGCCTGCTGCAAAAGTACATAAACGCTGCGCCCTATGATTATTCCGACTGGTATAGAAACAATGTTAGGGCCAAGTCAAAACAGCTTGGTTCTTTTGTGGTGCCAAAGGCGAAGGCGGTGTCCTTTGGTGATGAGGGAACTTGGTATGGCCCATCGCGCCAAATTACAAATGTAATAGAGCAATCTATTCGAAGTCAGTACTTTGTCGCGCCAATGGACGCAGGCTCAACAACCGCTGCCTTCCTATCGTTCAAGCACCTGTCCGAGACATTCGCAAAGCATCAGCGGATACCTGCGTACTTTGATGCGCAGAAGGAAAGAATAAATAAAGCATCTATCCTTAGGGAGATTCATCGAACTTCACTTGTCCGCTACAGCCATCCTGAAGTTGATCAACTGGCCGCAAGTGGCGCTGTAGTAATGGTGGTAGATGGCCTTTGCCTGGGAGATGCAGCGCAATTCAACTTGTTCAGGGAAACGGCTGAACGGCACTTCCCCAATATTCGATTCCTATATTTCTTGAAGACCGAACGAAGGGGCGTGCCGCCGGCCAGCGACAGTGACATTCAGCTTTCCCCGGCGAACGACGAAGTCTACGAGTTGGCCCAGCTCGAAGTTTCGGACATCCGATCCATGGTATCCTTGCGTTTGCCGGATCTAAGTGTCGAGTCCAGAGACGTCCTTGCCAATCACGTTGTTGATTCTTTCCGGCAAATGGACGAACCGATCTTTGCAAGTAGTGTTGCGGTAGTGATTGATACGCTAACGCAGGATCCTGAATTTAAGCCCATTAATAAAGCGCGACTCATAGAGCGCTATGTGGAGTGCCTGTTGGGTCGGTTTGACCTTGAAGACGTGCGGGAAGGTACGTTCAACTCCAGTGATAAAATTAACTTCCTGAGTTTCGTTGCGCGAGACTTCCTGGAGCGTGGGGTGGTTGGAGTCGCAGAAGCCGAATGGCTAGAGATATGTCAGAAGTACGAGAGTGGCTATTTGTTGGAGTTACCCAGCGGGCTCCTTGATGAGTTTACTGAAAAAGGGATTCTGACGCTCGACGGTGGTAAGATCACATTTAGAGGTGATCACCTTTTCTCATTCTTTGTTGCTCGACAAATGAAGGCCGATGGAAAATTCGCGGCTGAGCTGATTCACAGCGATGGCCTCTTCAGGCACTATCGGGAAGTGATGGTCTATGGAGAGCTGGAGGGTACTGGCGTTGGGGATGTTCTCGATCAAATCTATTCGCTGCTAAGCGAAGTAGAGACGATGCTACTCGAAGACTATTTCCGGGAGGGAATAGACCTAACACAGGAATGGGCGAAGACTTGTGCTGAGTCAGACGCAGCAATAAATCAAAGCGCACTGGATGAAGCAACAGACCAGCTTGGTGGAGTTTCCCCGTCTCCTGAGGCAGCAGACAGAATAGATGACGCGGAGCTTGCCCAGATCTCGCGTCGACGCGGCATAGCTCAACGGCACACAGTGCGCGAAGCTGAGGCTCGCCTATTGGTGGGGATGAGACTCTATGCACTGCTCCTTAAGAATGCACTCCACATCGAGGCGCCCGCAAAGCTACGCCACCTTGGTAAGTTATTCGATGTGGCTGAACTTTGGGTGGGCTTTATGTGCTCATGCCGGGAAGCGATATCGCACTATCCGGTTGTGATTGCGGGCGGCGTGCGCTTTATCAACTATGGTGTGTTAGTCGACCCCGAAAGGGCAAAGAGGGATTTCAAGTACAACGCTCCTATGACTGTGTCGAAGTTGCTGGCGGGTGCTCTGCGTAACCCTCAGCTTGGTGCAGCGATCCGGAAGGCGATGCCAGACTTCACGCCTATGGGGAAATTGTTTGCCCGCGATGCACTGCTTGAGATGCCGGATGCGCCGAACAAGAGGGCATATGTGGCGAGCTTGATGGCCGCGGAAGACATCGAAATCCTAACGTGTTCTCTACGGTCCCTTCGAGGAAAGTATTTAGCCTCTGGACGAAGAAGAGAGCAGAGGGACTTCATCGAGGGCATCATCGAAGAGATAGCGAAAGATCGTCGTTTGGCGGGAAAGACCGACTTCTCGAGGTTGAAGAAGGCGAGGATGATTCAGGATATGCGAGAAAAGGCTGCATCAAAGGAGTAGACTGTGAGCATTCACGAGTACATCGATGTTCCCCACCTCAACACCACCTCAACCAGTGAATGTCTGGTCTTGCAGGCCGCGCCTATGCGAAGGGCACCGAATGACAGCGATTGCGGGAGTGGACTGTGCGGGAAATGAAGGACTCAAAGGCGAAGTGAAAAAAAATAGAATAATGCCTTCAATTTGAATTCTGGCTCAGAATTTGACGTTCGTAGGTTCAAACCTGCCTGACCAGCTGGTCACGTCCGCCTACTGTGGTCGTGTCCCTAAATGTCGGCTTAAGCCGTTTGGCACGGATACGACGCCGCACGGCCGAAAGTCCGCTCTCCGCCCATGTTGCCGCCCCCTCAGCCTTCGACCTGCGGGGTGAGGCTCCTGCGGATCTCCTGCCCATCCCGCCCCGGCGGCGATCCGAACAGGCGGCGATATTCCCGGCTGAACTGCGACGGGCTCTCATAGCCGATGGCGTAGCCGATCCGGGCGACATCGGCATCGTCGGAGAGCAGCAGGCGGCGCGCTTCCTGCAGGCGAAGCTGCTTCTGGTACTGCACCGGCGTCATCGCCGTGACCGCCTTGAAGTGGCGGTGGAAGGTCGCGGGACTCATCCCGGCGACCTCGGCAAGCTGGCGTATGTTCAGCTGATCCGCGAAGCCCTCGCGGATGCAGGCGATGGCCCGGCCGATCCGCGCCATGCGGCTGCCCGCCAGGCCGATCTGGCGCAGCGCCGGCCCCATCGGTCCGCTCAGCAGAAGCCAGGTGATCTCCCGCCGGACTAGCGGCGCGAGGATCGCGATGTCGCGCGGCCGGTCGCACAGGGCCAGCAACCGGCAGAGCGGATGGGCAAGCTCCGGCCCAAAGGCATGGACCGCCAGCGCCGCACCGGCGGGGGCGTCGTCGGTGCCATCCAGTTCCAGCAGCAGATCGGAGATCGTCGCGGGGTCCAGCGTCAGGCTGAAGGCCAGGTAGGGCCGCTCCGGCGCGGCGCGGGTGATCTCGGCCCGGATCGGCACCTCCATCGACGCGATCAGGCATTTTCCGGCGTCATAGCGATAGGCGCGCTCGCCGAGCATGCTGGTCTTGGCGCCCTGCGCGACAACGCAAAGCGACGGGCGGTAGACGGCATGGATCGGCCCGGTCGGGGCGGTGACCGAGGTCAGCAGCAGCCCCTCGATCGGGGTTTCCCGGCCATGCGCTTGCCACTAGCGTGTGATCAGGTCTTTGAGCGGGGCAAGATGATCGTTTTCCATGGCTCGCAATCTAGGATCTATGCGCGTGGTTCGCAGCCCGGAATCGGCGCGCATGAGAGGATCGTGCAAGGATTTGCGAGGATCGGCGTGGCAACCTTGGGCAGGGCGGCCCTATCTTCGTCCTGATCCGGCGGCATTCCGCCCCGGCGATCCACCCGACATGAAGGAACATTCCATGCGCTACCGCACTCTCGGCCCCAGCGGCCTGCTGGTCTCGGAACTCTGCCTCGGCACCATGACCTTCGGCGGCTCGGAGGGCCTGTGGGGCCAGATCGGCCAGCTGCGCCAGGACGAGGCCGACAGGCTGGTCAAGGCGGCCTTCGACGCCGGCATCAATTTCATCGATACCGCCAATGTCTATGCCGGCGGCGAGAGCGAGCGGATCCTCGGCCAGGCCATCCGCAACCTCGGCATTCCGCGCGACGAGGTGGTGATCGCGACCAAGGTGATGGGGGTGATGGGCGAGGGCCCGAACGCCCGCGGCGCCTCGCGTGCCCACATTCTGGCGCAGGCCAAGGCCAGCCTGGAACGGTTGCAGATGGATCACATCGACCTCTACCAGATCCACGGCTTCGATCCGCTGACCCCGATCACCGAGACGCTCGAGGCGCTCGACACGCTCGTGCGGCAGGGCCATGTGCGCTATATCGGATTGTCGAACTGGGCGGCCTGGCAGATCGTCAAGGCTATCGGCATCGCTGATGCGCGCACGCTGGCGCCGATCCTGTCGCTGCAGGCCTATTACACGCTGGTCGGCCGCGATCTGGAACGCGAGATCGTGCCGATGCTGCAGGCCGAGGGCCTCGGCCTGATGGTCTGGAGCCCGCTGGCAGGTGGCTTCCTGTCGGGCAAGTACAGCGAGGGCAGCACCGCCAACGACGGCCGCCGGGCCAGCTTCGACTTCCCGCCGGTGGATCTGGCGCGTGGCGATGCCGCCATCGCCACAATGCGCGAGATCGCATCGGCCAAGACCTGCACGGTGGCGCAGGTGGCGCTGGCCTGGCTGCTGCATCAGCCGGTGGTGACCAGCGTGATCGTTGGGGCGAAGCGGATCGAGCAGTTGCAGGACAATATCCGTTCGACCGAGGTGGCGCTCACCGCCGAGGACCTGGCCGCGCTCGATGCGGTGACCAAGCTGCCCGCCGAATATCCGGGCTGGATGCTGGAACGCCAGTCGCAGTATCGCGCGCCGTTTGCCTCGCAGAAGGGCTGATATTTCGGCGTCGCCCTGCTCATAGGCGCAGGCGGGGCGACGACACCGGTGCCGGGCGTGGAGCTTGGCTTTGCTGCGCGCAGGGTGCGGCGAAGCCTGCGATGATTACCTCGGCGTCGCTGGAATCGTTCTTCCCGGTGGAAAAGGTCATGCGGCTGCTTGGCGTCACGCTATCGTCTCTGGAACCGCAAGACGAGGACGGCGGGGAGGAACAACTGAGCCTCGGCCTCCCAAGGGGAGTATGAGGACGTGCCTTCGGGCAGCGGCCTCTGAACGCGAAGCATGAATGCCTAGATGCTCGATCACCAGCTGCGGAACCCCGCCGATCTCCATCCCTCGCCGCCAGATATCCCGCGACTTTCCAGTATTTTTACGCCAAGCTGCGATGACGCCGCCGCGCAGCGCCCCCTGCAGCAGGCGCGGCAGCGCCGGTTTACGCTGTACTGCGCCGAGGCTTGATGCGATGCGCCCGAACCCGCCTGTGATTCCGCTTGGTCCTGCGCCACGATTCTTCTGGCGCGGATCCAACCGCGCGGCGAGCGGAACAGGGCAATGGCACGGCGGAGGCAGACAGTTGCGGAACGGCTGCGGGTGGTCCCTGAACCCACCCGGGAGTCCGCTGCTCCCCTGCCCTCCCCGGACCGGCGGCTTGCGGACCTGGTCCGCCTGCTGGCCCGGCGCGCGGCGCGGGATTTCGTCGAGGCCGAAGATCGCGAGAACGGCAGAGACCACCCCGACTGACCAGGAGGCCCGCGCATGAAGGTTGCCATCTACGCCCGCTATTCATCAGACCTGCAGCGCGAGGCCTCGATCGCCGACCAGTTCCGCATGTGCCGATTGCGTGCCGAGAAGGAAGGCTGGACGGTGGTCGAGGAATATTCCGACCATTCCATCTCCGGCTCCAGCATGATCCAGCGTCCCGGCCTCCAGGCGCTGATCATGGATTCGACGCGCGGCCGCTTCGACATTGTGCTGGCCGAGGCGCTGGACCGGGTCAGCCGCGACCAGGAGGATATCGCCGGCATCTACAAGCGCATGCGCTATGCCGACCTAAAAATGTTCACGCTGTCCGAAGGCGAGATCAGCGAGCTGCATGTCGGCCTGAAGGGCACGATGAACGCGCTGTTCATCAAGGACCTGGCCGACAAGACCCGCCGGGGCCTGCGCGGCCGGGTCGAGGACGGCAAGTCCGGCGGCGGCAACTCCTACGGCTACGACGTGGTCAAGCAGTTCGATGCCAATGGCGAGCCGATCCGCGGCGACCGGACGATCAACGAAGCGCAGGCCGCCGTCATCCGCCGCATCTTCGCCGACTACAACGCCGGACTCTCCTCGCGCACCATCGCCATGACGCTGAACCGCGAAGGCGTGCCCGGTCCCATGGGCCGGGAATGGGGGCCATCGACCATCCATGGCAACCGCGAGCGCGGCACCGGCATCCTGAACAACGAGCTCTATGTCGGTCGCCTCGTCTGGAACCGGCTGCGCTACGTCAAGGATCCCGACACCGGTCGCCGGGTCTCACGGCCGAACCCGGAAAGCGAATGGGTGATCCAGGAGGTGCCGGACCTGCGCATCGTCGACCAAAGCCTCTGGGATGCGGTCAAGGCCCGCCAGGGCGAACTGGCCTTTTCGACCCGCACGCGGCCCAACGGCAATCCGCTGAACGACCGCCGCCGCCCGAAGCATCTCTTCGCGGGTCTCATCAAATGCGGCTGCTGCGGCGGGGGCTATTCGATGATCTCGAAGGATCTGCTGGGCTGCTCGACGGCGCGCAACAAGGGCACCTGCGACAACCGCGTCAACATCCGCCGCGACGCGCTCGAGGCCTCGGTCCTGAACGGGCTCAAAAAGCACCTGATGGAGCCGGACCTGTTTCGGGAATTCTGCGCCGAGTTCACTCGGGAGGTGAACCGGTTGCGCATCGAGCGTGGCGCCGATCTGGAGGTCGCGCGCCGGGACCTGGATCGCACGATCCGAGAACTCGACAAGGCCATCGACGCCATACTGCAGGGCGTCCCGCCGTTGACGCTCAAGGACAAGATTACGCAACTCGAAGCGCGCAAGGCGGAACTGACGGAGAAACTGGCCAATGCCGACGAGCCGCCTCCCCTGCTGCATCCGAACATGGCGGCGCTCTATGCCCAACGCATCGCCGAACTTTCGGAGAACCTGCGGCACGAGGACAGCCGCGCCCAAGCGGCGGAGATCCTGCGCTCGCTGGTCGATCAGGTGACGCTGGTGCCGGAAGATGGCGAACTGGCCATCGTGCTGCGCGGCGATCTCGGCGCCATCCTGCGCTTCGCGGCCGGCAAGAAGGATCCGGCTTTCCTGTCGGAAGCCGAGGCGCTGGACAATCTGCTGGCGCAATCGGGCGGCTCGCGGAAGCCGTCGCGCGGACAGCAAAAAACCTCCGCAGCCGGAGCTTTGGAGGTTTCGCAATTATCGTTGGTTGCGGGGGCTGGATCTAATCTTCACTTGCTGCCCGAACAAGTAAAGATGGTTGCGGGGACCGGCGTCGATCATAACTTGCAATCTACGCCGGTAAAGATGGTTGCGGGAGGGCGCAACCATCTTTACTTGCGATCAAGTGGCGGACATTTGCCTCTTGGCGCCGCACCTGACGCCGAGGAAACGGCCGCTGATGGAGGTAACTTTCTTTCAGCCTTATTCCGAACAGCGGCGTAGAAAGCGACCGCAGCTTGGATCGGATTCGAATGCGTTGGTACGTGCTCGCGTCAAATACCGATCAAGGGATGCGGGGGAACTCAACCTACTCGTCATCCCCCAGAAGAAGTGAACCGCTCAGGGATTGCCGGAGGCGTTTTAGTTTGAGTCACGCGGCCATGGGTTGGGCTTCCAGCATGGCGTAATAGCGTTCCTCGGCTTCGGCCGGAACCGACCCCAAAGTGGTCGCCCGATGATTCAGAACCAAGGCAGTGGCCTGTGTATTCGTGCAAGCTTGGCTTGCCGGTTTCGCCAATCGCAATGCGGGTTCGAACCCTTAGATCAATGAGGCAGGGGACACCCCTCCCCACTATCGAAAGGAACCCGATCATGACCCAGAAAACCATCCTTCGCAGCGACGAACTTTCGTGCCCCTCCTGCGTGCCGAAGATCGAGAAAGCGCTCAACGCCCTTCCTGGTGTGGCAAAGGCCGAGGTGCGCTTCAACACCGGCAAGATCGAGGTCGAGCACGACCCCGCGCAATCGAGCGTTGAAGCGTTGGTCGAGGCGGTGCGCGGAACCGGCTATGAGGCACAGCCTGCCGCCTTCTGATCGGCACTCCACCTTTTTCGCCGCGCCGCGCGCCGGCGCGGCCGGCACGCTTTTCCGGCATGGTTGAAGATGAAAGGAGCGATGAGATGAGCAATCTTGTCAGCAGGATCAGGAGCGCCTTCGTGCATCCGGCACGGCGACGCTTCTGGTTGACGGTCGGCAGCGGCGGGTTGATCGCGGCCGGCCTTCTGGCGCGCTACGGTTTCGGCATGGTCGAGGCATGGACGGCGCTGATGGTCGCGGCAGCTTTTGTTGCCGGCTCCGATATCGCCATCCGCGCCTGGCGCTCGCTGCGTGTAAGGCATTTCAGCATCGAACTGCTCGTCACCGTCGCGGCGGTCGGCGCGTTGTTTATCGGCGAGGTCTGGGAGTCGGCGGCCGTCACCTTCCTGTTCATGTTCGGTGGCTGGCTTGAGGCGCGCACCATGGGACAGACCCGAGGGGCGCTGAAGGCATTGCTCGATGCCGCGCCCGCCACCGCGACCGTGCTGCGCGACGGCGATCCCGTCGAAATGCCGGCTCATATGGTCCAGCTTGGCGAGACCGTGCTGGTCAGGGCCGGTCAGCGTATCCCGGTGGACGGCGAGGTGACCGAAGGCACCGCCGCCGTGAGCGAGGCAGCGATTACTGGTGAGCCGATGCCGGCCGAGAAAGCGCCGGGCAGCCACGTTCATGCAGGAACGATCGCCGAGAACGGGTTGCTGCGCATCCGCGCCACCAATGTCGGCGCCGACACCACCCTTGCCCGCATCATTCAGCGCGTCGAGGAGGCGCAGGAGGAAAAAGCCCCGAGTCAGCGCATGATCGAGCGCTTCGCGCAATGGTATACGCCCTCGATCATCGGACTTGCGGTCGTCGCCTTCGCCGTGACGCAGGATATCCGTCTGGCGCTGACGCTGCTGGTCGTCGGCTGCCCCGGCGCGCTGGTGATCTCGACGCCGGTGTCCATCGTCGCCGGCATCGGCCGCGCGGCGCGCAGCGGCATCCTGATCAAAGGCGGCCAGCATCTGGAAAGTGCGGGCCGGATCGACACGCTGGCGCTCGACAAGACCGGCACGCTGACGGAAGGCAAACCGCAGCTCGCCTCCATCGTCGCGCTGGGCGGAGTGACGGAAGCCGAGTTGCTGCATCTGGCCGCAACCGCCGAGGCTGGATCGACCCACCCGCTCGGGCGTCCGATCGTCGAGGCCGGCCGCAAGAACGGGCCGCTTTCCACGCCTGAAACGCTGGAGGAGCACGCCGGCATGGGCCTGAGCGCCCGCATCGACGGCCGGACCGTTGCCGCTGGCAACCGACGCCTGATGGATACGCTCGGCATCGCGCTGGGCCAGGAGGGCGAAGCCGCACTGGACCGCCTGCTGTCCAACGGCCAGACGCCGATCCTGGTGGCGCGTGACGGGCAGCTGATCGGGCTGCTGGGCATGTCTGACATGGCCCGTGAAGGCGCGGCGGAGGCCATCGCCCGGCTGCGCGACATCGGCATAGGCCGCGTGGTCATGCTGACCGGCGACCAGCATGGCGCCGCCGAAGCCATTGCCCGCGAGGTCGGCATCGACGAGGTCCATGCCGGGCTGATGCCCGAGGACAAGTTGGAACTGATCCGGAAGATGAAGGCGGATGGCGCGCATGTCGCCATGGTCGGCGACGGCATCAACGATGCCCCTGCTCTTGCCGCCGCCGACACCTCGATCGCCATGGGCGCGGCCGGCAGCGACGTCGCCATCGAGACCGCCGACATCGCGCTCCTGAAGGACGATCTCGGCAAGATCCCCGAGGCGATGGCGATCTCGCGCGCAACGCTGGGCAATATGCGCCAGAACCTCGTCATCGCGCTGGTGACAGTGGCCGGACTGCTGGCGGGCGTGTTTTCCGGCGATGTCCACATGGCGGGCGGCATGCTGGTCCACCAGCTTTCGGTGCTGATCGTCATCGCCAACGGCATGCGTCTACTGCGCGTGCCGAAGGCCACCGCACCCGGCGGGAGGGCAGCAAAAGCCGCCGCCACCCGGCCGGCGACTGTGGCCGCGCGAGGCTGACGCCTCGCCTCCTGGCAGACCCCGTTCCGATGCGGGGTCTGTTGTTTTTGCAGCGTCAATCCTGTCTCATCGTCCGGAACTATCTGAAAGGATCGATATGGATGCCAGGACCGCCCCGTGGAACGACGTTCTCGACTTCTGGTTTCCCGAAGGCCGCTCGTCAGGGATAGCGGCTGGAACTCATCGCGATCACTGGTCGTGGCGGCTGCATGGCGGCGCAGACGACAAAATCGTCGCGCGCTTCGCCGACCTCACGAGCAGCGCAGCTTCAGGCGATCTCGACGACTGGGCCGGCGACCCCGAAGGCAGGCTGGCGCTCATCATCGTGCTCGACCAGTTCTCGCGCTCGCTCTGGCGCGGCACGCCACGCGCATTCGCGCAAGACCCTGCCGCGCTGTCGCTGGCGATGGAGGGGTTCTCCAACGGCCACTACGCATCGCTGGGCACGCCCTGGTTCAGGATCGTCTACAGTCAGCCCCTTGGCCATTGCGAAGGCCCGGATCACCTTGCGCGCATCGATCTGCTCATCAGGCTTCGCGAAGAGATCGCAGCGGAAGCCCCCGCTTCCCTTCAGCCGATATACCAGTCACTGGTGAAACAGGCCGGTGATGTGCGCAAGGTCATCGCCGCTTTTGGCCGTCACCCGCACCGCAATCAGGTCCTCGGCCGGGAATCGACGCAGGCGGAAGAAGCTTACATCGCCGAAGGGGATTTCCCGCACGACAGGGCGTTTCAGGCGTAACTTCTGGAAACGAAACTCATCACGGGGTGATGCTTTCGCTAGCTGCTCGGGTAGATTACGGTTGCTGCGCACTCATATTCTCTGGAAGGAAAACATCATGGCTGACACTTGGCTTCCCTCACTCAAGACAGCGACCCCGCAGGAGGGGTTCGACCTTGCCACCAAAATGGCGCGGGTCGGCGTCAAGGTGACCCAGCCTTCCGCCGAGATTCGCGACAAGCTGCGCGCGGCCTACGATCAGGACACCGCGCAACTCATCGCTTCCTCGCAGGTGATCGCCATCCATTTCCAGACGGTTGCGGCCGCCAACAATTATTGGCGCGACTGACGCCCTCGCCTACGACTGATGCGAGGGCGTCCGTCGCGCCAGCGTTTCAGTCAAAGTTTCAATCCGCGCAATCGCAGCGCGTTGGCGATGACGCTGACCGACGACAGCGACATGGCGGCGGCCGCGATGATCGGTGACAGAAGGAGGCCGAAAGAAGGGTAAAGCACGCCCGCGGCAATCGGGATGCCGGCGGCATTGTAGATGAAGGCGAAGAACAGGTTCTGGCGGATATTCGCCATCGTCGCCTGCGACAGACGCCGCGCTTTCACGATCCCCATGAGGTCTCCCTTGAGTAAGGTGACGCCGGCGCTTTCGATGGCGACATCGGTGCCCGAGCCCATGGCGATGCCGACATCGGCGGCGGCAAGCGCGGGCGCGTCATTGACGCCGTCGCCCGCCATGGCAACCACACGGCCTTCAGCCTTGAGACGGCTCACCACGGCGCTCTTTGCATCCGGCAGCACGTCGGCCTCGACCTCATCGATGCCCAGTTGACGCGCGACAGCTTCGGCTGTGGTTTTATTGTCGCCGGTCAGCATCACGATGCGGATGCCTTCGCCATGCAGCGCGTTCAGCGCCTCCTGCGTCGTCGCCTTCACCGGATCGGCAATGGCGAAGATGCCACCCGCCTTGCCATCGACGCCGATATAGATCGCCGTGGCGCCATCATGGCGCAAGGCGTCCGCCCGTTCGGCAAGGGCCGACGCATCGACACCATGCTCCTTGAGGAACGCCGCATTGCCGAGCGCGATCGCCTTGCCCTCGACGGTGCCGAGCGCGCCCTTGCCGAGAGGGGAGTCGAAGTCCACCACGGGCGGGACCTCGATGCCCTTCTTCTCCGCCGCCTCCACAATCGCCAATGCCAGCGGATGTTCCGACGCCTTCTCGACGCCAGCGGCAAGCCGCAGGATTTCCGTTTCGTTAAAACCGCCTGCCGCCACGATCGCCGTCACCGACGGCTTGCCCTCGGTGAGCGTGCCGGTCTTGTCGACGACGAGCGTGTCGACCTTCTCCATATGTTCGAGCGCTTCGGCGTTCTTGATCAGGACGCCGGCGCTGGCGCCCTTGCCGACGCCGACCATGATCGACATCGGCGTCGCCAGCCCCAATGCGCAGGGACAGGCGATGATCAGAACCGAAACGGCCACGACCAGCCCGTAGGCGAAGCGCGGCTCGGGACCCCAGATGCCCCAGACGATGAAGGCCAGAATCGCGATGACGATGACCAGCGGCACGAACCAGCCCGAGACCTGATCGGCCATGCGCTGGATCGGCGCGCGCGAGCGCTGCGCATCGGCGACCATCTGCACGATGCGCGACAGCATGGTATCGCGGCCGACCTTTTCGGCGCGGATCACCAGCGCCCCGGTCTGATTCAGCGTGCCGCCGATGACCTGATCGCCCACAGTGCGGGTGACAGGCATGGATTCGCCGGTGACCATCGCTTCATCAAGCGAGGAGCGTCCGTCCTCGACGACGCCATCGACCGGCACGGTCTCGCCGGGCCGCACACGCAGCCTGTCGCCGAGGGCAACGTGCTCGACCGGAACGTCTTCCTCCACGCCATCGTCACCGACGCGCCGCGCCGTCTTCGGCGCCAGATCGAGAAGCGCCCTGATCGCGCCCGAGGTCTGCTCACGGGCGCGCAGTTCCAGCACCTGGCCAAGCAGCACCAGAACGGTGATGACCGCCGCCGCCTCGAAATAGACCGCGACCGTGCCATCTTCCGCGCGAAAGGCGGCGGGGAAAATACCCGGCGCAAGGGCGGCGACGATGCTGTAGGCCCAGGCGACGCCCGTGCCCATGGCGATCAGGGTGAACATGTTGAGGCTGCGATTGACCAGCGACGCCCAGGCGCGCTCAAAGAACGGCCATCCGCACCACAAAACCACCGGCGTCGCCAGAACGAGCTGAACCCAGATCGATATCCGCATCGGCACCAGATGATGCAGTGCGGGAATAAGGTGACTGCCCATTTCGAGCACGAAGACCGGAGCGGCGAGGACCAGCCCGATCCAGAAGCGCCGTGTCATGTCGGCGAGTTCCGGGCTGGGGCCGCTGTCGGCGGTCACCATCAACGGCTCCAGCGCCATGCCGCAGATCGGGCAGCTTCCCGGCCCATCCTGCCGGATCTCGGGATGCATCGGACAGGTCCAGATCGCGCCCTCGGGCGCGTCCGGAGCGGGCGCCGCGTCTCCTGCAAGATATCGGGCGGGGTCCGCCTTGAATTTCGCCTTGCAGGAAGCCGAGCAGAAATAGTGAGTGTGACCCTCATGGGTCAGGTGATGTTCCGCCGTCTGCGGATCGACCTCCATGCCGCAGACGGGGTCCTTCACAAGATGCGCATGACCCGAATGGTCATGATCATGCGAATGGTGCTGATGCTTACCGTGTCCGTTCATTCTCTAACCCGCCGCCTCACCTGAGCCTGGAAAATTCATCTTTTCGCTACATTGCCGAACAGCGCGTTCAGCCCCTCGGCCATCGTCGGATGCGCAAGAATGGCGTCGCGCAGGACGCTGTAGGGCAACCCGCCGAGCATGGCTGCCTGCACCACGGCCATCACTTCCCCGGCCTCCGAACCGATCATGGCAAAGCCTGCGATCCGGTCCTGCGGATCGACCAGCGCCTTCACGAAGCCCGAGGTTTGCGAGGTCGTCCGCGTCCGCAGCACTGCCTTCATCGGCAGTTTCGCGACGCGCATATCAATTCCACTGGCGTGCGCTTCCGCTTCGCTCATGCCGATGCGGGCAAGCGGCGGGTCGATGAACATGCAATAGGGCATCAGCCGCCCTGTGGTCGTTCTGTCCCCACCATCGAGATTGTCCCGGATAATTCGGAAATCATCGAGCGATGCGTGGGTGAATTGCGGACTTCCCGCGCATTCTCCGATGGCCCATACGTCCCTTGCAGTCGTCTCCAGTCGATCGTTCACCTTGATGGTGCCGCGATCCGTCAGCGCAATGCCTGCCTCTTCAAGCCCTATGCCTTGCGTGTTGGGGGTGCGGCCGGCCGCGACCAGAATGTCCGTGCCCTCGATCGTTCTTGAACCGTCCGGCGTCCGAATGGTGACGCGCACGCTTTCGCCCGACCGGCCCTCCACCTTCTCGACTTCGGCAGACAAAAGCACCTCTATGCCTTCCGCCTCCAGAATCCGCCGAACTTCTTCGGAAACATCCTCGTCCTCGCGCTTCAGCATACGCGGGCCACGGTCCACAATGGTGACGCGACTGCCGAAGCGCTGATAGGCCTGCGCCAGTTCAAGCCCGACATAGCCCCCGCCGAGAACGATCAGGTGGGCCGGCAACCGGTCCAGTTCGAGCGCTTCGATATGGGTGAGCGGCTTGGCTTCGGCCAGACCGGGGACGGGCGGAATGGTTGCATGCGTCCCAAGGTTGAGAAACAGCTTTTCAGCGACGAGCAGCCGCGTCCCGCCATCGTTCAGCGCGATCTCGACCGCGCTTGGCGCGACGAGGCGGGCGTTGCCCATGATGAGTTCCGCGCCCGTCGCCTCGTAGCGTTCCAGATGAAACGTCACGAGGCTTTTGACCATGGCGCGCTTGCGCTCCACAACCGTCTTCATGTCGACCGAGACGGGGCCGGTCGCAACGCCATACTCCCCGGCGTGGGCAACGGCATGGGCGATACCCGCGCTCCAGATCTCGTTCTTGCTTGGCAGGCAGTTGATGTTGGGGCACGAGCCGCCGATCCAGCGCCGCTCGATGACAGCCACCTTCTGGCCGGCTTGCGCCATATGCCAGGCGAGGTATTTGCCGCCTTCGCCACTGCCGATTACGACGGCGTCGTAGCGCTCCGCTTCCGTCATCAACTACGCATCCTTCAGCAACACCGCCCCTATCCAAGCGATGAAAATATGCCACCCGGCCCTCTATGCGGGATCATGTCATACTCTTGCGGGGTCGGACAATTACTGTTGCTATTGCGAGCAGCCCCTTGAAGTAGCCTTACTGCCAGTTTCGGCGCCGTCGCATCATTTCTGGGCCGGGGCCTTAAAATGGGCCATGATCAGGGAGTGTAGTCGGTTTTGCCCTGGCTGTATTGTCCGAAAGGGAACATGCCGACTTGCGAAGGATTGGCCGACTTTCTGTAGGAGAAAATCATGTCTTTGAACGATAAAGTCATATTGGTAACCGGCGCTGGCCAGGGGATCGGACGCGGCATTGCGCTGCGGCTTGCAAAGGAAGGCGCCAACCTCGCGCTGGCCGATGTCAAGGCCGACAAGCTCGACTCCGTTCGCAAGGAAGTCGAAGCGCTCGGACGCAAGGCCACCACCGTCGTCGCCGATGTCAGCAAGCGCGACGACGTCTACGCCGCCATCGACCATGCGGAAAAGCAACTCGGCGGATTCGACGTCATCGTCAACAATGCCGGCATCGCCCAGGTAAAGCCGATCGCCGACGTCACGCCCGAGGACATGGACCTGATTTTCCGGATCAACGTCGACGGCGTGCTCTGGGGTATCCAGGCGGCCGCAAAGAAATTCAAGGATCGCGGCCAGAAGGGCAAGATCATCAACGCCTGCTCGATCGCCGGACATGACGGCTTCGCCATGCTTGGCGTCTATTCGGCGACCAAGTTCGCCGTGCGTGCGCTGACGCAGGCCGCCGCCAAGGAATATGCCAGCGCGGGCATCACGGTGAACGCCTACTGCCCCGGCATCGTCGGCACCGACATGTGGGTGGAGATCGACGAACGCTTTTCCGAGATCACTGGAACGCCGAAGGGCGAAACCTACAAGAAATATGTCGAGGGCATCGCGCTGGGGCGCGCGCAGACGCCGGAAGACGTCGCGGCTCTCGTTGCGTTCCTGGCAAGCGCCGATGCCGACTATATCACCGGGCAATCCATCCTGACGGATGGAGGTATCGTCTATCGATAAGGCCCCTCGCCAATTCGCGAACGTTCAGAAGCGGCCGCACCGGGAAACGGCCTTGAGAGTTTCTCCCTCCAGCGGAATGGTTCCGTCTGGAAGAGCCGCCTTTGTCGAGAGAGTTGTCCTCTTGTTGCTAGGCATGGCCATCCCCGCCTTCGGCCGCGATTCACACCACAGGTTCTTCACCGACAATCACACCTGCTGAAGAGCGGTCGGTTCCTCATCTACGCGGGTTTCGGGGGGATTGCCGTCATCCGGTCAAACCCCTGACTGGTATGAAGGCTCTACAGGGCCGGCGTCGGGTTGGCGTCGCAGTGAGGTCGCACTGCGCGCCCGGATCGGGTCGGCGAGCAGCCTGAGGCCGTTTAGCACCACCAGCACCGTGCCGCCTTCGTGTCCGACGACCGCGAGCGGCAGCGGCAGGGCAAAGAACAGGCTCGAGGCGACCAGAAGCAGCATCATGCCGATGGCGAAAATCAGATTCTGACGGATGATCCGGCGGGTGCGCCGCGCCAGCCGATGGGCGGCGGCAAGGCGGGCCATGTCCTCCGACAACAGCGCGACATCGGCTGCCTGCAAGGCGACGTCGCTGCCCGCCGCGCCCATGGCGATGCCGACATCGGCCCGCGCCAGCGCGGCGGCGTCGTTCACCCCGTCGCCGACGAACGCCACCTTTCCACTTGTTGCAAGTTCGCCCACCAGCCGGACCTTGTCCTCGGGCAACAGATCGGCATGGACGTCCTGTGCCTCCAGTCCGAGTTCCGCGGCGATCCGCAAGCCGACAGGGCGCCGGTCGCCGGTCATCATGGCGATAGTGCCCACCCCAGCCGCCCTGAGCGCAGCCAACCCCGCGGCCGAGGTCGCGCGCGGGCGGTCGGCGACGGTGAGCGCACCATAGACCCGATCTCCCCGCCCCAGCCACACCACGGTCTGGCTACCATCCGTCAGCTGCGAAAATTCGGGTGCGTCGAGCGATGCGCCCATGCGCGCGGCCATGCGCGGATTGCCGGCCCAGAGCGGGCCCACGGCATCCTCCCCGGTGATCCCCTCACTGGGCACGGTTTCCACATCGCGCACCTCGGCGGCAGTTATGCCTTTTTCTTCGATGTGGCGGCGGATCGCATCGGCAATCGGATGTTCGGAATGCGCCTCGAGACCGGCGATCAATGACAGGAACCGCTCTTCGGCCTGTTCTCCCGATTCCGACGCCATCACCTGCGTCACCTCGGCCTTGCCAGTGGTCAGCGTACCGGTCTTGTCGAAGGCGAAGATATCGACCTCGGCCAGCGTCTCCAGCGCCGCGCCACCCTTGAACAGCACGCCGCCGCGCGCGGCCGCCGCCAATGCCGAGAGGATCGCGGCCGGGACCGATATCACTACCGCGCAGGGGCTGGCTGCGACCAGCAGCGTCGCGGCACGATAAAGCGCATCCTGCATCGTCCAGCCAAGCGCCAGGAATATAGCGAGAGCCAGCACCGCGCCGGCGAGCACCGCGATGGTATAGCGCTGGCCGAACCAGGCGCTGAACCGTTCGGACGGAGCGCGCGCGGCCTGTGCCTCAGTCACCAGCTCAATCATCCGCGCCACGGTGCTTTCCGCCACCGGGCGGGTGACGCGCACCACCAGCACGGCGTTGAGGTTCACCGTGGCCTCGAACACCTTCGCGCCGGGGCCTTTGCTGACCGGCATCGATTCGCCGGTGATCGTCGCCTCATCGAGCGAGCCTTCCCCTTCCGCCACCTCGCCATCGGCCGGCACACGCGCGCCGGGGCGCAGCACCACCATGTCGCCGGCGACGAGATCGCCCACCGGAACTTCCGTAACGGTGCCGTCAGGAGCGCGCCTCAGCGCGGTGTCTGGCCGCAACGCCATCAGTGCCTCAACCGCATGGCGCGCCCGGCCCATCGCCCGCTGCTCCAGCGTGGTCGAGAGGCTGAACAGCGTCAGCAGCACCGCCCCTTCGAGCGCAGCACCCACCGCGGCGGCGGCAAGGGCGGCCACGATCATCAGAAGATCGATGTCGAGAATCCGCTCGCGCCATAGCGACGTCAGGGCCCGGACCCCGGTCGGCACACCACCGGCCAGATAGACCAGCACGAGACCGACCGGCCCCCAAAGACCGGGGATCAAAAAGGCATCGACCGTCGCAAGCGCCATCCCGGCAAGCGTGATGCCGGTCAATGCTGTCATAAAGCGGTCGGAAGAAAGGTCGATTTGCAATTTGTGTTCCTGGCTGTGCCGCGACGGCGGCAGTGGCTGGGGGAGACCGGCGATAATGCGCCGGATGGGCTGACGCTATATTCCCGGTCGATCAGGCTCCGTTATTCCTTTTCCATCACGACATCGAGCTTACCTCCAGGATCGCGCCGCCGGCAGCCCCGATCAGCACCACGAGCCATGGCGGGAATTTCCAGCTCATCAAGGCTACGAAGCAGGTCAGCGCCAGCGCAAAGTCGCGGGGCGAACCGATCGCGCTGATCCAGAGCGGATCGTAGAGCGCAGCGCCCAGAATGCCGACCACCGCGGCGTTCGCCCCCGCCATCGGCGCCCGCACGCCGGAGCGTGCGCGCAGCGTGTTCCAGAACGGCAGCGCGCCGACAAGCAGCATGAAGCCCGGCAGGAAGATCGCAAAAAGGGCAAGCGTCGCGCCAGCGATCCCGTTCGGGCCGGGTTCGAGCAGCATGCCGAGATAGGCGGCGAAGGTGAAGAGCGGCCCCGGCACCGCCTGGGCCGCGCCATAGCCGGCCAGGAACGCATCGGGCGTGACCCAGCCCGGGCGAACCACTTCGGCTTCCAGCAAAGGCAAGACCACATGGCCGCCGCCAAATACCAGCGCACCAGCGCGATAGAAGGCGTCGATCACCGCCAGGTCCTGCGCGGGAAATAGCATCACAGCTAGCGGCAGGCCGATTATCAGGATGAAGAACAGCGCCAGCGCGATTATTCCCGCCTGCCGCGAGACCGGGAAATGCAGCGCTTCACCCGGCGCTCCCGCCGTGTCCCGGCAAAGCCAGAGCCCGGCGAGCCCACCGAGCAGGATTGCACCCAACTGGCCCGTCGCGCCCCCGATGAGCACCGCCATCAATACGGCGGCGAGCGCGATCGTCTGGCGTGAGCGGTCGGGACAAAGCGTGCGCGCCATCCCCCAGACAGCCTGCGCCACGATGGCCACCGCCACCAGTTTGAGCCCGTGCAATACCCCGATGCCGAGCGGGCCTGAAAACGCCGCAGCTCCAAGCGCGAACAGCATCAGCAGCAGGGCGGAAGGCAAAGTAAAGGCTGCCCAGGCAGCCAACGCACCCACTGGTCCCGCACGCTGCAAGCCCAATGCGAAGCCAACCTGGCTGGATGCTGGCCCTGGAAGGAACTGGCAGAGCGCGACCAGATCGGCATAGCCACGATCGTCGATCCAGCCGCGCCGGGCGACGAACTCCTCACGGAAATAGCCCAGATGCGCGATCGGTCCACCGAAGGAGGTCAGGCCCAATTTCAGGAAGGCAGCCAGAACCTCGCCGGGTGTTCCTTGTCGTCGGCGCTGAGTCACAACATTCAGCGTGTCATTGGCGGGCATGATCTCTCCGTGATGCTCGCGATTTCCGGGACTCGCCAGACGCCCTGAAAGGGCGCATGCGATCATTGTCCCTGTAATGGGGCAATGGAACAGACAGGTGACTGCCGAAGCGCGCGCCTCGTCGTTCCATCAGCTTCGCAAGTGGTGTCCACGGGACCGCACCCCGCAAGAGAGATAACGGATGAATCATGCCGTGGTTGTCCGGGGAAGACCAGCCTGCGGACGACGGCCCTCCAGAAGGTCGGCGTCGGTGGTTAGCGCATCAGCCATGAAGTCCATGAAGGCACGGATACGGGCGGTGTTGCGCAGATCCTCATGGGTCAGCAGCCACAGATCGAGCCGGAAATCTTCCGGAAACAGGGCGATGCGGACAAGGTCGGGGGTGCGGTCGGCTACGGCGCAAGGCAGCGGCGCAAGGCCGATTCCGGCCCTTGCCGCGGCAATCGCGGCCGAGATCGAGTTGGTGCGATAGATCGGCCGTATCGTCGGCAGCCAATCTGCCAACTGACGGCCGATCGCTCCATGTGACCGGCCGAAGCCGATCCAGTCGTTACCGGCAAGATCCTCATCAATCCCCTGAGCGGCGCGTTCTGCCGAGGCATAGGCTCCGAAGGCCAGCCGGCCGACGCGCCGGCCGACCAATATTTCCTGCGGCGTGTTGCCGATGCGCAGTGCGACATCGGCCTCGCGTCGGGTCAGGTCCAGGGGAGTGTCCGAAACGATCACTTCCAATTCGATCCCTGGCTGCGCTGCATGAAAGGCCGCCAGATGCGACGGCAATAACCCGATCGCCAGCATATCGATGGCTGTGATGCGGATAAGCCCGCTCAGGCGCTGGTCCTGTCCGGTCACCTGTCGCGACAGGGCGATAACTTCCTCGTCGATCCGGATGGCGGTCTCCTGCATGGCCTCTCCGGCGCCCGTCAGCGCATAGCCGTCCGGCAACCGCTCGAAGAGCCGGACGCCCAGACGTTCCTCGAAGGCGCCGAGACGGCGAAACACGGTCGAATGCGTTACGCCAAGGCTGCGTGCGGCTCCAGACAGCGTGCCCGCCCGGGAAACGGCGAGAAAGAAGCGCAGATCGTCCCAGTTCTGGTTCTGTGCATCCATGAAGGATCACCCTTTGCAAATCTGCTCCCACTGCCGGCAGCTTGTCGACATCTTGCCGGAAACACCGCGCGTTCGTTGTGCTCGTCAGAAAAGCTTGACCACGATCATTGCTCCACTTAAGTATGTGACTACTCACTTACTAGGTGTTTTATGCGAAAATCCGCGGAATTGCGCAAGGCCGAAATCGTCGCCGCCGTCCTCGACCTCGCCGACCGGATCGGACCGGATCGGGTGACGACAGGTGCTGCCGCATCAGCTGTCGGAGTAAGCCAGGCGGCCCTGTTCCGGCATTTCCCGACCAAGGACACGCTGTGGCTTGCCGTTGCGGATCAAGTGGCCGGGGAACTGGCTATGGAATGGGAACGGGCCCTGGCTGGGACTGATGGCCCCATCGACCGGGTCAAGGCGCTGATGGCCGCGCAACTGAGGCAGATTGTTTCCACACCGGCGCTGCCGATGCTGCTGTTCTCGCGCGAGCTGAATGTCGGCAATGAGGATTTGCGTGCGGCCTTTCGCGGCCTGCTGATGAAGTTTCAGGGTTTGATCGTGGCCGAACTGGCTCGCGGTCAGGACGCTGGCTTCTTGCGCCGCGAAGTCGCCCCGGAGGATGCCGCCGTTCTGTTGACGTCGCTGGTGCAGGGGATGGCGATCCGCTGGTCGCTCGGGGCGCGCAACTTCTCCCTGATCGGGGAAGGAAAGCGACTCCTCGACGTGCAATTGCGGCTACTGGCCGCGAAGGAGGATTAGGCCATGCGGCGTCGGTGGATGTTCGGTGCGGTGGCAGCGGTTCTGGTGCTGGGCGCGGGTGTGCTGTTCCTCACCGAGCGGCCGCTCTCGGTCAGCGTGGTGCAGCCCGAGCAGGATGTGGCCCTGCGCATCTACGGCCTCGGCTCGGTCGAGGCACGGATTCTCAGCCGGGTTGGATTCGAGGTTGGGGCTGCCCTGACCGGGCTGGCCGCCGACGTCGGGGACCGGGTCGTCAGGGGGCAGGAACTGGCGACCCTCGATCCAGCCGAGCAGGAGGCGCGCACCGCCCGCGCCCGCGCCGCGGTCGAGGCCAATGTCGCCGCCCTCGCCCGCGCCGAGGCCACGGTGGCGCGTGCCCGCACCGTATTGGCGCAGCGCCAAGCGGCAAACCAACGTCAGCAGGGATTAGCGCAGCGCGATGTGACCTCGATCCAGCGCGCCGAGGAAGCGCAGCGCGACGAAGATGTGGCCCGTGCCGATCTTGCGGTCGCCGAGGCGGATGTGGCGGTGATCCGTGCTCAGGGCGTGGATGCGGCGGCCGCCCTGCAACAGGAGAAGGTCCTTCTCGCCCGTCATCGGCTGACCGCACCCTATGACGCGGTGATTATCACGCGCCATGCCGAAGCGGGAACGGTGGTGCGGGCCGGCGACCCGATCTTCACCCTGATCGCTCCCGAAACGGTCTGGATCCAGGCCTATGTCGATGAGGAGCGCGCCGGCCAGCTTGCGCTTGGCCAGCCCGGCACGATCCGGCTGCGCTCGCAGCCGCAGGCTGAGTTCCAGGGCATCATCGCCCGCATCGGGCTTGAAAGCGACCGGGTGAACGAAGAACGCCGGATCTGGCTGACCTGCACGGACTGCCCCCAGCCGATGTATCTCGGCGAGCAGGCCGAGGTGCGCATCACCACCGGCAACCGCAACAGTGCGCTGATGGTGCCCGAGGTGGCGATCACCGGTTTCGACGGGCATCGCGGCCGGGTCTGGCTGGTGCGGGACGGACGGCTGGAGCAGGCCGAACTGACCTTCGGCGCGCGCGATGATCGTGGCCGAGTCGAAGTCACGGGCGGTCTGCCGGACGATGCCGCCATCGTCGCCCGGATACCGCAAGGCGCGACCGAGGGGCGGCGGGCGCGGACCAGGACCACGCCATGAACCTTGCTCTCAAGGATATACGCCACGGACTGTTCCGCTTCGTCCTCACCTGTTTCGGGCTGGGGCTGTTGATGACGGTCGTACTGTCGATGATCGGCATCTATAACGGCCTTGTCGCCGACGCACTGGCGGTCGTGAAAGCCCCGGCGGCGGATGTCTGGGTGGTCGAGAGCGGCACCAAGGGCCCGTTCGCCGAAGCCTCGAACATCCCGCTGACCACGCGCGATGCGGTGTCGCGCATGCCCGGCGTGGCCGAGGCCGGTGCGATCAACTTTCAGAACATCGAGGCTTCCCATGCCGGCGCTTCGCTTCGGCTCTACGTCATCGGCTATGAGCCGGGACATCCCGGCGGCCCGCAGAGTATCGTCGAAGGGCGCGGCATCGGCACTAGCCATTTCGAACTGGTGGCAGACCGCAAGACCGGTCTTCTGACCGGTGAGACGATCCGTCTCGGGCGCAACCGTTTCACCGTGGTCGGGCTGGTCGAAGGGGCAATGAACGCGGGCGGTGATCCAGCGGTCTATATCACGCTGTCCGACGCGATGGCATTGCAGACCGAGCTTGATCCCGCAGCCCAGCGCGTTCAGGCGGCGCGGGGCGCCGTTTCGGTCAAGTCCGCTTCGGTCGCGGCCGTGATCGCAAGGGTAGCGCCGGGCGCGGATGTCGAATTGCTGACCGCGACCGTGCGGCAGTGGAAACATCTGGCGGCGCTGACCCAAGCCGAGCAGGAGGAGATTCTGGTCTCCTCGGTGGTGGATCTGGCGCGGCGACAGATCGGTTTGTTTCTCGCCATCCTGCTCAGCGTCTCGGCTGTGGTGATCGCGCTCATCATCTACACGATGACGATGGAGAAGCTGAAGCAGATCGCCACGCTGAAGCTGATCGGCGCGCCCGACCGCACCATCATCGGGCTGATCGTGCAGCAGGCGCTGATTCTCGGCGCTTCAGGCTGGGGGATCGGCCTCGTGCTGATCCTGACGGTGAAGGACTATTTCCCGCGCCGGGTGGTGTTAGAACCGTTCAACGTGATGATGCTGGCCGGGATCATCTTCGCCGTCTGCATCGCCGCCTCGGGCCTTGGCGTACGGGCGGCGATGAAGGTCGACCCCGCCACGGCTCTGGGAAGCTGACATGGCGGACGGCGAAATCCTGATCGACGTGAGGGGTGTGGCCAAGCATTTCGGCGAGGGCGAAACCCGCGTCGATGCGCTGCGCGACGTCGACCTTCAAGTCCATGCCGGCGAGGTGATCGCGCTGCTCGGCCCATCGGGTTCGGGCAAGACGACGCTGCTCAACGTCATCGGCTGTATCCTGGCGCCATCGGCGGGCCGGGTGACGCTGGACGGCGAGACGGTGTTCGACGGGCAATGGCTGCGGCGCGACCTGCGGCGACTCAGGCTCGACAAGATCGGCTTCATCTTCCAGACTCATAACCTTTTGCCTTTCCTGACCGCGGAGGAGAACGTCGCCGTGGTCCTCGACCTCGCCGGCTGGTCGGTTGAGAAGGGTCGGGCGCGTGCCGGCGATCTGCTTGGCTATCTCGAAGTCGACCACCGCGCCGCGGCCAAACCGGCACTCCTGTCGGGCGGCGAGGCGCAGCGAGTGGCCATTGCGCGGGCGCTGGCCAACCGGCCCCGCATCATCCTGGCCGACGAACCGACCGCCGCACTCGACAGCAAACGGGCCGGGCTGGTGATGGACCTGTTGCGCAAGCTTGCCGCTGAGCAAGAAGCCTGCATCGTCACCGTCACCCATGACGAGAAGATTTTTGACCGTTTCGACCGCCTGATCCACCTGCGCGACGGCCGGCTGGCCGACGCCTGAATAAGCGAAGAACACCCGATCATGTTGAACAATCCCCGATGAGCATCCACCACGACAGTTCAGGCACGAGCTTAATCTTGTGCTATGGGCGGCGTTGCCAGCGGCGGCTTCCGCCGGATAGCGAAAGGTGAATCGGCTCGCTAATAATAGGGATACAGTCCATTTCTAAATGGTTGCCGTCTTTCGACAACCAAAGTCGGAACCTGCGGCCGGGCGTCACAACGACTGCCCGATGGTTGGCATCCAGGCGACAGGTTGTATAGTTGCGCATCATGCTGCGTGTCTTCACCTCTTTCCTGATTATGCTCTCGCTGTTTGCGGCACCGGTGCAGGCGCTCGCGAACCAGATCGGCATGCATTCGGAAATGATGGCCGCCGCCATGAACGGCCCATCCGAAGCCGCGCATCATGCCGCGCCGGCACGCAGCGACGACGGATGCCAAACGTCGTTCAAACAATGCGCCATTGCCTGCATCAGTCTGCCTGCGGCCTTGTCGGGCGCGGATGGCGTGAGGCTGATGGCTCGCGTGGATTCGCAGTGGCTGCTCGAACGCGCCCGGCTCGGGGCGGGGCAAAAGCCGGCCCTGCCCGAACACCCTCCCAGACTTCATCTTCTGTAGCCACCGGCAGGCAGTGCGCCTGACGTATCGATATTGGTAAGGCGGGCTTGGAGCATGACCCCGATAAGTCGCAGACTTTTGGGGCATGATCACGCTCCTAGACGACAGCCTGCCCCGCAACAGGATGTGAAACATGACTATGACCCGTCGCGGCTTTCTGGCCGCAGGAACCGCTGCCCTTGCCACAGCGAAATTACCCGCCTTTGCCCAACAACAGCTTCCCGCCCCGATCCGGTTGGCGGCCACCACCCGCGTGCTTGATGTCAACGGGCGCGCAGCCACGGTTTTCGGCCTTGCCGGCCCGACCAGCCAGGGGCTTGTGCTCGATCCCGGCCAGCGGTTCCGGGTTGACCTGACGAATAACCTTCCGGAGCCGACGCTGGTCCACTGGCACGGCCAGATTCCGCCCAACATCCAGGACGGCGTGCCCGATATTCCAAGGCCGATGCTCAAGCCCGGGGAATCCCGATCCTATGATTTCGAGCCGCTGGCCGGCACCTACTGGATGCACAGCCATGTACCCATGCAGGAGATACGCCTGCTTGCCGCACCGCTGATCGTGCGCAGCGCGCAGGATGTCGCCGCCGACCGACAGGAAGTGACGCTGTTCCTGCACGATTTTGCCTTCAAGAGTCCGGAGGAGGTGATGGCGGAGATCAAGCAGGGCCATGGCGGGGGCTCTCATGGCAGCGGTGGCACCCATGATGAACCGGCTAAAGGCGCAGGCCATTCGATGGCTCCGGCGACGGAAACCAAGGAAATGGATCATAGCGCGATGGGGCATGGAACCATGAACCACGACGCCATGGGCGGCGGCATGCAAGGCATGATGCGGAGTATGATGCCGGGCATGATGGGCGATATGGCCGGGATGGAGATGGACCTCAACGACTACGACTGGGACGCCTATCTGGCCAACGATCGCACGCTGGCCGATCCCGAAATCGTCAGGGTCGAGCGCGGTGGCCGCGTCCGGCTGCGCGTCATCAACGCCGCCGCCGCGACCGTGTTCTGGATCGATACCGGCAAGGCCGCTGCCCGGCTGATTGCCGTTGATGGCCATGACATCCGGCCTCTTGACGGCAACAGGTTCGGCCTCGCCATGGGCCAGCGGCTGGATCTGGAACTCGATCTACCCGACGAGGCCGGAAGCTGGCCGATCCTTGCCCTGCGTGAAGGCGCCCGCGAACGCACCGGCATCGTTTTGGCCACTGCAGGGGCGCAGATTACGAAGATTCCCGAGCTGGCGGAGCAGGAGGCGCCGGCCTTCGACACCGACCTGTCGCAGGAACTTCTGCTTGAGGCTCTGCACGGCCTGCCCGAGCGCTCGGTCGAGCGCAGCCATATGGTCATGCTGGGGGGCACGATGGATCCTTATGTCTGGACCATCAACGGCGCCGTCTGGGGCCAGCATCGCCCCGTCGTCGCCACAACCGGCGAGCGCGTGCAACTCAGCTTCCACAACATGTCGATGATGGGCCACCCCATGCATCTGCACGGCCATGTCTTTCAGGTCGTCGACATCAACGGCCGCAAGGTCGACGGGGCGCGGCGCGACACGGTCTATGTGCCGCCGATGTCGATGGTGACCGTCTCGCTCGATGCGGGAGAAGCCGCCCGCTGGATGCTGCATTGCCACCACATGCCGCATCTGGAAACCGGCATGATGACCGAATTCCAGGTGACGGCATGAAAAAGGCGGGATTTCTGTTTCTTGCCGTCGCGTTGGTCGCAGCAGGCATCTGGGGTTGGCGCAGCACCGGCGGGGGCGCATCGCCCGCGCAACAGGTCGAACGGATCGCGCTCGGGCGCACGCTCTACGCCGACAATTGCGCGAGCTGCCATGGCGTCGATCTTGAAGGCCAGCCGGACTGGAAGTCGCCGGGCTCCAACGGCCGCCTGCCGGCGCCGCCGCATGATGCGAGCGGCCACACCTGGCATCATTCCGATGAGCAGTTGTTCGCGATCACCAAGTTCGGAACCGCCGCACTCGTCGGCAATGGCTATGAGAGCGACATGATCGGCTTCGGCGAAAGTCTCGGCGATGACGACATCCGCGCCGTGCTGGACTATATCAAAAGCACCTGGCCGGAGCGTGAGGCCCTGCATCAGCGCAAGGTTTCAGGCCTTTGACGATGCGGGCTGCGGCGACCATTACGTCGCAGCCCACCCGCATGCAGACTGCGGCCTGACTTCGTTCCTGCTACTCCAGCGCCTCGACGCCGATCGGCCCGCAGCCGGCAAGATCGGATATGCTGCATGGTGGCAGTTCGCGTGCGATCATGCGGAGCGCGGTTCGCAAACCCTCTTCCAGGGTCGGATGGTAGAACGGCATCCGGAGAAGATCGTGGACCGTCAGCTTCTGGCCGATCGCCAGGGCGAGGAGATGGCCCATATGCTCGGCTGCCGGTGCGACCATCTCGGCTCCGAGCAGCCGTCCATTCTCACGCGCAGCATAGAGCCGGAGCAGCCCGTAATTTTCCTGCATGGTGCGGGCGCGCCCCTGACGGGCGAAGCTCACTTCGCCCGTCAGGATCGTCCTGGGATTGAGTTCCCCCGCCCTTTGGCCGACCGAGGCGATCTGCGGATCGGAGAATACGACGCTTAACGGGATGCGGCGGGACAGATGGATCGGATTTTCGCTGGTGGCGTTAAGCCCGGCAATGTGGCCGTCGTCGGCTCCTTCATGCAGCAGCGGCCTCTGCCCGTTGGCGTCTCCAGCAAGAAAGATTGTGGTGTCACCGATCCGCATCGTGTTTGAGTCGACCTCCGGCATGCCCTTGTCATCGAGCGGCACGCCGAGAGTATCAAGTCCCAGTCCTTTCAGATTCGGCCGCCGACCGACGGAAGCGATGACCTTGTCGACGACGACATTGCCGCCATCCCATCGCATCTCTATCCCGTCATCGGCTTCTGCAAGCTCGACCTGCGCCCCGAGATGAATAGCGAACTCTTGCGCAAGCAGGTCTTGTGCGACCTGTGCAATCCTCTCGTCCGAAACGCCTGCGATCCGGTCGGCGCCGTCAAAGCCGTAGACCTCGATCCCCAGCCGCGCCAGAGCCTGCGCGATCTCTACGCCGATCGCGCCGAGGCCGACCACCCCGATCCGCCGCGGCAGGTCCTTCTGCTCGAACAGCGTGTCCGAAGTGATGATCCGGTCGCCGAACGCGCGCCACTGTTCCGGCACGATCGGGCTCGATCCCGGCGCCAGCACGATCCGCTTCGCTTCGATGACGTGCTCGCCGGCGATCAGCCGGTTTGGGCCGTCGAGGCGCGCATGGGCCGCGATGTTGCGCGAGCCCAGATCCTCCGTCGCTTTCAAAACGCCGGAAACGAAGTGGTCGCGCAGCACCCGCACACGATGCAAGACCGCGGGAATGTCGGCCACGAGCGCTTCGCCGCCACGGATTCCGAACTCGTCGAGCCGGGTTCGTGCATGAAAGGCGTTGGCCGCGGCGATGAGCGCTTTGGATGGCATGCACCCGACGCGGGCGCAGGTCGTGCCGTAGGACCCGGCATTGATCAGAACGAAATCGTCCGTCCGCTTGCGAATCTCGCGCAACGCGGCAAGCCCGGCGGTGCCCGCACCGACGATAGCGACGTCTACCCGTTCGATGTTGCTCATGGCAGTATCCGACCTCCTGTCTCGACGCTTCCTGTTACGCTCGCAATTCATCCACCTTACCGAAGCGGCGGGGCTTGGCTTTTGCCGTCAGGAGGCCGTCGCTTTCGGCCAGTCCCTCAATGATCGGACAGTCGGGCCGATCATCGCCATGACAACGTTTGGCGAGATTTTCCAGCGTTGCGATCATGGCGGCGATCTCGGCCTGCTTCTGCTTCAGCGCGTCGACATGACCGAGCGCCAGCGCCTTCACGTCGGCGCTTGCTCGTTCGCGATCGCTCCACAGAGCGAGGAGTTCACCGATCTGCTCGACCGTGAAGCCGACATCGCGCGCCCCGCGAATGAAACGCAGACGGTGGACGTCGGCATCGTCATAATCGCGATAGCCGCTGTCGCGCCGCGCCGCCTTCGGGATCAGGCCGGTCTGTTCATAATAGCGGATCATCTTGGAACTGACCCCCGACGCCTGGGATGCTTCACCAATATTCATCCGTCTTGTCCTTTCTCCGCATTATCCGCACTCAAGCCGAGAGCCGCCGCGATCTTCGGCCGCTGGCTTGTAAACGTGCCGTAGAAGAATTCGTCGGCCACGAAGGTAATGGGTGCGACACGCACCCCGGTCCTCGCCCTGACTTCCTCCATGATCGTCACGTCGGTCAGGTCACGTTCATCATATGGGATACCTGACACCTCCAGCCAACGCTTGAGCGCATGGCAGTCGGGACAGGTCGGTGTGGTATAGATGACGACAGTCTTGTCCATGCGGTGATCTGAGCTACTCCCCGAAAATGGGACGCTGACGTAAGCTACGAATTGTTGTCTGCTGGTCTTCGACGATGGAGATCAGAGATGTCGAAACGCAAGCAGCATTCGCCCGAGTTCAAGGCGAAGGTCGCCCTGGAAGCCTTGAAGGGCGAAGAGACGGTATCGGAATTGGCGAGCCGGTTCGGAATCCACCCCACGATGATCCACCAATGGAAACGGGCGTTGCTCGAAGGGGCGCCTGGTGTGTTCGAACGTGGCAGACGCAAAAAGCCTGAGATTGACGATGAACAGGTCAAGGATCTGCATGCCAAGATCGGAGAGCTGGCTGTCGCCAACGATTTTTTGTCCAGAAAGCTCAAGCCTTGGGGCGGGAAGTGAGGCGAGAGATGATCGAACCCGACCACCCCGCTCTTTCGATTGGAAAGCAGTGCACGTTGCTGTCGCTCTCGCGTTCTTCGTTCTACTACACGCCGAAAGGCGAGACCGAGATCAACCTTGCCTTGATGCGCAGGATCGATGAGCAATTCTGGAGACGCCCTTCTTCGGAGTCCGGCAGATGACCTGGCACCTGCGCAATGAAGGTCACGTGATAAACGAGAAGCGCGTGCGTCGGCTGATGCGGCTCATGGGCCTGATGCCGATTTATCAGAAGCCCAATACCTCGAGACCGGCCAAGGGGCACAAGATCTGGCCCTATCTTCAGATCGAAAATGCCCGTCAACCGCTCCACGAATTTCGTGCTAGCTTGGGAAACAACACGGACATAGGGGGAAGATATGGACGGTGGAGACAGAACTCGCAAAATTATCGCGGCGCAACAACGTTACACTGAGGTAAAAGCACGCGATCAAACCTTGAGCCTGTTCGTCCCAGAAGCCTTCATCCGCGGCATACGGCATATCGGATACAAGAGCAATTTAGAGGCCCTAGCAGAACTCGTCGACAATTCGATTCAAGCTTATTCGGAAAGGATCGATCTTCTCTTCAATTTCGCCGATAGATCGGCCTCTAGACCCACCCAACTGGCAGTTGTCGATGATGGACACGGAATGTCATCTGCAATGTTGCGGTTCGCCATGATGTGGGGCGGGACCCACAGAGAGAATGACCGCGAAGGCCTGGGAAGATTTGGATACGGGCTTCCCTGCGCGACCGTCAGCATGGGCCGCCGCTTTTCGATCTATTCAAAAGTTGAACGGGGCCAAATTTACGTTGTGACCCTTGATCTTGATCTGCTGGACAACGACGCGTATCGGAACATCGACGGCGAATTAGAAATCCCGCCAGCATGTCGCGCCGATTTGCCGGAATTTGTTAGCAACGCACTCGCGCAGAACCATCCCGGCGGCTGGAAGTCCGGAACGGTCGTGGTTATAGACAAGTTGGACCGCCTGGATTGGACCACTGCTACGGGCCTGCGTCGCAATCTGGTCCGGCATTTCGGGGTCGCCTATCACAAGTTGCTTCGGGCTACGGCACTCTACATCGATGGAGAAAAGGTGCGTCCAATAGACCCGCTTTTTCTGTCTCCTAGCGCCGATCTGTTTGCCCTCGACGAAGATCGATCTCATGCGCTCGATCCGGTTACTTTGACGGTAGATGGTGAACTGGGTAATGCACGCGGGTCGGTTACGCTGCGGTATGCGTGGCTGCCCCCTTCGTTTGGCGCGATCGATAAGAATCGGGATGCAATTGGCATCAACGCCAATCCACGTTTCTCCATCCTGAAGCATTATCACGGCATCATCTTTAGCCGAAATGGACGGATCGTGGACATTCATGGCCGGACGCCTTGGACAACATTCGTCAACAACGATCGATACATCCGCGTGGAAATCGAGTTCTCCGCAGGCCTAGACGAGGCGTTCGGTGTCACTACAGCGAAGCAACAGATCTCACTCTCGCGCGAAATGTGGGACCTCCTTCGAGCGGCAGGCATGCCCAAGGCAATAGAGCATCTCCGCCAAAAGGTTCGTTCTGCGAAAGCGAAGCGCACGACCGCCTCGCAATCCGTCGTCTCGGTTGCGTCCCGTCCATCACCTAGCAAACCTAGCGCAACCAAGCCCACCGCCCCTATGGGCGTAGAAGTTCTGATTGATCGCGTAGTTCGAGAGTTTGCGCCTGAGGTCGCCCTAGATGCTCTCTTAGCGAACATCCTTTCTCGGATAAGAACTGATGGCGCTGAGCACGCCGCCAACTATGACAACCTGCTAAGAGAATGGGCTTCCGAGATGCGCGCTCGCCAAGCGACGGCTGGCGCTGGGGAGCCAAAAATGACAATGAGGAAGCATGGGCAGTCACAGAGGGGCAGACATGGTACAACATGAGCTTGATAGGTCTAAGTTACGGCCTTTCACCCCATTTCTTGCCCCCGAGGAACGTGAAGAACTTCACGAGCTTCTCAACTTTACTGGTCCGACCCCTCCCGGCTTCGCGCAGAGTCTTCGTAGACTCGCTCGAAGATACGTGGACGAGGGCGATAGCAGCAAGTTACGCGCGATCTGCCTGCTCGTGGCGGACCTGTTGGATCAAGGGTGGCACGTCGCATTCGAAGGAAATGGGCTTCATTTCGAAGCTCCGGGAATCGAGGCAAGCCCCGACCAGTCTGTCGACGATATCAAGCTTCGAATTCGATCTGCCCTTCAGGTCGCTCGACGTCGCCAGTTGTCCGAACCATCCGTGGCGAAGTTTATCAAACGCATGGAGCGGCGGACGTCTCGACAGCCAGGAGTACGAAGTTCTGTGCTCGATCTTATTGACGATGGGGCAGCGTTAGGACGCGATATTGAAGCGATAAATCAACTGCCAGTGACCGAACGCGATCTGGCGCTCGCACGATTGATCGATCCGATGGTCGAGGTTTGCCAAGCGGGAGCGAAATGTTCAGAGACGGGACTACAATTGAACGAAATATGGCGATATTTCCGTCATACTTGGGCGCACGAGTATCGTCCAATTCCTGGGCGCCAATTGCTGGTTTTAATCAGAAACGCCGCGCGGCCAGGACGACCCGTCATGGGCATAGCGATGCTGGCGAGTCCTGTCATGCGGCTCTCCGCCCGAGACCACTGGATAGGTTGGTTGCGGGATTCGACAGAGGAAAACCTTCGGTCAGGCCTGTGGGACCCTGCATGCCTTGCGGAGGCTCTCCTCGATCGACTGAATGCGTCGATTGGAGAGGTCCGTTGGGACGACTTGGTGCGACCGGACGAGATCGAAAGTCCAAGCGAGAATACGATCCTGCGCCTCGAGCAAAAGGCGTCCGGGGCGGCGTATGCGCGGGATCTCGAATTAAGGGCACATTACCAAACCAGCATTCAGGAGGGAGATCAGGTTCGCCCTATGCGTGGTACCGTCAAGGTGAACGGTGCAGATACTGACTGGGTGAGAGCTTCCGAAGATCTGCTCTTCGTGCGAAAGAGAGCCGAACTGCTCGCCCAACTGCTGTTTGCAAAGCAAATGTTTCGGGCGGCCAATCTCGCTTCAGAACCCTCTTCCGCTCTCGACCAACTCTTTTCCGCAAGAAGCGGACAGCGTGCCATCGACATCGCGCTGACTGAATTTCGAAAGGCTGGCCTTTCCAGCCGAGTGGCCGACGTGAGCATCTGTGGAGCCATAGCTCCGTACAACGAACTGCTTGGCGGCAAGCTCGTGGCCCTCTTGCTTGCGTCCAAGGAGGTCCGCGATCACTATTCCAAACGATACAATGGTCAGGTCAGTGTGATAGCGTCACAGATGGCTGGACGCGCGATCTCGAAACCGGCTGACTTGTGCGTCCTGACGACGACCAGCCTCTATGGCGTAGGATCGAGTCAGTACAATAGGCTCAACCTAAGGGCGATTCAAAACGAAGGTTTGACGCACGATCTGCGGTGGGACTCGATCGGTCAGAGCAAGACCGGCGGCTTTGGTACGCTGCATCTGGGCCAGGATACCGCCCATGCCCTTCGGCTAATGGCGCAAAGCCTTCACACTTCTCGCCGAGTGAACAATCGATTTGGCGAAGGAACAAGCCCACGTCTCCGACAGATCAGAGAGGGGCTGGACGCCCTAGGCATCGCAAGCGACAGAATTCTTCACCATGCCACTCCGCGCCTATTCTACGCCTGCGAACTCGGCGCGAATGCGCGAGACGCGCTGATGGGCTTGTCATCTATCGAGACCGAAGCGCCTTCTGCGGATGCTATATCTGCAGCTTGGCGGCGCCGCTGGCTGGATGGTCGCGCTCGGCGTGATGAGACTATAGCCTCTCTGAAGGTTCTCGGACCTAACAGCGTGCAGCGCAGTCTGGATACCGAGCCTATGCCCGGCCTGCTGACTGCATTGGGAAACCAGGAACAATTAGAGTAACATTCATTGGCCTCAGGCGGGAAAGAATCGAAAGCTAAAGGGGCTGCATAAACCGGGGGGACTGGGGGCACGTGCGTACTGAAATTGAGCACATGAGGGAGGCGCTCGCTTCCTATATTGAGGCGACCTATCATCTCTCTGATCCGAAGGTCGTCGCATTGCGGCGAAAGCTGCTGACCGATCATGGTGTGGCGCAGACACCGTTCATCGAAAGCACCCCGAGCTATGCCGGTCACCGCAAATATGCGGACCTCTCCCTGCCAAAGGGTGTGTCCGCTTTCCTCACCGACCTAGCTGAAAAATCCGAGGATCTGCTTTTCAATCCACCGTATGAGCACCAGGCCGAGGCGCTCGAACACACGACTCATTCGGACGCGGCAGGAAGTGGCATCGTCGTAACGACCGGCACCGGCTCCGGCAAGACGGAGAGCTTCCTACTGCCTGTGCTTGCGCGCCTCGCTGACGAGGCGCTCAACAGGAAAGCGCATTTTGGGACGCGGGCGGTGCGCGCCTTGCTGCTTTACCCGATGAACGCGCTGGTCAACGATCAGTTGGGGCGCCTGCGAAACCTGTTCGGTGCGCCGTCGGTGCGACGGGCCTTCAAGAGTGCCAGCGGTCGACCGGCGAAGTTCGGGCGCTACACCGGGCGCACGCTCTATCCGGGATTCCGGAGCGCGAACCGCGATCGGGACCGCCTGAAAACACTCGGCTATTACCTGAAGCTCGAAGACGCTGCTCGGGCAGGCAGCACGAAGGATCAGGAACTCGTCGAGACGCTCCGAGCAAAAGGCCGGTGGCCGGGAAAGCCAGACAGTTTCATAGGCGCATATGACGGCCTACGGAACTGGTACGGCAATTCCGGTCAACACTGGGAGGATGCAAATGGCCACCCTGCCCGTGCGATTGAGCAACTCGACGATCCCGAGTTGCTCACCCGACACGAGATCCAGGAGGCCTGCCCGGACCTGTTGGTCACGAACTATTCGATGCTGGAGTACATGCTCCTGCGTCCGCTCGAGCGCGAAATTTTTGGAGAAACCCGCACCTACTTCGAGGCTCATCCTGAGGAGAAGTTCCTCCTGATCTTGGACGAGGCGCACCTCTACCGAGGCGCGAATGGCACGGAAGTCGCCTATCTGATCCGCCGGCTGCTGGACCGACTGGGACTGTCTACGTCGCGCGTTATCTTCATCGCGACCAGCGCGTCGTTCTCGAATGACGAGCGGGCGAAGGAATTCGTAGCCGGGCTTTGCGGTCTTGAGTCTAAGGCCATTCGGCGGCTGATCGGCAGCAAACATGCTGTAGATGTAGCAGGCGCGGGATCTGCGGACCTGGCGCACCAATTGGCCAATGTACCCTTGGATGCTCTGCACTCGCCGGATCTTCGCGAGCGCTCCGGGGTCGTTGCGCCGTTGGCGGCGGAGCGCTCTGACCTATCCGGCAGCCGCGTCACGCTAAAAAGGATCGACAGCGGACCCGAGGCTGTATCGGTTGCGGTGGGTGGGCTCGATCTCCACGGCCGCCGCCTTGAGGAAGTGGTCGTAGTAGAAGCTAAGGGCGAAGCGCGTTCCCAGGAGCCGTTTCTCATCGTCGACACGGTTTCATGCCCCCAGGGGCGGATCAGCGTGGCGAGACGATATCCGCTGGGAGAAGCGGATGCCGAAGGCTTTCGCAATGCCGCGGACGATCTGCCCGCAGCTCTGTACGAGATTCTGGCGCCTCTTCCCGTCGTTGGTCGGCTCCGGAATATTACGAGCGGTGCCGAAAATCCCGCTGACCCCGTCAATGTGCCGGGTGCCGCGTGGGCCGTGACAGAGTTGCCCGGCGCGCTCTTCACCGACACCGAGAACGGCGTCTCGGCGACCGATGCCCTGCTCGAATTGGCATCACTCGCAAAACCTGCACCGGACAAACCGCCGTTGCTGCCTGCTCGTGTCCACATGCTTTTTCGCGGTTTGCCCGGCCTGTGGGCTTGTGCGAACCCCGACTGCGACCAAATCGACGCCGCCTATCGCGGGGGGCCGACGGGGAAGCTCTACTCCGAGCCCCGCCGCATATGCGGCTGCGGATCGCAGGTCCTTGAACTTCACAGTTGCCGGTCGTGCGGACTATCGGTCGCGCGCGCTAACATAGGAGCACCTGCGGGGACGGATCATCTCTGGCAGGATAACGGCTATGCCTATGCCGGTGACACCGGTCTGATCGAGCCCGTCCACGTTTGTCTGGAAGATCCGAAGCCACAGGTGGCAGGGGCGGTCCGGCCCGTGTACCTAGATCTCGCAACCGGAAAGATCGACGGTGGCGGCACATTCGTACGAGAGGTATGGCTCGCGCCCCTTCTCGACCCAAAGCTATTCGAGAAATGCCCGCGTTGCGGCGCGAATTGCGACCCGTCATCCTCAAACGGAATCTCTGATCTTCAGACCAAGGGTGAGCAACCCTTCCAGGAACTGATCTCGGTTCAGGTCCTCGAGCAGCCGCCGAGACCCGATAGCGATACGCCTCTTCAAGGGCGAAAGGCGTTGGTGTTTTCTGACGGCCGCCAAACAGCGTCCCGCTTGGCCGGCACTCTAAAGACGTTTTCCTTCCGGGACAGTCTTCGGCCGCTGTTGCTGGCGGGCATGACGGCCTTGAAGCAACCTGCGTTCACCCCGTCGCTCGACGATGCTCCTCTCGCGATCGCCCTCGGGGGGGCCCGTCACGGCGTACGGTTGCGTCCGATTGGTGCGGAAGATGGCCGGCTAGATCGAGCCGGTCGTCGCGCCGTCGTCTTAATCGGAAGCCCCGACGCGGACGCCGAAGATTTCCGGCAACTCACCAACCAGACCAGCGCTGAGACGCCTCGTTCTGTATTCCAGAGCCTCTACGCTGTGCTGCAAGACGAGCACACGGGCATTTTCCCTCTCGCCCTGGCAACCCTAAAAGCAAAGCTGACCAAGATCGAGGCGGACAAGGTGAATGAGGCGGTCGTCTTACCAACGATCCCTGGGCTGAATGATGAAGAGGCGCGTGCTGCCCTTATCGAACTCTGGCTTTGGCAGGCCCTGCGCAAGCATGCAATCCGATTACGTGACACCCCCGACAATGTCGAAACGGGCCGCGGATCGTCGGGCATCCGCGCATGGAATGGCAAATTCTCCAAGAAGTTTACAACACTGCTTGAAGCACGCGGCCTCAAGCAATGGCTCAAAGGCGACTTTGCCAGTTCAGTTGGCCCAGCGCTGCGCGATGTGTTCTCTCCGAATGTCACCGGCGATTTCTATGTACAGGGTGCGAAAGTCGCGCTTGAGCTTAATCCCGCCACTCAGTGGATTCGCTGCGAGCGCTGCACCACGGTATCGCCACGCAACGCCCTGATCGGCAACCGCTGCACAAGTTGTACCGGAAATGCACATCCCATCGACCCAGAGCACGATCCAGTTTTCCGGAGCAGAAAGGCGTTTTTCCGCAGGCTGTGGGAGAGGCTGATCGATCCCGCCGACGGTTATGCTCCACATCAACTGATCGCCGAGGAGCATTCGGCCGCTCTCAACGATAGCGGAATGGCCAATGCGATGTCGCGAAACGAGGCCTACGAACTTCGATTCCAGGATATTCCAATCGAGCAGGATGGGCAGGTGGGTGCGCCGATCGATATCCTGAGTTGCACGACCACAATGGAGGTTGGCATCGATATTGGCGGGTTGACCGCAGTCGCCCTCCGGAACGTCCCACCGGGACGAGCGAACTACCAACAGCGTGCCGGTCGCGCCGGCCGACGTGGCGCCGGGCTTTCGACCGTCATCATGTTCTGCGGCGCGGACAGTCACGACCAGACCTACTATCGCGACCCTGCACCGATCGTGGCGGGCCCAGCGCCAGACCCGATCCTCAATCTCGACAACGTGGTTATTGCGAAGCGCCAAGCGTTCGGGTTCTTGATTGGCCGCTTCCAACAAGATCGGATCGATGACGTCTCTAGTGCCTCGGACGTCTTTTCGTCCCTCGGCTCCGTCTCCGATTTTGTCAACGGCGCTGAGGACAACTTTTCCCTGGCCGGGCTGCGAGCCTGGCTGTCGCTCAATCAGGAATCGCTTGCGGGCGACATCGAGCGCTTATTCACGCAATCCTGCCCAGCGCTCGACCCCAAGGGTGTCCTGAATGACCTTCCGCGAGTACTCGAGGAGGCCCTTATCAAATCGGATGAAGAAATCCCGGCAGAGCCAGTACCCGCCGCTGTGGAGGGCGAGGATTATGGGGATGAGATCTTGGAGGACGGAAGCGAGGAGGACGTTCCTCCCGTCAAAGATGGGCGTCTCCTCGATCGGCTGTTCGCCGAGGGATTGCTTCCCAAATATGCGTTCCCGACCGATGTCGCCGCTTTCAGCGTCTTTGAGGACGACACCGATCCCTGGCGCCCCAAGCGTCGATATTCTCCTCAGCAGGCACTGAACGCAGCGCTCAGTCAATATGCGCCAGGTCACGAGGTCTGGGTCGACGGCAAGCGCTTCCTGTCCCTCGGCATTTACGCCGAGCGTGATAGTGACAGGCTCGACGCCTACCGTGCTCGCAAGCTCTATTATCAGTGCAGGGTCTGCAACTACGCCGATCTTTTGGATTGGTCCGACGGCTATGTTGACCAGACCCGCGACTGCCCGGCCTGCAGCGGCCGGGCAACATTGGGACCAGCGCGGCGCTGGGTTCGGCCACCCGGCTTCTCGCATCCTCCGACCATAACCGCGCTCCCTCCGGATTTCGACGCCGGGATGCGTCTGCGCCCAACAAAGGCGACTCTTGACTCCATGACATTCACGCCGGGCTCGCGCATTGGTGGCGCGACTTGGCCGCTGGGAACGAGTTGGGAGGCATGGAGCGAGAGTAAGAATCTCGTCGTTACCAATCGCGGATCCCTTGACGCGGCGAACCCCGCATTCAACTACTGTACGCAGTGCGGCCGGATTGAGCCTGCGAATTTTGATCCCACAATGCGACAGCTTTTCGGCAAGCAGCCGCATGACAGGCCACGGCCTAGGCGCCCCAAGGAGCCCGAACAGTGTACGGGCTCGGCGCTGAAGATCGTCCTCGGAAACGAGTTTAGGACCGATGTCGCGGTGTTTCGTCTGGGGCTGCCGGCCGGCTGGCGGTTTGATCCAGATCGGCCTTCCACCGTCATCGCAGCGCGGTCAGCGGTCGAAGCCCTCCGCCGCGCGGCTTGCCAACTGGAAGATCTTGAGCCCAACGATATTGATGGGGATTTCCGGTTTGCTCCAGCTAGCTGCGATCAACAGTTCATTGACCTCTATCTCTATGATCAGGCAGCCGGCGGCGCCGGCTTTGTGAAGGCAGCCTCCAAAGACCCGAGCCGGTTGGTCAAACGTGCAATCGAACTCCTCGATGACTGCACCTGCGACGACAGTTGCTACCAATGCCTACGGTCGTACAAGAACCGCTTCGATCATGCGATGTTCGATCGCTTCATCGGCGGTGATCTGCTGAAGGCCTGTTTCGCCGGGCAACCACTCAGCATTGCGGCGAAACGTGAAGACGAGGCGCTCGACCGGCTGGGTCGCGACCTCCTAGAAAGCGACGCGAAGTTTACCCGGGTCGACGGAGGGCTCGTTGAGGAAGATGGCCGGATAATTTGCCTGTCGCATCCCTTCATCGACGGCGAGCCGTGCTCGCCGCGAGCTCGGGCGCTCGCCAATGGCCACGTAGTGGCGGCCGTCGACATCCTGATGGTCCTGCGCGCCCTACCGATCGCAACCAATATCGCCCTTGTCGGACCAGTGACTACAAGCGTGAACACCCTCGCACTCGATCCCAACGGGACGCCTGAGCTTGATGCGTCGATGGTCATCGCAGGCAATCTAGCCGGCGATTCCGGAACGCAAAAATACGCTGTCGCTGGTGCAGAGACCAACGATCTGCTTTTCCGGGTCAAAGGAAATATGCTCAGTGGCAAGAATGGAGATGGTCAAGGTAACGCGGTGTCGAGTGACGCTCTTTGTCTTTTCAGGCCTTTGAGCGACGCACCGGGCAAAACTGAGATTTGTCTGCTTCGCCGCACCGATGGAAAAGCGTTCGGATCGACGAGTGCGGAATGGACGGTTGGCATTCTGCAGCCTGCAGGCACGGATGGTACGCGCATCCGATATCGAGCGGCCTCTCAGCACATGGAATGCGTAAGTGAACTGGTGGTGCCTGCCACAGCAGTTGAAGTGCTGGCTAGATTTGTGAAGGTTATTGATTAATGGCGTTGTTTATCCCGCCGATCGATCCGGACACGATGGAGCATGGATCAGAGGCCGACGTCGCGCGCGCAATGCAAACCAGCCTCGGGGCCGGTTTCATCGTAATGCATTCCCTCCCATGGGCAAATCCTGCCCGTGACGATCTCGGCGCCCCAGCTCGCGAGGGAGAGGCCGACTTCCTGATCCTTCACCGCAAGCACGGCGTGCTTGTTCTTGAAGTCAAGGGCGGCGAGATCGAGGTCCGGCAGCGTCGGTGGTTTCGGCGCAAGAGGAGTGGTGTAGAAGAAATCAAAGACCCGGTTCGACAGGCGTCCCGAAGCAAATGGGCTCTGCGGAAGCGTGTCGAACTGATATGTGGGAAAGCACTCGTCGAGCGTGTGACCTGGGGCACAGCGGTTGCGTTCCCGCACTGCGTGCTCAAGGGGGAGGCGCCGACGGATCTGCCGCTCGAGGCCGTGCTATCGATCGACGACATGGCCGACCTCGAGGCAGGATTGACGCGGGTCTATAAAGCCAACGGCGCTTTCAAACCTGAGCTCTCGATTGAAGATATTGAGGCGGTGCGCAAGGCGCTGGCGCCAGAGTTCCGGATCTACCAACCACTCAGTGTGAGCCTGTCCGCCAATGAGGCGACGCTTGCCCGACTGACCCGTCAGCAACTCCAGGTCTTGCGCGGGTTCGAGACCAATCCTCGTGCGATCATCGAAGGCGTCGCCGGGTCCGGCAAAACGCTCTTAGCCATGCAACGCGCAAGGTCGTTCGCAGGCGCGGGCCACAGAGTGTTGTTTACCTGTTTCAACTCGGAACTTGCAAAGTGGATTCGGGAAGAGTTCGCCGACGAACTCGTCGAGAATGGGGGGCGCATTAGGGTTGAGAACTTCCATCGCCTCGCGGCCGACCTTTGCCGAGAGGCTGCTATTGATTTCAACGCGAATGCCGCCCAGCCGCAGAGATGGTGGGACGAACTGGCGCCCGATCTGCTCGCGCAGGCGGCGATGGACCTCTATAGCGATGGTCCGGTGTTTACTGCACTCGTGGTTGATGAGGCGCAGGACTTTTCCCCCGGCTGGTGGGACGCGCTTGAGTATCTCCTCGAGGAGAACGGCCCGGTTTGGGCATTTCTTGATACAGCGCAAAGCCTACGTCGTGAGCCGGTGGACCCGCCCATTAAGGGTGCGTTTCGCTTTCAACTCGACATCAACTGCCGGAACACGCGCCGAATCGTCGCCTGCGCCACCGCCGCGACCAATATAGCCTCCCTACCGTTCGAGACGGCACCCCTCGGGAGGCCTCCGAAGATCATTACTCCCCCTAACGCCGCATCGATCGCCGGACTGATCCGCGGAGAACTGCGTTCGCTATTGAAAGAGCACCGGCTCACATCGCGTCAAATCGCCATTCTTGGTCCAACGGCCAAAGGAAAGGGACCACTCGCAAACGTCCGTGATGTTGACGGAGTGGCGCTCGTCGAAGACGCTGGGACTTGGCGTGAGGGCCGCGGTGTCTTGGTGACGACCGCGCGCAGTTTTAAGGGGCTCGAGGCCGACGTGGTCGTGCTTGCCGATTTTTCGGGGCTCGGTGGCCTCTTCACGGTTTGCGATCTCTATGTCGCGCTGACGCGTGCTCGTTCGCATCTGATCATAGTGGCGCACGACCGATCGTCGCGCGAACAACTGGATGATGCGATAGCGGCGGCTGTGGCACTCGGCTCCGACGAATGAGCAACAGTTCACTATGGGCGCAAGTCCTAAACCTCGACACTGAAGAGGCACTACTAGGCAGCGTATTAAGGCACATCCGCGACGCAATCCGGGAGGGGGGGTATGTCAGTCGCGGCCGCATCACCAGCGGGATAAAGGAGGCTTATCGTCCTCTGGATATCGCCGAAGACACTTTGCGCGCAGCGATCGACGACGCGATCGGCGTGCTCATGCGGTCTGGAGATATCGATGAACTAGCGACTGGTGCCGGGCGCGGATATGCGCCGACCACTCCGCGGCGTTTGGTGTGGGGCGGCGCCGACAATGTGGTGCTCGGTGCGGTGGCGCTCAGTTCTAACGATCCGATCAGGCGAGTGCCGGTGGATGACAGAATGGATTTGATCACGACGCCTCTCCACGTCGAGCTAGGTCGACCAGCGTGGCGGGATGCCCTAGTTGAACTAGGAGGCGCGGACCAGCCCCAGGACGATGCCAAGGCACTCAGTGAGTACGCTCGAGCGCTGGCGAGTTCGGGCGAACGGTATTCCCTCGATGAACCGCAGAACCTGGCGGTCCTGAGCGGAACGGGTGCCTACTTTGGCACACCGGACGGCCCGAGCGGGCGGTGGGCTCGCGCCGACTGTGACGGATGCTTTCCGGCCACGATCAGCGGAGGATATCGGAAGCGCCGGGTCATTTTGGCGATTGAGAATGGAAGGGCAACAGTGTGGGAGCCGCCGACACGCGACATCTGGCACTGGATTATCGTAGGTATCACACTGTCCGCGAGACAACCGGTCTGGGCTGTTAACCGAGAGGCAGGAACGTTCGAATTCCTGACACCGCCCCCGCGACAAGTCGAGCGAGCTGCGTTGCTGACTGGCGATCAGGTCAGCGCTTGGTCCTGGCGCCTCGACGATCAAGCGCGTGGAGCTATTGAGAGGCTCCTAGGCTCTCCTCGGACATAGCCCTGGGAACAACCCAGAAATACCGCCGCTTGCTCAACGTAGCCGCTTTCGAAACGCTACCCGCCGCTCCGGTAAGCCAGGCCTTGCGCGCGGCGCTTGCCCTCTCATTGAATTCGACCGCCAGCTTTGCCCCACGCACTGCCGCCTGATTGAAAACCAGCTTCTGATCTAAAGCCTCGGCACTTGCTAGTTCGGCTCGCGCCGCTTCGACATGCTGAACCGCATCTGCGTCGACCGCGAACAGGCGAGTATCCACAGCGCCGTTGATAGAAACGAGCGCGCGCCCAAGCGCTTCAGACCCCCGTTTTTGTAGGTCCGCCTGTGCGGCGGCGCGAGCCTCTGCAATCTGCGGCTCCGCAAGAGATGTTCGTCGTCGCGAAAGTTGGCGACCGCGCAACCGGTCATGTGAC
Organism: Paracoccus versutus; assembly: GCF_000763885.1. GTDB lineage: Bacteria > Pseudomonadota > Alphaproteobacteria > Rhodobacterales > Rhodobacteraceae > Paracoccus > Paracoccus versutus. The sequence goes on along the minus strand of NZ_JRKO01000001.1, from coordinate 129,351 downwards.
GGATCCAGGATCGCACTGGCTGTCGCCATCGCCGGTGAGAAGCTGCCCATGTTCTCGACGAACACGCTCATGAGGAACATAGGCGGGCAGCGGTCGAGTAGCCAACGACGATCTGCAGCAAGCGACGCTTCAAGGGATCGAAGTGCGGTGTTGCGCGCATCCTGTTCGGGTTTCGACGCTTGCCTGTCGATCGGGCCGATAATCGCATCTAAGTCCGGCGCCAGGGCACTGGAGAGATCGAGCACTGCAACGGCGATGAAAAGCCTCCTGCCTTTCCATGAAAGGATCGGATGACCTGATGGGAACTCCACGACAAACTCAGTCGTGAGGTCGCTTGATATGGGCTTTCTAATGAGTGCATCGATCAATTGGTCGTGCAAGCTGCAGCCATGATCGAGGAAGTGCAGGCGACGCTTCTGGCCATCCTTCTGCTCTACATAGGTGTTGGGAGGACATTCAATGGCAGCGCGTTTCGTGATAAAGGCTTGCCGATGCCAAGAACTCCGGTTGTCGATGTCGGGCAGGGCCAATTCCGGTTCGCGACCATCACCTCTGTACCAGATCGTCTTGAAGCTCTGTTGGCCATCCTTTCCGCTACGGATGTCGAAATACTCTTCGCGCGCCAAGTTGAGAAGGACATCCAGACCTCGCTCGCGCGACTGGAACCAGTTGAGTTTTCGATCCTCAGCCTCGGCGGTGAGCGGGCACGCATAGTCACGGTTGCGCAGACCAGCAGCTCTCTTTTCTGCGATCGTAGTACGGGGGCTAGGCGGTAGCTTGGTACTTTTCAGCCAATCATTTGCGGTTTCGCCGAGGTTGCGCGCATATGATGTGGCGTCGCTCCAGGTCGCTCCGCGATCACCTTCAGCCGCCGCGTTAATAGCCTTGCTGATAGCCTCCCATTCAGAGTCGTCCCAAACCTCACTTCTCTCAAACACCTTCGTCGCCTCGAGCACCTCGAGGATTCGAGCCTCGATTGAGTTCTCCGTCACGATGGGGGTGATGGCGATGGTTCGACTCGATGGAACCCCTCGCGTCCCGAGACGGTCGATTCGCCCGATCCACTGCTGAATGTCCGGCGGCGACCACGGGAGCGCGAAGAAGATGATCTCGTCTGCGAATTGAAGATTGTGACCTTCACGAGCGTCGAGCGCGGCAATCAAGATATTCGCTTCCCCGTTGACGAAATCTTCAAGCGCGTCTTTGAGCATGGCGACTTGAACTTCGAGTTCTTCAGCTGCTCGCATCACACGACGTTTTCGAGCGACCTTGGCATCGACGAGCCTTGTTAGTGCATCGTGAAGGTAGTCGGTGGTGGGATTGTCCTCCGCGACGATCACGATGCGAGCGTCGGGCTTCATGGCGCGGACCTCTCGAACGTGGTCGACCAGTGCATCAAGCTTGGCGTCCCCAGGTTCGTCGCGTAGCACGGTCTCGATGCGCCGCCAGGCATCGGCAACTGCTTGCGTCCGTTTGAGCGTTGAGAGTCGTTCACGTAGCGATTGTGGACTGCGACCGGCAACTTGGAGGAGTGCGTCCCGCCTGTAGTCGAGACCGGCTGCTTCGGCCGCCTCAAGGTAGGCTCGAGTTGCTTTGGCGCGTTGCACGTCGCCGTCAGTTGGCGCGACGCGGATCGGTTGGTAGCGGCGCTGTGGCAAAGTGTCGGGATAGTCGGTGCGTTGAGTTCGAATGAGCCGCCGGTAGAGGCCATAGCTGTCCTCGACGGCTCGACGGCGGGCGGCGTCGGCGAGTTCACCGCGGAACCGGTCGAAGGCTGCCTGTTCGCGCTCCGAGAGTACATCAAGGACATTGCGGCCTTCGGCCCGGGCAATTCGCGCGGCCTCCGGCTCGAGCAACTCCATGAGTTCGCCGCGCGTGCGAACCTGGTGAAGCGCCGGCGTAGCTGTCATCGCGATGACGTGCGGAATTGTTCGTGCGGCCGCGATCAGTTCGTTGCGAACCGCGACCTGCAGCTTGGTAAACTCGTCGACGAGAAGCATGTCGATTTTGTCAGCAGCGATCTTTCCGCCCGCCACGATCCGGCTCGGCCGGATGAGGCGCATAAGGAGATTACTGTTGGGTCCCCCCGACTCGCCGGCTTCGATCGCGATTGCGTGCCCGCGCGCCAGCAACTCCTTTTCCCATTGCTCGACCAGGTCGTCGGGCACAACGAGGGCCACGTTCAACAGGCGGGAAGACTGCGCTGCAAGTGCACGCATTACCATGATTGCCTGGACCGTTTTCCCAAGGCCGACCTCGTCGGCCAGCAGCCAGCGACAGGCCGATGCGGTCAACATACGATGGACGCTATCGAGTTGATGCGGATAGGCGAACGCACCCACCCCGAGCGCGCCAAGCAAAGCTTGATCACGATCGCAGCGGCGCGCTTCGGCATGGAGGTTGAGGAGAAGTCGATTGAAGTCGCTCATGAGACCGCGCTGCCCAAGGTCGCGTCCATACGGATCGCCGCATAGCGGCTCGCTCGAGCAACGAACGGGTCATTGACCAGCACCCGCATCGCAGCATCAAGCGCCTCACAAGCGGCTGGGGAAAGCCACAGTTGGAGCGCGGCAGCAGCTGCTTCAACGCTCAATTGCCCCCGCGGTAGTGCGAAGGTGCGGGACCACGCCGCGAGATCCTCAGCCATCTCGGCAACGCCGATGTTCGAATAGAAGCGGTCGCGCAGTTGTCGCCCCCCTTCATCAGGCGCGATCAGGCGAGTGAGGCGTGATCGACGAATCCGGCGTATGGCTTCCTCTGCCGCAGAGGCCCAAGCATCCTCTGGACTACCGAAATCGCAATCATCCGGATCGACGCCGGGCAAGGAGCCACGCGCCTGAAGGGTATTCACCGCGTCGGTGAAGCCGAGGTTGAGCGCGTCGTCCATCGCGTCGTCTCGCGGAGTCGGCCGCCTAAGCGGCCAGTCTGGATCGAGGTCACGGGCCCGGACCGCAAAAGCCTCGGCAAAGTCCCCGGCGTATCGTTCCGGAACGCCCTCGGGCAGGCTGGCGAGACCCTGCTCCAGCGCGACCAGATAGAGTGCTTGGTGAGGGTCGGATCGAGAGGATTTGTCATCTCGCTCTCGATCGAACCACTCACGACCACAGAGATTGTAGATGAGTGGTTCTTCGAATTGCTGCACGATCCGACTTTTCGCTGCCAGAGCTTGCAACGTTCCGCATTGCGCGCGTGACCATGCGATGCGTGCCCGCGCGAGATCACCGCTCCCCCGCTCCCCATCGCGAAGCTGGCGTGAGCCTAAGTCATTAAAGGCGGCGGCGAAATCGCCAAGATTGAAGCTTGGACTCGCTAGGAGGTTCATCGGATCTGCAAAGCGCCCGTCGCCGAACCGAAACACGTACCCGACAGCGCCACTCTCGGGGCGAACGACTGCCGGCGCCGGAACGAAGCGGTGGGGCGCAGTGGCGGGCGCGCAGGCCATACTGGCTGAGCCGTCCGCATCGATGAGAGTTGGAGGAGTGGTTGACCAGTCGACAGCACCCTTCGGTCGTGCGAGTGGCACCTCAATACTGGCTAGCCGTCCAACCGAGAAACGAAGAGTGCCTACCCCACTCTCGAGGAGTCGTGTGCGGATGCCGTCCGCATATAGGCCCGTCAGGAGTGGCGAATGCTGGTCGACAGTGACGGGAAGTTCGGCAAGTTCGCCGACGTTACGAACGATGAGCTTACCATTGATTTCAAGCTCAGTTGTGAGCGGAACGGCCCTGAGCGCATGCGCGCTTTCGAGACGCAACTGCAGCCTCCGCTCTATGAGTGCAGAGAATGCTCCATCACGCTCGAGGAGGGACAGGCTGATCGGAATATCGTCCGGCTCCTGAGCGCCCTCGCAGCGTACGCGAGGCTGTCCACTCACCTGCTCAGCGTTGCGCAGCCGCTGAGGTTCGCCAACGTCGATTGGGGGCCCCAGCCGATAGATCGTGAAGGGTCTGTCGGGCCGAACCACGCCTTGGGGTGCTATGATCGCGTCGATCGGGTGGCGGGCGACAAAGCTGCGATCCCCGGCAGCTAACAGTCCATGGTTGCCGAGGATCGTGCGCGCGGTTTCATCTGCAAGACTCGCCTCGAATAGCCGATAGCCGGCGACCGACCCGATGAAATGGAGCTGATCGAGAGAAGTCATTCCCGCGCGACAGGCAATCCATGCATATCCGCTACTGAGATCGAAAGGCGCAAAGCGTTGCTCGCCCCGCGTGCGTTCGTCGTTTACATCGAACAACAAAGATTCGTTCCAATCTATGCTGCGGCTGGCAAGCGCCGCGGCAATCGCACTGCCCTCACCAAACACGGCCGCCGCATCGCCATAGGATGCATGATCGCCTCGAGGGACGTCCGAGTGTGTTAGCGCAAAAGGGCCGTCTCCAAGGGCGGTATCACTATGCAGGCGCGCGCCAGCCCCCCAAAGCTGCGGCCGCCAACCCGCAGCACGTGCAATATTCTTGGCTTCATCAACCAATTCACCGGGCAAGGCGGGCCATGTGGCGTATAGCCTCAAGCCAGCCAACTCCCGAGTTACTATGAGGCGCCCCGGACTCTCTGGAGCGATACTTCCTCCCCTAATCCGCCGGGCACGCCGACGTGCTGCGCGAGCGGCGAAGAACGCTTCAGACGATTTCGAGATCGAGTCGTGAAGGCGTGAATAGCTAAGCGCCGAAATACCGCCGCCTCGGTTCTCTGTGAGCAAAGAAGTCAATACTCGTTCCGATGACGCTTCGAACCGTAACCAATCGACCAGCCTGGCTCCTTCTGCCGCGCTGGCCCACGCTCTTAGACTAGGGAAATTGGCGTTGCGCCCAGGTCCAGGAAGTGCGGTTGCGGGAGCTCTAGCAAGAAGGCGCGTGACAGGACCAATGAGATCCAGCGGCAATAGAGCATTGGCGATGGGCCAAGAAATTATAGAGAAGTGCGCGCTAAAGGCACTTCCCGAGGGCTTCGAAAGTCTAAACTTTTGTGCTGTCGCCTTAAAGACGTCGCCGAACCTCGTTCGATCCGACATCGTGATCGGAACCCCAAGCGCCGTAGCAAGCTTGTTCCAAAATTCGGTACCGACTCCCTCGAATCTGAACCCAATCTCGGCCGCGATGGCACAAAGCAAAAGCGGGCTCCTATCGAAGAGCGCCGACAAATGAAGCTCACTCAGGAAAGGCTGTGCTTGCTCGAAACCGTCCGGCCAGAGATTTGCCTCGTCGACGGCTTCAATAAGTGTGACCCCTGATACTTGCTTCTTGTTGAAGGCAACGATCGCATCCCGGAGGCGGCGTTCGTACGCGTCGATATCACCAAGTTTCACTGTCCCCGATCATCCCTCCGCTCCCAAAGCACATAGGGCCATGTCGCAACACGTTTGGCAAGCTTGCAACGGTGGCTTGCCAATGATCGACTGCAGTGTCCGCGCTGGGGTCGGGAGGGATTACTCGCGACTTGATAGGTCCTGCTGCGAGGTGGATCATTGCCTCGAACCTCCGGTCTTATTAGCGTTGCTGACAGACGCTGAGGCCGACCTTCAATCTTTGAGCGCACAGAATGTTAGGAGGCGACAATCTTTGTGCCAAGATTATCGAGGTCGGCCACGAAAGCGCTGTCGTCTGAATCTGCTGAGATCACAATGTCCACGTACATGTCGATGGTAGTTCATGTAGACGGAAGTGATCATATCAGGTCATGCAGTTCCCTCAAGAACGCAGCGATGTTCTCTTCGTTACGTTTATAGTACGTCCAAGGGCCGACCCGCCGGGATGTAACGAGCTTTGCGCGTTGCAAAGCTGTCAGATATTGCGAAATGGTCGATTGGGATAAGCCAGCGCGCTCCTGGATGATGCTCACGCATACCCCAACTTCGTCGGGATCGACATCCTGTTCGGGGTAGTTCTTTCGTGGCTCCTTGAGCTTGGCCAGGATTGCCAAGCGAGCTGGATTGTCGAGTGCCTTGAGGGCTTCACTGACATCGATAGCCATGATCTTCCGCCGTAGAGATTTTTCACGATATTACGATACCTCGGTATCGTATGCAACGGACCGCCAATCTTCACGACCAGCAGGAATCCAAACCGGTTCCCGCTGGCTGACCGTGAAGGGGCTAGTACCACGAGGGCTTGTCGCCTTCGGTGCCGGGCTTGTTGACACCGACTGACCCGCGCACATAGCGCGTCGGGTCCAGCGACAGTTTCACCACCAGGTCGGCGATACTCTTGCGGGACACTTCCGTGCCCTTAAAGGGTTCGCCCTTCTGGGTAAGCTCATACTCCACCTCGTCAACGTCGGTGAGCCACGCCGGCCGCACGATGGTATAGTCCAGCTTTGAAGCCTCGATAACCTGAGCAGCCGCGCTGTAGGGTTCTAGGTATCCCCCGTCGAGCATCTGGTGATTCCACTTACCGAACTCCCCTGGGACCTCGTCGTAAATGCCTAGGGTCGATATCCAGATCAGGCGACGGACACCCGCCGCTTCCAGTGCCGCGACGACTGACCTTGCCTGGTCTTCGATGTCGTCCCCTCCCAGATTGGCATAGACGATGTCCTTGCCTTCTAAGACCTGTCGCAGGTGGTCGGTGTCGGTCACGTCACCCTCAACAATCTCGACGCGATCTCCTGCCAGATTTCGCAGGCGCTCGGACCTTCGCAGATAAAGGGTCAGGTCGAGACCTTCCTCATCGACAAATTGACTCACTGCATGGCGCGCTATCTTGCCGGCAGCGCCCAATACCAAGACCTTGGTCATGACGTATCTCCTTCTTTGACGATCTCCACCCTGGAGAATTGCTTTGAATTGCTGTTTCCGGGACTTCGCGCCCCATGACATCTACCGGCTCAGGCAGCTTGGGCGCCAAACCGGGGCACGATGTGCAAACCAAGCTCTTCGACGACTTCGGGAGCTGGTCGACGACCGTATTTGAGATTGAGGATGACGTGATCCACACCGATCCCCTCGAGGGCTTCCAGCAGCTTCAGGAGATAGTCTCTCCCAAGCCTGAACCCCAAATGGATCGGAGTCGGCGGCGTCGCGGGATGCGTGTCGAGATCGATGTAAAGGGACTGGAGGAACGGCTTGTAGACATCGCCCACTTGCGTCGAGACTGTCTGGCGCCAGTTCTCCACGACTTGCTGCTGCGCCTGAGGCGGGCGTGGATATGTTATCCAACCGCTGCTCTCCCGCGCGATCCACTCAAGGGATTGACGACTGTTGCCGGTTACGAAGAACGGGATCTCATTCGTCGTCGGTTTCGGGATCAGGTCAGCGTTTGCGAGAAGTCCGCGACCCCATTGCAAGGGCTCGAAGCTGGTACGCTGCGCGCCCCGAATGATATCCAAGTTCTCGCGAAAGATTTCTCCCCGTTTATCAGGATCCAAACCGAACGCGGGAAATTCGACGGGTCGATCGCCCGACGCGACGCCAAGGAGCAGCCGACCCTCGCTGAGCTGGTCCACGCTAGCTGCGGCCTTCGCGGTATGTAGAGGATGGCGCAGTGGGATCGCAATTGATGCCGTACCGAGCGCAATTTTCGAGGTCTGCGCGGCGATGAAGCCGAGATAGACCCACGGATCGAAAACCTGCCCTACATCGCCGAAACTCGGGTCGCGCAAGGGCACATCGCGAAACCAGAGCGTTGAAAATCCCAGCTCCTCAGAGCGCTTTGCCAGCTCAACCTGGTTGCGCATGGTTGGCATATCGCCGTCAAACGCTTCGATAGGGAAAAACAAGCCTACGCTTAGCTTTCCATGCGTGAACGTGTGCCGGAATCCGCGGTGCTGATCGTAGGAGATTGGACTGGGTTGATACATGGTCTGGATTCCGTTCGCTGTCGTTGATCTCCTCATCACAATAACCGGATATCGGGATATGTCAATATCCCAAAACATAGAAATGTGTCGCTCGGCCAGCACCTCTTGTAGTGCATGAGGGGTTTGTGGTGGCGATCCGGCAAATCGGGTTGCGTAACTCCACACGCGGATCGCCGACCTCCTGTTATACCGGCCGAAGCGGCCGACCTATCTGCCGACCGCTGCGCAACTTAGGCTGGCCACGGCCCGCCCGAGTACGCTTTGTCGCGGTAGCGGCCCAACCTGCGTCAGGCTCCGGTAGGAATGCGAGCAATAACTTTGATCTCGAAGTCGAAGCCAGCGAGCCAGTTGACGCCGATGGCCGTCCAGTTCGGATACGGAGCTTGCGGGAAGGCTTCGTTCTTCACGGTCATAAACGTTTCGAATTGCCCCTCGGGATCGGTGTGGAAGGTCGTCACGTCGACGATGTCGTCGAACGTGCAGCCCCCGGCGGCGAGAGTGGCGCGCAGGTTGGCGAAGGCGAGGCGAACCTGCTCGGCATAGTCCTGCTCTGGTGAGCCATCAGTTCGGCTACCGACTTGGCCAGACACGAACAGCAGATCGCCAGAACGGATCGCAGCCGAATATCCATGAGCTTCATAGAGTGAGTGGCGGTCAGCAGGAAAAACAGCTTGAGGCTGGGGCATGACATGGTCCTTTCAGGTCTCTTCTCCCGCATAAGGCCGATCGGGCCGCGGGACTTCACAGCAATTGGCACGTTTGATATACGAGCCGTATGTGGAATTAGTTCATATACGGCCCGTATGTCAATCTGCATACGGCTCGTACATGAAAAGAGGTTGGAAATGCCCCCCAGAAGCCGCGTCGAAACGATGGAAGAGAATCGTGCCAAGCTAATCGCGGCAGCACGCAAAGCGTTCGCAGAGAAAGGATTTGCCGCAGCGTCGATGGACGACCTGGCCGCCGATGCAGGGCTGACGCGAGGCGCTCTCTACCATAATTTTGGCGACAAGAAGGGCTTGTTGGCCGCCGTGGTTGCTGAGGTCGATGGAGAGATGGCAACGCGTGCGCGAAAGGCGGCGTTAAGGAAGAAAAGCGGCTGGGAGCAATTGTTGGCCGAAGGTGCTGCCTATATCGAAATGGCACTTGAACCCGAAGTCCAGCGGATCGTTTTACTGGATGGCCCGGCTTTTCTGGGCGACCCATCAAAATGGCCGAGCCAGAATGCGTGTCTCCAAATGACGAGGCAGACCGTCGCCGGGTTGGTCTCGGATGGGACTATCAAGCCGGTCGATGTTGATGCAGCATCTAGACTGCTTTCCGGCGCAGCGTTGACGGCCGCCTTATGGGTGGCTGCGAGCGAAGAACCGCGAGCGGCTCTTCCCAGAGCCGTTGAGGCGTTTCAATTTATGGCTTCGGGACTTCTGGCGTAGTCAGGCTAGCTCCCCCTACGCCCACCCGTCATGCGTTGTCGCTTGCCGATCCGCGGTCGCTCGCTGGGACTTCGCGGCGGATGACGTCAAGATAGTAGCTGTCCTGCGCCTGAACCTCCTGCGCCGCTTTGAGCGCTTGATGCGCAAGCCCGGCCGGAAGGATGACCGTACCGGCACCGTCAGCGAATATGTAGTCGCCGGGGACAACCGTTGCGCCCGCGAGATTGACGGGTTCGTTCGCTGCGACGGGCATTAAGTCCCCCGTTCCGGCCCTGAGCGTGGTTCCCCGGCAATAGAAGACTGGTTCGTAAGTTGCGAGTTCCTCGAAGTCGCGGAGTCGACCGTCGGTGATCATGCCGGCGAGTTCTAGATTGTGCAGCCGCGAAAGTTTCGTCCCGCCGCCAACCGAAACGTCCGAATGGCCGCTGCTGTCCAACACGAGAACCTTGCCTTTAGGCGTTGCGCCGACGGCCTCGTAAAACAGACGGGAGAAGCTGTTCACATTCTCGTCGAATAGATCATCGCGCAATGGCAGCATACGCAGGGTGACGGCCGGCCCGAAGAGCACCTTTCCAGGCGTCGGGGAGACGAGATCGAGCACGTGGGCGCGATGGTTGCAGATTCTCCCAAGTGCATCGCACACAGATGCCGATGTTACGGATTTCCAAATGTCGTCGATATCTTCCATTATTCGGTCCTTTCAAACTATCCTCGATCGCCCCACGCCATGGCTTTCGAGCCAAAGCCTGCGATAAGCGCTGCCAATACGCCGACGATGACCACATATGCGAGCAATGCCTGCCAAGCCGCTCCTGGGAACCCCGTCAGCAACAGGGTGTCATTGCCGCCTGGAATGAGCACCGCGCCCAGGCCCATGAGAATTCCGCCCGTCAGATGACGTAGCATGCCGCCCCAAGTCGGAAGCTTGAAGCGGAACGCCCCGTTGCGAAGAAGGGAAGAGGTGATGCTCCCCAAAGACATTCCCATCACAGCGACCGCACCGGCAACAGGCACGCTCACCACAGCCTCGATGGAGGCCGTTATCGAGAAAAGCGGCGCTACGCTCGCGAGCGTTGCAAAGCTTACGCCAATCAGGCCCATGGAAACGGTGAGAACGCGGAAGTTGGCACGGTCGCGACGGGCGAGAAAGAATCGGATTCCAACGACCACAATGATCAGCCCAACGAACAGCATGGCGCCCCCGAGTAACGGCAAGCTCAGCGGAGGGTGCTCAGGAAGAAGTTTTGCGATCGGTTCGACGAAGGTGACAAGGAAGATGCCCACGAAGACCAGGCTGACCTGGATATCACCGTTGCCGATATGGCCAATGGATCCGAAAACGCAGGCGCCATTTACGTAGCTGCCAAGCGCGAAAAGGATTGCACCCGCAAGCAGATATTCTATCGGTAGCCAACCTGCGGGCATGAACGGTGCGACGCCAAGAACGGCGTAGACAACCCCCGCCCAGAGGGCACTTTCCAGCAAGGCAATCGATCTGGCAGGCCGCTTACGCAACACCCAGTCGGCCGTAGCGATCACGGTGCATATCGAACCGCGGTTAAGCGCGAATCCGAGGATGAACGCGAGCGCCGCAATCAACAATGCGCCCAGCCAGTCCGTTGCGGACATGCTGGAGAACGATAGTTCAGGGAAAATGCTCGTCATTTCATAACCGTTGTTTGGGCGTCGCGGCGCGTGTCGCTACGCTGATATCATTGGACAAGTTGCTCGGCAGACGCCGTTCATCCTATGTCGACGACCACTCGCCCACGTATCTTGCCTTCCAGTATATCGGTTGCGGCCGACTGCACGTCGGCAAGCGGAATGGAACTGGTCATGGCGGCGAGCTTGTCACGGTCGAGGTCACGGGCGATCCGATCCCAAGCTTCCAGTCGCAAAGACTTTCTTGCTCTCACCGAGTCGATGCCGAGCAGCGCCACACTTCGCAGTATGAAAGGAGCGACAGAGGTTGGCAGATCCATGCCCCCGGCAAGGCCGCAAGCAGCGACCGCTCCGCCGTATTGAATGCTCGAAAGAAGATTGGCCAAGGTGCTGGAGCCGACGGAGTCGACTCCGACCGCCCAACGCTCTTTTGCCAGCGGCCGGCCCGGACCGGAAAGCTCGGAACGCTCGATAATCTCGGTAGCTCCGAGTTCACTGAGATAGTCCGTTTCGCTGACACGTCCCGTCGAGGCAACAACGCGCCAACCGGCCTTGGCAAGAAAGGCGATGGCCATCGAGCCGACGCCCCCAGCTGCGCCTGTCACGATCGCTGGGCCGTCACCGGGGCTGCAACCGTGCCTTTCGAGCGCGAGTACCGACAGCATTGCGGTGAAGCCCGCCGTACCAACTGCCATGGCCTGAGATGGCGTAAGCCCCTTCGGCAGCGGAATAAGCCAGTCGCCCCGGACCCTTGCTTTCTCGGCATAGGACCCCAAGTGCGTCTCGCCGGTCCCCCAGCCGTTGAGGATAACACGATCACCCGCCTGAAAGTCAGGGTTGTCGGAAGCCTCCACGATACCCGCGCAGTCAACTCCCGGAATCATGGGAAACCGGCGCACCACCGGGCTCTTGCCGGTCAAGGCCAACCCGTCCTTGTAGTTGAGCGTGGAGTGGGTCACCCTGATTGCGACGTCACCATCCATCAGATCGGCGACCTTGAAATCCTTGAGGGCGACAGTCTGGCCGTCGTCGGTCTTTTCTATAACCAGCGCCTTGAAACTACTCATGAAGATTTCCTCCCCAGCAACCGAAAGCCCCGAACGAAGTCGATCACCTTCTCAGTGGACATCTCACAGGGCTTGAGCGACGTGTTGCCCGACCCCAGACGATACATATTGAAACTGACGATATCGGCTCCCGCCAATTCGCGAGCGAACAGGCTGTTGCGCCGCCCGTCGTCAGATCGACGGACACTGACGCCATACCGCCTGCCCTGGTAGACACCTTCGCTGTAGCCCGAAGGCAAAGCGCCTAGTGCAGTTTCGAAATCAGCATTTCCATCAACGTTCTCGCACGTCGATCGCACCGCGCATCCGTAACGCTGGCCAGGACCTTTTCCGAGGGCCACTGGATCGCCGGTCATCCGATCGCTAGGCAACATCTTCGACCACCAGCTTCCGCCCCTTGAACTCCACCGTTTCGCCAGTTCGCGCGCCTTCAAGTGCTTCGAAGATCGGGGCCATCGTAGAAATCCCCATCATTTCGCGACCGTCGATTGTGAATCTGCCGGTGGACACGGCTATGACGAAGTCGCGACCCGATAGCCGGACGAGAGCGCCAGCAGTTACGGTCGCCTTCGGGCCGAAGTCGATCTTTCTCAACGTTTCGAGCTTGTCGCCATAGTCGTGAAGGGTGTCATCGAGAGCCTCGGAAAAATCGCTGGCTGTTTCAGCCTGGGCTTGCTCATCGTTTTCGATCGGCTCGCTGCGATCTAGCCGAGCGTCTGCAACATAGTCGAGATACTCTTCCCGGGCGCTCTGAAAGGCGGCAGCTTCAAGCGAAAGCATGGTCTCTTTGATCAGGTTCTTGTCCATCATTGCTCTTCCTTGGGGTCTGATTGTCTGGGTTCTGACGACCGGCCATGGACGCCACCTGATGGCCGGACGGTGCTCACTCGTCGTCGGGGAGTTCCGTGCCCTGATATGGAATCCGGTTCAGTCGGGAATCCCGCAGAATGCTCGTGACCAGCCACACATACGACTGCTCCGCGGTGTCAAAGCCGAGCACCGAGTACGATTGACCGAACGGGCAGTCAGGAAAGTCCGGGAAACCTATGCGCAGTACGTAGCGCTCGGGGTCGTTATCGAATTCCCGCTTGTAGACTTTGCGAAGGCCGTATCTGCTCGGGACATCGTTGTCCCCAACGACATCCGTGTCACGCTTTGCGAGCAGCCGGTCGGCCAAACCACTGTCGCCGATCTCATCAAATATATCGAAGGCATCCACGAGCAATCCCTTGCTTTGGGACTCTCGGTCGGAAATGGCATAGATGTTGGATGCATCCTCGCCATCCCGGCCGCTCACCAAGCGGAGCGCGGAGTCGACCTGAATGTTGCTCGACTCGAGCTCGGAGCCGAGCGCCAGATCAAAAAGTCTGCCATCTCTTATGCGGTATTCACGCTCATAACCTTGGCTCACGAGCTGGTTCACCGCTTCAACAACATCAGATACTCTTAGTCTCATCTGCATCTCCTTTGGTGTTATTCGGCCATCAGGGGCGCTCGGATGTATCAACGAGCACAATGCTTATGATTGCATCCTGACGAACGAATTCCCAATGTGCTGTGACTATAGTTTTGATGCGGAGCAGGCATGTCGCGTCATGCTGGCGCGATCACCTCTCAAGCGTTCCACCCGCCGTCGACGTAGAGGTATTCACCATTGATGAAGGCAGCTTTCGGGCTGCACAGAAAATGCGATCGATGCGGCTATTTCTGCTGTCTTTCCATAGCGTCCGACACTTGTGAGCCCGACTTTTGCGTCATACCCTGGTGTCCCCCGAGGAGGTGCAAGCTCTGTGTCGATGGGCCGGGGCTGGTTTCCGTTGACGGTCACCAGTCGGACCGGGCCCGCGCGAAAGTCCGCGAGTGAAGCCACTCAGGGCGAACTTGCTGGTGATGTAGAGCGTGATGCCTGCGCAGTCGTAGCTATGCTCGAGAGACCGGCTCTTGTGCACCTATTCCGTGCGATCCGCGACGCGGCCGCTGGAGCCCTCACCCCCCATACCGCTCAGTCTTGATCACATCCGGGGCCAGTCCCGAAGCGAGAACGCCATCAGCGGCAATATTGACGAAGCCGTTCGATCCGCAGATGAAGACATGCGCAGGCATAGAAGGCATGCGGCCAACGACGTCCTTGATCATTCCTTCGTCCACCCGACGCGCAAAATCCGAGGCTCGCCAAGGTGCCTCGCGGGTAATCGCCAGGGTCAGTGCGAAGTTAGGGTCGCCTTCTTCGCTGGAAATGAGTTCCTCGGCGAAGAGGGCGTCGTTTCTCGTACGGGCGGACAGGAGAAGCGCTGTCGGAACGGTAAGCGCGACTGAACGCCTGTGCCGGATCATCGACATGAACGGCGCCACACCGGACCCCGCGCCGATCAAAAGGATCGGGCCGCTTTCTGGCTCCGGCCACAAGAAATGGCCCCCTAAAGGACCGCGCAGTTCAATTTCGTCTCCAGCGACGGCGACGTCGTGGAAGTAGGCAGAGACCTCGCCCTGCAGGTTTTCGATGACGAGCTCAATAGTGTCAGAGCGAGATGGATCGGATGCGATCGAGTAGCTTCGCATCGCCGAGTATCCATCAGGGGCCGTCAGTCGAATGTCGACATGCTGTCCGGCGACATGCGTGAAAGGCTGTGCCAGACGCAGAAAAAAGCTCTTGATGCTCGGCGTGCGTTGGACGATCTCGGAGATCGTTCCGATCTGCCAACCGATCGGCGTGGTACGCTCAATCACCGGAATATCGCTGCTCCTTCCACGGATCGCCGTAGATATGATAGCCGCGCAGTTCCCAAAAGCCGGGCTCGTCGCGTTCAGTGAACTGGAGCCCGTTCACCCATTTTGCAGACTTCCAGAAGTAAAGATGTGGAACGAGCAGGCGGGCGGGTCCTCCATGATCACGCGGGATCGCTTTGCCTTCATATTTCAACGCGACCATCGCCTTTCCCGACGCAAGATCCGCTAGCGGGACATTGGTCGAATATCCATCGAAGCTGTGGGCGAGAAGAAAATCGGTGGGATGCTCCACGCCAGCATCGGCCAGGATATCGTCGATTAGCACGCCTTCCCATGCGGTGTTCAGCTTCGACCAAGACGTCACGCAGTGTATGTCGCGCGTCATCTTCGTCATCGGCAGGGCGTTGAACTCCGTCCAATTCCAAGCCTTCACGGGCCGTGGGCCGATCTTGAGTGTGAATTTCCAGTCCCCCGGCTCGATGTTCGGCGTCGGCCCTGCGGTGAGGACAGGAAAATAGTCGACAAGATGTTGACCGGGCGGAATCCGTTCCGACTGGTCTCCTCCCGATGGGCGGCCGGTGAACCCTCTGGTAGCCATTCGAAGTCCCCTTGCTTCTAGTGAGTCGACACGCGCGGAGATGTTCCGGCCTGAAAAGGCCGCTTTACACAGACCTCGACCTGTCGCCGCAGATAATATATGACTGACTCATACTTATAACGCTGTGTGGCTGAGAGCGCAATGGATAGAAACGTCTCCGAGCGGCTGGTGAACCTTCTGGGCGCCTTGGCCGTAGGGGTAAACGACCGCATGCACGCCGCGATTGCGCAAACAATGCAGGACGGTGGAGGAACCGTTGCCGCCCTGGTAGCGATCGGTCATGCCCCCGGAATGACGATCGAACAGTTGAGCCGGGTTCTGACCATCACGCATGGTGGAGCTGTCCGGTTGGTCGACCGTTTGCTAGAACGGGGGCTTGTCGAGAAACGCCCTTCACGCACTGATCGCCGAGCCTTCAACCTCGTCTTGACGCCCAGCGCGAAACAACAGCGCGAACAGGTGCTGGAACATCGTCGAGAAGCGCTGACGTGGGCAGTCGGACACGTGCCACACGAGCATCTCGCTGCTTTCGAGAGTGTCGCCGAGACCTTGGTTGCAGCGCTGGCGAGCGACCCACTTTCCGCGCTGACGACATGCCGATATTGCGACGAGAAACGTTGCACCTCATGTCCAATGGAAACGTTCGGCCCCATAGTAATGAAACAATAGACAGAACGGCGGTAGGCATGGAGTTCAATCAGATACGATATTTCCTGAATCTGGCGGATTCTCTGAACTTCACCGAAGCGGCCATGCGCAGCGGTGTTTCGCAACCCACGCTCACACGCGCGATCCAACGACTTGAGGAGGAACTGGGTGGCACCCTGGTTTATCGTGATGGGAAAGACAGCCGTCTCACAGCTCTAGGCCGTGATATCCGTTCAGAGTTTGCTTCGATAGCGGAAGGTGAACAGCGGGTCCGCGCACTCTCCCTCAATCGGGTTCGGGGAAGACGAGAGACGTTAACCGTGGGCGTCGTCAACACGATTGCACCAAGGCTAATCACTGGGTTCATCGCCCATGCCCTGCAACAGTTGCCAATGCTCGAACTGGTTGTCCGGCCGATCACCCGCGAAGAGGCCGTTGAGTGTCTGCTGAGCGGTCGGCTCGATGGCTGCTTCTGTTCCGATCCGATGGCGGGTAACGCCAAGATCGCCACCGCTGAGATGTTCCGCGAGCGGCTGTTATTGGCCATGGCGGAGCAGCACCCTTTAGCCGGTCGGGAAGTGATCTCGCTCGCCGAACTCGCTGAGCAACCTTATCTTGATCGCCTTCATTGTGAATTTCGCTCTCGCGTCAACGAGCATCTTCGCGAACGCGCTATCGTCATGGTCCCGCGGCTAAGATCTGAACGGGAGGATCTAATCCAGCAGGCGGTGGCCGAAGGCGCCGGTGTCTGCATGCTGCCCGAAAACTCGGCCATCGTCGCCGGCCTGACCCTTCGCCCGGTTGAAACGCTCGACCTTACCCGGACGATCGGTTTCCAGTCAGTTTCTGGCTCAGGAACAGCGGCGGTCCTGCGCCAGCTTCGAATGCTGGTCGAACGCCATGGGTGGTAGTGTAGACCATCGCGTTGGCTTGACCGCTGGCAACACTGAGGCGAAGCATTGAAACTATAGCCGTGCCGTATTGGACACCTTCGGATTGAATAGCCACTTTAGCGGCAGACATTCGAAGGAGAAAAACATGGCTACATACAAGAAAACAGACGCCGCGATCGCAAGGCTCTCACCCGAGGAATACCGGGTGACGCAGCAAAGCGGCACCGAGCGGCCGGGCACCGGTGCTCTTCTCCACAATGATGAGGCCGGCATCTACGTCGACATCGTCTCGGGTGAACCTTTGTTCGCATCGTCGGACAAATTCGAGTCCGGTTGTGGCTGGCCCAGCTTCACGAAGCCGATCGAGCCGCTGAACATCAACGAGCTGCGTGACACCAGTCACGGCATGGTCCGCACGGAAGTGCGCTCGACACATGGCGATAGCCATCTTGGCCACGTCTTCCCTGACGGGCCGACCGACCGTGGCGGCTTGCGCTACTGCATCAATTCCGCGTCGCTGCGCTTCATCCCACGCGAGGAGATGGAGGCGCAAGGATACGGTGACTATCTCAACCAGGTAGAGGATATCTAGATGACAACCGAACGTGCTGTACTGGCTGGTGGCTGCTTTTGGGGCATGCAGGATCTCATTCGAAAGAAGTGGGGCGTGATCTCAACGAGAGTCGGTTATACCGGCGGGGACGTGCCCAATGCGACCTATCGCAATCACGGAACGCATGCCGAGGCGATCGAGATCATCTTCGATCCTCAGAAAATCAGCTATCGCCGACTGCTGGAGTTCTTTTTCCAGATCCATGATCCGACCACGCTGGATCAGCAGGGCAATGACTTCGGTAAGAGCTATCGCTCAGCGATCTACTTCACGAGTGACGAACAGAAGAATGTTGCTCTGGATACGATCGCGGACGTCGAAGCTTCCGGCTTGTGGCCCGGCAAGGTGGTCACGGAGGTGGAGCCGGTAGGTGACTTCTGGGAAGCCGAGCCGGAACACCAGGATTACCTGGAGCGCATCCCGCACGGATACTCGTGCCATTTCGCGCGCCCCAACTGGGTTCTGCCGCGCCGAACAGACACGGCGGCCTAACAGGTATGTGGCTCGCGGTGCAATGCCGCGAGCCACCAACGGGAGAACATCATGAAAACTGGAATTGTAGGGTCGCCATCTCCGCCGTTGGAGAATGTTCAGTGGATCGATGGGAATGGCAATCAGCGTGATCCGCTGTCTCTGGAAGAACTGGGTACGGGCTTCAAGATCCTGTATTTCTTTCAAGACTGGTGCGCCGGGTGTCACACACACGGTTTTCCCACGCTTGTGACACTTTTAGAAAATCTCGGAAACAAAGGCGTTGGCTTCGCCGCCGTGCAGACGGTGTTCGAGGGCTCGGACGTGAACACCTTCGACCGCCTACGGGAAAACCAGTCACGATATGGACTGGGCATTCCCTTTGGGCACGCTGCTCCCGTTGAGGGTCGAGGCGAAACCGTGCCGGCAATTATGGAGGCGTTTCAAACGGGTGGGACGCCCTGGTTTGTCGTGATCGCGCCCGACGGCCGCGTTGTTTACGACGGGTTTCGGCTGGAGGCGGATGCCTTGGTTCACGCGCTTGGAGCATCCGTCGGGTGAGGCACCGGAGGCGGCAGAATAGATCCATCGCTGAATGCACGCCATGATCGTCGATAGGGCCGCAACGGGAATTGTTTCATGTCACACACTACATCAACGACGCCATGGATGCGTCCGGCAGGAAATAGCGACCACATAAGGCTCCGGAGGGCGCGACTATGCCTGGTTCGCGGCGCCGGCAACGAGCCCGCAGACACTCTTGCTTGGCCCGACTCGCATAAGCACGACCACAGCTTGCTTGAGCCAAAATTGGCGAGGGTCTCCTAATGGTGCTGTCGAAAACTGTTGAGGCAATCGAGCTTTGCCATCTTAGATATTTCCTGGCGGCGGCCGAACAGGGCAGTTTTCGCAAGGCGGGAATTGGCCTGGGCATCTCACAGTCGGCAGTCAGCCGGTGCATCGCCGACCTTGAGGACCAGATTGGAGCGTCACTTTTTCACCGACATTCCTGGGGCGTGTCTCAAACCTATGCGGGCCGACGCTTCCTGAGGCGCGCACGGGAAGCTATTCGGAGCATCGCAGAAGGCGCATACGACGTGGCGCTTGCGGGTCGCTCCGAGCAGGGTCGAATCCGTATTGGCGTTTATTCCTCAATCGCTTCCGGCTTCCTCGCGGAACTGTTGGGCACCTTCGGTCAACGCCACGGGCAGGTAACAATAGAGTTGGTCGACGGGAACCCCGCAGACCACGTTGTAGCAATCCGAAATCTCAGCCTCGATGTAGCCTTTGTCGCCGGCACACGAGATTGGCCGGGGTGCGAGCGAACCCCCCTGTGGGAGGAGCGCGTATTTGCAGTTCTGCCCGCCCACCATCCATTGGCCAATCGGAAAGAACTTGAATGGCGTGATCTGCACGACGAAACGTTCATTGTGAGCGAGACAGCGCCAGGACAAGAGATCCACGCCTATCTTGTTCGATATCTGGCTGACCTCGGCAGACATCCCGAAATAAAAGTACAACACACCAGCCGAGACAATCTCATTGCTCTCGTCGCACTCGGTCAAGGATTGACTGTCGTGAGCGAGGCCATGACATCAGCACGGTTCGCTGGGGTGGTTTACAAGGCAATCGTCGGCGAGTTGTTGCCATTCTCAGCGGTGTGGTCGACTAACAATGATAACCCCGCCTTTCGTCGGCTACTCAGTCTGGCAAGGGCAATCGCCGTCAGCTCTGACTACTCGCAGGCGATATCGAGCGCTTAGCCTTTCTAAACCCGCGGTCCGTAGCGATGAACCGCTCCAGCATCGGCACGATCAGCTTCAAGGGATCGGCGACGGGCTTGCCGGTTTCACGGGCCAGCACATCGGCGTAGTCGATCAGATCGCGGTTAAGCGTCGCGGGCAGTTCCAGTGTGACCTTCACGGGCTTGTCGTCGGGCAGCGGGCCAAGTTTCAACTTGGTCATGATCAACCTCCTGTCGGCTGGAGCACTAAATCGCGAGTGACGATGATCCTGACCGGGAAGCCCGGCCGGATCGTCAATGTCGGCGCAACCTGCAACTGGCGCTGCACGATCTGCTGACCCGCCTGATTGACGGTGTCCTGCGCCCCGTCGCGGATGGCACGGATCAGCCGGTCTTCGTCGCTGGTTGCCAGTTCCGCACCGACCCCGAGAAGCGTGGATAGGCCAGCCGCCTTCATCAGATCCCACCAGTGATAATCGACGCCATCCTCAAGACCGGCATAGCCGCCGGCGTCGGCGCCCGGCAGGCGCTCCAGCACGATGGACCGGCCATCAGGCAGGATCAGGCGATTCCACACGAGGAGCACGCGGCGTTGGCCGAAGGTCACGCCATCATCATACTGGCCGATGATACGGGTTCCCTGCGGGATCAGGAGCAGCGAACCGGTCGGGCTGTCATAGACATTCTCGGTCACTTGCGCCGTGATCTGACCGGGAAGGTCCGAGCGGATGCCGGTAATGAGCGCGGCCGGAATGACGGCGCCCGCCTGAAGAATATAAGGCGATGCCGGGGGCGTGAGGCGATCCGGGGCGACGGTCTGCCGGGCCACCGGGCCGTTGAGGAAAGCCGCGTGGCGGTTCTGCCCTGCCGCATCCGGCTGCGCCCCGAGACCAGCCAGGCCGGCCATAGCCGTTCCTGCCGGTGCTCCCGTGTGAGGGCCGGACTGGAAAAAGACGTGGCTCAACCGTGCAGCTTCTTCCTCTGCAAGACGGCGCCGTTCTTCGGGATCGACCGCTGGCGCGGTGATGGCGGGTGCGGCAACTGGCTGGCCCCGGTTCTGCGCCTCAAGGATCGGACGACCGAGATCACCCGGCAGCGCGGGGCCAAGGACCGGGCCGCTATAGTCACTCGGCAGGCCGGCCAGGCCGTCCGCCGTGGGCCGATTCTCCGTCGAATAGAGTTCGCCGCCACCCGGCGCAGCATCGCGGGTCTGGAGTGCGTAGATCAGCGCCCCGCCGATGCCGAGCAGGGCGACGGCTCCGACGCCAGCCAGCATCTTGCGGGATAGGCGGGTGACGCGGGGGGCTTCTGCGCGCAGCCGCATGGGCGCGGCGGTGTCGGTCTTGCTCATGAGGACGATCCTCCCGTGAACGTGCCGGCCGGTTGCGTGGCCGCCTGCGTCTGTTCCATGCGGACGATCCTGACGACCTGCTGACGGTCGCCGCTGCCAAGGCGCAGCTCGGCCGCCCCGAACAGGCGGTCCACGATCAGCACGTTCTGATGAATGCGGGAATTGACGATCTGCGGCTCGCCATCCGCGCCGAGCACGAAGATCGGCGGCATCTCGCCCTGCACAATCCCGCGCGGGAAGACGACATAGACCCGCCTGCCGTCGTCGAAGACGGAAATCGGTCGCCATGGCGGGCTGTCGCCCCGCACCTGCAATGCATAGCGATAGTTCCTCGCCGCCTCGGCCGGAATGATCGGCGCCGATGGCGTGGTGACACGGCTTCCCGGCGGCGGTGCAGGATAAGCCCATGCCACAGAGGGCATATAGAGCGCTTCCCGCGCACGCAGCTCGATCGTGTAAACCCGTCGATCGGTGGTGATCACGAGATTGGTCGATATATCGTCTCGTGTCGGCTTGACGAGGATATGAACACGACGGTTGGTGCCCGAACCGGATTCCGTATCACCGATGATCCAGCGCGTGGTATCACCGGCTGCGATCGGCCCCGCTCCGGTCAGGTTCTCACCCGGCTCCAGTGCGATATTGGTGATTTGTCCGGGCGCTGCATAGACCTGATAGAGCGCGCCTTCGCTCCATGGATAGATTTGGATGGCGTTGTAGTAGCCTTCCCTACGCGGCTCGACGCGGGCGGCGGCATTGGCGTTCTCGACGCGGCCATCGGGCGTGCCAGCGGCGGTGCCGCCCCGAGCCACGGTCCAGGCCGGTGGGACATGGAGCGGCCGGGGCCGGTCGTCGGTCGTGGCCGTTTGAACGGTCGGCAGTGGCGGCACATGGGCGTCGTAGCTGAATTGCGGTGTCCGGTTGGTAGCGCAGCCGGCCAGCATGGTGGCAGAAAGCAGCAAAGCCGGAAGGCCAAGTTTACGGAAAGCCGGAAACGCGGCTTTACGGAAAGTCGAAGAATTCATTGACTCATCTCCCGCGACCAATTGATCGCGTTGACATAGATTCCGAGTGGATTGGCACGCAGCCGATCGGCGGTGCGCGGGGTCTGGAGCACGATGGTCAGGATCGCGGTCCATCGCTCGGTCGTGGAAAGCTGGCCGTTCTCATAGTGCCGCTCCATCCACGCCACGCGGAAACTGTCGGGCGAGGCCCGGATGACGCTTGAGACCTCAACGGCGACCTGCTGGCGACCGACACGGCTGAATGGATCATTGGCGCGGGCATAGTCGTTGAGCGCCGCCGCGCCGCGATCCGTGGTGAACTCGTAGGCGCGAAGCCAGTTCTGGCGGACGATGATGGCGTCGGCCGGTATTGCGCGGACCTGCTCGATGAAGCGGCCGAGATGGAAGGCGACCTGCGGATCGGTCGGGCGATAGTCGGCATTCGCGGCCGAGACGGTCTGCGCCTGGCCGAGATTGTCGACCTCCACCACCCAGGGCACCACCGTCCCCTGCGCCGACTGCCAGACCAGCGCCGAAGCGAAGCCTGCGGACAGGATCAGCGAGCCGAAGGCGATATAGCGCCAGTTCCTCGCTTGCACGCGGGCCGAACCGATGCGCTCGTCCCAGACCTGCGCGGCGCGCTGATAAGGCGTCTCCGGCTCCGGCACCTTGCCATAGTGGGTCGTCGGTCGTTTGAAGATGTTCATGTGCGGTCACTTTCGGAAAGGCTTACGGATGAACCGGGGCCATGGCTGTCGCCGGATCGGACGGCATGGGCGGCGGCGGTGACGCCGTGGCTCATCGCTCGGCTGCGGCGCATTTTCTGTGCCCAGGCAGGCGAACCATCAGCGGCTGAAGGAGGGGATTGTTCGGGCGATGGGACGCCCCCGACCGTTCCCATGGAGGAACTGCCGCCGGACGCTGTGAACCCGGCTCTCGCGCCATCGGAATAACTGGATTTCATGCTGTCGGCGGCGCGGTTGGCGGCGCGCTTCAGAGGCGAGATGGCCCCCGACGCGCCGGCGCGGCCAACACCTCCGAGACCGGAAGCGATCCCGGCCGCGCCGGAGCCGCCCATCGAGCCGAGGGTGTAGGCCGACGAAGCCGCACCGCCGACCGCGGCACCACCGCGTGCAAGCGCGGCACCACCCGACAGCGCAGCGCCTCCCGCCTTGGCGGCAAGCATGGTCGAGCCTCCGGCCGCCACAGCAGCACCACCAACGGCGAGGCCGGTCCCGACGGCAGCG
Source organism: Paracoccus versutus (assembly GCF_000763885.1). GTDB lineage: Bacteria > Pseudomonadota > Alphaproteobacteria > Rhodobacterales > Rhodobacteraceae > Paracoccus > Paracoccus versutus. The sequence continues at coordinate 106,096 of NZ_JRKO01000001.1, read as the reverse complement.
CCCGCGCCGAGCTGCGGGCCACCCGAAACGAGGCCGGTGGCGATGCCGGGGCCGAAAATCCCGAGTCCGAGAAGGGAAAGAGCGGCCAGGACAATCGCCATGGCGTCGTCGATCGTGGGGGTCGCGCCGCCGAAGCCGGCGGTAAACTGGCCGAAGAGCGTTGAGCCGATGCCGATGATGACGGCCAGGACCAACACCTTGATGCCACTGGAGATCACGTTCCCCAGAACCCGTTCCGCCATGAACGCGGTCTTGCCAAAGAGGCCGAAGGGGATCAGTACGAAGCCAGCCAGCGTCGTCAGCTTGAACTCGATCAGCGTCACGAAGAGCTGGATCGCCAGAATGAAGAACGCAAGGATAACCAGCGCCCAGGCGAAGAACAGGCAAAGGATCTGCACGAGGTTTTCGAAGACGGCGATCCAGCCCATGAGATCGGAGATGGATTCCAGAAGAGGCCGTCCCGCATCGAGCCCGGTCTGGGCGACACGGCCGGGGCGCAAGAGATCGGCGACAGAGAATCCGGTGCCCGAGGCCATCAGGCCCAGCCCGGCGAAGCTCTCGAAGACGATCCGGGCGAGGTTGTTCCAGTTGCTGATGATGTAGGCGAAGACGCCCACGAACAGAGTCTTTTTGACCAGCCGCGCCATGATGTCGCCATTCGCGCCCCATGCCCAGAAAAGCGCGGCTAGCGTGACATCGATGACGATCAGCGTCGTCGCAATGAACGCGACCTCGCCGCCAAGCAGGCCGAAGCCGCTGTCGATGTAGCTGGTGAAGATGCCGAGAAAATTGTCGATGACCCCCGTTCCACCCATGGCTCATTTTCCTCCGTTCGGTGCAGGCGTCGCCGGGCCGGGTGTGCGGCCGAGGAAGCGGTCGCGTGTCTCGGCCCAGATACGGAGACAGGTCGGATCGTTGGCGGCGGCCTCTCCGAGCTGCTGGCAATGACGTTGCCCCTCGCGCAGCGGATCGGCCGGAGGCTGGAATGCGGGAGCGGAAGGCGCGGGAACGTTCACGTCCTCGCGGGTCATCTCGATGATGGTCGCCGTTAAGGCGACGGCGATGAACACTATGGCCGCGATCCGGGCCAGCACCTTCCCTTCCATGATCGGAGCTCCAACCTCAGTTGAACATCCGTGCATTGCCGGGCTGGTAGCCCGACCCCGGCGTTAGGAAGCGCTCGCGCTGGATGCGGCCCTGCTCAGCGGCCGTCGCACGTTCGGCCTCGGTCAGCGCGTCGGCGCGGCCGTTTGCCGAAATCACCGCGATCAGGTCGGAGAGCTGCTGCGATTGCAGGGCGAGAAGCTGATTGCCAGCTTGCGTAGCCTGAAGCGCGCCGGTCGCGCCCTGGCTCTCGCCGATGAGCGTGGACATCTCGGCACGGTTGCTGTCGATGTTGCCAACTACGCCCGCCTGCACGCGCATGGCATCCTGCAAGCCACCGACGGTGTTCTCCCAGCGCGAGCGCGCATCGGCGATCAATTGCTGGTCGGTGGCCGTGAGGGATAGATTGCCGTAGTCCTGCTGGAACATCTGGTCGATGTTCTGCACGTCGAACGCGATATTCTGGGCTTGCCCGAGAAGCTGCTGGGTGCGCTGGACGTTCTGCTGAAGCGCCTGAAGCGAGCTGTGGGGCAGGCTCGCGAGATTCCGCGCCTGATTGATCAACATCTGCGCTTCGTTCTGGAGCGAGGTGATCTGGTTGTTGATCTGCTCCAGCGTGCGCGCTGCCGTCAACAAGTTCTCGGCGTGGTTGGTCGGGTCATAGACGATGCGGCCGAACCCGCCGAAGAAGGCATGGGCTGGTGCCGTGAACACCGGCGCTAGCGCCAAAGGTGCGGCAAGCGCGAGTGCGAGCGCCGAAGCGCCCGTCACGCGGCTGAGACGGAGCATTTTGCGCGTCATGGGGTAATCTCCTCTTCTTCCAGGGTGAAATCGAACTCGGCGTCATCGAAGGCAGTGGGCGCCAGGTCCTCGCTTTCGGTGGCGAGATTGGTGAGGTCCGGGATCAGATCGGCGGCCCATTCGACACCGCGCGCCTTGAGCCAGGCGGCGAGGAAACCGTCTCGGCCGTGCTCGGCGAAGATCTCGGCAATCAGCGTCTGGTAGGATTTGGCGGAGGCTGCGCAAAGCGCGAGGCCGACTTCGCTGAGGCCCAGTTCGAACAGCCGGTTGCCGCGTCGCGATTGGCAGTAATAGTCGCGTTTAGGCGTCGCCCGCGCGAGGATCTCGATCTGGCGGTCATTGAGGCCGAAGCGGCGATAGATGGCGGTGATCTGCGGCTCGATGGCGCGCTCGTTCGGCAGGAGTAGCCGCGTCGGGCAGCTTTCGATGATCGCGGGCGCGATCTTGCTGCCATCGATGTCGCTGAGGCTTTGCGTGGCGAAGATGACGCTGGCGTTTTTCTTGCGCAGGGTTTTCAACCATTCGCGGAGCTGGTCCGCGAAGCCGTCGTCATCAAGCGCCAGCCAACCCTCGTCGATGATCAGGAGTGTCGGCCGACCGTCCAGCCTGTCGCCGATGCGGTGAAACAAGTAGGAAAGGACAGCAGGGGCCGCGCCGGTTCCAACAAGCCCCTCGATCTCGAACGCCTGCACGTCGGCCGAGCCAAGATGCTCAGCCTCGGCGTCGAGAAGCCGGCCATAGGGACCCCCGATGCAATATGCGCGGAGCGCCTGTTTCAGATCGTTCGACTGGAGGAGGACCGCGAGGCCGGTGATGGTCCGCTCCCCGACAGGCGCTGAGGCAAGCGATGTCAGCGCCGTCCAGATGTGTTCCTTCACCTCCGGGGTGATCTGGATGTTTTCGCGCATCAGGATGGCGACGATCCAGTCCGCCGCCCAGGCGCGCTCGGCGGTTTCGTGGATACGGGCCAACGGTTGCAACGAAACCGAAGTTTCGGAAGCATCGGTCAGTTCGCCACCAAGATCATGCCAGTCGCCACCCATGGCGAGAGACGCAGCCCGGATCGATCCCCCGAAGTCGAAGGCAAAGATCTGGTTGCGCGCGTAGCGGCGGAACTGCAACGCCATCAGCGCCAGCAGCACCGACTTGCCCGCGCCGGTCGGCCCGACGACGAGGGTGTGGCCCACATCGCCGACATGAAGGGACAGCCGGAACGGGGTCGATCCTTCGGTCCTGCCATAGAGCAGCGGGGGTGCGCCGAAGTGATCGTCCCGTTCCGGCCCTGCCCACACGGCGGACGAGGGAACCATGTGGGCAAGGTTGAGCGTCGAAATCGGCGGCTGGCGGACATTGGCATAGGCATGTCCCGGCAGGCTGCCGAGCCAGGCATCGACGGCATTGACCGTCTCAACCATGACGCTGAAATCGCTGGACTGGGCAATCTTCTCGACCAGCCGCAGCTTTTCGTCGGCGCGGCGGGCCTCCTCGTCCCAGACGGTGATGGTCGCCGTGACATAGGCCATGCCGGCCATGTCGGCGCCGAGTTCCTGCAACGCCATGTCGGCGTCGGCGGCCTTATTCGCAGCATCCGTGTCCACGAGGGCGGATGCCTCGTTGGTCATCACCTCCTTGATGATCGCTGCAATGCTTTTGCGTTTCGCGAACCACTGGCGCCTGATTCTGGTCAGCAGCCGCGTCGCGTCGGTCTTATCCATGAGGATGGCACGGGTTGACCAGCGATAGGGGAAGGCCAGCCGGTTCATCTCGTCGAGCAGGCCGGGCGTGGTGGTGCCCGGAAAGCCCGTGATAGTCAGCACCCGCAGGTGCTGATCGCCGAGGCGCGGCTCCAGCCCTCCCGTCAGCGGCTGATCGGCGAGCAGCGCGTCCAGATACATCGGCACCTCGGGCACACGCACGCGATGCCGGTTGGTGGAGATGGTGGAATGGAGGTAAGTCAGCGTGCCGGCGTCATCGAGCCAACGGCATTCCGGCATCATACCCTCGAGCAACGCCAACACGCGATCGGTGCGGTCGATAAAGCCGCGCACGAGTTCCCAAGGGTTCACGCCGGAGGTTTCGCGCCCCTCGTAAAGCCAGGATTCCGAGCGTGCCGCGTCTTCGGCAGGCGGAAGCCACAGGAAGGTCAAGAAGTAACCCGAGACGAAATGGCTGCCTTCCTCCTCGAAATCGGCCTTGCGCTCGGCATCAACCAGCGCCGAGGCGGGATCGGGAAAGACGCTGTTGGGGTAGGTCGCCGCCTCGCTGCGCTGCGCCTCGACGAATATGGCCCAGCCTGATCCGAGGCGGCGGAAGGCATTGTTCAGCCGTCCGGCCACCGCGACCAGTTCGGCCGCGACGGCGCTCTCAAGATCCGGGCCGCGAAACTTCGCGGTCCGCTGGAATGAACCGTCCTTGTTGAGCACGACGCCCGAACCGATCAGCGCCACCCAGGGGAGATAGTCGGCGAGGCGGGATGCAGTCCGGCGGTATTCCGCGAGATTCATCATGGCTCGAACCTCACACCGAGAGAAAAGCCGGGATGCGCAGATGGCGGCGCGCAACTTCGACGAAGAACGGATCGCGTTTGGCAGCCCATACGGCGGCGATATGGCCGACCGCCCAGATCAGGATGCCGGCGAGCCAGAGCTGTAGGCCGAGGCCGACCGCACCTGCGAGCGTGCCGTTCAGGATGGCGACAGATCGCGGTGCGCCGCCGAGCAGGATCGGCTCGGTCAGGGCGCGGTGAACCGGGATCGAGAAACCCGGCACTTCGTCGAGCGCTTCGAACGCGAGCGCCATCAGACGAGCGCCCCGCCGCCGAAGCTGAAGAAGGACAGGAAGAAGCTCGACGCGGCGAAGGCGATGGAGATCCCGAACACGATCTGGATCAGACGCCTGAAACCGCCACCGGTGTCGCCGAAGGCCAGCGTCAGGCCGGTGACGATGATGATGATCACGGCGACGATCTTTGCCACCGGCCCTTCGACGGATTCGAGAATGGATTGCAGCGGTGCTTCCCAGGGCATCGAGGAGCCCGAGGCAAGGGCCGGAGACGTCATCAGGCTCGCCCAGGCGACGGCGGCGGCGGTTGCGACATGGAGGCGGATACGAAAGGCGCGACGGATCATGCAGATTCTCCAGTGTTGTAAGCGGTGTCGGGTTCTGAAGTGGCGGGTGAAATCCGGTAGTCGCCGTCCGGCCCAAGCCCGTCGACGCGGGCAAGTTCGACCAGCCGGCGCGCGGAACCACGACCGGCGAGGACGGCCACCAAGTCGATGGTTTCTGCGATCATGGCGCGCGGGACGGTGACGACGGCTTCCTGGATGAGCTGTTCGAGGCGGCGCAGCGCCCCGATCCCGGAACCGGCATGGATGGTGCCGATGCCGCCGGGATGTCCGGTGCCCCAGGCTTTGAGGAGATCGAGCGCCTCAGCCCCACGCACTTCACCGATGGGGATACGATCAGGGCGCAGGCGCAGGGACGACCGCACCAGTTCGGACAAGGTGGCGACGCCATCCTTGGTGCGCATGGCCACCAGATTGGGCGCGGCGCATTGCAACTCGCGGGTGTCCTCGATGATGACGACGCGATCGGAGGTCTTCGCCACCTCGGCGAGCAGCGCGTTCGTGAGCGTCGTTTTGCCCGTGCTCGTGCCGCCCGCCACCAGTATATTGGCGCGGGATGCGACGGCCGCGCGCAGCGTCTCGGCCTGCTCGGCAGACATAATGCCCGCCGCCACATAGTCGTCCAGGCTGAACACGGCGACGGCGGGCTTACGAATGGCAAAGGCGGGTGCGGAGACGACCGGCGGCAGTAAGCCCTCGAAGCGCTCCCCGGTTTCCGGCAGTTCGGCCGAGACGCGCGGGCTGCGGGCATGAACTTCGACGCCCACATGGTGGGCAACCAGCCGCACGATGCGCTCGCCGTCGGCGGCGGATAGACGCTCGCCCGTATTAGCCAGCCCTTCGGACAGCCGGTCCACCCAGATCCGGCCATCGGGGTTCAGCATCACCTCGACCACGGCCGGGTCTTGCAGGAGGTCCGAGATGGCAGGTCCGAGCGCCGTCCGGAGCATGCGCGCGCCGCGGTCCACATTTGCCTGTTTGTGGTTGATGCCTGGCATCTCGTCCCCGTTCCACCGGGGAGGCGAGAGACGATCCCCGGATGGGGATCACTAAAAGAGACACAAAACAGGTCGTTTCAACAAGTTTCGGTCGTCGTAGTAGTGTGGGATAAAATTACAGGAGAACGGCGGTGTGCCTGACCAGTCGGATGATCTGCAGGCACACCGGCATGCTCTCGACTGATTCGACCGGCCCGTGGCGTCAGGCCGCCTCGCCGGGACCGAGCCGACGTTCGCCCCAGGTGGTCCGCTCTCGGAAATCATGTCGCAAGTGGCTTAGCACTTGCGATAAAGTCTTGTGAAACGAATAGCCGCGACTTTCCGGGTGCAGCCGATCTATTGCGGGTTTCAGGAATTGCGCGAGATTGAGGCGCGCGCGCTCCATCTATAAGCAATAATTTCAACAAAACATGAAACGTTGAAATGATATGGACGAAAACGACGCGCTCGCGGGCTTCGCCGCGCTCTCTCACAAGGACCGCTTGCGGATAATCCGCATGTTGGTCGTCGCGGGGGCTGACGGCATGGCCGCTGGTGCCATCGCCGGCGCGCTCGATGATGCGCCGCCGTCGCGCGTCTCCTTCCATCTCAAGGAACTGGAGCGTGCCGGACTCGTGCAGGGGCGGCGAGATGGCAAGTCGATCATCTACAGCGCCAACTGGCCGGCGCTCTCCGATCTCGTCGCCTTCCTCATGCACGACTGCTGCCAAGGTCACTGCAAATATTGCGATCAAGCGATTGCCCTGTTCGCGAAATGCGAGGGCCGCCCAACCGGTACGATCCGCTGCGAATAGGACTGCCGATGCAGAAAGCCCTCGCCTTTGTTGAAAACAATCTCCTGCTGCTGGCCGTTGTAACGGCCGCGCTTGGCCTGCTCGTCCCTTCGCTCGGCATGGTCCTTGAAAGCGGCATAAGCCCGCTTCTGGCATTGCTGATGCTGGTCATCAGCCTGACATTCGACGCTCACGCCGTGAAGCTGGTTTTCCGGAAGCCGAGCCGGCAGCTTTGGGCGCTTGGCCTCGTCTATGGTCCCATGTCGCTCGCCGGATGGCTCACCGGGCGGCTGTTCTTCGGCTCTGGGCCGCTGGCCGCCGGTCAAACCCTTGTCGGCACTCTGCCGACTGACGTTTCCGCTCCGTTGCTGGTCCTGCTCGCACGCGGCAATGTCGCCCTCGCGGCGGTCCTCAATGCGGTCAACACAGTGCTTTCGCCCTTCATCGTGCCGATCCTGTTCCTGCTTTTCACCGGAATCGAGCTGCAAGTTCCCATCGGGGCGATCATCATGGAATTAGTGCTGATCGTGGTGCTGCCGACCGTGATCGGGGTCTACCTACGCACGCGATACCCGGAAGCGGTCGGCCGACACGATGGCCTCTATCCCTCTCTTGGTTCGGTGCTCTACCTGCTCCTGCTTCTGGCGGTCGTGGGTCCAAACGCCGAAACAATCCTCGGCTATGGCTGGTTCGCCCTCCTAATCGCGCTGGCCGCGCTCACGCTGAACCTGATCGGCTATGCGGTCGGGTCCATCGCAAAAGTCTTTGTGGCCGACCGGCAAGAGCTGATCGCCTACCTGTTCACGGTGAGCAAAAAGGAGTTCTCCATTGCGGCGGCGTTCGTAGCGGCGTCCGGGTTGCCCTCGGAAATCGCCGTGCCTGCCGCCTTCTTCGCTGTGATCCAGATGATTACGTCACCGATCGCCGCAAAGATTTTGGCATCGAGAGGCCCGGCGCTGCGGTGAGCAGTCATTAGGTTCTGGCTGGCAGCGGAGACAGGCTCTCTATTATCCTACAATCTGCGACCAGCCCGCATCCACACTGGTCTATCATCCTGTCCAGTTCCGACTTGAGCGCAGTTAGGTCTTCGATTTTTCGCTCGACTTCCTTCCGGTGCTCCTTTGCAATCGCATCAATCGCCGCGCAGGACTGCGAACGATCGTCGGCCAGCTTGAGAAACTCCCTGATCTGATCGAGCGAGAAACCAAGCTCGCGCGCACGCCTGATGAAGCTGAGGCGGTTGAGGTGGCCCGGCTCATATGCACGGTAGTTGCCATCGGTACGCGAGGGTGCGGGCAGGAGACCGTTCTTCTCGTAGAACCGGATCGTCTCGACCTTGGTCCCCGTTCGTCTAGCCAATTGGCCGATCATCAGAATTCTGTCGTTCATCTCTTGACCCTATAGTTACTACAGGGTCTATCTACAATGTCACATCGGGAAAGTCGAGGTGACATCATGGCGGCAGCGAGCCCTTACAGACTGCGTGTAGAAGGCATGGACTGCGCCTCCTGCGCGTTGAAAATTGAAACGGTGATGCAACGCCTGCCGGGCGTTAGCGACATTCATGTCAGCTACGCCAACGAGACGCTCGCATTGCAACTGGATGAGGACCGTACGGCTCTCGGCACCATTGAGCAAAAGATCCGAGCGCTCGGCTACACACCAGTGATCGAGCAGACCGAGGCAAAGGCGAGCCCACCTCGGAAACGCAGCACGGAGGCGTGGTGGAAAGGCAGCAAGGGTCGGCTTGTGCTCCTTACCGGCGCGTTGTTCATCCTTGCCTTCGCCCTCGCGCGTGTCCTGCCCGAATCGGAGCAATGGCTATACTCGGGCGCTGCATTGATCAGCATCATCCCGTTCGCGAGGCGGGCGGTCGCCGGCGCGATGTCCGGCTCCCCCTTCACCATCGAGACGCTGATGACGGTCGCGGCACTCGGCGCGGTCGCCATCGGCGAGGCCGAAGAAGCTGCTGTCGTGATCTTTCTGTTCGCAGTGGGCGAATTGCTTGAAACCGTGGCGGCCGGCCGTGCGCGCGCTGGCATTGAAGCACTGATCGATCTCGTGCCTCGGGCCGCGTTCCGCGAGCGTGATGGTGTTGTTGAGAAGGTCGCCGCAGAAGATCTGGCCGTCGGTGATGTTGTCGTTGTTCGGCCTGGTGACCGTGTGCCGTCTGACGGCACGGTGATTGACGGCGTTTCTGAGGTCGATGAGGCCCCGGTGACAGGCGAATCCGTGCCCGTGCTGAAAGAAGCCGGCGCAAACGTCTATGCCGGCAGCATCAATGCAAATGGCGAGTTGCGGGTGTCGATCAGCCATGTCGCGGCCGACAACACCATCGCCCGTATCATCCACATGGTCGAGGAAGCCCAGGAATCAAAGGCCCCGACGGCGCGTATGATCGACCGTTTCAGCCGCTGGTACACGCCGGGCGCGATGGTCGTCGCGGCTCTGATCGTTGTCGTGCCGCCGCTCGCCTTCGGCGGTGACTGGATGACATGGGTGTATCGGGGTCTCGCGACGTTGCTGATTGCTTGTCCCTGCGCGCTCGTGATTTCCACACCGGCGGCTATTGCTTCGGGTCTTGCCGCCGGTGTGCGTCAGGGACTGTTGATCAAGGGCGGCGCGACGCTGGAAACACTTGGCAAGGTCGTAACCGTTGCCTTCGACAAGACGGGAACGCTGACGCGTGGCCACCCCCAGGTGACGGACATTGTGCCGATCAATGGTGATGAGAACTCCGTCCTTGCCATCGCGGCGGCCGTCGAGCGCAGCACCAGCCATCCTCTCGGGATTGCAATCGTGGAGGCGGCAAAGGTGCGGGGGCTCGAACTGCCCGCCACCTTCGGGGGCGGCGTTGCCACACCCGGCAAAGCGGTCACAGCGCGGTTGAAGGACGGCTTCGCTTCGGTCGGGTCTCCCCGTCACGCCGCCGAACAAACGGGCCTCGAAGAGAGCATCGTTGACACGATCACCGGGCTGGAGAGCCAGGGCAAGACGGTCGTCGTGCTCATCAAGGGCAAGACCATCGAGGGATTGATCGCCTTGCGCGACGAGCCGCGCGACGACGCTATCGAAGGTGTGAAGCGGCTGACAGATCGCGGCGTGCGCCCTCTGATGCTGACCGGCGACAACAAGCGCACGGCCGACGCCATTGCGGCTCATCTCGGCCTTGAGGCGAGCGCCGAACTTCTGCCCGACGCCAAGCTCGCCGAGATCGGCCGCCTCAGGGCTGATGGACCGATTGCCATGGTGGGAGACGGTATCAACGACGCTCCGGCGCTCGCTGCTGCCTCCGTTGGCGTTGCCATGGGTGCGGGCACCGACGTCGCGCTGGAAACCGCTGATGCCGCGCTGCTCAGAAACCGGGTGACGGGTATCGCTGATCTCATCGGATTGTCGCAGGCGACGCTCGGCAATATCTGGCAGAACATCGCAATAGCGCTTGGTCTGAAGGCTGTCTTCCTCGTGACGACTCTATTCGGCATTACCACGCTCTGGATGGCCATCCTCGCCGATACGGGCGCTACTGTCCTCGTTACGGCCAATGCGCTGCGCCTGCTGACCTGGCGCGGCACCCGCGACAAATGAGCTTGAACAGTGCGCACATGCAGGTCGCGGCTTCCACTTCTCGCCAAGAAAGCCGAGGTATAATTTATGAGTAATCAGTCCCAGGGCAGTGCCAATTCATCCGAGAAGAGCGAACAATGGGCGCTCGCATGGGTACTTGCGATTAATACTGCCCAGGCAGCCATTGTGGGAGGATTAGGTTGGTGGGCTCAGTCAACAGGATTGATGGGCTCTGCACTCGATAATCTTGGCGATGCCGGTGTCTACGCCATCAGCCTTTTCGTCGTAGGTCGCGGTTTGGCGGCGAAGGTTCGCGTTGCGCGGCTGTCGGGTATGCTCCTGATAGTATTCGCCGGTTTGCTTCTGTTTGAGGTTGGCCGACGCTTCTTCACTGGCTCCGATCCGATCGGGCCGGTCATGATCGCCGTGGCAATCGCGAGCGCGCTTACGAATATGATCTGCATGTGGTTCCTGAAATCACATCGGGAAAGTGGCGTGCATCTGCAAGCCTCATGGATATTCACGACAAACGATATGCTCGTGAACTCGGCGATCGCTGTTTCTGGTCTTGCAGTAATTCTTTTCAATTCGCCTTATCCGGATCTGATCATTGGCTTGGGTGTGGTTGTAGTCGTTGTCAGAAGCGGCTTCGAAATCCTTGAGAAGGCCGGCGAAGCTGGAAAAGGAGAAAAGGAACATGACTAGTTTGCGAGCCCTATCCGCCGCCTTCCTTGCCCTTGCAGTGTCGATCTCTCCTGCTGTGGGTCACGACTTCCAAGCTGGTTCGATCACCATCAATCACCCGTGGTCACGCGCGACTCCGCCGGTCACGCCGGTAGCCGGCGGCTATCTGACGCTGACAAACGATGGCGATATGGCCGATCGCCTGGTTTCAATCTCATCACCTCTGTCAGACCGGGTGGAAATCCATGAGTCGACCGTGAGCGATGGGGTTGCCAGCATGAGGCCTGTGCAAAATGGCATCGAAATTGGAGCTGGCGAGACCGTCGAGCTTCAACCTGGCGGTATGCACATCATGTTCTTGAAGCCATCGCGCCCTTTGAAGGATGGGGAGCGGTTTGCCGCGACTCTTGTGTTCGAGCAGGCCGCTGCGATCGACGTTGAGTTCGTTGTGCAGAACATGGGCGCTCGTCCGGAATCTGCGAACGAACATGACGGACACGGAGAGGCTGTCCAATGAGCGGCGTCAAACTTTTCCGCCTTGTTGCATGGGTTGCCGTCGCCGCTGTCGGCGGGCTTTTCATCGGCCTGTCCGTATCCAAGCCTTGGCAACAGCAAACCGTGGCGGTCGCGTCCTCGACAGGCACGGCAGCCATCGGCGGCCCGTTCCAGCTCACATCCCATCGAGGCGAAACGATCGACAATGCTGCGCTGGCCGGAAAGCCTTATCTCGCCTTCTTCGGCTTCACCCATTGTCCCGATGTGTGCCCGACGACGCTCTATGAACTGAGCGATCTCATGAACGAGCTCGGGCCGGTGGCCGACCAGTTCAACGTCCTGTTCTTCACCGTCGATCCCGAACGGGACACACAAGAATTGCTGGCTCAGTACATGACAGCCTTTGATAACCGCATCCTCGCACTGCGGGGAAATCGACAGGAAACGGACGCTGTGGTGAAGGCCTTTGCGGCCTATGCGCGAAAAGTGCCTCTGGAAGGGGGCGAATACACAATGGATCATACCGCCGGCGTTTACCTAATGGATGCCGAGAGCCAATTCGTCGGCACGCTCGACATGCACGAGCCGCGTGAGATTCGATTGCAGAAGCTCCGCCGCCTGGCGGGCGAGATTGGCTGATGGAGTTCTCCAGTATCGGAATAGCGACGGCTTTCGCCGCAGGTGTCGTATCCTTCCTGTCGCCCTGCGTCCTTCCGCTGGTGCCGGGCTATATCTCCTACGTCGCAGGCCGCACGATTAGCCCGGATGGCACTGCGGCCGATGCCGAATTCAAGGCGGCAAGCCGAACTCTCGGCCTCAGCCTCTGCTTCGTGCTCGGCTTTACGACCGTGTTCGTCCTCCTTGGGGCCAGCGCAACCGTGTTGAGCCGGCTCCTGCGCATGTATCTTTTCGAAGCGAACCTGATCGGAGGCGTAATCGTCGTCCTCTTCGGTCTGTTCACGACAGGCCTCGTACCAATGCCCTGGCTCAATCGTGAAGCGCGGTTCCATGCCAATCCGGGCAGCGGAAGCGCCGGCGCGGCTTATCTCCTCGGTCTCGCTTTCGCGTTCGGCTGGACTCCCTGCATCGGACCAGTGCTGGGCGCGATTCTGACCCTGTCCGCCGCCAACGCCACGGTCGCAAGCGGAACGACGCTGCTCGCCGTCTACTCGCTCGGCCTTGGCCTCCCTTTCATCTTGGCCGCTTTGTTCATGCGCGGGTTCATGGCGCGGATGATGTCGATGCGCCGTACTGGCCGGGTGCTCAAAATCGTCGCTGGTGGGGTGATGGTGGTGATGGGCATCGCCATGATCACCGGCCATCTAACCAGCTTTGCGATATGGCTGCTCCAGACTTTCCCGGCCCTCGGCCGGATCGGCTAAGCCGGAGTTTAAAGGACATTTGGACATGCTCAGGCTCGGCCTTCCCATCGCCCTTGGCGGATTTTTCCTTGATCAGGCGACGAAGTGGTGGGTCCTGAACCATGTTATGAACCCGCCTCAGGTCATCCCCGTCACCGGCTTCTTTAATCTCGTGCTCGGCTTCAATACCGGCGTGAGCTTCGGATTGTTCGGCCAGGCGCCGGCTTGGCTCCTGATGGCGTTCACGCTCGCTATAGTCGCTGGCCTCCTTGTCTGGATCCATCGAAGCGACAGCCGCCTGACGGCATCCGCCCTCGGGCTCGTGGTTGGGGGGGCGCTCGGCAATCTGCTCGACCGGCTGCGGCAGGGTGCGGTGGCGGATTTCCTGGATTTTTACATTGGCAGCTATCATTGGCCCGCCTTCAACCTTGCCGACGTGGCGATTGTCTGTGGGGTCGGGCTTTTGCTGGTGGAGAGCGTTCTGGCACGAGGCAAAACAAAGGCTGCATGAACAGAAGTCCTCGCCAGCTATCCGAAACTATCGCCGCAAAATTCCCGGAACCTGCAACGTAGCGGGATTTAGAAGTAGTGCGACATGGCAATGGCTCGGGCGGGCTTAGCCGCAGCAGGCAGACGCTCTCGTCTGCTGCGCGCGATGCCTCGGCTTGCAGATTGCGGGGCGCGGGCTGAGACGCACAATCGTCCGGTCTTTCTCGATCTCGATTCCGGCCCCGTCATAGACCTGCATCGGCTCACCGGGCCGGCTCACCTCCCATGTCAACCGCGCGTCCGTGTCAAGCTGGACCCTGCTGCCGACCTTTCCCAAGATTGACCGGAACTTGGCGACGGTCATCGGCATGCTGCCTTCGGTCGGGGGAATATCCTCGACCTGCAAGACCGTCTCCCGCCACGCATCGGGATTGCCGCCGCAATCGAGCGTGACGAAGGAACCGGCCTTGACCTCCGTGATGTGATAGCCGGCCTGCACCTGCTGCCCGTCGCCATAGGCGAGCACAAGAACCTTGTCGGCATGGCCCTCCAAAATATCGAGGATCGCCCCGAGCGAGGCAACATCAGGAAATTCTGTGATTAAGGGGCTGGCGTAAGCGTTCATGTCCGTGTATCCATGATTCAACTACTCTTGAGATGTTGAGGCATACATGAACGAAAAGCAAGCCCTCTCTGCCTTCGCGGCGCTCTCGCAGGAAACCCGGCTGCGCATCGTGCGCCTGCTGGTGACGGCCGGCCCGGAAGGGATGCCGGCCGGCGCGATCGGGGAAGCGATGGACGGCGCATCGTCGTCGCGCATGTCCTTCCACCTGAGCCACCTTGAACAAGCCGACCTCATCGAGTCGCGGCGCGACGGGCGCTCGATCATCTACAGCGCCTCCTATCCGGCGCTGTCCGGCCTGCTCGAATTTCTCATGCGCGATTGCTGCCAAGGCCACCCGGACGTGTGCAACCCGGCAGTCGCCGCGCTGTCCTGCTGCAAACCGACGAAAGGCGTCACCCATGCCTGAGCCTATGGCCAATCACTCCGATAGAATCTTCAACGTGCTGTTTCTTTGCACCGGAAATTCCGCCCGCTCGATCCTTGCCGAAAGCATCTTGAACAAGGATGGTGCGGGTCGCTTCCGGGCCTATTCGGCTGGAAGCCAGCCCAAAGGCGAAGTGAACCCGCTCGCCCTGAAGGTACTCGAAAGCTACGACTACCCGGCTGAAGGCTTCCGATCGAAAGGATGGGAAGAATTCTCCGGCCCCGACGCGCCGGTGATGGATTTCGTGTTCACCGTCTGCGACAACGCGGCCGGCGAAGCCTGTCCGGTCTGGCCGGGCCAGCCGATGACCGCGCATTGGGGTATCGAAGACCCCGCCACCGTCGAGGGCACCGAGATTCAGCGCATGGCGGCTTTTGTCACGGCGTTTCGCTACATGAAAACCCGGATTTCGGTCTTCGTGGCCTTGCCCGTCGCCAGCCTCGATAAATCGTCGCTCAATATGAAGCTCAACGAAATCGGTCAATCCGAAGGGGCAGCCTCGCCCCGCTCTGGCGCGGCGTGAGGCAATCCATGGATGTCATTGTCTACCACAATCCCGATTGCGGCACCTCGCGCAATACGCTCGGCCTGATCCGCAATTCCGGCGTCGAGCCGCATATCATCGAATATCTGAAAACCCCGCCCTCACGGGCGCTGCTCGCGCAACTCATCGAGCGCGCCAGCCTGACGGCCCGCTCGATCTTGCGGGAGAAAGGAACGCCCTATGCCGACCTCGGCCTTGGCGATCCAGAATTGAGCGATGACGCATTGCTCGACGCCATGATGGCGCACCCGATCCTCATCAATCGCCCCCTCGTCGTCACCCCCCAAGGGGTCAAGCTCTGCCGACCGTCCGAAGCCGTTCTTGATCTGCTGCCCCCACAACGGGGCGAGTTCGTCAAAGAGGATGGCGAGCGGATCATTGACGAACATGGACGGCGCGTTGCTTCCGCCTGACTTTCAGCCTGCGATTGGAGAATACTGATGGCTTCCCTCAAGCCAGCTTCCCGCCTTGGTTTCCTCGACCGCTATCTGACGGTGTGGATTTTCGCCGCGATGGCACTCGGCGTCGTGCTGGGCACGATATTCACCGGCTTGCCGGAAGCTCTCAACGCCATGTCGGTCGGCACCACCAACATACCGATCGCCATCGGCCTGATCCTGATGATGTATCCGCCGCTCGCCAAGGTGCGCTACGAAGAACTGCACCGGGTCTTTTCCGACAAGCGAGTGCTGATCCTTTCGCTGGTACAAAACTGGATCATCGGCCCGACGCTGATGTTCGCGCTGGCCGTGATCTTCCTGCGCGACCACCCGGAATACATGACAGGACTGATCCTGATCGGACTCGCCCGCTGCATCGCTATGGTGCTGGTCTGGAACCAACTCGCGCGCGGCGACAATCAATATGTCGCCGGTCTGGTTGCCTTCAACTCGATATTCCAGATTCTGTTCTTCTCCACCTATGCGTGGTTTTTCCTTTCCGTCTTGCCACCCCTCTTCGGCCTTGAGGGCAGCGTCATAGACGTGAGCTTCTGGACCATTACCGAAGCGGTGCTGATCTATCTCGGCATTCCCTTCCTCGCCGGGTTCCTGACGCGCCGCATCCTCATCGCTCGCAAAGGCGCGGGCTGGTATGAGCACGAATTTCTGCCGCGCATCAGCCCCATAACGCTAGCCGCGCTGCTGTTCACCATTGTCGCCATGTTCAGCCTCAAGGGCGCGGACGTGGTGTCGCTGCCTCTCGATGTCCTGCGCATAGCCATTCCCCTGGCGCTTTATTTCGTCATCCAGTTCCTCATCAGCTTCGCGATGGGCCGGCTGATCGAGGCGGATTATCCGCGCACCACGGCCATCGCCTTCACCGCTGCCGGCAATAATTTCGAGTTGGCCATCGCGGTCGCCATCGCGGCATTCGGTCTCGCATCGCCGGTGGCCTTCGCCGCCGTCATCGGCCCGCTCGTGGAAGTGCCCGCACTGATCCTGCTCGTTCATGTCGCGCTCAGGCTCGGCGCGAAGTGGTTTCCCGAGAAAGGGACGCCCGTTGCCGTTCCGGCCGAGGCCAAGCCATGACGGTTTCCGACCTTCCTAATGTGGTCCGCGCGGTGCTCGACAGCCCATCGGCTGAACGCCTACGAACGACGCCCTCTGCTCATCCGCCGCGCATTCTCCTGCTCTACGGCTCGTTGCGTGAACGCTCCTATAGCAAGCTGCTCACGCTCGAAGCCGAACGGCTCCTCAACCACTTCGGCGCGGAAACCCGTGTGTTCGATCCGCACGGCCTGCCGCTGCCTGATGGTGCGCCCGTTGATCATCCGAAGGTGCAGGAGCTTCGGAAACTTTCGGAATGGTCCGAAGGGCAGGTCTGGACCAGCCCCGAACGTCACGGTGCCATGAGCGGAGTCCTCAAGGCGCAAATCGACTGGATACCGCTCGCGGTTGGCGCAGTTCGCCCCACCCAGGGCCGCACATTGGCCGTGATGCAAGTCTCTGGCGGCTCGCAGAGTTTCAACGCCGTCAACCAACTTCGCGTCCTCGGCCGCTGGATGCGGATGATCACCATCCCCAACCAGTCCTCGGTCGCCAAGGCATATCAGGAGTTCGACGAAGCGGGTCGAATGAAGCCTTCATCCTATTACGACCGGGTGGTCGATGTGATGGAGGAACTGGTGAAGTTCACGCTTCTGACCCGCGACGTCGCTCCTTACCTCACCGACCGCTACAGCGAGCGCAAGGAAACCGCCCAAAAGCTGGAAGAGCGTATGGCGCTCAAGCGCGTCCGGTGACGACAAACCTGCCGGCTCAAACGGGCCTGTCTCCCGACGCGAGAAGGTGGCCCGTCATCTCCGCGCTCGGCATCGTACAGATATTTGCATGGGGCAGCTCCTATTACCTGCTCGCCGTTCTCGCCGCCCCGATCGCGGCCGATACGGGTTGGCCGCTTTCATGGATCGTCGGCGCTCTCTCCATTGGCCTGCTCGCGGCCGGCGTCGTTTCCCCGCGCGTGGGTGACGCCATTGGCCAGCACGGCGGGCGTCCCATCCTTGCTCTGGCTTGCCTGCTGTTCGCTGCCGGCCTCGTCATCCTTGCGGCTGCGCCGTCCCTATGGGTATTCGTCGCCGGATGGATCGTGCTCGGTATCGGCATGGGGGCCGGCCTTTATGATGCGGCATTTGCCACGCTCGGGGGCTATTATGGCCGTTCCGCGCGATCCGCCATCACTACACTGACCTTGTGGGGCGGCTTCGCAAGCACGGTCTGCTGGCCGCTCTCGGCCTTGTTTCTGGAGCATCTGGGATGGCGCGGGGCCTGCATGGCCTATGCCGGCATTCATCTCGCGATCTGCCTGCCGCTCGTGCTGCTGGTCCTTCCGAGCAACGGCAAGCCCAGGCCGATCGGTGGCAAAGACCAAGCTCCTGCGATCAAGCTGCGCGACCATGAGCGCCGGGCCTATCTGATCATGATGGCGATCGTGGTGCTGGCCGGATTGGGCGTCACCATCATATCGGTGCATCTGCTGACCCTGTTGCAGCAACGCGGGCTGTCGCTGGGCGAAGCTGTAGCCCTCGGCGCGCTGATAGGCCCGGCCCAAGTCGCCGGCCGAATTGGCGAAATGGCGAGCGGGGGGAGGCATCATCCCTTCTGGACACTCGCGGCCGCCTCCGTCCTGAGCGCGGCAGGGGTGACGATGCTCGCGGCAGGTTTTCTCATCATCGGCCTGTCGCTCATCCTCTACGGGGCCGGCAATGGCATCTTCTCGATCGCCAAGGGTGCGCTCCCGCTCGCCCTGTTCGGACCTTCCCGCTATGCGCCGATCATGGGGCGGCTTGCCCGGCCCAGTCTCGTCGCCCAAGCTGCCGGCCCAACCGTGGGTGCGATCCTGCTTTCGGTCGGGGGCACCGATCAAACTCTTGTGGCGCTGGCAGCTCTCGCCATCGCCAATCTCGCCCTCGTCGCGCTGTTATGGGGGCCGATCAAAGGAGAAGCGGGAAGCAACGATAAGTTTTGAGAAGCCGTCACGAAGATCCCTGATTTTTGTAGCAGGTCAGGCCAACGTTGAATTTTCAGGGGAATTTCTGTCGCAAATGTCGCGTGCGAAAGTCAAAATTGTGCGACTGATTTTTGCGACACGTCGCGGCCCGGAATCCGGGCCGCAATGGATTACCGCTCTTCCCGCTGCTGTGGTGCTGGACCGATTGTAGCGGGTTCCCCTTCGATGATGCGGATCGGCACGCCCAAAGCAGCCGAAAGGGATGCTTCGCTGCCACCGGCAAGCTCTGTTCCGGGGAGAACCGTAAGAACCACATATCCGGTGCGCTCATCGACATATCCGCCGTAGCCATCGGGAAGAACGCGCGTAATCATCTGGCGGTCATCCAACGCGGCGACCAGTTGATCGACGGTATGGGATGCGCCTGTCAGGACTTCGACACGCACCCGATCTTCGCCCAATTGGTACTGAAGCGTGCCCGCATCCCGGTCTCCCGTTAGCCTGACGACGACATGGAAATCGGGCTCGCGCTCGATGAAGATACCGGCGATACGGTCGCGGAAACGCTCCTGTAGGGCGGCCGAAAGCGGGCCGGTGTCCGGCTCCATCTCATGCGAGGGGATTTCAGGAACATAGTTCTCAGGCAACCCGGCCGGTCTGGCGGACGTGGGCGCCTCCGCGCCTGCCACGGATGCTGCCGCGACAAACACCGTTGCGCCAAAAGCCCCCGCCCATACCCTATTCATTTGTGGTTTTGCCGCGTGCTTCGAAGAGCGCGGCCTTGTCTTCCGCGGGGCTGATGAAACCGTCGCCATCGGTGTCGATCTGGTCGAAGACTTCATCGGTCATGTTCGGATTCCCGGCTTTCGCCTCTTCCCGGCTCAGCTTGCCGTCGCCATCCGTGTCGCCCGCGTCCCATTCGGCCTGCCATGCGGCTTCGTCAAAATCTGCGGGCGGTTCCGTCTGGGCGAAGGCAGGGACGGCGAGACCGATGGCGAACAGGCTGGCAATGGCAAGTCTCAAGGCTGTTCCTCCAAAGTCGAGTGAATATACAGCCATCACCTTAGGATAATTCGCGAAAATCCCAAAGACCGCGACAGTCGCGAAGGCCGCTTCCGGCGGATCCTTGTTACTGCTCAGCCAACCGGGAGCGGGAACTCGTGTCAACGACTAAGGCGGCCAAATTCAACTCTCTGATCCGTCACATCCTCCGACACCTCCTGCCGCAGCTTCGGTCCCTGTGCGAGGCGGCGACCGAGCGCGGTGATGAACGCCTCGTATCGCTCCGCTGATTTGGCCTTCGCGGCCTTTGCCGCCGGCTCAGGCAAGGCCGGTGTGGTGTTGACCCAGAAGCGGATGAAGACCGCCAGGCTTTCGACGGCGATGCCGACGTCTCGTTCAAGCCGGTCCATGCGGCGATCGAGTCGATCGAGGCGCTTGGCGATTATCGCCTCTCGGCGTTCGGCATCGTCGGGAGACAGGAATGAGGCGATGGCCGCCTCGCCGATCATCGACTGCGACCGGTCCCGCCGCGCGGCAAACTCGGTCAGGGCTTTTTCGACATCGGGGTCCAGATAGACGGTGAGTTTTTTCTTCTTCCGGAGATTGGCCATGGCGCTACAGCTCCATGCCGTCGTTCGGGTCCATGGCAACCTGCCGGGCAATGCCCTGCACCTGGCGGATCATGCGCCGATTTTGCATGGCCTCTTCCTCAACTTCATCGGGCGGCGCGATCTCGAATTCGTTCTCGAGGGGCTTTTTCTTCTCCACGGGCTTTACGCGGCTGAGTTCAGGCTGCAATCGGCGTTCGGATTCGGTCGGATCTTCGTCATTGGTTCTCTGGTCGCCGTGATCCGTGGCGCCTTCCGGTCGCGCCGGGATCGGAAGCTTGGTCCAGTCGTCGGGCCGCGTTTCTTCGGGACCTTTCAATTCAGGCGGTGACAGAACGCGCTCGCGAAACCGGGCGTCCTCGTAATAGCGCGCCTTCGTCGCCCGGATCGGGGGGATGCCCGCCACCATGACGATCTCCTCATGTGGGGGAAGCTGCATGATCTCGCCCGGCGTCAGCAACTGGCGCGCGGTTTCCGAGCGCGAGACCATAAGGTGCCCGAGCCAGGGCGACAGGCGATGGCCGGCATAGTTCTTCATCGCCTTCATCTCGGTGGCGGTGCCGAGCGCATCCGACACCCGTTTCGCCGTGCGCTCGTCGTTGGTGGCGAAGCTGACGCGGACATGGCAGTTGTCGAGGATCGAGTTGTTCGGCCCGTAGGCTTTCTCGATCTGGTTCAGCGACTGCGCGATCAGGAATGATTTCAGACCGTAGCCGGCCATGAAAGCCAGCGCGGTCTCGAAGAAATCGAGCCTGCCCAGCGCCGGAAACTCGTCCAGCATCAGAAGGAGCCGATGCCGCCCGGCGTTCGCCTGCAGGTCTTCGGTCAGGCGACGGCCGATCTGATTGAGCAGCAATCGCATCAGCGGCTTGGTGCGGTTGATGTCGGAGGGCGGCACGACGAGGTAAAGCGTGACCGGCTGATCGCCTCCCACAATATCGCTGATGCGCCAGTCGGAGCGGCGTGTGACTTCGGCCACGACCGGATCGCGATACAGGCCGAGAAACGACATCGCCGTCGACAACACGCCGCTGCGCTCGTTCTCGGACTTGTTGCGCAGCTCGCGCGCGGCGCTGGCAACGACCGGGTGCGGCCCCGCTTCGCCCAGATGCGCGGTCTTCATCATGGCGCGCAACGTGGAATCCACCGGGCGCTTCGGATCGGACAGGAATTTGGCCACACCTGCCAGGGTCTTGTCGGGTTCGGCGTAAAGCACATGCAGGATGGCGCCCACCAGCAGCGAATGGCTGGTCTTTTCCCAATGGTTGCGCTTGTCGAGACTGCCTTCCGGATCGACGAGGATGTCGGCGATGTTCTGGACGTCGCGCACCTCCCACTCGCCGCGGCGCACTTCCAGCAGCGGATTGTAGGCCGAGGATTTCGGGTTGGTCGGGTCGAAGAGCAGCACGCGGCCGTGCTGCGAGCGGAAGCCGGAGGTGAGCTGCCAGTTCTCACCCTTGATGTCGTGGACGATGGCCGACCCCGGCCAGGTCAGCAGCGACGGGACGACGAGGCCGACGCCTTTGCCCGAACGTGTCGGGGCAAAGCACAGGACATGCTCCGGCCCGTCATGGCGTAGATAGTCCTTCTCGTAACGGCCGAGAACAACACCATCGGGATCGAGCAGGCCCGCCGCCTTGATCTCTCCTTTCCCGGCCCATCGCGCCGAGCCATAGGTGGCGACGTTTTTCGCCTCGCGCGCCCGCCAGACCGACATGCCGATGGCGACGGCAATGGCGATGAAGCCGCCCGATGCCGCGATGATCCCGCCCTTGGCGAAGATCGGCGGCGCATAGGCTTCGTAGAAATACCACCACCAGAAGATCGCGGGCGGATAATAGATCGGCACGCCGAACATCACGAACCAGGGCGGCCCGAGTTGCGCCTGATAACCGAGGCTCGAGGCGACATACTGGGTCGCGCCCCAGGTGGTGGCGAGGATGATGAGGAAGACGATGGTGATCTGTCCCCAGAGGATCTTGGTCGCGGACATTGCGATGGTCCTTTCTGGTTGAGGCTAAAGGCCGAGGGAGCGCTTGCGCCCGAAGTCCCAATCTACGCCGCCATCATCGCGGGCTACGCCGGAGACGTGACGGCCGATCTGTTTTTCGAGAGAGGGCGACCAGGGCACGAGCTGGAAGCCGAGGCCGTCGTCGATCATGGCGAAGCGGCCGGAGGCGAGCGCGAAACGCTGGCGATAGGAGCCGGCGACATATTCGCCGCTGGCTGCGCGCTCGAAGGACATGCCGGTCTCGGTTGCGAGCTTCTCGCCGAGGTTGTCGAGTTCGCGTTGGCGCAAGGTGCTGAGCAGCCGGCGCGCGAAGACGACGCGACCGCCCTGCCGCTCGGCAAAGCCCTCGCCGATCAGATGTTCAGCGCGTTCGTCCAGAGCCTGACGGACCTCAGCGCCGAAACCGCTGTCCGACAGCGCGATCGGATCGCGGGCGATGGCCTGCCGGTCGAGCCAGGTCGCGCCCGAGGCGCCGACTTGCGCACCAAGATCGAGATCGGCGCGGACGGCGAGCGCGACGCGGCGCTGCCCCTGCGGGTCCTCCCAGGATCGCAACTCGACGATGGAACCGGGCGGACTGTCGCCGGCGGCGTCGAGATGCGGCAGCTTGATGTGATGGGTCCGCCCGTCGGTGCCGTCGACCACGGCATAAGCGGTGCCCTTCAACTCGTCGTCGAGGCCGCGCTCGACCAGGCGGCCGATGACGGGAACGTCAAGGCTTTCGCCGGCGAGGACATAGCTGGCCGAGCCGCGTTCGATGCCGCGTTCGGTCAGGGCACGGTGCATGCGCTTGATGATGTCGCCGCGCTCGCCCAGTTCACGCAGGACCGCTTCGGCTTCGGGCTTGATGAACCATTGCGAGAGGCCGATCTCTTCGGCAAGCCCGCGGATTTCAAGGGTTCGCAGCCGCCCCACCTTCAGAGTATGAAACTCGTCCGGCTGGCGGTCGGGAAGCGGGGCAAGGTCGATGATGCCGGACTTGCCGGCGTCGCGCACAAGCTGCCGGTCGAGCTGCGTCCAGCGTTCCGCCTCGACCTGCCGCTCCAGATTGCGGTGGATCTCCAGATCGGTGCGGGGCCCGAGTTCCTGCGTGACCAGATCCTGCGCACGGGCGCGCATGCCCTCCTTGAGGTAGTCGCGGGAAATCACCAGGTCCTGGCCATCGTCGGTGCGGCCGCGCAGGATGATATGGATATGGGGATTGTCGGTGTTCCAGTGATCGACGGCGACCCAATCGAGGCGCGTGCCGAGATCCTTCTCCATCTGCCCCATCAGCTCGCGGGCGTGATCCTTCAGATTGGCCATGTCCACCGCGTCTTCGGGCGAGACGATGAAGCGGAAATGATGCCTGTCGTCCTGGCACTTTTCCGCGAAAGCGCCGACATCCATGTCGTCCCTTTCCGGGCCGAACATCCGCGCCTTTTCCCCGTCGCGGGTCACGCCATCGCGGCGCAGATAATTAAGGTGTGCGCCGAGCGGAGCCGAGCGTGCCGTTTGGCGAACCACGCGGGTCTTGATGACGGCGATGCGCGAGCGTCCGGTGAGAAGCCGGTTGGCCTGGATGCTGGCGCGCTGACCGCGCCCGAAGCGTGAGCGGTTGCCCGAGGTGATCTTGCCGGAGCGCGAGACGCGTCCGCCGGCTTTCTGGGCGGCGGCGAGCGCCTGGGCGACAAAGGGCCTCGCCTGTTGCGCGCGGGTCGAGCGGATACGGCCCGGACGGATGCGGAACTCGTTGTCATCGGACATGGGGCGCCCCCGCACGGTGCAAATCATCAAGGAAAATCAGGAAGAGGAGCGCGCAGCGCACGGTGCGCGCCAGCGCCGCACGGTGCGGGACGCGCCGGAAACCTGAACAAAAACAACCGCCCGCCACAGCCGCACCGTGCGGCCTTTTATCTCGCCATCTTTCGGTCGTGGTGCCTGCCGCCACCCTCTGCGCCCTCCATGACACGCCAGCGCCCGATGGGATGCGAATTGCGGTGCCGCTGCTCATGGCCGGTCCCCACCGGCATCGCGGGCGACGAACAGCCCCTCCGACTGCAAGGCGGTGAGTGCGTCCGGTGCCGCCGGGACGAGCGAAGGGGCATCGTCCGGCGTGCGGTCGGGGGACGCGGGATCGGCAGCGGAAGCGCCGATTTCACGCGCGACGAAGAGCGCCGCCTCGCGCCAGTCGGGCGGCGGAGCGACCGTCGAGCCGCTGCCGGAAGGCCGCTCGCCGAGCAGGATCGGCGTCAAAGCAGCGACATAGGCGCGCGTCTCGGCAGGCAGCGGACGAGCCGTCGCGCGGTATTCATCGTAGCGACCGGGACCGGCATTGTAGGCCGCGAGCATCGCGGCAACATTGCCGTAG
Organism: Paracoccus versutus; assembly: GCF_000763885.1. Lineage (GTDB taxonomy): Bacteria > Pseudomonadota > Alphaproteobacteria > Rhodobacterales > Rhodobacteraceae > Paracoccus > Paracoccus versutus. The sequence continues at coordinate 81,688 of NZ_JRKO01000001.1, read as the reverse complement.
CGATCCCACATCTCGCGTAGGTAGGCGGTGCCCGCGAGGATGTTGTCGCGCGGCTCGAAGGGGTCGCGGCCGAGAGCATGGCGGATGCGCAGCTCCGCCCAAGTCGAGGGCATGACCTGCATCAGCCCCATCGCGCCGGCAGACGATATGGCGTGCATATTGCCCGCGCTTTCGACCTGCATCACGGCGATGATCCATGCCGCCGGGATGCCGAACCGCTGCGAAGCCTCTTCGATATGGGCGCCGTGCGGATGCACGGCGACGGCACGACCCATCACGGCGATCTGCGCCAGGCCGGGCAGCGGGGCAATGGCTGTGACGAACAGGCCGGAAAGAAGAAGGAGGAGGATGCGGCGGCGGGCGCCACATCTCCCCGAGGCGGGACGGATGCAGGACGTGACCATGATCACTCCTGCTCGTCGCGCTTCTTTTGGCGGGTCCAGTGCAAGCCCCAGTCGCGGCCGTCTTCGTCCGACTGGAACAGGCGGGCGCGGATCGGCTGCTGGAAAACTGGATCGTCGAGAAGCACGGAGACGAACGGTCCCGCGCGCTCGCCGGAATGTTTCCAGCCTGCGCCGACTTCCGGCCCATACTCATCGCCGAGATGGATGCGATAGGCAGGCGCCTTGTCGGCGTCCGCATTTTCCGACGGCGTAAAGGTCAGCTCGACGTCCAGCGAGAGCGTGCGGAGTCGCCCGGAATAGCCGGACGGGGTGCGGGTAAACTGGCCGATCTGTGCCATGGAAGGCTCCTTTCCTATGCGGTGGAGAAGACGCGGGACGGCTCAACGGCCCCGCTCTGGACGCGCTGTCACCGCATCGGCGCGCGCCAGACAAAGCGGCCCTCGCCGTCTTCGTCGGTGAAAAGCGGGATCGCGTGGCCGATCACCGCCGAGGCGGGGAACGGGCCGAAATAGCGGCCGTCGAGGCTGTCGCCGACGTCCGGGTTCATCAGGAACACTTCGCCCTCGGCGATGACGCGACAGCCCTGCCAGACCGGCAGGTCTCGGCCGAAGCTGTCGTGGTCGCGCGCCTCGCCGAGCGGAACGCCGTCGACGATAATGGCGCGGCCATCGCGGCACAGGCGCTGTCCGGGCAGGCCGAGAACGTGCTTCAGAAGCGGCACGTCGCGTGCGACGTAGCCGCGCTCGACCATAAACGAGGCGAAGGGTTCGGGTGGGATGACGGCGACCAGATCGGGCACCGCGATCCGGTCGTCGGGTGCGACAGTATAGAACCCGATCGGCACGCTGGCCGATGCGTTCCAGACCAGCCTTGGCGCAGTCGGAACGAATCCGGCAAAGGCGATCCCGAGCGTGGCAACCGTCGTCACCATGACATAGCGAAAGCGCGTCATGGGGCGATCTCCCGCCGCCAGAGCCATGCCTGATGACGCTCCGCGGTGTAGGGACGCGGCGCTTCGCCTGCGTTTATCCAGTGGGAGACGTGCCGCCAATGATCGGGATCGACTTGGGCCGGATCGACACCTATGGCCTCGATCCCGTCGACATGGCGAAGGACAGCCTCGACCTTCGGCCAGCCTTCGATCTTCAGCAGGATTTCGCCGCCTGGACGGACGAAGGGCAGCGTCTGATAGGACTGGCCCGGCGCAACCGCGCGCAGGATGTCGAGGCGCGAAATGATCGTGCCGTGGTCGTTCGCCGCCCAGCGGACGAACGCAAACACCGTGCCGGGATGGAAGAATACAACACGCCGGTTGCGATCGAGGATCTGCTCACCAGTCGCATGGCCGAATCTGATCCAGTATTCGGTCTTGCCTTCCACCCAGGTCAGTTCCGCGCGGGTCAGATCGCCGTCATGGGCGTCGATGCCGATCATGGGCGGTCTCCCCCTATGTCGGGAAACTCGCGCGCCAGCAGGTCGCGCAGCATGTCGGCGACGGTGATGCCGCGCTGGAAGGCCGCGATCTTGATGCGGCCGCGCAGCGCCGGCGTGATGTCCACGGTCAGCCGCGCCGAATAGGCGTCGGCGGTATCCGTGCGCTTTGGCGGCGCGTCGCCGGCCTTGATCCAGCTATCGGGATCGGCCGGGCGCGTAGCGAAGCAGCGCTTCTCGGTGCGCGCCGTCATGACGAAATTCCGTCATGGAATGGCAGCACGGTGGCGATGCGCGCCCGCGCGCACTCGGCCATGTCGGGGTCGATCTCGCAGCCGAGATAGCGCCGGCCGGAAAGCCGGCAGGCTTCCCCGGCCGCGCCGGAACCGGCGAACCAGTCGCCGACCAGGCCGCCTTCGGGGCAGCTCGTGCGGATCAGGATCTCCAGGAGCGCCGACGGCTTTTCGGTCGGATGGATGGCGCGGCCGTGGCAGTTGCGCAGGTAGATGACCGAGCGCATGAGGCGCGGCCCGCCGTCATGGCTGACATAATGGCCGGCGTCGATCTGGCCGGTATGGGGCGGGCGCTGCTTGCGCCGCACCGTGCGGGCCGTCGCGTCGGGCGTGGTCTGGACGTCGTTGTAGATGTCACGCCAAGCGGTCTCGGCGGGATAGAACTGGACGGCCAGTTCATGCACCCGCTTGAAGCGGTCGGCATGAAAGCCGGTGCCGTTCTGCTTTTCCCAGACGATCTCCTGCGCGATCCGCAAGCCGGCGTCAGTGAAGCGGTCGGCGGTCGCCATGAAGCTGCGCAGCGAGCCGAAGACCCAGAGCGAGCCGGTCGGCCTGAGGGCGGCGCGCGCCAGCACGACCCAGCCCTCGACGCGCCGATCCCAGGCGAGCGAAGTGTCGCCATAGGGCGGATCGGCGATGATCATGTCGTAGGGTGCGTGCCAGGGCATTTCTTCGCGGCAGTCGCCGGTAAGGATCGTCATGCCGATACCCTCCCGATCCCCAGCAGGCCGATCTCGGCGGCCAGGGCGGCAATCTCGCGCGCGGCGGGTGATCGGCGCCCGATCTCGCGGACGAGCCGCCCGGTCTGCGCGGCGTCGGCGAAGACGACGCGCTGGCCGATGGCGCTGGTGAGCACGGGAGGATCGTGGTCCGCCAGCGTCTCGGCGGTCTCGCGGGCGATGACGGTGCGGGCACCGCAGCGGTTGAGCACGAAGCGGGCAACGAGCTGGGGCCGGTAGATGCGCGCCTCCGCCAGGAGGGCGAGCATCTCCGCCGAAGCCCAGCCGTCGAACGGCGATGGCTGCACCGGGATCAGCACGAGATCGGCGGCGAGCAGCGCGGAGCGCATGAGGCCGGCGACGCGCGGTGGCCCGTCGATGACGATGCGATCGACATCGCGGGCGAGTTCGGGCGCTTCGCGATGCAGCGTGTCGCGGGCCAGGCCAACGGTGCCGAAGGCGCGTGGCAGGCCCTCACGCGCGCGTTGTTGCGACCAGTCGAGGGCGGAGCCTTGCGGATCGGCGTCGATCAGGGTGACGCGCTTGCCACCCTGAGCCAGTTCACCGGCAAGATGCAGCGCCAGCGTCGTCTTGCCGACACCGCCCTTCTGGTTGAGGAGCGCGATGATCATTTGCACCCCCCCGGCAGATCGAGAGGCAGGCGGGGTCTTTCTGCAGATTCAGGAGCCTCGGTTGCGCCTCGATCAGATGCCGGTCGAGGCGATGCCGGGGCGTCGGATGCCCTCTTCTTAGCGGCTCTACCAAGGCTTCTGGCGGTGTCGCGGATGAGGTTTTCCACATCGCGCGCGCGCTCTTCAAAGTTAGACTCTTTGTTAGACTCTAAGTTAAGGGCGCGATTTCCTGAATGGGTTCCGGGTGTTAAGCCCGGTTTCGGTTCCTGATAGCACGAGCCTCCGGTTCCCGATAGCACGATAGTCCGGGTTCCCGATAGCACGAGGCCATCCACAGGTTTTCCACAGGGCGCGAGCGGCTCGAAGGCCAGCAGCATTCGCCCGCCGACCTCGGCCTCGAGAAACAGCGAATAGCCCGGCAGCGGCTGGCGCCGGATGATGTCGCGCAACTCGAAGGCGAAGCGCTTGAACGGCGACAGGCTGCCGGATTTCTGGTGAAGGTGACGGAAATCGAACCGCCAGCCATCGCGCTGGCGGCCGCCGTGCTTGCGCACCAGGCGGTAGAGCCAGCGGTCGAGGCCGCCGGTGAGATCGAAATAGGTCCGGTCGATGGTCAGCACGAGCGCATCGTCGAGGACGGCCTGGTAGAACCAGTCCGGCACGATCATCTCGATGCCATCGGGTCTGCCGCTATGGTCGGTGCGTTCCTGCCATTCGTTGATCCAGGAGAAGCGATGCCGGCGCCCTTCGACCGGCTGGCGGATCGAGGTGGAAATCGTGGTCGATTGCAGCCGGTCGAGCGCCGCCTTCAGGCGCTGATAGTCGCGCAAGCCGGTGCCGCGCCCGACATAGGTGAGAATCTCGTAGGGCGTGGCGGCCATCAGCCGGGAGGTGCGAAGGCCGCTGTCGCGGGCTTCGACGATCTGGCTCGCCGCCCAGATCAGAATATCGGCGTCCCAGATCGTGGCCATGCCGTGATCGGGAACAGCCTCGACCCGGATGGAGACATTGCCGGCGGCGAAGTCGATGGGCGCGATGCGCTTCGACTTGGCGAGGGAGAAGAAGGGATAGGCCATGAGATCCTGCGCGTCTCGTGGCGCGAAATCGCCGGGGAGCGCCCGGAACAGGTCGAGCTGCCCGCGCTCAGAAAGGGATCGGCGTCGCACCGTCATGAAGGGAACCGGCTGCGATCAGCGGGCGTAACGACCGGCCTGCGGGCCGGACGGAAACGCATGACGCTTGGCGGGCAGCACGGAGCCGCGCGGATCGGAGGTGGAGGTCACCGCGCCGCGCTCGGTCCAGGCCTCAAGATCGTCGATGGCATAGACCACACGGCCGCCAAGCTTGCGATAGGCTGGCCCGGTTCCGTAGGTGCGGTGCTTTTCGAGGGTCCGGGCCGAGAGGCTGAGAAAGGTCGCGGCCTCCTTGGTCCGTAGAAAACGCGGCGGCAGGACGACGGGTTCATGTGGCATGATCGGGCCTCCGTGGGGTTGCAAGCGGCCGCTGCGGATCAGCGGCGGGCAATGACCACGGTGGCGCAGGAAGAGCGGCGAGTTGCAGGGCGAAGTTGGGGGGTATCGAAATCGCCCACCATCAGGGCAAAGGATCGCGTTATCGTGGGCGGCGATGACGCAGGAGTTTCCGATAACCGCCGGCGACCATGGAACGGGCGTCGCGCAGGAGTGCCTTGATGGCATGACGGGCCGAGGACGCCTGCCATTCGTCCCGCTCAAGCCGGCCGGTGTTCAGAAGAACCCGCGCGATCTCCTGCTGCGTCGCGCCGGCCCGATGGCCATCGAAGGCCCGCAGCATCCGTCGGAGGCGCGCGCGTTGCTGGCGTGTCAGGCGCGTATCCGGCGGGATCGCGCGACCATGCAGGGCCGAAAGGAAGCGTTGAATGGCCTCGATCCGGTCGAAACCGGCGAGGCTGAGAGGGACGACGGCGACCGCGATCGCGTCCCCCATAATGGCGCCGTCGAAGATCTGGAGCTTCCGCCCATTGCCAAGCGGGACATGGAACTCCGCGCCAGCGTTCTCGACCGAGAAGTCGAGGCGCCAGTTCGGCGGAGCGCCGTCAGTGCTGTCGTCAAGTTCCGAAGGGGCTTCGGTCAGCACCACCACACTTGTGTCCTCCGCTGGGAGCCAGAAGACCGGCGCATCGGGTGGCGGGACCAGCGGATCGACAGGGAAATCGCAACCCCCAGCGCTGCCGGATCCGTTCGGTCAGCGGTTGGGGGTCTCCATGGTCGGCAATTGAGGCTTCAAAATCTGCGTCATAATCGTCATTGCGGCGCAGCCATTCCCAGGCCAGATCGGATGCCGTCAGTTCATCCAGATGGTCGTATTGCGCCGACGAACGCCAAGTCGATGCGTCAGGGGTCATCGCGGCCTCCCGGGTCTACTCAAACGAATTGAGAAGGGTCAGGATTCCCGCACGCGTTGAATTGAGGAAGTCAGGCGATGGTCAACAGGTGATGCGCGGCACGCATCACGCGTCAGGAATTGCGCTGGCTTTCGCGGACCAGTTCGCGGTAGCCGTGTTCGGTCATCCAATGCGCGCGAGCGAGATGAGTATCATGGATGGAGCGGCAGCGGTCGGGATCGCACTCTGGATCGAGGCCAAAGAGAACCTGCACAGCTTCGCGCCAATCGGCGCCATCACGCTCGGCATCGAGAAGGCGCATGTAGAGTTTCATATGCTCGCGATCATAAGACGTCAGCGTCTGGCTGGACGGTGGTGTGTCGAGATATGTCTGTGTCGCGCGGCCCATCATTCGCTCACGTTCGGGTAACGTATTTGTTAACCATCTTCGGCGGAAGATAGCCATTCCTTTTGACGAGAACCTGACATCACGCTGGCCGCTGTTTCACCGTTTGTCGGTGTTGACCGTATCGTGTTGCAGCAACACGCCCTCGCCCTTATCCGTCGACAAGAAAACGATCCCGGCCGCTTCGAGAGCGCGGCGCACCTGGTCGCGGGTGGACTCGAACACCTCGAGCCCGCTTTGGGATTCGAGGCGTTTGAGTGCGGTCAATGCGACCTGGGCCTTGTCGGCGAGCGTCTCCTGTGTCCATCCCAGTAACGCGCGCGCAGCCCGAGATTGGCGAGCGGTGATCATACATGATCACCTCCCACCGGGATACGCACGCACTCCAGAACTACGACTATAATAGTCGTTCTCGCTGTGAGCACCAGCCGAAATTCAGGTGCAATTATCAAGGATAGAGAGACGACGCTCCCGTCCATGCCCGTCTGATTCGGTCGCCGGACCTTGCCAGAAGCGGCGGGCGCGATCCGGTGAAGCAGGAGGGAAACCCGGCGGCTTGCGCCGCCGGGCCTCGGGTTCCCGATCAGAACGGAATGTCATCGTCGTCGATGAACTTGCCGTCGTCGTTCTGGGTCTGCTTCGCCCGGCTCAGGAAATCGACCGTCTCGGCGATGATCTCGCAGCCGTAGCGATCGACCCCGGCGGCATCGGTCCATTTCGTGTAGTGGATGCGGCCGCGAACCAGAACCTTCATGCCCTTGTCGCAATGCTGCTGGACCGTCTTGCCGAGGCCGTTGAAGCAGGTGATGCGGTGCCATTCGGTGTCCTGGACCCGATAGCCGTTCTCGTCGCGCAGGACGCGGCCTTCCGAATAGCGGGGGCGCGAGGTGGCCAGGGTGAAGTGGGTGATGCCGGTGCCGCCCTGGGTGGTGCGGGTTTCGGGGGCCTGGCCGATGTTGCCGGCGAGGATGACGATGTTCTGCATTGTAGGTCTCCGTTGCTCCTCGGAGGGACCGTCCCTCCGACGAGACCCGGCCAAGGCCGTCGGAAGACTCCTGCAACTGCCGCCCTTGCTGCAGCTTGCCCCCAAGGCCCCAGGTGGGGCGGGCAGCCGCGTTTGCGCGGCAACACGGCTGGGAGCCGCGGGGGTTGCTGGTGGAAGCCGAACGGACTTAGGGGATCAGTCAGGCGGAGGGATGGTGCTTTCGAAAGCAGATCGGGGACGCACAGCAGAACCATCGTCCTTGCTGGCGACAGCGACCAGGCAGGCCCCCATGCGAACCGAGACCACCGGCATGGCACTCCTTCAACCGTCTTTGCCGGTCACCGTCGTGTCCGCCGCCGGAAGGCCATGTCATCCGCGATGTGATCGGACAGGCTATCGGGTTCTCAGGTCCGGTATGGCGCCGCCCTGCTTCATCGGCCAAAGGCTCGGTCCCTCAGCATCGTGAAGGGACAAGGAAGGTGTTCGCGAAGGCCCCACGAAACGACGTGGACCGATGCAGCGGGGCATCGACCGCACGGGACCACGGTTCGCACCGCAGACCATTTCAAGCGCCGCGAGAAGCAGACCGGGTGCGATGGTGACATGCTGCGACGAACTGCTTTTCCGTCTTGGGCGAAACGACCGGGGCTCGGCGGCGCAAGCTGCCGGCCTTCCTCAGAAGTGGCTGATCGCGTCTGCCGTTTCAGCGCGAGAACACCGACTCGCCGAGGGCGTTCAGATTGACGATGGCCGAGATGCCGAGGACGAGACCGCCCATGCCGCCGAACAGGTTGAGAACCAGCCCCGAGTCGATGGCGTTCTTGGTGATGCCATAGACAAGGGCATAGCCGGCGATGACGGCGGGCACGGCGAAGAGAGCGAGCGCAATGAGCCGCAGGGCCGGGTTCTTCGCGAAGCCAAGAGTCACGATCACAAGCGCGATCGAGAGCACGGCGGCGCCGATGGCCATGAGGCCGGACATCACGACCCCGGCGCCCGCGCCCCAGGCATATTGCGCGGCCGTGATGGCTGCCATGACGGGCAAGGCATAGATCGCGAGATTCCAGGCGATCACGCAGGCCGCGATGGTGAGCGAGATGGCGAGCAGGATCAGCGTCATGGAAACCTCCAGAGAACGGTTGGGGATCACGACAGGCTGCCGGGAGATGCGCTCCGCCTGCGACTATGCTGCTTCGCCGGTTCTGCAAGGATGTTCCATCAAAGGCGCGGCCTTGCATCTTGTCAAGTATCGGCGGCCGAAAGCCGCCAGGCGGCGGCGCTTACGCGCCGCCGTCGAACTTCATGACCGGGATGCCGAGCTTGCGGGCCTTGTCGGCGAGATTCTCCTGAATCCCGGTGCCGGGGAAGACGAGGACGCCGACCGGCAGCACGTCCAGCATGGCATCGTTTCGCTTGAACGGCGCCGCCTTGGCGTGCTTGGTCCAGTCGGGCCGGAAGGCGACCTGGGGCACCTTGCGGTGATCTGCCCAACGGGAAGCGATCAGTTCGGCTCCCTTCGGCGACCCGCCGTGCAGCAGCACCATCTCGGGGTGCTTGGCATGGACCTGATCGAGCTTCGCCCAGATCAGGCGGTGATCGTTGAAGTCCGCGCCGCCAGTCACGGCAACCTTCGGGCCGGCGGGCAGCATCACCTCGGTCTCGGCCCGGCGCTTCGCGGCAAGGAAGTCGCGGCTGTCGATCATCGCGGCGGTCAGGTTGCGATGGTTGACCATCGAGCCGCTGCGCGGCCGCCAGGCACTGCCGGTGTGGTGCTCGAAAGCCTCGGCCGCGAGGTCGCGGAAGAGTTCCATGCTGGCGCGCCGTTCGATCAGGGTCTGCCCCTCGGCCGTGAGGCGTTCGAGTTCGACCGACTTGACCTCGCTGCCGTCCTGTTCCCGCTGAAGCCGGCGCTGCGCCTGCTCGTTGTCGTCGAGATCGCGCTCCACCCGGCCGGTGGCGCGGTGGAAGAGATTGACGGTCCCCCAGAGCAGCTCTTCGAGGTCGGGCTCTAAGCGGGTGTCGCCGAGCGTCGCGACGAGGGCGTCGAAGATGTCGGTGACGGCGGCGGCGACGGTGTTGCCCTCGGGCAGCGGCCTCGGATCGGGTTCGTCCTGGAACGGGCGCCAGCCGTAGAGCTGGAGTTCGGTGAGGGTGTGATCGGTCTGGGAGGAGGTGTGGACCGGCTCGTCGCCTGCGGAATAGGTTTCGTTCGTCATCGGGAGCGTCCTTCGTCTGGAGACCGCGCCCATCGCGGCCTTCGCAGGCGTCGAAGCGCACGGGCGGGACGGGTTGGCAGCCCTCGCCCGCTCCGCGAGGGCCTTGATGGCCGGGGGTGGGCTATTTTGACTTTCGCGATGCAAAGGCGGGGTTCGTCCCCGCCGGCGGAAAATAGTCCAAACCCGGCCATTGCCTGCCCGGCCCGTTTGTGCGCCGATCGCCCTCTCCGAAGGCCGTGGGCGCGGGACTCTCCGACGATGGATGCACCTGCCGATGGCGAAAGACTGAAACCGGCAGAGGATGACGCTGGGCCGCGCCTCCGGGACCGATCACGACCTCACCTCTCCATGAACCGGCGGACGTCTTCAGGATGAAGCTGATCCTTCAGACGCGCCCGGAGGGCATCGGCGCCGTGGCGTCGCAGATCATCGTTGAAATCGCCGTTGAGCGGCGTGAGCGACATCGCCTCGATCCCGAGGCTCTCTGCTCTGGCGGCCAGGCCGTCTCTTGCACCGTCCCCGGCCGGGTCGCGATCCCTGACGACATAGAGCCGGCGCAGCGACGGCGGGAACAGGATGGCAGCGAGGTGAGCGGCCGAAAGCGCCGCCAGCATCGGCATGCGGGGCAGAACCTGACGGGGCGACAGCACGGTCTCGATGCCCTCGCCGGCGGCGAGAACCTCAGCGGCGGTTCCGAAGCGGACAGCGTGCCCGAGAAGGACGCCCATCGCCCGCCGCGGTGTTTCGACAGCCGCCTTGCCGGAACCGTCCGGGGCGAGCCAGGTGCGATGCGCGCCGGTCTGCTGGCCCGCAAGATCGGTGACGGCGGCAACGAGTGCCGGCCGGATCTCGGTGGGTGAAGACTCGTCGGGTCTATAGTAGCACCTCGGATGGTAGCGCAGCGCGGTGGTGTCCGAGAGGGAGGTGATCGCCCGCCCGTTGAGGTAGATCGCCGCAAGGGTGCCGTGGATCGGCTGCGCCATGGCGAAGAGGCGGCGCGACGCTTCAGGCGAACCGGGCACGCTGCTGGATGTGCTGCCGGTCGGCGTCCTCGTCTTCTCCGGTTCAGGATGCGGGAGGGCAAGGAAACGGCGCGCTTCCTCGGCCACGTCCTTGAAGTCGACAAGGCCAAGCGCCTCGCGGATGACGTCGAGCAGATCGCCATGCTCCCCGGTGGCCATGTCGGTCCATTTCCCCGCCGCGCCCTTGCCGGAACCCGGGCCGGTCAGGCGCACGAACATCGAGCGGCCAGGAGTGTTCTGCACATCGCCGACCAGCCAATATCGCCCGGCGCGGTGGCCGGACGAGAGATAGTGGCGGCAGACCGCCTCGGCCTCTCGGCCGAGACGGGTCGCCAGTTCGAAGGCGTCGTGACGCGGCATCAGGCTGCCTCCCGTTCACCGATGCGCTCGACCGGCCAGCGGTCGAAGAGCTTGGCCAGCACGGCGGGTCCGCTGGCATCGACTGGCACGAACATGCGCAGCTTCCAGGAGATGATCTCGTGGAAGAGGCCGTATGCCGTGAGACGCTGGCGCATGGTGTCGGTGAAGCCGGAAAGCTCGATGCGGTTCACCCCCATGACGCGGACCCGGCGAAGCTGGAGGCCCTCGGAGAGATCGAGGATCGTCCGGCCTTCCATCAGCGCCGCGAAAGCATCCTTCGGCGTGACCTTCGCGATGCCGGTCGTGGTCGCGTTCGCGGCCCAGGCCGGGGAGACCTTGCGGCCGATGATGCGCTCGCCCGCGTCAGACTGGAGGCGATAGACGCGGGTGGACTCGTTCGGCAGCCGTTTCCAGATCGGCAGCAGCAAGCCCGTCACCATATGCAGGGTGCTGTCTGCGAACTCCGGCACCTCCGCAAGTTCCGCATTCCAGGCCGCAGCGAATGCGTCCCGGTCGGCCTCGACCCAATGGGTCTCGCCCATCATCCTGATGGGGATATTGTGTGCTTCCATCGGCCGGATCAGCCTGACGCGGCGCTCGATCTCGCCATCGTCCAGCATGACGCTGGTGGTGGGGATTTGCACCGCCGCGCGGCCTGAGCGCCCGTTGATCAGGAGCTTCGCGCGCGGATCGTCGAGTTCCGCTAGGGCGGCATCGAGCATGACGGGCCGGTTGCGCTTGCGTTCGGTGATCGTCAGCAGGCTGGTCTCGGCCCCGGTGCGGGGATGGGTGTAGATCACCTGACGGTCGGTGACGGTGAAGCTCTCGGCGCGCAGCGTCTCCAGCCCAGCGTCATAGATGCCGGACGCGATGGCGCCCTCGATCCGCGCGGTCAGAAGCTGCTCGAAAGCGCTGAAGAGAACGCCCTGAAGCTCGACGGTCAGCGCCAGCAGCCGGTTCAAGAAAGTCGTGATGGCGGGCAGCTCGTCCTTGATGCCGTTCGCGTCCATCAGTTTCAACCCGGTGGCGGATTCGAAGCGTTCGAGCGAACATCCCTCGACCTTGCCGCGCACCAGCAGGAGATAGAGCTGGCGCAGCGCGTCGCGGGCGTAGGGACTTTCCAGATTGTCCTCGGGCCGGAACAGGCCCTGGCCGCCGGTCTGGCGCTGGCCGCGCGTGATCGCGCCCAAAGTGTCGAGGCGGCGGGCAATCGTGCTGAGGAAGCGCTTCTCGGCTTTCACATTGGTCGAGATCGGCCGGAACAGCGGCGGCTGCGCCTGATTGGTGCGATGCGTCCGGCCAAGGCCCTGGATGGCGGCGTCCGCCTTCCAGCCGGCTTCGAGCAGGTAATGGACGCGCAGCCGGGTGTTCTTCGCTGACAGTTCGGCGTGATAGCTGCGCCCGGTGCCGCCGGCATCGGAGAACACCAGCACCCGCTTCTGATCGTCCATGAAGGCTTGCGTCTCGGCCAGGTTGGCCGAACCGGCGCGACTTTCCACGACGAGCCGGTCGATGGTAACGCCGCCGCCGCGCTTGCGGACGATACGACGCGAGCGGCCCGTGACCTCCGCCACCGTGTCGGTGCCGAAATGCTGGATGATCTGGTCGAGCGCGCCGGGAACCGGCGGCAAGCTGGCGAGGTTGGCGATCATCTCGTCGCGCCGGGCCGCGGCCTCGCGGCTCTCGACCGGCTGGCCATCACGATAGACCGGGCGCGACGACAGGTTGCCCTCCGAATCCGTGAACGGCTCATAAAGCTGCACCGGGAAGGAATGAGCGAGGTAGTCTAGGACATACTCGCGCGGCGACAGGTCCATTTTCAGATCGCCCCATTCCTCGGTGGGGATCTCTGCCAGCCGCCGTTCCATCAGCGCCTCGCCGGTCGAGACGATCTGGATGACGGAAGAATGTCCCGCTTCCAGATCGGCCGTGATGGACCGGATCAGCGTCGGGGTTTTCATCGACGTCAACAGGTGCCCGAAGAACCTCTGCTTGGCGCTCTCAAAGGCCGAGCGGGCGGCGGACTTGGCCTGCCGGTTCAGCGTGCCGGACCCGCCCTCGCCGCCGGTGATGTTGGCGGCCTGCATCGCCGCATCGAGATTGTTATGGATGATGGCGAAGGCATCGGCATAGCTGTCGTAGATGCGGACCTGTTCAGGGGTCAGTTCGTGGTCGAGCAACTCGTATTCCACGCCTTTGAAGGACAGCGAGCGGGCGGTGTAGAGGCCAAGCGCCCGCAGGTCGCGCGCCAGCACCTCCATCGCCGCGACGCCGCCGGCCTCGATCGCCTCGACGAACTCCGCCCTGGTCGAGAATGGGAAATCCTCGCCGCCCCAGAGACCGAGCCGCTGCGCATAGGCGAGATTGTGGACGGTGGTGGCGCCGGTGGCCGAGACATAGACCACGCGGGCCTGCGGCAGGGCGTGCTGGAGGCGCAGCCCGGCACGGCCCTGCTGGCTGGCGGCGACATCGCCGCGTTCTCCCTTGCCTCCTGCGGCATTGGCCATTGCGTGCGCCTCGTCGAAAATCACCACTCCATCGAAGTCGGAACCCAACCATTCGACGATCTGCCTGACCCTGGAAATCCTTTCTCCGCGGTCGTCGGAGCGCAGCGTGGCATAGGTTAGAAATAGGATGCCTTCGTTCAGGGTGATCTTTGCGCCTTGCGGGAATCGCGACAGCGGCGTGACCAGCAGCCGCTCCATGCCAAGCGCCGACCAGTCGCGCTGCGCATCCTCCAGCAGCTTGTCGGACTTCGAGATCCAGACCGCCTTGCGCCGCCCCTGCATCCAGTTGTCGAGGATGATCGCTGCGGATTCCCGGCCCTTGCCGACGCCGGTGCCATCGCCGACCATGAACCCTTGGCGGAAGCGGACGGCGCCCTTGGCGTCCTCCGGCGTGGCAGCAAGATTGTCGAGCGTGTCGTCCACCGTCCAAGCCCCGGCGAGGAATCCCATATGGGCCTCGCCGGCATAGATCACCGTCTCCAACTGCGCCTCGGACAGCCTGCCGAGAATGTCTTTGGGCAGCACCGGACGATAGCTCGGCTTCGGCGGCGCGATGCTCGCCATCGAGGCCGACTGCACGAGCTGGGTCGGATGCGCCTGCGCCCCGGCGATGCGGATGGTCTGAAGACCGTATTCCTCGTAGATCGCGTCGGAGAGGCGGCCGCCCTCGGCCGGTTCCCAATCCACGATCTCGTAGGCGACCGGCACGGCCTCCGGTTCCGCAAGGGGCGCGTCGGGCGCGGATCGCGCGGCGCGGTTGACATAGCCGCGCACGGTGCGCGGCGCGGTCGGTCGTGCCACCGGCACGGCCAGGCCGGGATCGACGGGAAGCCTGGCCGGAAGTTGCTCCGCCAGCCAGCCCATCAGGGTGGCAACATCCGACGCCACACCGGGCGCTGCCGGGAACACCGCCGGGTCTTCGGCGGGCAGCTTGTCGATGACGGTCAGCCGCGTGTCGATGGTGGTGCCGTGCTTGGCATAGACCGATCCATCGATGACGGCCGAGAAGACCACGCGGCCGCGCTCCTGCAGCCGTTTCCAGTTAGCCGTCCAGGCCGGATTGTCGGGGGCGAAGCTCGCGCCGGTGATGGTGACGAGCCGCCCGCCGGGCGCAAGGCGCGCCAGCGTCGAGGCGACATGGCGGAAGGCGGCATCAGCCACGCGGCCCTCGACATGGGCCATGACCGAGAACGGCGGGTTCATCAGCACCACTGTCGGGATCAGGCCGGGATCGAGATGATCGTCGATCTGGGCGGCGTCGAAGCGGGTGATGGACAGGGCCGGAAAGAGGGAGGAAAGCAGGCCGGCGCGGACCTCGGCCAGTTCGTTGACGAGCAGCGCACCGCCGGCGATCTCGGCCAGGATGGCGAGGAGCCCGGTGCCGGCCGAGGGCTCCAGCACGCGGTCGGCGTGCGTGATCGCCGCCGCCGTCACCGCAGCGAAGCCGAGAGGGATCGGGGTGGAGAACTGCTGGAAGGTCTGCGCTTCCTCGGAACGCCGGGTGTGGGTCGGCAGGAGCCCGGCAATTTTCGTAAGCTGCGGCAGGATTGCCGACGGAGACCCGGCTTTGCGGAAAAGTGCATTGCCGTATTTGCGCAGGAAGAGGACGGTCGCCGCCTCGCAGGCATCATAGGCGGTCTTCCAGTCCCAAGCGCCGGCGGCATCGGACGTGCCGAAGGCGGCCTCCATGGCGCCGCGCAGCGTGGCGGCGTCGACACGCTGACCGCGTTCCAGATGCGGCAGCAGCAGACCGGCAGCGGTGAAAACGCAGGCCGCGGTCTCAGCGTCATGGTCGAACGGAAGCGGCGCGGTGGCGGATGCCGCCGCGGATGCGGAAATCATGTTCATCGGGGATTCCTCGGGAGAGCAAGTCAGGATCAAGCCGGGCAGCGCTCTCTCTCGACCGCACCGGCTCAAACCCCTTCCGGCCCATCTCTCGCTCTGAAGCCGTGGCGAAAGCAGGCATGAAACAAGCGCCCGACCGTCAGGCTGGGCGCTTGTGGGTTTCAGTCGATGGCCTGGAAAATCGCCGCCGCCTCCGCGTGATCGGCGGCATGCTCGTAGAGGCGACCATAGCCCTCGGCGAGTTCGTCGTCATCGTAGCGGAAGGAAAGATGCGAGAAGGCGAAGAGCGTGGCGATGATCCCGGCGGCATCGCTTGAGACCTCGCCCTCGAAGCCGTTGCCTTCGCAGAACAGGCGGCAACGGGGCTTTGAGGTCGGCGCGAGATAGAGCGGCTGGCCGGCGCGTTCGTAGAAATCCCAGAGCCCGCCGCCGTAATCGCCGGGGCTGAGTATCTCCATGAAGCGAAAGACGGTATGCTCGCCGATGATGAGCAGGCGCCGGCCAAAAAGGCGCGGCAGGAAGTCCATGCGGCGCTCGTCGGGGACGCGGATTGCGGATTGGGAAGCAAGTTCGGGCAAAGCCATGATCGGTCTCCGAGAGGGAAAGGGGCACCTGCCGGACGACCCTCTCTCAACCCGTCCGGGGGCACCTGTTCCCGGCCCTCCTTTCGCTCTGGGGGCTTGAAGTGGACCATTATCTGGACCATCTTGTGCAGAATAGCGGAGAACATCTGGAGTGATATGCGATGAGGGTTTCTGTCACCGAGGCGAAGGGGCAGCTCACCGAACTGGTGAAGCGGGCCGAAGCCGGCGACGAGGTGATCCTGACGCGGCGGGGCCACGAGGTCGCCCGCCTCGTGCCGGTTGCCGTGGTGGCGACCCCGAAAGGCCGGCGCGCGCTGATGGAGCGGGTCCGGGCCACGGCGCGGGGCAAGGCATTGCCCGGCGCGGCTGCCGCGCGCAGCCAGGATTTCCTCTACGGGGATGACGGGATGCCGGCATGATCGCCGTCGATACCTCGGCGCTGATGGCCATCGTGCTGGACGAGCCGCAGGCCGAGACCTGCATGGTGGCGATCGAGGCGGCAGACGGCCTGCTGATCTCGGCCGGAACAGTGGCCGAGGCGCTGATCGTCGCCGGGCGGCGCAATGTCGGTGAAGAGATCGCCGCCCTGGTCGAGGGCCTTGGGTTCGAGGTGGTCTCCGTCACTGAAGCCTCGGCACGCAGGATCGCCGAAGCCTATGCCCGCTGGGGCAAGGGCGTTCATCCCGCCGGACTCAACTACGGGGATTGCTTCGCCTATGAGGTCGCCAGCGAACGCGGCTGCCCGTTGCTCTTCGTCGGCGACGACTTCTCACGGACGGACCTGCTGTCGGTTCTGTGAGGCAGCGCAGAAGGGTTTCAGCCGAAGCGCTTTCCATCAACTGTGAAGCTGTATTCGTTGGCAACGATGGCCTCATCGACCGCCTCATCCGAAGTCAGGTAGTCGTATTCGCGCTCAAGCTGGCGATAAAGCCAACGGGCGAGATCGCGCAATGCCTCCATGACGGTCTCCTCGGCATCGGCGGTCATGTCCTGCCAGGTCGGGCTGTCGCGGGTGACCGAGATCGCCATGCAGTATTCGTGATAGTATCGCCCCCGATGGGTCGCCTCGGCGGTCAACTGGTAGAAGTTGCGGCGTTGCGCCTGGTGCAGGGCATCCGCGATGCGGTGCAGCTCCACATCCTTCGGCGCATAGGTACGGATTTCCGCCGCCGTGCCTTTGCGATAGGAATAGTGGCCTTCGAACGCGGCGCCATCGCCCTGCGACCAGAAACCCGTAAACCAGATGCAAGGCTCTTGTCGCACGCCGCCGCCCATGAGGCGGACGGTGCGGCTCTTGATGCGGATGCCGAGGATGTCCGCGATCCGCCGGAAATCCTCATAGACGGCATCGTACCAATCGTAGTCGAAGCCGCCCTCGCGATACCAGGCGCGGGCATTGTCTTTCGCGGCTTCGGAAAGCTCGTCGAGCCGATAGACCGTGGTTTCGATGACGTCAGGCATTGGGGTCGCCCCCGTCCAGAACGGTGGAAAGCCAACCGTCGGTGTAGATCCAGTCCACCGTCTCGCCGGTGGCGAGGTCGAGGACATGCGCGCCGCCCCCGAACCCGTCGATTCTCGGACGTGAGCAGGTATTGGCGTATTGCATCCCCCATAGCCCGGTCAGGCCGAACGCGGCGGCACAGCGTTTGACGAACTGGATGACATGCTCGGGATCGCCGGTGCCGTCATCGCGCATCCAGAGCTGGGTGCCGCCATGTTCGGGCTGGATCGAAAGCATGAAGCCGTCCGAGGGCGGATCTTCGGCGGCGTTTTCGCGCGCCAGCGCGTTGTAGAGATCAAGCGCGCGGGCGGCGTTCTCGGGGCTGCCCACGTCGAGCAGGCAGGAGAAATGGGTGAAGTAGTCGGCCATGTCAGGCTCCTGAAACGAGAAGGCCCGGCGCGGGGCCGGGCCTAGTGGATGGAAAGGGGCGACAGGTCAGGCAGCTTGTGGCAGCCGCAGCAGATCGGCAGTCGTCTCGCGCCAGAAGGGATCGACCAGCCGCGCCTCGAGCAGGCTGGCGCGGTGGCGGAGATCACGAGCCGATACCGCATCGCCGCGCCCGGATGCCGTGAAGGCCATGCCCCGCAGACGGCTGGCCTCCGTGACGGTGCGGCGAGCCTCGGCGTCGGAGGCGACCGGATGCTGCCAGAGCACGATCCCGGCCCGGACCTCACCGGCAAGGACAAGGCCCAGTTCGTTGTCCTGAATGACCATGACGCGGGGGCGAAAGCGCAGCGCATCGCCCTGTCCAACGCGGAAATCACCGCGCGCAACGCGCTGGCTGGCGATGATCAACGCCTCTTCGGGGGATTGGCACTGGCCGATGACGAGCGTGCGCTCGAAGCCGCCGACGTCATCGCTTTCGTCATCGCTGGCGATACCGATGCAGGAGATGCGCAGCGGCAGCTTCTGGGCATGACGCAGCCGGGGCAGGATCTGTCGCGCGACAATTTCGCCGATCGAGGCGAAAGTGGTGTGGTGGGAAAGGCTCATGGGGAATGCTCCGCGACGGACGGCGGAAGCCCCTCTCCCGCCTCACAATCCGTCACGGCCAACCGGCCCGCACTCTTACTCTCCCGTCCCGACGGTGGATCGTCCCGCACCTCGGCGGGACGATCCGGCGATCAGCACCAGGGCTCACGCCGCCCGGCCCAGGTTCTCGCCAGCCCTTCATCGACGAGAATATCGCCGACATCGCGGCCTTCGACGCGTATCGCCGCCAGGGTCCGGCCATAGCGGTCGGTCCCCTGACGCAGGATTTCGACCCGCCGACCTTGCAGGATTTCCGCCAGCCTGATCTTCGCTTGCCGGGCAAGGTCGGTTTCATGGATGCAGCGGCCCTCCATTTCGGGAGCGTCGATGTTGAATATCCGAACAGCTTCGGACTGCTGTCCCATACCCAGCCGGATCGAGTCACCGTCCCAGACGCGGATTTCCGCCGGTTCGCAGGAAGCCGTGCAGAGCAGGACGGAGATGACGATATGGCTGAGCATGGCAAGAGGCTTTCATAAGGGGGAGGCTGACGCGACTGCTCAGACTTCTTCCTGAAGTCGGCCATTGACGCAATGCGGATCGACCTCCGCCTCGATCCGCTGCGTCCGCCCCATCCAAGGCGCCGGGTGGATTGCCCGCGCCCAATCGGCGAAGGACGGGATACGGCCCAGATCCTCGCGGACATGCTGCTCCCCGACCCATCGGGCCGGGATCACCCTGCCGGTGGACAGGGTGATCGTCGCCCCGAAAATGGTCTCGGCCATGAAGATGCCCTCGGCATGGTGGCGAAGCGCGCGATGACGAAAATCGGCCAGGATCTCCTTGCTGGCATCGAACCAGCTATGGATGGGCAAGTAATCCTCGACCGTGCCGCCCCATTTCTTCACCGACGAGAGCGCATGATGATAGGGATGTGCCATTTCCACCCCCTCAGAACTCGTGACTGTAGAATTCGGTGGCGGTGTAGCGCTCGTTGTAGTCGAGCGTGATGGTGCGCGCCGCCACATCGAAGCTGAACTCGCCATAGGCGCCATCATTGTTCTCCCAGCCGCCATGGGTTTCCGAGAGGAAGTCATAGGCGAGCTGTTCGATGGCCGCCTCAACGCCCATTGAGATTGCGGTCACCTTGTCGGTTCCCCATGCCACCGTGGCAATGGTGATCTCGCCCTGCGGCAGGTCCACGGTCCGGTCGTCCGATTGCGCGGTGATGTCCTCGATCTGGCCGCTGTCGCCAGAACCGTCGAAGGTGACGGTCACGAGAGTGATGCCTGCGGCGGCCAGCGCATCGAACAGCGCCGTCTTGTTGTCGGGACGGACCGCTTCAGCGCGACGGTTGCGCTCATCGCGCTCGGCGAAGAAGCGCGCGACGCTGGCGGCCATGTCGAATTCCGGCGTGGCTGGTTTGTCGGTATCGGTCATTGGATGATCCTCCAGGAGAGCGGGATGATATGGCCCGGCGGCGCTCTCCTCTCCTTCCGCCAGGCTCGCCCCGATCCCGGCCCAACTCTCCCTTTCCAGAGCCGAGGCGAGGCCTCGGCACCGCCGCTGGCGATGCGCAGCCTGCGCATGGCACAAGGCCCGGCTGCGCCTGACGCGGGCCGGGCCGTCGGGCGGAGGCGCTTTCGCGCCTCAGCCGAAGGGATCGAGTTCGAGCTTCACCATCTCTTCGTCGCCGTCGAACTCGTCGGCGGGCATGGCGCCGTTATCCTGACTCTGTGTTCTGTCTTACCGCTGTGACGTTCGCAGCACACGATCAACGTTGACGACATTCCCCTTCGCTTGAGGTGAGGCGATGCGATTTTCCCGCCGGGACGGGCTCGAGCCCGTCCCGGCGGGAAAATCGCGGCCGAGGAGAACAGGATGCCCCAGCTCTTCTTCACGGATCTTTCGACGCTGCGGCAGTCTGTTACGGTTGATGGCGTCGTCCACAGGCTGTCGGTGGATGAAGTCGCAGCCGCCGAGAAGCTGAACCTCGTGGACGGCATGCCGTTCATTCTTGGCGATGACGACAGCTACGATCACGACCTGAACCGGTTCTTTCGAGCTTGCCCCACGTTGGGGGTTCGTTCGCCCAACAGCTTGCGCGCCTATGGTTGGGATATCCTGATCTGGATGCGCTTTCTTGCCGAGCGCCGAGACAACAGAGCCCTCTGGGCGGCTGATCGGCACGATGTCGCAGCCTTCCATGCGGCGCGACGTCTGGCGCTTCCTCCGGCGCGCATCTCGGCCGCGAGCTGGAACCGGTCGGTAGCAGCGCTCGACAAGCTTTACCGATGGGCTCTTGAAGAGGGAATGATCGCCAAATCGCCTTTCACCTATCGGCAATCATGGCGACGGACGAACGGCGGCGGGGCCATAGCGGTCGCTGCCAATGTTGCCACCGAGCGCGGCGCACGGACACGCGATATCCGGTTCCTTTCCCTGGATCGGTATCTCCTGTTTCGCGAGATCGGCTTGCGTGGTCGTCTTCCAGACGGGAGCGAGGATCCCACCTGGCAGGGCCGCAACAGCGAGCGCAATGCGTTGTTCGCCGAATTGCTCGTCACGACGGGCCTGCGGCTCCAGGAAGCGGCAAGTCTGCTCTGGATCGAGTTCCCGAGGACGGAGCCGGTCGGTGCATTGAGGAGCCGATCTTTCCGACTGGCGCCGGCCATTGCCAAGGGTAGCAAGGGGCGCGAGATCCGCTTGCCCGAGCGCGTGCTGAAGCGTCTGCATGAATACGCGGCGTTGGAACGGACCAATGTCCTCATGCGCCTTTCGCAACCGCGCAATAGGTCAATCGAACATCCGATCCGTGTCGTCAGCCACGATCGGGGAAGGCTCCTTCTGGAAAAGGACACAGTTCGAGCCAGTGTCGACGTGCTGGCGCCGCGCGAACGCAGCCGCTTGGTATGGGCGGAAACATCCGAACCATTGTGTCTTTGGCTGGCGGAAGGGGCGCGGCCCATGCCCCCGGCCGCTTGGGAGGTGGTCTTCCGGAGGGCAAGCGTACGGTGCAGGCGGTTCGGGATCGACCTCGACGTCACTCCGCACATGATGCGCCACACCTTTGCGGTTCATATGCTGTCGCTGCTCGTGCGTGAACAGATCGGATGGGTACTCGACGAACGCCGATCCCATATCGGCGCGGCGTACCGCCGCTTGATTGGCGATCCTCTTCTGAAGTTGCAGCGTTTGCTGGGCCATAGCCGCATCGAAAGCACTCACATCTACCTGGATTGCATGGAAGAAAGCCAGGAAATGATCGACGCTGCGGTCGAGGCCTGGGAACTGCGCGTTAATGCTGGTGGACCCCTGTGATGAAACGCGGTCGTCGTGCCACCTTCCCAGTTGGAATCGAATTGTTCGACACTCAAGAGGAAAATCCGCAAAATCCGCTCGTCTTCGTCCTTCGGACGGAAGATGCCAGGAGGATCGACGTCAATCTGTCTTCCTGGCCGCTGACGGCGCTGACCCATGAGGTTGCGCCATTCCTGCAGGAGTATCTCCACCGGATGGGGCCGGCACCACTCTGGAAAACCGCAGGCACCTTTATCCGCCGTCTGCGGCGGTTCTGGCTGTTCCTGGAAGGGGCGTCGGTAAAACCTCGTCGTCTCGACGACTTAACTCCGGCGGTAATCAATGCCTATGAGGACTGGCTGGAGCAGAACGGCGGCGAGCGACCCAATCAGCGCAATGTGCTCGGTGCTCTGATCGGGGTGCTGCGCGTCGCCGCCGAGCTCAATCCTGAAAGGCTTCCGCCCGAAACACTGTTGCGCCTGAAATACATCGGTCACGGCGAGCACGGCGTCTCAAAGCCGCGCGATGCCTACAGTGGGAGGATTGCCTCGACGTTGCTGCAGGCAGCGATGCGCCAGATCATCGAGGCTCGCGACCGGATAGCGACGGGCGAGGCTCTGCCTCCCCCACTTCTGGATGTAGGCCGTGATCCAGAATTGCGCCGTCGCTATGACCTAGTGGTCGAACAGATTGTGACGGCGGGAGTAGTCGCCGGGGAAGGCGCGCTGTTCGACAATCTGCGCTACCACGCTCATAGATGCGGGCTCGAGCCGCCTCCGGTCGAGGAACTGCATGCCGGCTTCCATCTGACCCGGTACGATGTCGTCGGCTTCCTCGTCTGGCTGTCCTTGACGACCGGCATGGAGATCGAAGCGCTGCGTGGGCTTGAGGCTGACTGCTTGCGCAATCCCAACCGGGGTTATGTCGAGATCGAGTATCGAAAGCGGCGCGCGCATCATGCCCAGTGGAAGCGCTTGCGTGTCCGCGATGGCGGACGGGAGACGCCCGGAGCCGTCCTGCGGCTGGCGATCAAGCTGACGGAAAAGGCTCGGCAGCACACTGGATCGAGCAAGCTCTGGATCACCTGGAAGCCGGGGCGCCTGTCGTCGCCGAAAAAGCTGGGGACCTGCGTGGCCGCGTTTGTCGAGAAGTACGGAATCGTCGATGACGCCGGAAAATCGCTGGCGCTCAATCTCTCCAGGCTGCGCAAGACCCAGAAGGCTGACTGGTATAAGCGGACCGGAGGGCAGTTGGAGAACTTTGCCGTCGGCCACACGGTAGCGGTGGCGGCCAACCATTATGCCGACATCCCCGCCCTTCGGCATCTGCATGAGCAGACGATAGTCGAGGCACTGACCGACGCGATGGCGCCGGCTCTGCGACCTTGGATCGTTGTGCCCGCGGATGAAGCCCGGCTGCGAACCTCAGCCGACGCGACCGGGCTGCCGGTGCCGTCGGAAAAGATCGGCCCGCTCCTGGACGGAGAGCAGGATCTTTGGCTGGCGGCGTGCAGCAACTTCCGCGTCAGCCCTTTCGGTCGGGAAGGCGAAGCCTGTCCGACGCAGTTCTGGGGGTGCCTGGAATGCTCCAACGCGGTCATTACCGCACGGAAACTACCGGCGCTGATCGCGTTCCAGGCGTTCATGGACGAGTTGCGGGAGGCGTTGCCTTCTGGCGACTGGAACGAGAAATTCGATCGGCCATACCGCAGGATCACGGAGCAAATTCTGCCGATGTTCCCGTCCTCCGTCGTCGGAGGCGCACGGGTTGAGGCGGCAGAATCCTCGGCGCGGTTGCTCTATCTTCCGCCGGAGGCTTACGGCTCATGACCACTACCTCTCCTTTGAACGATGAGCGTGCCGTCTCACGCCTCAGGGTCGATGACGACATCGTTTTGGCTTCGATGCCTCTCAGGGATGGTACCGACCGAGCGGCGCTCTCGCGGTTCGGCGATGATGTCTGGGATATGGCGCCGGCGATGTTCAACATGGCCAGAAAGGCCTTTCGAACGGTCGACTTCGGCGTGATCCCCTGCGCGGCAGAGCGGTTGCTTGCGAAGGAATACATCTATGCCTGGATGAATGAACGGCGCGCCGACGGTGAGCCGCGGTTGCGGCCAGTCTCCGGCCATACTGCGCTTGCGACGCTGCGCCGGTTCCTGGACTTCGTGCGCTCGCGGATCGGCAAGCTCGATCTGGCAAACGTCGATCAGGATTTGATCGATGCATACGCGACCCATCACCGGGCGCGGCCGATCACGCCGGGGCGCGTGGGTGTGTGCCTCAGGCCCATCGTCCAGCTTCATCGCCTGGCGCCCTATCTGACGTGCGGTGGCATCACCTTCACCCCGTGGCGCGGCCGACCGGTCTATCGGGCAACCGGCCAGGGAACGCGCTGTTCGGAAAACCGGACCGCGCGCATCCCGGAGCCGGTCATCGGCGCAATGCTGCGATGGGCCTTGAAATATGTCGAGCACCTCTGCGACGACATCTTCACTGCCCGGGCTGAAGCCGATGCACTGAACAGCCGGTTCGCAGCACGCTCGCGCGCCCGCCACACGCGGCCCGCGGTAATGCTGGCCTCCTGGATCGACAAGCGTCGCGAGGAAGGAAGAGGCATTCCTGTCTGGGAAAGACCTCTTTCGATCGGGGGGCTGACCGGCAGATTGTCGCGGGGCGGCAGGTTTGATGGCGAGGTCATCAATCTGAAGCTCCTGACGATGCAATGCGGGCTGCATCTCACCACCGTCCACAAAGATCCGGCCCTGTTGTCGATGGTTCATGATGCTGTCGACGAGCTTGGGTTCGAGGTGGGCGGGATGGACACGCCGATCTCCCCGGATCCCGACACGGGGCGACCGTGGCGGGAGCGCTTCGATGCCATCAGCCTGGCGCGGGAAGAACGGCACCTGCAGACGGCCGCCTATATCGTGTGTTGCTATCTGACGGGCATGCGCGACGGTGAGGTGCAGTCGCTGCGATCCGGCTGCCTGAAACGGAATCTCGACCGGGACGGGCGAACAGAAAGGCTGGCGATCGAGGGCGTGACCTGGAAGGATCGCGGCGCTCGCGGCGAACAGGTCGAATGGATCACCATCGAGGCCGCCGTCCAGGCGATCCGGGTTGCCGAGCGTCTTTCGGAACGATTCCGCCGGAATGCGGGGACAGAGCGGCTATGGCTTGCCCTTGACGACCGCGAGACGAACAATGCCGAGACGCCGATACTCATCGCCAAGAAGATCAACCAATTCCGAGAACATCTCGATGAGCGATATGGCGCGGACGATAGTCCTGTGATCCCCCGAGTGGGAGAAGACGTCTGGCGCTTCAACACCCGTCAGTTCAGGCGAACGCTGGCCTGGTACATCGCGAACCGGCCCTTCGGGGTTGTCGCCGGCAAAATCCAGTACAAGCACGCCTCCGTGGCCATGTTCAACGGCTATGCCGGCTCGTCCGCATCCGGCTTCAGGCAGGAGGTCGAACAGGAACTGGCGCTCGGACAACTCGACGACATCATCGACTACTTCGAAAACCATCGACGCGGTCACGGTCCAGGCGGACCCGCCGGTAAGCGCGTCGGCGTGGAACTGGAGCGGGTCGGCCGCGAACTCGGCCCGCTTCCGGGGCAACTGGCCGATCGCAAGCGCCTGAAGGCGATGCTGGCGCATCTGGCGCGCACGCTGCATGTCGGATATCTGAACGACTGCTTCTTCGACCCATTGACGGCGCTCTGCCTGCGGGAGTCTGAGAAACCTTCAGCCTCGGTGCCGGTCCTGTCGCGATGCGCGCCCGACCGATGTCCCAACGCCTGCCTCGTCGAGCGACATCTCCCGCCATGGGAAGCCTCCATTGCACAGGCGGAGGATCTTCTCGCCGACAAGCGTCTCTCCCCGCTGCAACGCGAAGCGCTGCGCCTGGACAACGACAGAAAACGCAGGCTCATCGCGCCGTTGAAGGAACGCACATCATGAAGCCGGTCAGTGCAGCCACGGAACAGGCGCTTCGTGAGGCGATGGCGCGCCTCCTTTATGGGTGCCCCCGCGTGGCTGATGGCAGGCTGACGGTTGTGAATCTGGCCATCGAGGCAGGTGTCAGTCGCGCGACCGCGAACCGCGCTTCCGAGGTGCTGGAAGCCTTCCGCCATGCAGTTGCCGAGTCGAGAGCCCGGCGCAACGCGACGGATCGGCCGGCGGGGACGGCCCGGGCCGAACAGGAGCGGCGCGCCGTCGAAACCGTGCTCGCCCAGCATCGTCAAGTCCGCGCGCTGTGCCAGCTTATGGAACGGCGGCGCGATAACCGCACCGCCGACGTCATACCGATCATCGGCAGGAAACGCCCTTGACGCCGATTGTGCTCACCCGGCGCAGCAGGAGAGTTTGGCGATGTCCTTGCCGAACGAAAGTGCTGCGAGCTTCAGCCCCTCGACCGTGGTGAGGTAAGGAAAGATCGTGTCCGCGAGGTCATCGACGGTGAGACCCTGGCGGATCGCGAGAGCCGCGGTCTGAATGCTGTCGGCACCTTCCGGCGCGAGGATGTGGGCGCCGAGCAAACGACCGCCAGCAGCATCGGCCACGAGCTTGATAAGCCCACGAGTGTCGCGGGCGGCGAGTGCGCGCGGCACCTGATCGAGACCGATCGTCGAAACGCGGATCTCATGCCCGGCCGCACGCGCCGCCGCCTCGGTGAGACCTACGCTTGCGACCTGCGGATCGGTGAAGACGATAGCGGGCATGGCGCTGTTATCGTAGCGCAGGCTGTCGCCATTGAGGGCGTTCTTGGCGGCGAGCTTGGCGCCATAGGCGGCCATGTAGACGAACTGGTCGCGGCCGGTGACGTCGCCGGCGGCATAGACGCCAGCCTTGGTCGTGCGCATGCGGTCGTCGACCACGATGCCGCCCTTCGCCGAGACGGTGATCCCGTGCTCGGCCAGCCCAAGGCCTTCGATGTTGGGCGTGCGGCCCGTGGTGATCAGCACCTGATCGGCGTCGATCTGGACATCGTGACCGTCACGCGTGACGGTCAGTGACGCTCGGCCCTCGGTTTTGCGGATCGCGCGGTAAGCGATGCCGGAGATAACGGTGATGCCTTCATCCTCGAAATACCCCGTGAGCGCCGCGCCGATCTCGGGCTCGGCCTCGGGGAGCAGTCGGGACCGGCAGACGAGGGTCACCTTGACGCCGGCACGGGCGAACATCTGGGCGAGCTCCGCGCCGATATAACCGCCGCCGATCACCAGCAGCGATCGCGGCAGTTCCTCGAGGTCGAGCGCCGTCGTACTGGTGAGATACGGTACGGTCTCGAGGCCAGGAATAGCAGGAACTGCCGGCCGCGCGCCGGTTGCGATAATGATCTTGCCAGCGGCAATACGCGCGCCGTCAACTTCGACACCGCCGTCGAGGAGGCGAGCCGGCCCGTCGCGATAGGCGATACCATTGTACGCGGGGAGCAGGTCCGCGTATTTGGCCTGGCGCAGCCCAGACACGAGCGTGTCCTTCTGACGAACGGTTCCGCGCCAGTCTGTCAGTTCGGCTTCAGCAGTAATGCCGGCAAAACGTGCCGCCACGCGAGCGTTATGAAGCGTCTCGGCCGCGCGGATCAGGGTCTTCGACGGCACGCAGCCGACATTGACGCAGGTGCCGCCGATGGTGCCACTGCCGATGAGCGCCACCTGTGCGCCCTGATCGGCGGCCGTGATCGAGGCCGAGAAGCCGGCCGAGCCGGCGCCGATGACGACGAGATCGTAAGCGCCTCCATTGCGACCGTTTGTGCGCAAGGGTCGGTTGGCGACCACCAGGCTCTTCGACGCCACATCGAGACCAGCGAGGCTCGGCCCGAACAGAGCACGGCCGGCTTCCAGTCCTTCCTCGATCGACAGCCGGAAACCTGGCTCGTCGGTGGAACGTTCGTCGCGCCAGGCGGAAAGATGCTCGTCCGAGCAGAAAAAAGCGGTCGTCGCGCAGAGCGAGCTCGCGGCGCAGCCGCCTTCATAACGGACGCTCTGCCACATGACGGCCGACTGTGGCTCGACGTCGGCGAGTGCCCGCCCTCGGTCCTGCGTGGTGATCCGGATCAGTGCGCCGCAATGGCCGCAGGGCGAGGCGATCGCGGTGTCGCGATCGGTCATGGCACCGATGCCCAGCGCGTCGACCGCGCACATTGCATTCAGCGTGCGTCCGTCCAGAGTGACCCGATGGCCGGTGTTATGATCGCTGAACGGATAGGCGCCGACGATCAGCTCGCCATCGAGAACGACGAGGTCGCGCCGGCGGAGCTCGTCGAGCAGTGGCCGGATGACCATCTCACTGAGTTTTGTACGCTCCGCAAGCGCGCTTATGGTCGGGGCACCCCCGTGGTCGGCGTAGAGTCGGAGCAACGCAACACGCACCCTGTCGGTGGCGGGATCGTAACCGCTCCAGCGATTGAGCACGTGGTCGGACCCGACCATCGCCTGCAGAGCGTTCTTGACCACAGGCGACGTGACCGCCGACCAATCCGGAAACGTTACGCCCGGTCGAACGGCAAAGCTCGCCAGTGTCGCGGGCTGAGAAACGGCCGGGTTGTCCCGGGAGGAGGTTGCACAGCAATCGTTCATGGCTTCACGCCTTCCTTGCGAATCTTCGTCTCATAGGCCGTGGCTCTTGCCCGGCGATGATGGGGCCCCCACGCGCCGAAGCCGAAGCCCGCGACGATCAGGGGAAGCACCACTGCACCCACACCTGTCAGCCACGTGCCAAGACCCGCCAGAGACAGGCCGACGGCGAGGAGCGGCGCCGCGCAGCAGATCGCGGCGAGGACGGCGCCAACGGCACCTGCGCGGATTACGGCGCGATCAGTCATCTAGCTGCCTTGCTGCGTCGGGTGGGCCGGATAACCAGCATTCATGCTGGCGGCTGCGATGGCATCGGTGCTCGTCTTAGCGTCGTCGAAGGTCACGGTCGCGGACTTCGCCTCGAAGGAGACGGTCACCTTCGCGACACCGGGGATTGCCGCCATCGTGGTCTTCACGATGTAGGGGCACGAGGCGCAGGTCATGTTGTCGACGGCAAACGTCACAGTGCGTTCGGCGGCGAAGGCGGCAGGCGCAGTCATCACCGACGCGATCAAAGTGAAAGCGCTCAAACTCTTCCTCATGGGGTAGTCTCCTCTTGGTGTCAGGCGGAAAGCAGCAGCGGCGCGACGTAGTCGAAGGCGAAAGCAGCGGCGACGAGTACGGTCGCGAACCAGAGCGCGATCTGAACGAGGCGGCTGGGGACGGCGCGCGTGCAGGCAGCCCCATCGGCACAGGCCTGTCGCGGCTTCCAGTAGACAAGGTAGAAGCCGTAGCCGAGCATGCCCGCCGTTGCGGCGACAAACAGTGGCTTGTAGGGCGCAAGCGCCGTCAGATTGCCGATCCAGGCGCCGCCGATGCCGAGGCTGAACAGGACGAGCGGAATGATGCAACAGGACGAGGCGGCGATGGCGCCGAGTATGCCGCCGACGGCGACCAGGCGCTGTCGCCCGGCCTCGCTTCGCTCTGGCGTCGTCAGGTTTGCCGCAGTCGGTGCAACGTCTGCTGGTCCGTGTCGGGATGCATTCATGTTCGACCTCGCTCTTCTTGTCGAAAACCTATCCAGGCGCTAATGTGCGGTCTGTAGCAACTACAGGGTCAAGGGGTATTTTTGGATGCGCGATCACGCTGGCGTGAAAGGCCTCAAGCGCGCCGAACTCGCACAGCGCACAGGGTGCAATCTGGAGACGGTCCGCTATTACGAGAAGGTCGGCCTCCTGCCGGAGCCGCCGCGCACGGCGAGCGGCTATCGCAGCTACGACAGCACCCACGAGCGACGGCTTCGCTTCGTCTTGCGGGCGCGCGAGCTCGGCTTCTCCCTCGATGAAGTCCGTGAACTGCTGCGCCTCGTCGACGAGCGCGACCAGCCCTGCGCCGAGGCAAGCGCCGTTGCCGCCGCGCATCTCGACGACGTGCGTGAAAAGATCGCCGACCTGAAACGCATGGAGCGAGTGCTGAAGGACGTGGTGGCCCAATGCACAGAAGGCAATCGGCGGGAATGTCCGCTGATCGAGACGCTGTTCCGGGAGCCGGCGAGCTCAGCGAAATGCCAGTGAGACAGCTTGACTGTTCAGATAAACGCCGTGGGTGCCGTCCCCGGCCTGGAACACGACGATCACGACCATCAGCGTGGTGGCGAGGCTGGCGGCGAAAGCGGTGGCATCTGCGTAGGACATGGGTTCCGGCTCCTGTCTTTGGAGGCGGGGGACCATCCCCCGCGCGACAGGCGCCCGAAGTGTCTGACCGGATCTGCAATCACCCTCGGGCGTTCGGATTCTTTCCGAATCCCCGAGGGCGGCACGCGCGCGTAAGCCGACCCCACCGGGGTTGAATGCAAAGAGACGGTCGGACCAAGGTTAGCGAATGGAAGCGGGGGATGGTGCTTTGCGTCGAGCCGGTGCCGGAAACCCGTCGCAGATGCTTTGCTGCGCCAGCCTCGTTGCCGGCGGATATTCAGGGTGTGTTTCAGGCCGGGGACGGAACCCGTTGCCCCCACAACACCAAGGAGTTGGCGCAATGGTGAAGCTCGAACTCGATCCATCGCTGCTTGTGCAGCGATACCCGATAGCCCCGTGTGCAAGGTTCGGCTTTCAGGGCCGGTCAGTCCCAGAACCCATCGGCGATTTCGCGGGCGATCATGGCGCGGGCCTTCATCATCACATCGTCGCCGGAGGTGTCGATATGACCGAAAAAGCGCGTCCGGGCGCCATGGGCCGTCCAGTCGGCATAGCGGCAGTATTCGCGGGCATCGAGCCGGAAGGCGCGCATGTCCTCGGCCCAATGCGGTTTCGGTTCCACGATGACGGTGACGCCGTTGCGGGTTTCCTCCCAGGGAAGCGAGCGCTCCGATGGCGGATTGCGGCGGTCATCGGCGAAGATTTCATCGACCGTCATCATGATGCGCCCCCATCTTCGGCCTTCTCGACAAAGCCGGCAGGATCGTCGGGATCCGGCGGCAGATAGGCGTCATAGGGGTTGCCGCTTGCGAGATGGCCGAACGGCGTGAAGACGTAATCACCCCCGTCGCGGCCGACCGCGCACAGGACATAGCGTGTCTCACGGGTCGCGGCGTCGAGGCATTCCATAAGGGCGAGATTGCCGTCATCGGCAGCACGAAGCAGAGTGTCGAAGTTCGTTCGAACGGGATCGGGAATGGCCATTGTGTTCTCCTGAAACGAAGAAGGCCCGCCGTCACGGGACAAGCGGGCCGGATGAACGGGATCGGCGATGGTCACGCGGCAGCTCGACCCTCGACGGCATCGGCGCCTGCCTCGTCGGCGGTGATCTCCTCGAGGCGCGCGCGGCTGTAGCCGTTCCTGGCTAGCCAGAGTTCGGCCGCCTCGTGGGTCTCCGCGAGGTGCAGCAATTCGACGTTCTCTCCGACATCCTGCACAACACGGACCTGACCGATCTTCGGGCGTTCGACAACCCGGAAGCTCAGATCGCTGTCGATGCCGTAGCTGCGCATGATGGTGATGAGGATGATGCCGCCTTCGCCGAAATCACCCTCATGCAGGGTGAAGGACGGCGGCGTCGTGTAGGTCGGGCGCTCGCGGCCCGGTTCCTTGCGCACGAGGCGACCGGCCCCGTTGCGGGATTTCCACGCGGCGAGCTTCTTGGTGAAACGTGCGGGCGGTTTCGGCTGGCCGTCGCTATAGGCCACGAGCGAGCCGAGAGGCGCAATGTCGAAAATGAGGGAAGCGGACATGATCTTGCTCCTGAAACGAAAGCGGCCCGGCGAGATGCCGGGCCTTCAGATGGAAGGGATGGAATGCGGGGCGGCGGAGGCCGCCCCGCTGCTGCGCGTCACTCGGCGGCGACGAGGGCCTCTGGATCGTCGGCGGCCTCGGCCGTGTCCTCATGGCCACCGGCGAGGAAGTCGGGCAGCGCCACGCTGTCCTCGTCCTGATCGGTCGCGCCATCCACGGCCTGCGCCTCGATGGCGGGGCGCAGCGGCTCCGGCAGCCAGCCGGTATCGGCCAGGAGCCGTTCGGCCTCCTTCGCCATATCGCCCTTCTTGAGATGCGCGATGAGATCGGCCGCGCGATCGCCGGCGCCCTCGCGCACCGCCTCGATGATGCGGGTCTTGGTCACGCGACCCAGGTAGTTCTCGACCGTGGGCCTCCAGCCCGCTTCGACGAGATCGAGGCCGGTGGCCTGTGCCAGCCGTTCGGCCTCGGCCATGCGGCGGTCGAGACCGTGCTGCGAGATGCCATTCCCCGAATAGGGGTTGGGCCGCTCGTAAAGCGCGTTGACCCCGAAACTGACGCAATGGGCGAGCAGCGCCAGGCGGCTGGCATCGTCGAGACCGTCGATCCAGTCCCAGAGCCGGTCGTCATCGCCAGCGGGGATGTCGCCCCGCCAGGCGTCCGCGCGCTCGTCGATCATCTTCGCGGCGGCGCTGTCAGCGAGCCCGGTCGCATCCGTGGGAAGATAGATGTGACGCACGGCGGCATAGAGGCTGGTTCCCGAGGTGGCGGTGCGCTCGAAAGTATCGAGAACCAGCTTGTGCAGCAGCGCCGTCATGGCGACGCGCGGATTCTCGGCAAGCGCATTGCGCAACGCCAGCGTCCGCCAGGCGGTCAGGTCGGTCACCAGCCGCTCGGGCAGCGGCTTGACGGCATCGTCCTCCTCTTCATCGCCGTCCGGGACCGGCTCGCCGCCGACGGTGATAACCGCGCGCTGCACCGCATCGGGATCGGACGGGTCGGCACCTTCGCCCGCATCCTCACCATCGACGCTCTCGGGTTGTTCGTCCTCGGGGCGGACATAACCGGGACTGACGATCAACTCGCCATCGCGGTCGATGCTGACGAAAACACCGGCACGGGCGATGTCTTCCGGCGCGAAGGTGACGGGCCGGTTCTCGAAGCCTTCCAACTCGGCTTCGATCTCCCCGAGCCGCTGGTCGATCTCATCGGGCAGGTCGTCGGCTTCTGCATACTGCGCTTCGAGTTCGTCATACTCGTCGCGCAGCGCCTCGCGGGCGGTGCGCTCCTCGTCGGTCAGCTCCTGGGTCACACCGACCAGCCTGCGCAGGCCGTTGGCGTAGCCGTAGGGAAGTTCGACTGCCGCGTCGATCCACTTCCAGCCCTGTCCGGCGATCTCGTCGGCGACAGTGCGCAGCTTATCGTCAACCAGGCGGTCGAGCAGCGTGACGTCCTGCAACCAACCGCCGTTCTCGTCGGAGAAGAGATCGCGCAGCACCGGGCCGCCCGCCGCCTCATAGGCGTCGATGCCGATGAAGCGGGCGCGCTTGTCGGCAGCCGGAACCGTGGTCTCGGTCAGCAGGCTGCGGATGTGCCAGGGCTCTTTCTGCCACGACGTGCTGATCCGCTCCCAGACCTGCTGCTGGCGCTCGTGGTCGGGATTGACGGTGAAGGCTTCCAGCATCGCCAGCGTCATCTCATTCCGCGCATAGGCGTCGTGCAGCGCCGGCGCGACCGTCGCGAGACGAAGGCGCTGCATGATGTAGCGCGGCGTGGTCCGCCAGGCGTCGGCGATCTCCTCCTTCGACATGCCCATGTCGAACATCCGCTTGAACGCCTTGAACTGGTCGAGCGGATGCAGGGCGAGGCGCAGCAGGTTCTCGGCCAGCGAGTCGTCGACTGCCGAGGTCTTGGCATCGGCCTTCTTGACGATGCAGGGGACGAGGCCATCGGCCGGGAAGCGACCGGCTTCGACGAGGCGCGCGATGGACCTGTAGCGGCGGCCGCCGGCCGGGGTCTCGAAATCGCCGGTCTCAACGCCGTCCGCGTCGAGGATGGCGCGAACGTTGAGGCCCTGCACGAGATCCTCGCGCCGGTCGATGTCATGGGTAAGTTCGTCCAGACCCGCCTCGACGTCAGCCTCGCGAACATTGCTGTCCGACAGCCTGATCCGGTTGAACGGAATGTCGCGCGCCCGTGAAAAGACGATCATCGGGGCGACGGGCTTCTTCCTGGCAGCTTTGGCCATGGTGATTTCTCCGCGACGGGCGGCCGGGAGCCACTCTCTCGACCTCCAACCCGTCACGAAGCGAAGCGCCGCCCTCTTCCTCTGAAGAGTGCGACGCCAGGCCACAAAGCCGGCAACCGGAAATCAGGATTCCCGGCTTTCCGTATCTGTGGATGTGCGGGTGAATGCCGCACCGGCGCGGTAGAGGGCTCGTTCCGCCGCCTGGATGCTGCCGGTTTCCCACGCAGCCTCCGCCCAGACCGAGATCGGGAAATCCCCGGTGAAGAGCAGATCCCGCTCGATCCCCATGCCGAAGGGCAACCGGACCCCACGCAGCTCTTCCAGGCTCCACGAGCCGAGTTCGGGGTAGCCGATATCGGCCAGGCCGAACATGATGTCGCCGCCCTGATCCAGCTCGGTGGCGAGCCAGACGCCCGCGCCGAAGGGGTTGAAGAATTTCACGACGGGGATGTGATCCCCGCCGCGCTGGCATCCATTGGCCAGAAGCCGGTCACGCTGTGTTCCGGTCAGGAGGATCATGCCGCGACCCTCCCGTCGATTGCAGCCGGATCCGGTTCCCCGGCATCTTCGGCCGGCAGATGCGCCAGCAGCCAGTCGGCCGCCTTACTGGCCTGTGAGGCCGCGCGGACAATGGCGCGGTTATCCTCGCGCAGCACCTCCAGCCAGGAGCCGATGTAGTCGGCATGGCGCACGGTCGGCACGATGCCGAGCGAGGCGCAGCAGAAGGCCGCGTTCATCTCAGCCACCAGCTCCTCGAAGGCGTATTTCTTCGTGCCGAAACTGCCCGAAAAATCCCGCCCCAGGCGCGAGGCATGGCCTGTGGCGTGACCCATCTCGTGGAGCGCCGTCCTGTGCCAGTTGATCGGTTCGAAATAGGCGGCCGGTGGCGGCACCTGGACATAGTCGAGCGCCGGAACATAGAAGGCGCGATCCCCGCCGATGCGGAAATCGATACCAGTGGCACAGATCAGCGCCTCGACCCTCGGCTCGATCATGCCTGGCGGTGGTGGTGGTGCCTCGACAGCGATGTCCTCGGGCAAGCCTTCGCATTGCGCCGCGTTGAACACGGTGAAACGCTTCAGGAACGGGACGCGTCCCGGTTCTTCACCGGTCTCGCGGGCTCGGCGCTTCTCGTCTTCCGGGGTGAAGCGGTCGGCATAGACGACCGTCGTGCCGTGCTCGCCCTTACGGACATTGCCGCCGAGGGCTGCCGCCTGGCGATAGGTGAGCCAATGCTGGGTCGGATAGCCGTTCTGGACCACGGCACCCCAGAGGATCAGCACATTGATCCCGGAATACTGCCGCGAGGTCGCGGCGTTTCGCGGCATGGCAAGCGGCGCTTTCGCCGCAGTCCCCCAAGGCTGGACCCAGGGAAGCCGTCCTTCCTCCAGCTCGGCGATGATCTTGTCGGTGATGTCGTCATAGAGATTGCTGCGGGCGCCGCCTGGGCGAGCGCGGTCCTGTCTGGCCATCGGGATGATCTCCGCGACGGGCGCCGGAGGCCACTCCTCCAGCACTCAACCCGTCACGGAAAACCCGTCCGCACTCTCCCTCTCAGGGGGCGTTGCGGGGTCTCCCCGCTGAAGGGGGTGCGCCGGCAACGATAGTGCCGGCCAGGGGGAAGGCCTTCCCCCGTCAGGCCCACGGCAAGATGCGCGTTTATTCGCGGGAACAATAAAAAGAGCCCGCGCGAATGAAGAATCAGAAGCGAATAGCCGTCGCCGGTGTTGGCGTCTGCCGGTATGATGAGGTGAGTTTGGCGCTCAGGCTTGGAAAACTAATGACGCAGCATGACCAGCACATCGCCACGTGGCGGGATGCTTTTCGCGACGAGACAACGGGCATCCACAGAACCATTCAGGATCTGCTCTGGAACTACGCCGCCTTTCGCACGACGGTTCGGATCGTCCGTCTTGCAAATGAGAAGAGAGGCTCGAGACCCCCGCTTAACCAGATGATGTTCAATCTCGTTTCCGAGGGATACTGGTCAAGCCTGCTTCTCGGCACTCGCCGACTTCTCGATAAGGCCCCGATCAATGGCCCCAAGGGAGTTTACTCGATCCGATCTGTCGTCAACGACGTGAAAGCGAGCCAAAACTGGTTGACCAGGAGAATCTACGTCGAGAAAGTGCTTGACGCGCAATACGATCTCGATCGCCTGCATCAAGAACAACATGACCACCTCGTCGCCGCGAATGGGCGTCCGGTGTGGGGTGATCCAGAGCTCATGAAAAGTCAGGCCGCGCATCGGCATTTCGATGTTTTGAGCGGCGTGTCTCCATCAGGGCGTAACCCGAGCGATCTGATCTCAGCCACGGTATTGGAGAAGATCGAAACTCGGCTCGCCAGCCTTGATCGAATTGCCGAGCACGTTAACTCGCATGTTGCTCATGCCGGGAACAAGCAAAGTCGGCAGGACAGGGAGCTTGGTGATTTCGACATTCGCGATGCCGAAAAGACTCTCAGGCAGTTGAAGGAAATCGCGGATCTGGTCGGAGTGTGGTTCGCCAACGAAGGCGGTGCGGGCCTCGCCACATATCTCGGTGACCAATTCGAGGGCCTCGATCATGCGGTCGTAGACAGCGCCGACCTTGCCGACCTTTTAGAGCAATGGCGATTGATCGATAGAGAAATCGCAGAATGGTCGATCCGGCCAGAAGATTTGTGACCCCCGAGAGGCAGGCCGATTCGTTGGTTCGAACCGATACCGCCTTCTGTCAAAGCCACCGGCTTTACCGAAAATCCCGCGCCTTCACCCTGATACCGCCGGCCCCCGGCCCCTGCTGCCCGTCCGTCGCCACCTCGCGCTGCACGACAGTCGCCAGATCCCGCGACAGATCGACGATCCGATGGGCGACGAGATGCACGACCTCGCCCTCGCGCTGAACGCGGCCCCGCACGGCGATCATGCTCGATGAGAGAATGACCCGGCGATAGCGCTCGAAAATCTTCTGCCAGACGACGAGATTGGCGATGCCGGTCTCGTCCTCGAGCGTGATGAACATGACGCCATTGGCCGAACCGGGGCGTTGGCGCACCAGCACGATCCCGGCAGCCTCCAGCCAGCGCTGATCACGGGCCGCCATCGCCTCGGCGCAGGTGACGATCCGGCGCCTCGCCAGGTCCTCGCGCAGGAAGGAGACCGGATGGCGACGCAGCGACAGGCCGATATGCCCATAATCCTCGACCACCTCGCGGCCAGCAGGCATCGCTCTGAGCGCGATCGCCGGCTCGTCGAGTTCCGGAACGGTCCGTCCCTCGCGCTCCGAGGCGGCGGCGAAGAGCGGCAGTTCCTCGTCGCGCAGCCCCTTGATGGCCCATTGCGCCTCGCGCCGGGCCAGACCGAACGCCGGGCGGAATCCGTCGGCCGCCGCGATCTGATCGAGCGCCGCCACGGGTACACCCGCCCGCCGCCAGAGATCGTCGACCGAGGTGAACATCTCATCGCCCTGGGCCGCGACGATGGCGGCGGCATGGGCATTGGCGAGACCCTTGACCATCCGCAGCCCGAGGCGGACGGCGAATCGGCTTTCGTCTCCGGTCGGCTCCAGCGTGCAGTCCCAGCGGGAGGCATTGATGCAGACCGGGCGGACCTCCACTTCATGCTCGCGCGCGTCGCGCACAATCTGGGCCGGCGCATAAAAGCCCATGGGCTGGGCGTTGAGGAGCGCAGCGCAGAAGACATCCGGGTGCCAGCATTTGAGCCAGGCCGAGGCATAGGCGATCAGCGCAAAGCTCGCCGCATGGCTTTCCGGAAAACCATAGGAGCCGAAGCCTTCGAGCTGCTGGAAGGTCCGCTCCGCGAAGTCCTGCTCGTAGCCACGCTCGATCATCCCCGAGATCAGCCGGTCGCGGAACTTCGAGACCCCGCCGGTATGCTTGAAGGTCGCCATGCTCTTGCGCAGGAGATCGGCCTCGCCAGCGGTGAAGCCCGCGCATTCGATGGCAACGCGCATCGCCTGTTCCTGGAACAGCGGCACGCCGAGCGTCTTGCCCAGCACCTTCTCCAGCTCGGGCCGGGGATAGTCGACCTCTTCCAGACCCTCGCGCCGGCGCAGATAGGGATGAACCATATCGCCCTGGATCGGCCCCGGCCGCACGATCGCGACCTGCACCACCAGGTCGTAATAGGTCCGGGGCTTCAGGCGCGGCAGCATGGACATCTGCGCCCGGCTCTCGATCTGGAAGGTGCCGAGTGTGTCGGCCTTGCGGATCATCGCATAGGTGCGCGGATCCTCGGCCGGGATCGACGCCAGATCGAGGCGGATATCCTTGTGCTCGGCCAGCAGGTCCAGCCCCCGGCGCATGCAGCTCAGCATGCCGAGCGCCAGGACATCGACCTTCATGAAGCGCAGCGCGTCGATATCGTCCTTGTCCCATTCGATGATCTGGCGCCCCTCCATCGCCGCGGGCTCGATGGGGACGAGATCGTCGAGCCGGTCGTGGGTCAGCACGAAACCGCCCGGATGCTGCGACAGATGCCGCGGCGCGCCGCGAAGCTGGGCGGCCAGTTCGAGCGTCAGGCGCAATCGGCGATCTTGCGGGTTGAGATTGAGATCGCGGAGCTGCTGCTCGGTCACACCGGCCTCGGACCAGCCCCAGAGCTGGCCGGACAGCGTCTGGATCAGGTCTTCGGGAAGCCCCAGGGCCTTGCCGACGTCCCGCAGCGCGCCCTTGGAGCGGTAGCGGATGACGGTGGCGGTTAGCGCGGCGCGCTCGCGGCCGTAATGCTCATAGACCCACTGGATCACCTCCTCGCGCCGCTCATGCTCGAAATCCACGTCGATGTCCGGCGGCTCCCGGCGCTCCTCGGAGACGAAACGCTCGAAGAGGAGATCGTTGCGGCCGGGATCGATCGCGGTGATACCGAGCACATAGCAGACGGCCGAGTTCGCGGCCGATCCGCGCCCCTGGCAGAGGATGCCGCGCGACCGGGCGAAGCGGACAATGCTGTTCACCGTCAGGAAGTAGGGCGCGTAGTCGAGCTTGCCGATCAGGGCCAGCTCATGCTTCAGCGCCGCTGTCACCTCGTCGGGGACACCCTCGGGATAGCGGCTCGCCGCGCCCTCCCAGGTCAGCCGCTCCAGGGTCTCCTGCGGGGTCAGCGCCGGATCGTCGCGCTCTTCGGGATATTGATAGCGCAGCTCGTCGAGCGAGAAGCGGCAGCGATCCGCGATCTCACGCGTCCGGGCCAAAGCCTCGGGCCAGCGCGCGAAGAGCCGGTGCATTTCGGCAGGCGGCTTCAGATAGCGGTCGGCATGGCGATCGCGCCGGGTGCCGAGCGCATCGACGGTGAGATTGTGCCGGATCGCGGTGACGACATCCTGCAGGATGCGGCGTCCGGGCTCATGGAAGAGCACGTCATTGGTCACGACGGTGGGCACACCTAGGCCCGCAGCGAGCGTCGACAGCTCCCAGAGGCGCATCTGGTCATTGGGCCGCCGGCGCAGCGTCAGGCCGAGATAGGCGCGATCGCCAAAGGCATCGCGCAGGCGCCGCAGCCGCAGACCGCAGGTCTCGTCGGCGAGGTCCGGCGCCAGGACCACGATCAACCCCTCGCCATAGGCGACCAGATCGTCCCATTCGAGATGACAGCGCGCCTTGCCCGCCCTCCCCTTGCCCAGCGACAGCAATCGGCAAAGCCGTGAATAGGCCGCCCGGTCGGTCGGATAGACCAGCACCGACATGCCGCAGGCAAGATCGAGGCGGCAGCCGACGATCAGCCGCACCCCCGCCTCCTTCGCCGCCTCATGGGCGCGCACGATGCCGGCCAGCGTGTTGCGATCGGTCACGGCGAGCGCCTCGATCCCCATCGCGGCCGCCGCGGCGAACAGCTCCTCGGCCGAGGACGCGCCGCGCAGGAAGGAGAAATGCGACGTCACCTGCAATTCGGCGTAAGCGGGCGCGCTCATCCGAATATCCCGTGCAGGAACCAGCGATGCGAGCCGGTGGCCGCATCCTCGCCATCGCCGGAGCGGAAGATCCAGAAGCGTTCGCCGGCATCGTCCTCGACCCGGAAATAGTCCCGCACAGCGATGAGCTCGGCATCGCGTTTCCACCATTCCCCGAAGATGCGCTCGGGGCCGTCGGCCCGGCGAACACGGCGGCGCACGCCCTTCCAGGAGAACCAGTTCGGAGGATGGTCCGGCAGCAGCGCCATGGTCTCGATCGGCTCCGGCTGGGAGAGCAGCCGCGAGGGGCGCGGCCAATGGTCCGGCCAGCCTGCGCCCGTATCCTCGGCAAGCGCCGGCAGGCGGCGGACCGAGCGTTCGGGCACATCGCTCGCCACCGGGGCGAAGCGATAGACCGCCCGCGCGCCGACCCGGTTCGCCAGCGTGTCGATCAGGCCGGAGAGATCCGGCGCCCCCTCTTCGATCAGGCTGCTGGCCGCCTGTTTCAGGGCCAGCGGTTCGGCCAGGGTGGCGGTCAGCGACATGATCTCGACGCCGAAGCCTGGCGCGATCGTCTCGATCTTGTCGCAGAGAAGCCGGGTCAGGCGCGCGGGATTCCGCACCGGCATGGCCAGACCGATGCGCACCGTCTCGACCCGGTTGTCGACGCGGTAGCAGAGCAGGTCGAGACGGCGCGCGCCAAGACCCCGCCCTTCGAGCGCCTCGCAGAGCGCCATGACCAGCTTGCGAATATAGCGCGCGATGGTCTCGGCGGCGCCTATGGGTTCGGCGAAGACGCGGCGGACGGAGACCAGCTCCTCCAGTCGGATCGGCTCGATGGGTTCGGCGACCGCACCCAGGGCCTGATCGAGACGCCGGCAGAGCTCCGGGCCGAAGCGCCGGGTCAGGGGCGCACGGGGCTGCCCGATCAGGTCGCCGATGCGGACAAAGCCCAGGTCATTCAACCCCACCGCGATCGCGGGCGGCAGGCGCAGTGCTTGCAGCGGCAGCGGCGCGAGGACCGGGACGGTTTCGCCGGGAGGGGCGACAAACAGCGGATCGGCCGCGTAGCGCGCCAGCGCATGGGCCGCGCCCCAGCTATCGGCAATGGCGGCACGGGCGGTGACGCCGGACATGACAAGCCGACCGGTCAGCACCTCCAGCATGGCCGCCTCACCGCCATGCAGATGGTCGGCGCCGGTCGCGTCGATGACGATCCCGTCCGGCGCGTCGGCGGCGACGATAGGTGAGAAGCGTTGCAGCACCCAGAGCGCGAGGCGTTCGAGGCTGTCCAGGTCGGCCCGCGGGTCGGCGGGCTCGATGTGGAGGCCGGGCACCATCGCCTGGGCCTTGGTGACAGGCATTCCGGCGCGCAGGCCGAGCGCCTGCGCGGCCGGATCGGCCGCCGTCACCACCCGGCGGTTCTTCTCCTTTCCGGCGATGACCAGCGGCGCCTCACCGGGCGGCGCTGCGTCGCCCGCCTTCCGCCGCAACCGGTCTGTCGGCCAGTTCGGCAGGAAGACAGAGATGACCCGAGCCATCGCACGCCTCCAGTTCGATATCGAGACATTCGCCCGCCCGCGCCCGGATCAACTCAACGAGCCAGCGCGGCCGTCCAACACCGGGAACCGGAAGGGGCGCGGACGGCAGCGCCGAGATCCGCCAGCGGGTCATCGCCGCCGTCGGCTGCCCGAAATCGCTCGCCTCCGCCTGCCGCCGCCAGCGGCGCAACGCGATGCAGATCGTCGCCGAACCTTTCG
The DNA here is from genome assembly GCF_000763885.1 of Paracoccus versutus. Classification (GTDB taxonomy): domain Bacteria; phylum Pseudomonadota; class Alphaproteobacteria; order Rhodobacterales; family Rhodobacteraceae; genus Paracoccus; species Paracoccus versutus. Next base: position 40,495 of record NZ_JRKO01000001.1, on the reverse strand, counting down.
CGGCCAGATGCAGCCGCCGCGAGGCGGGCATCGGCAGGCGCGCGACGTCACCGACGACCGCCCCCAGCCCGCCATGCCGCAGCCCTTCCTCCATACAGGCGAGAGTCGCCTTGTCGTCCCCGGCTTCGACGAAGATCACCCGGCCGGGCGGCAATCCGGCCTGCTCCAGCCCCGGTGCGAAGAGATCCTGGAGCGCCACGCACCAGAGCACCTGGCCGGCGGTGCGGGCGGCGATCCCGGCGGTGAAACAGGCGGCAGCCGCGCCATCCACCGCCCCGTTGCCGCCTCCGGCGACTTCATGGAGGCATCCGAGCGCCAGTCCGCCACCGGGCAGCTTGCGATCCAGCGGCGCGATCCCGAAGGGCAGCACCTCGTGCGGACGCACGCCATCGCCTTCGAGCCGCGCGATGCGCGCCCGAAGTTCGGCAATGGCTGGGCTGTCGGCACGGCTGGGCATATGAGGATGGCGTCTCCGGGGCTTTGCACTGGTCGATTCTGTTGCTATGTTCTTTATTTGTTCTCTTGTGGGTCGAGAGTCAATCTCGGCCATCCCGGAAGTGATCGACGGCGCGCGATGCCCTATGGTGGCGTAAAGTATTCGCAAGGAGAGTAGTGGGGCGATGTGCAACCTGTATCGCATTACGACCAATCAGCAGGCGATCAGGGATTTCGTGGCCGCCACCCATGACAGCATCGGCAATCTCGAACCTTCGATCGACGTCTATCCCGACCGGCCGGCTCCGGTGGTGCGCAACACCGATGGCGGACGGGAACTGGCTTCGCTGACCTGGGGCATGCCGACGCCCATCGAATATCTGAAGTCCCGCGATGCACCGGACACCGGCGTCACCAATATCCGCAACACGGCCAGCCCCCATTGGCGCAAATGGCTCGGAGTTGAGCATCGCAGCGTGGTCCCGGCCACCGCCTTTTCCGAATATGGGCAAAAGCCCGATCCGGTCACGAAGCGCAAACCGCTGCACTGGTTCGCCCTCGATGAGACCCAGCCCCTGTTCTTCTTCGCGGGAATCTGGACGCCATGGCGCGGAACCCGCGGATCGAACCGGACCCCGCGTCCGGGCGATCATCAGCTGTTCGCCTTCCTGACGACCGAGGCCAATGGCGTGGTGAAACCGATCCATCCGAAGGCCATGCCCGTCATCCTGACGGGCCGTGACGAAGTCGAGACCTGGCTAACCGCCGACTGGAAGGAAGCGAAGGACCTGCAACGGCCGCTGCCCGACGAGCGGCTGGTGATCGCGGAGACGCCAGCGAGCGCAGCCGCCGATGGCATGTTGCCGGGCCTCTGACAATGATCCGGAGGACGAAAATGGGCCGGAAGGAAGAAGAACAGTTAGCGGCGACGCTCGCCAAGGCGATGGCGATGATCTGCGTCCGCAACAGCATGCTGGAGGACCTGCATGCGGGGCCGGTCCCGGTCACGAAGACCGGTGACTATTCCGATGTCTTCGTCATCGACGCCGACGGCAACCACATCCCCTGGGGAAGCGTGTCGCGGTTCGACGATGAGGAGATGCGCGACCTGATGCGGCAAGTGGTCAATCGCCTCTACACGTTCCAGACCTGTTTCGCAGAGCCCCAGTTTCAGGCGGTGATCGACAAGTGGCTCGGGGTGACGCGCACCTGGGACGAGCCGGTTCTCGACGAGCGCCTCGCGGGAAGGCCAGTATAGATTTCCTCGCTCCGGCAATCATTGCGCTCGAACGGCTGCTCATATGAGCCCTTCAAGCGTCCAGGCTGATAATCTGGGTCCAATAGCTGATCCGTTGAGCAGGCACGGCGTCCCGCTCTCTCAGCGATCTCAACATATCCAAGATCGGCTTGGTTCGCGAGGTAGGCAGCACGGGCCTCGGCATGGTTGGCATGCGATCAACGCAAATCGATCCGTGCGACCAGCGCCTCCTCCGCTTCAGTGAAGGCGAGCCTGTAGCGGTTCGCCGCATCCATCCGTTTGCTCATCTCAGCGTGATCCTATTGGCTTCGACGTGACGAAAAGCCTTCGACCGGCACGTGAGAAGTATCACCTGCATCCGCTTCGAAGCGTCCTGCAGGATGTCGGTCATCGTCTCCAAGCGGGCATCATCGGAATAGACGAGAGGGTCGTCGAGGATCAGAGAGATCGGCGCTCCATCCTCGAGCAGGAGGTCCGCAAACGCGAGCCGAGTCAATATCGCCAACTGCTCCTGCGTGCCTCGACTGAGATCACCACAGGATTCATCGATCCCCGCCCTCGTGAGGCCGGTCAGCCCGAGCTCCTCGTTGAATGACAGATCACATCCGGGAAGAAGCTGCTGGATGTATCGACTAGCCCGAGCCGTGACGGGTGCGAGGAATGTCCTCGACGCTTCATTCGCGGCATCCGACAGCGCCTCGCGGAGCACCTCAAGCATGTCGGCCTCATGCCGCAAACGATCGCAAGCGGCGATCGCGGCCTCCTCTTCCTCCCGCGTTTCGGCAAGGCGACCGGCAGGCCCGTTTGTCCCTTCCCTAACGATCGTGGATTCGAGCGACGCGATCCGGGCGGTCAGTTCAAGTCGTTCCTCGCCGGCCCGGCTGGCGGCACGATCGAGGTTCACAATGCGGCGTCGGATAGCGTCGGCGTCGAAAGACGTGGCGCTTTCGCGCGCCTTCTCGAGAGCTTCGAACTTCGCGGCACGCTCCCGCTGAGCCTCACCGCGCGCCGCTTCGAGCGTTTCCCGATCCCCGATCTCTAGGAGGTTCCGGAGATCTTCAGCCGCAGCCTCGGATTCGCGGATGGCTGCGGAATAATCGGCTTCGGCCGTTGCGAGCGTACTCTCCGCCTTCGACAGAGCCGTCCTCCCGTCTTCGCGCTTTCCGGATGCGGCAGCCTCGGCGAGCTTGGCGTCGACCACCGCCTTCTCCAGCGTGTCGACATTGTCGGTTGGGGCGACAACGTCGGCGATGTCGCCCAGCTCGGCCACGAAGGCGCGCAGGGCATCTGCCCCGGGCGCCAACCCGATTGTCGGATCTCCAGGACATGCCGAGGCGATCTGTGTCCGGAGCGCCTTCAACTCGCGCTTGGCAGCGGAGGCCCGTTCGTTCCGGGCCACGCCCTCCGCATGCGACTTGATGCCGAGCGACCGCAAGGCGGAAGCGAGTTCTTCCGTCGCCGCTGCAAGATCGGCCTCAATGGACTGACCCGAACCCTGCGGCGGGCGCACGACTAGGCTGCCCGCATCACCCAACTCGAACTTGGTGGTCTTGAGGACGTCAACGCTGGTGACGTCGGTCGTCAACCCGTCAATCCTCAAAGATGCGCCCGCCCCGAGTTCGACTTCTACCTTCACAGCGCCTGCTTCGAACCGGGCGCGTGCCTGGATGGCGGCAAGCTCGAGTTCGGTAATCTCCTCAAGGTCGTCACTATCGACGGCCCCGGCGGAGTCATCAACCAGCGCACGCTCACGCTCCTCTAGCTCGGCTAGAGCTTTTCGCGCATCGATCGCGCGACGAGCGCCCGCGGCATTAGCGAACCCGCGCAATCGCGCGCGTGCGGAGGACAGTGCCTCCTCGTGTTTCTCCCTTTCCGCGCGAGCCTCGTCGAGCGCGGCGCGGAGTGATTTTTCCTCCTCACCGGCACGAGCAGCCTCAGCCTTGGCTTCGTCCCGCAGACGAGCCTTCTCTTCGAGGTATGTGCCGGCGGATCCGACGCGAGCCTCGGCTGCGTCCAATCGCTCGATCCTCGACGAAGCCGTCTTCGCGACCTCGTCGGCGCGTCCGAATTGCGCCTCCGCCGCAGTCGACCGCAGAGAGGCGGTCTCCGCGACCTTCTGGTCCGCCTCGAGCTTTTTTCGCTGCTCCGCCGCCTCTGGGTCGACGAGATCACGCTCGATAATCCTAAGCCGTGACCTCGCCGCGTCCAACTCGGTGAGAGTGTTCTCGTATTCATGGAAGTTGGTCTCGGCCGCCTGGCGGGCAGCCGTCGCCGTGGACACGCGAGCCTCTGCCACCGCTAAGTCGCCGCGCGACTTGCCCGTCGCCGATGTGCGCAGCGCTGAATATGCCGCTTCGATGCTGGCCCGGATCGCGTCAAAGCGTCGACCACCCGTCACCGCGCCGACTTCCGCCTCGAGCACTCCCCGAACGGTATCGCGCACGATGCGGTTTGGACTCTCCACGGAGAGTGCCGTCGCCTGCTCGACCCAGAGCATGCCAAGGGGCCCGCGCGTTTCGGGATCGCTGCCCCGGTTGTTGCCCCGCTCGAATCCGAGCAGCTCCTGCAGCGCTTCTTCGGCCGCATCGCTCTCTCGTCGCCCGCTCGCGCCGGTAAGTCGCACGGAGGGAGACTTCATGAACTGCTTCTCGAGCCTCCAAGTCTGCCCGTTGAGGCCGAAGCCGACAGTGACACGGGGCGCCACGTCATCACCAGTCGGGACATAGGAACGGACGAGTTCGGTCTTGGCGGAGTAGCGGATGAAGAAGGCCGCACGCAGGGCCTCCAATAGGGTAGATTTGCCCGTCTCGTTCGGCTCGACTACGATGTTCAAACCGTCGGTGAAGCCGTCGATGCGTAGCGGTTCGCGGAACTTGCGGAAGTTCTCGACCTCCAGGGATTTGAGGATCATCGCGCAACCTCCGCATCGAATCGCATCGCCTCGACATAGAGACGCTCCAGCGCCGCGGCGGCGATCTGGGCATCGGAACCCGATCCGGTAGCCCTGGCCTGTAGGGTAGCAGTCGCCCCGGCGAGCGCACCTTGGACATCGATTTGGGCGACGTCCTCTGCCGTCGGACGCGCGGTCAGGCCATCCGCGTCGAGTTCCAAATGCCGCAGTTCGTGCGCCAGACAGTCCTGGACGGCCGACGTCATCGTGACGCGGTCGGCGAGACTCACCACACCGACGAGATGGAGCGAAAGGAGCACGTCCGACAAACGCGCCTCGCTGCGGAGCGCGGCGAGTTCACGGTCCAAGTCTTCCATGTTCTCCATACTCCAGCGGCGCGACATCCAGCGATATCGACCGGTCTCGATCCGCTGCAGCTCGGGCGTTTCGTTGGATCGCAGGCTCACGCCGATGCAGCCGCCCGGCTCATCGCGCCCGAACCGGTCAATTTCAGGGGTCCCGCTGTAAGCGGTCCGGTCGCCAACCGTCAAAAAGCCATGCCAGTCCCCGAGCGCGAGGTAGTCAAGGCCCGCGGACTTGGCGCGATCCGGCGGGATCAGATTGGAGCTCTCTCCGGTGGCGCCAAACTCTGTGATGGAGCCATGTGCGAGACCGATGCGGAGTGCCCCCGGCGGCGTCGTCATATCGACCATCGCCGCGGAAGGATCGGACACCGTCTTCCGGTGCTCCAGGGGCGCCGGCAGAAGCCAAGCACCCTGCTCCATCTCAATAGGCTCGGGAGTGTCCACGATCCGGACTGAGGCAGGCGCACGCCCGCGCAGCCTGCTCCAGAGTCCACCGGCTCGCGCATGATCGTGGTTGCCCGGCATCAGCCACCAGGTGACCGACGCCCGCTGCATACGTGACAGCATCTGCGTGACGATGCGGTCGCCGGGTTCGACGTTGTCGAACACATCACCGGCGACGACGATGTGCGTGGCACCGCTGGATATTGCCGCAGCACCGAGGCGATCGATGGCATCGAGGCGAGCCTCAGCCAACGCACTACGCACCTCCTGCGGAAAGCGCCCGAACGGCTTTCCGAGCTGCCAGTCAGCCGTATGGATGATCTTGAGCGTCGCCACGAATCAGTTCCTCGTTACAGTGCCACACATGGATCACGCACCCACTGCTACCGGAGCTTGCGCCTCCGTCGGGTCCGGGATTTCCTCATCGCGGAAGAAACGCCACATGGCACGGACGAGGCTCTTCAGCATCTCGCTCTCGTGGCCCTGTTCTTTAGCACGGAGAAGTGTCTGATAGACGATTTCCGGTATCTTCTGCGCATCGTTGCTCGGATGCACACCAAAGGGTTCGCAGGCAGCAGCAAGGCACGCCGTGTGTACTTCAGGCGTGAGATCCTCCTTGAGCTTGTGCTCCAATGTCTTTTCGAAATGCGCGTAACAATCGCTGATGAGGTCGCTAGTGGGCGCGGCGTCGATCTGATCGTTCGGCTTAGCGAGCTTGCTCAAAGCAAGATCGGTTGCCGGCGTTCGTTTAGCCTCGGGTAACTGCTGGTCGCAATCCCATAGCATGAAGGTTGGAATACCCAGCTCGCGAAAAATCACATAGGGACGATCGAGATTGGCTTTGCCTTCGGTTGACAGGATGGCGATGCCGGCCGCCTCGAAATTCACGCCGAGCATCCGCGCCGTCGCGGTGAGCGCCGCTTTATCGCTTCGGCCCTCAACCAGAATCACACCGGTGGCGAAAAAGCCTTCGGCCAATTCAGCACCGAGAATGTGCAACCGCGGCATCAAAGTCTGTGCACTGAAAGTGCCAGCGGGCTTATTCCAGCCGCGTTCGAGCTTCTGCGCAACGGTGCCGAGATCCAGCGCTTGCAGGCTGCATTGCTTGAATTCACTGTCGTCACAATGCGAGCGCCGGGTAAGCCTGATCTCGTCGGCCTTCCCCATCGAAATGAACATTGGCGAGTGCGAACCGAAGATAACCTGTGTGTGGCCCTGCGCGCCAGGGAGCGTACCGCTACTCAAGCCCCGCAGCACTTCCGCGAAGTGCCGCTGTTTGGTCGGATGCTGATACAGTTCGGGTTCTTCAATTGCGAGGATAAGCGTCGGTGCCTGCGCCATGACCGCAGCCGCAGCCGCAGCGGGCGCGTCATCACTGCCGTCAACGTCACTATCAGGGGGTGCCTCGTCGCCCTCCGGCACGGCAGTTCGCGCAAGATGCTGGAGAAGTGTAAAGATGAAGGCACGCTGGAGGCCGTGACCTTGCCTGTCCACCGGTCCACCGAAGCCTTCGTCCTTGAGAAACACATCCGCCATTGGCAACGGGACTGGCATCTCGCCGACCTCGCGCCAGGCCAACGAAACTTCAGCATCTTGATACAAACCCCGCAGGTCGGCGGTGAGGGTCCCAGCGAGCGCACAGAGTTCAGGCATATTTTCGGCGGATACCAAGGCCTGGTAGGCCTCGGTCAACTGCGCCTTGAACGCTTGAACGTCCGGCCGCTGAAGGATCTGACTGCGCACTAGCAGTTCGAGTAGTTTGCCGATGACGCTCGTCTTGCCGTCCGCCGCGTCCGCTGATGCGTCGCGAACCGCCGGAATGAACACGAAGCTCGTGTGCTGCTGGAGCTTGCCTCGGCTGTTGTTCTGGAATCCGAAAAACTGACCATCGTCGGGCAGCAGCACCAACTGATCGGGATGCTCAGCCTCCCAGGTTAGCATCGCCTGGTCGACCGCTGCCGCACTGCCAGCAGTGGGAAGGTCGGCGTAGAGTGGGTTATTCTCGCGCAGGGCATTATAAGCAGCGCGCTTGGGTGTGGCTGCGGAATGAGCCCGAACAGCGACGAAGTCGGGAATCTGTGGAACGACACCATGATAGCGTCCACTTGATGGACCTCCGTCAAAAATGCGGGTGACGACCAACCTACCATCCCGCACCCGATCCTCGAACGCTGCGGCTTCTTGCTCGCTAAGCTGGTGAAAGGTTAGTTCAATCTCGATCGGCTGCCCTTGATCGCGTCCAAAGAAATCGTCAGCGTCGCAGTTTTTCGTAGTCGAGTAGAACTTCTCGATAGCCTTCAAGATTGAAGACTTTCCTGCGCCATTGCCGCCGATCAATGCGGTGTGTGCGCCAAAAACGACTTCGACATCGCGAAGTGAACGGAAATTTCTGATGCGAGCACGCTCAAGCTGCATGGCATTTTCCCCCGAGTACACCAGTTGTCGAATCCGAGCGGCGGGAATGCAAGTGCGATGAACAGCTACTCCATCAAGTCGCGCCTACCTCGCACGGCAAAGCCTTGGTCACACTGGGCGCTGAAAAGCTGCTTCCAGGATCAGCGGATCATCGTCGAAACGACAGAGAAGGGGCGCACAGTGAGTTAGTTTGATCTCGCCAGGCGGTCGACGGCGTGGAACTAACGTCTACGGGTTGCACCACCATTCTTCGCCATCGGGCCAGGGTCTGGCCAGCCTTTCGGCAATCAGGATGTCACCGATGTCGCGACCACCGATTCTGATCGTCACGAGCGTCCGCGTGCCGGTGTTGTCCGGCTCTCCATATTCGACGGTCCAGTCGTGCGAGTTCAGCAGCTCGATCACCCGATCACTGGCTCGGTGTGCCAGCGCGATTTCGGCGTCGCCACCACAGATGTGGGTTTGCGGTTCCGGGGTGTCGTAGCCTTCCATGCGCAGCTTTTCCCCGTCGATCCAGATCGTGTCGCCATCAACGAGGCAATATTCGTCGGCGGTACGGGCCTGGCCGGGAACGCACTTCGCAATCTGCGGCCGAGGCTGAGCCTTGGCAGGTTCGGGCATGCCGCCGACCGCCCAGAATAGCGCGAAGGAAAGCACGAACATCTGCCAGTGGAATGTGGGCAATGGGGGAGGACGAATTTGCATGGGCGGATCTGATCTACTTCAATCTGACTGAAGGGGCGGATCGCTACGGTTGGAGGCCAGCCAAGCTTTCACCCACCGCCCTCGCCGAGCGAGGCAGCGATGTCGCTGATCGAGCGGAGCAGAACCAGGGGATCATCCCTGGAAGGCTCGAAGCCACGCCGCCTCCAGAACTTGGCCGCCTCCCCGTCGACGGCGTTGACCAGCAAGGCCCGCCCGCCGATCAGCGATGCGGCCTGAACGCAGCGCTGGAGAGCATGCTTCACAAGACCGGTCCCGATGCCCAGCCCTGCCCATCCGGTGTCGGTTGCGAGTTGGCCGAGCAGCATACAGGGGACCGGGTTGGGCGGCTGCCCCGTCCTGATCGAACGCGGCAGAACCGAAGGCACCACACCGGTAGGCGCGAGGCCGTAGAAGCCGACCACGCGCCCAGCCTCATGCACGACGAGGACGGCGGTGAAGCCCTTCTGCTGATTGGAGAGGGCGCGTGATTTCAGCCAGTGGTCAAGCGTGGGCTTGCCACAGGTGAACTCGGACACATCGTGTTCGGCAGAGAGCGGTTCAGGACCCGAAAGGTGCAAGAGCTTACCGCTTCGCCACGTAGCCGGGCTCCCATGGCGCGGGCCGCTTCAGAACGTCTACCATCTCCGGAACGGGAGCGGCCGGACGCGCCAGCACATCCATGAACTCGGCGAAGCCCTCCGGGCTCATCCGGATCAGGCCCTGCTCCATGACGACCTCCTCGGCCGCGCGCACAGCGGCGTCGCGCACGAAATCGGTGCGCGAGCGGCCGCGCAAGCTGGCGGCGCGATCGATCATTGCGACATCCGCCTCGGGCAAGCGCATCGAGATCGGGTATTCCTTGCGTTCGGCGGTCGTGGCCATGGCGAATCTCCTTGGTCGGCATATAGCGCCTTGTATCGCGAATTACAATACGATAAGGTTGCGCCTACAGTCAATGACCTCATGAGGAGAGGCGACGAGGCCAATGATGACCGGGCCAGCGAGGGATTCCGATAGGTTATTTTGCTACGCCATGGCTCGCCAGGACACGCTGAGCTACGCGATAGCACGCTCACCCGCGCCAATTGCCGCCGAATATTCGCCTTCAATTTCCGTTGCTTATGCTTCCCTCGGGGCGAATGCTGCAAGTTATGACCTTGCGAGCCCCAGGAAACCCGGCAAAGATGACAGGAGGAGAGCGCGAAGCGCTGATCGAATCCTTGCTGCTGGACGCGCCGGAGCTGACGTTTACGCCGCGTGGCAATCCCGACCCTCGCCTTCTGCGTCTGGTCGGCATCCTGGCGAGGCAGGCGGCGCAGGAGTGCTATGCAGAGGAAGTGAAGATGTCACGGCAAAGGAGGAAGCGCTCCTCCTGATACGGATGGGAGCCATGGTTTGAAAGTCGCAATCTACGCCCGCTATTCTTCCGACAATCAACGCGACGCTTCCATCGCCGACCAGTTTCGTATGTGCCGCCTCCATGCCGAGAAACAGGGCTGGCACATCGTCGAGGAGTATTCGGACCACGCGATCTCCGGCGCCTCGCTGATCCGGCCGGGCATTCAGGCGCTCATGGCCGACGCTATGGGCGGCCGCTTCGATCTGATCCTGGCCGAAGCGATGGACCGCCTCTCCCGCGACCAGGAAGACATCGCGGGCATCTTCAAGCGCATGTCCTATGCCGACGTGAAGATGTTCACCCTGTCGGAAGGCGAGGTGACGCACCTGCATGTCGGCCTCAAGGGTACGATGAATGCGCTGTTCCTGAAGGATCTGGCCGACAAGACCCGCCGCGGACAGCGCGGCCGCGTCGAGGCCGGCAAATCGGGCGGCGGCAATGCCTATGGCTACGATGTGGTCAAGAAGTTCGATGCGAACGGCGAGCCGATCCGCGGCGATCGCACCATCAACGAGTTCCAGGCCGAGGTGGTCCGCCGCATCTTCCGCGACTACGCCGCCGGCAAATCGGCCAAGACCATTGCTTTCGCCCTGAACAAGGAAGGCATTCCCGCTCCGTCAGGCGGCGACTGGGGGTTCAGCACGATCAACGGCAACCCGAAGCGCGGCAACGGCATCCTCAACAACGAGATGTATGTCGGCAAGATTGTCTGGAACCGCCAGCGCTTCGTCAAGGATCCGGAGACCGGCAAGCGGCAGGCCCGCCCCAACCCGGAAGAGGACTGGGTCATCCAGGAAACGCCGGAGCTGCGCATCCTCGATGACGATCTCTGGAACGCGGTGAAGGCGCGGCAGGAGAAGAACAAGATCGCCCGGAAGGAGAACGGCGAGGCCGATCTCTCCCGGATCAATACCCGCCGCCGCCCCAAATACCTCTTCTCGGGGCTGACCAAATGTTCCTGCTGTGGTGGCGGCTATTCCGCGATCTCGGCGACGCTGATCGGATGTGCAACGGCCCGCAACAAGGGAACCTGCGACAACCGGATCAACATCCGCCGCGACGAGCTGGAATCGCGTGTGCTGAACGCACTGCGTACCAAACTCGTCGATCCGAAGCTCTTCGCCCATTTCTGCGAGGTCTTCACGCAGGAGATGAACCGGCTGCGCATGGAAGGCCGCGCCGAGATCGCGTCGGCCGAGGCAGAGATTGCGAAGATCGATCGGGAACTCGAGACCCTTCTCAATCTGATTCTGAAGGGTGGGGCCGCTGACGCGCTCAACGCGAAGATGGTAACGATTGAGAAACGCAAGAAGGAACTTGAACTGTTCCTGGCCGAAGCCGACGAGCCTCCACCCCTGCTGCACCCGAGCATGGCACTGCAATACCGCAAGCGGGTCCAACAGCTCTACGACGCCCTGCAGGACGAAGACGAGGGGAAGCGGATCGAGGTCGCCGACACGCTGCGCTCGCTCGTGGATCAGATCGTGCTGACGCCGGTCGAGGGCAAGGTGGAGATCGACGTTCAGGGCGATCTTGCTGGAATCCTTACGATTTCCACGCAAAGCAAAAACCCCGCAGCGGGCGCTACGGGGTCGCAAGTAAAGATGGTTGCGGGGGCAGGATTTGAACCTGCGACCTTCAGGTTATGAGCCTGACGAGCTACCGGGCTGCTCTACCCCGCGCCATTTGCATCGCGTGGTTTGCGGTGCTTTTTCGTTCCGAGAGATTTTCGCTTCTTTTCAGGTCTGGCGGTGACCTACTCTCCCACGTCTTTTGACGCAGTACCATTGGCGCGACGGCACTTAACGGCCGAGTTCGGGATGGGATCGGGTGTTTTGCTCGTGCTAAAGCCACCAGACCGGAAAAGAAGCGAGATCGGCGTTTCCGTTTCCTTCTTGGCTTTCGCCGCTTCAGGATCGGGAAGACATTGTCCAAGGATGCTTTTGGAAGAAGGCGGGCTGCTTGTCCTTGACAAGCTGGTCTGTCTTCTTCCGGATCAAATCAAGCCTATCGAGCGATTAGTACCGGTCAACTGAACGCATTGCTGCGCTTACATCTCCGGCCTATCGACGTGGTGGTCTTCCACGGCTCTCAAGGGATACCTTGTTTTGAGGGGGGCTTCACGCTTAGATGCCTTCAGCGTTTATCCTGTCCGTTCATAGCTACCCAGCACTACCGTTGGCACGATAACTGGTCCACCAGTGGAACGTTCACCCCGGTCCTCTCGTACTAGGGGCAACTCCTCTCAAGTATCCTACACCCACGGCAGATAGGGACCGAACTGTCTCACGACGTTCTAAACCCAGCTCACGTACCTCTTTAAATGGCGAACAGCCATACCCTTGGGACCTGCTCCAGCCCCAGGATGAGATGAGCCGACATCGAGGTGCCAAACGATGCCGTCGATATGGACTCTTGGGCATCATCAGCCTGTTATCCCCAGCGTACCTTTTATCCGTTGAGCGATGGCCCTTCCACTCGGGACCACCGGATCACTATGGCCGACTTTCGTCTCTGCTCGACTTGTCAGTCTTGCAGTCAGGCTGGCTTCTGCCATTGCACTCGACGAGCGATTTCCGACCGCTCTGAGCCAACCTTCGCGCGCCTCCGTTACTCTTTGGGAGGCGACCGCCCCAGTCAAACTACCCACCACGCAGGGTCCCGGACCCGGATAACGGGCCGCGGTTAGACATCAAGAGTGCGAAGGGTGGTATCTCAAGGATGGCTCCACCGGAACTGGCGTCCCGGGCTCAATGCCTACCACCTATCCTGCACATCGCAATCCTGATGCCAGTGCGAAGCTATAGTAAAGGTGCATGGGGTCTTTCCGTCTAACCGCGGGAAGTCTGCATCTTCACAGACAATTCAATTTCGCTGAGTCCACATTTGAGACAGCGGGGAAGTCGTTACGCCATTCGTGCAGGTCGGAACTTACCCGACAAGGAATTTCGCTACCTTAGGACCGTTATAGTTACGGCCGCCGTTTACCGGGGCTTCAATTCAAGGCTTGCACCTCTCCTTTTAACCTTCCGGCACCGGGCAGGCGTCAGACCCTATACGTCGCCTTACGGCTTCGCAGAGCCC
>NZ_JRKO01000001.1:0-22500 GCF_000763885.1 Paracoccus versutus | reverse complement strand
GATCGTCGAGGGTTTTGATGTCTTCGGCCATGGCTTACGCGCTCCGGGTATTCTTGGCGTTCATGGACTTGACGTCCAGCACTTCGGGCTGCTGAGCTTCGTGCGGATGCTCGGCACCGGCATAGACGCGCAGGTTGGTCATCTGCTTCTTGCCCAGCTTGTTGCGCGAGATCATGCGCTCGACGGCCTTGATCACCACGCGCTCGGGGTGGGCGCCTTCCAGCACCTGCCGCGCGGTGCGGTGCTTGATGCCGCCCGGATGGCCGGTGTGCCAGTAGTATTTCTTGGCGTCGCGCTTGTCGCCGGTCATCTGCACCTTGTCGGCGTTGATGATGATGACATTGTCGCCCATGTCCATGTGCGGGGTGAAGGTCGGCTTGTGCTTGCCACGCAGGCGCATCGCGACGATCGAGGCAAGACGGCCCAGAACGACGCCCTCGGCGTCGATCAGGATCCACTTCTTCTCGATTTCCGCCGGTTTCGCGGTATAGGTTTTCATCTGTCGGTCCCTTTGGGGGCTGTAATTCGAGATGGGCGTATATCGGCAAAAGCCGGGCGCAGGTCAAGGGCGCGATGCCTGGAATCCAGCAGCCATATCAATGACTTGTGAAATAGGTATCAAAATACCGCAAAACAACCCCCGCCCATATCAGCGTTTCGGCGGAATCGCATAGGTCATCGAGCAGCGCGCCACCGGCTCCTCGGTCCCGTCCGAACGGATCAGCACCTCGCCCACGGCCAGCATGCGGCCCAGTTTGAGGATGCGGCAATCGGCCAGCAGGTCGCGTCCCGCCTCGGGCTTGCGCATGAAGTCGATCGAGGCATTGGTGGTCACGGCCAGCGCCACCTCGCCGATGCGGGCCAGGATGGCCAGGTAGATCGCCACGTCGGCCAGCGCGAACATGGACGGGCCGCTGACGGTCCCGCCGGGGCGCAGGTGCCGGTCGTCCACCTTCAGCCGGGCGGTCAGCCCCGTCTCGTCCAGCGATTCCACCCGCACCTGGCCCGCGATCTGCGGAAATGCCCGGTCCAGAAATTCGTTCAGCGCCTCGCGGCCCATTGCCAATGCCATGCTTCCCCCCTGCCGGAACGGCGGCTAGACTGCCCGGCAAAGCCCGGTAAAGACAAGCCGCGCCGTGGCGTCAGGAGGAATGGCATGAAGGATGGAAACCCCCAGCCGCTGGTGCTGCGCCAGGACGACGGCCCCGTTGCGCGCCTGATCCTGAACAGCCCGATGAATTACAACGCGCTGTCCACGGCGATGATCGACGCGCTGTCCGATGCGCTGGACGAGATCGCGGCGGAGGACGCCATCCGGGTGGTGGTGCTGGCCGCGCGCGGCAAGGCGTTCTGCGCCGGCCACGACCTGCGCGAGATGCAGGGCGCCCGCAATGACGAGGATGACGGCCGCGCCGCCTATGAACGGCTGTTCTCGCGCTGCGCCCAGATGATGCAGAAGCTGCCGGCCCTGCCCCAGCCCGTCATCGCCGAGGTGCAGGGCATCGCCACCGCCGCCGGCTGCCAGCTGGTCGCCAGCTGCGACATGGCCGTGGCGGCCGAGGGCGTGCGCTTTGGCGTGAACGGGGTGAACATCGGGCTGTTCTGCTCGACCCCGATGGTGGCGCTGACCCGCGCCATTCCGCCGCGCGCCGCCTTCGAGCTGCTGGTGACGGGCGAATTCATCGACGCCCGGCGGGCGCACGAGCTGGGCCTGGTGAACCGCGTCGCCTCGCCCGCGGCACTGGAGGCCGAGACGATGGCCCTGGCCCGCGGCATCGCCGCCAAGCTGCCCGCCGCCGTGCGCATGGGCAAGCGCGCCTTCCACGCGCAGCGCAACCTGGGCCTTGCGGATGCCTATGAGACCGCGGGCGCGGTGATCTGCGAGAACCTGCTGCTGCCCGACACGGCCGAGGGCATCCAGGCCTTCCTGGAAAAGCGCCCGCCCAACTGGGATTGACCGAACTGGGATTAACCCAGCGCGGCCAGCCAGGGAAAGGTTTCCAGCAGCCAATAGGCAAAGGTCGGGAAGGCGCCGGTCAGCAGCGCCGCCCCGACCACGACCAGCAGCACGCCCATCATGCGCTCGATCAGCTTCAGATGCGGCTTGATGCGGTTCATCACCCCGATGGCGCGGTTGACGAAGATGGCCGACAGCAGGAAGGGAATGCCCAGCCCCAGCGCATAGACCGCCAGCAGCGCCGCGCCGCGCCCTGCCTCGGCCCCGGTGGCGGCCAGCGACAGGATCATGCCAAGCTGCGGCCCGATGCAGGGCGTCCAGCCAAAGGCAAAGGCCAGTCCCAGGATATAGGCCCCCAGCGACGAGCCGCCCTTGTCGCCGGCATCCAGCCGCGCCTCGGTATCCAGGAAGGGGATGCGGATGATGCGCAGGAAATGCAGGCCCATGATGATGACCACCACCCCGGCCCCGCGCGCCAGCCAGTCCTGCCATTGCAGGAACATCCGGCCAAAGGCCGATGCCGCCATGCCCATCAGCAGGAAAACCGTCGAAAGCCCCAGGACGAAGAACAGCGCCGGCACCACGGCGCTGCGTTCGCCCGTCTTCAGCCCGCCAACGCCGACCCCCGTCATATAGGCCAGATAGGGCGGCACCACCGGCAGGACGCAAGGCGACAGGAAGGACAGGATCCCGGCCAGCAGCGCGACCGTCGCGGCGGGCAGAAAGGCGGCGTCTGCAAGCTCGATTCCCAACATGTCCGGCACCTTGGCTCATGGAAAGGGCGCGGGAAAGCCCCGCGCCCGTAACGCTTTCGTGGGAAGGCTGCGACAGATCAGCCCAGGGACCACCAGCCGCGACGCTTGGGACGCGCCGACTCTTCGTTCGCGGCGGCCGGAGCCGGCTCGGGCATGGGCGCCGGTGCCGGCACGGCCTCGGGTGCAACGGTCGATTCGGCCTCTGCCACGACGGTCTCGTGCTCCGCGGCCTCGGGTTCCGCGGCTGCGGCTTCCTCGGCGTCGGTCGCCACGGGTCCGGCAGCTTCCGCCTCCGCCTCGGCCTCGGCCGCCTGATCGGCAGCAGCCTCGGCAATCGGCTCCTCGGCCTGCGCATCCTGCGCAGCATCCGCCGACGCGGCCTCCACGACAGGCTCCGCGACGGGCTCGACCGCCTCGACGGCAGGCCCGGCCTCGACACCCGCCTGCGGCGCGTCCGCGGCGGCGTCGCTCGGCTCTTCCGTCTTGCGGCGGCGGGTCCGGGTGCGGCGGCGCGGCTTCTCGGCGGCTTCGGCCGCATTCTCGGCCTCGGCCACGACCTCGGCCGGCGTCACCTCGGCTTCGGCGGGTTGCTCGGCCGGCTCGGCTTCAGAGGCCGCATCCTCGGCACCCTCCTCGGCGTGATCCGAACCGTCCTCGGCATGGGACGCATCGCCCTCGCCGTTCTTGCCGCCGCGGCGACGGCGGCGGCGACGCCGGCGCTTGCTGCCGTTCTCGCCCCCCTCGCCATTCTCGCCCCCCTCGGCATGGCTGTCCTCGGCGCGGTCTTCCTCCTCGGCGATCTCCTCGACCTCGTCCTCGACCGGCTCCTCGTCGTCGATCTGCGCCATCAGCCGGGCATCGACCGAAACCACGGGCGAGACCACCTCGGGCACATTGCGGGTCGCGGTCTTGAACTTCTCGATGGCGTAATCGGGCGAGATCAACGCCGGATCGGCCTCGACCCGGACCGACAGCCCATAGCGCGCCTCGATATTGGCGATATGCTCGCGCTTGGCGTTCATCAGGAAGTTCGCCACCGCGACCGGCGCCTTGACCAGCACCTCGCGGGACCGCTTGCGGGTGCCCTCTTCCTCGATGGCGCGCAGGATGGTCAGCGCCAGGCTGTCGTCCGAACGGATCAGCCCGGTGCCGTGGCAATGCGGGCAGGGCTGCGTGGTCGATTCCAGCATGCCCGGCCGCAGGCGCTGGCGCGACATCTCCATCAGGCCGAAGCCCGAGATGCGCCCGACCTGGATGCGCGCCCGGTCGGTCTTGAGCTTGTCCTTGAAGCGCTTCTCGACGGCGGCGTTGTTCTTGCGCTCCTCCATGTCGATGAAGTCGATGACGATCAGCCCGGCCAGGTCGCGCAGGCGCAGCTGGCGGGCGATTTCCTCGGCGGCCTCCAGGTTCGTCTTCAGCGCGGTGTCCTCGATCGAGCCTTCCTTGGTGGCCCGGCCCGAGTTCACGTCGATGGCGACCAGCGCCTCGGTGACGCCGATGACGATATAGCCGCCGGATTTCAGCTGCACGACCGGGTTGAACATGCCGGCCAGATAGCTTTCCACCTGATAGCGCGCGTAAAGCGGCATCGGATCGGTGTAATGCTTCACGTTCTTGGCATGGGACGGCATGATCATCTTCATGAAGTCCTTGGCCGTGCGATAGCCGCGCTCGCCCTCGACCAGGACCTCGTCGATCTCCTTGCTGTAGAGATCGCGGATCGTGCGCTTGATCAGGTCGCCTTCCTCATAGATCGGCGCCGGCGCGATGGACTTGAAGGTCAGCTCGCGGATCTGTTCCCACAGTCGCATCAGGTATTCGTAGTCGCGGCGGATTTCCGTCCGTGTCCGCTGGCTGCCGGCGGTGCGGATGATCAGCCCGGCGCCTTCCGGCACCTCCAGCTCGCTGGCGATCTCCTTCAGCTTCTTGCGGTCGGCGGCATTGGTGATCTTGCGGGAAATCCCGCCGCCGCGCGCGGTATTGGGCATCAGCACGCAATAGCGGCCGGCCAGCGACAGATAGGTGGTCAGCGCGGCGCCCTTGTTGCCGCGCTCCTCCTTGACGACCTGGACCAGCATGATCTGCCGGACCTTGATCACCTCCTGGATCTTGTAGCGGCGCGCGCGGGGCTTGCGGGGGGGCGAGATCTCCTCGGCCACGTCCTCCTCGGCGACCGATTCGATGCCGTCGTCCTCGGCGGCGTCATCGCCTGCCGGCTCGTCGGCTGCACCGCGGGCGACCGCGGCCGCATCCTCGGCCGTCGCCAGCGGTGCGGCCTCGGCCACGGCCACCGCAAGATCCTCGCCCCCCGCGGCCTCGCCTTCCGAGGGGTCCAGCACGGCCATCCCCGCGATCTCGTCCGAGACCACGACGGCATCGCCGCTGTCGGCGGCGGCGGCCTTGGCCGGCTTGCGGCGGCGCGGGCTGCGCTTC
Source organism: Paracoccus versutus (assembly GCF_000763885.1). Lineage (GTDB taxonomy): Bacteria > Pseudomonadota > Alphaproteobacteria > Rhodobacterales > Rhodobacteraceae > Paracoccus > Paracoccus versutus. Next base: position 17,355 of record NZ_JRKO01000001.1, on the reverse strand, counting down.
TTCTCGCCCTCGTCGGCCTCGGCGGCGGCGGCCTGGCGTTCTTCCTCGATCAGCGCCTTACGGTCGGCGGCGGGGATCTGGTAGTAATCGGGATGGATCTCGGCAAAGGCCAGGAAGCCGTGGCGGTTGCCGCCGTAATCCACGAAGGCGGCCTGCAGCGAGGGTTCGACCCGCGTCACCTTGGCCAGGTAGATGTTGCCAGCAAGCTGCCGCTTGTTGACCGTCTCGAAATCAAATTCCTCGACTTTGGTTCCATCCACCACGACAACCCGAGTTTCCTCGGAATGCGTGGCGTCGATCAGCATTTTCTTTGACATGTTTCCGTCTTTCGGGCCGCCGGACCGGCCCGCACGGTGGCGGGGGCAAGGTTCGGCTGCCGCATGAGAGGACAGCGAAAGCCGCACCGCCAGCAGCAATCGCGGCGGCCGGGGAACCCCCCTGCCACCGTTGCCGATCAAGCTGCGTTGCGCGATCCATCGCGTCTGTTTACCTTTCTTGGCCCATCCCGCTCGCGCGGTCGGGGCTGCGATCTACGGTCGCCCAGAGGCCCCCTGGGGGCGTGGGCAGGATTTTCCGCGCGTGGCACCACCGGCACTTTTCAGGTGTCGCGGCTGGCTGGCGCGCTGCGAAACTGGCGAGGTCGAGCAACCATTGGTTGTGGCGCCCACCCTACAGGGGCAAGATAGCGGGGAAGGGCGCGCCGTTACAATCTGTTTTTGGACAAAGCGCCGGGATTTGCCGATCCGCCCATCCCGCCCGCCCCCCGGCAGGGGCGCGCCGCGGCAGGCAAATCCCCAGGCCAGATCCCGCGCCCCGGCTATTTCTCCGTTCCCCAAATACCCATGTCCGGCCGGGCCGGAGCCGTGCCACTCACAGGTAATCGCTGCGGCTCAGCCCGTATTTCGCCATCTTCTCGTTCAGAGTCCGGCGCGGCAGGCACAGCTCGTCCATGACCGCGGCGATGCTGCCCTTGTGGCGGCGCATGGTATTGTCGATCAGCATCTTCTCGAAGCTCTCGACATATTCCTTGAGCGGCTTGCCCTCGGTCGTGGTCGCCTCCTGCGTATCCTCGCCGTCGGCCATCAGCAGCGAGGCGATGGATCCCGAGCCGCGACGGTTCTGCAAGACCGCGCGCTCGGCCACGTTGATCAGCTGGCGCACATTGCCCGGCCAGGGCGCCTGCAACAGCTGCGCCGCCTCCTGCGCCGTCACCTGCGGCGGCTCGCAGCCGTATTCCTCGGCGAATTGCTCGGTCATGCGGGTAAACAGCGTCAGGATGTCCTCCCCGCGCGAACGCAGCGGCGGCAGGGTGATCTTCAGCGCGGTCAGGCGATAGAACAGGTCGGGACGCAGCGAATCCTCGGCCCGGCGCCCCTCGCCGCGGGCGTTGGAAATGGCGATGATCCGGGTCTCGGCCGGGCTGCCCTGCTCGGCGATGAAGGCCAGAAGCCGCGCCTGCAGGGGGTCGGACAGCGCCTCGATGTCCTCCAGGCACAGCGTGCCGCCGCGGGCCTCCTCGACCGCGGGCAGCCCGCTCTCGACCGGGCCGAACAGCTTGGCCGAAAGGATCTCGTCACTATAGGCCGCGCAGGAGATCGGCACGAATTTCTTCGAGGCGCGCGGCCCCACCGCATGCAGCGCATGGGCGACCAGGGTCTTGCCGGTGCCGGTCTCGCCGTCGATCAGCACATGGCCGTCGGCCTGGCCCAGGTCCAGGATGTCCTCGCGCAGCCGGTCCATGACCGGGCTCGATCCGATCAGCTTGGACATGACCTGCTGGCCCTCGGACAGGTCGCGGCGCAGGGCGCGGTTGTCCAGCGTCATGCGCCGGGCCTGGGTCGCCTTCTTGACCAGCTCGGTCAGCCGCTCGGGGTTGAAGGGCTTTTCCATGAAGTCCATGGCGCCGATGCGCATGGCCTCGACCGCCATCGGCACGTCGCCATGGCCGGTGATCATGATGACCGGCAGGCCCGAATCGATGCCCATCAGCCGCTTGAGAAAGGCCATCCCGTCCATGCCCGGCATGCGGATGTCGGAAATCACCACCCCCGGCCAGTCGGCGCCGATCGCCTTCAGCGCCTCTTCGGCGGTGGCGAAGGTCTCGGCGTCGAAGCCCGACAGCGCCAGCCACTGGCTGATGGATTCGCGCATGTCCGGTTCATCGTCCACGACGGCTATCTTCAAAGTGCGGCTCATGGGCCTTTACCTCTTTTCTTCATTCCGCCGCCAGCCGCGTCCCGGCCTTGTGGCCGGGATCGTGCAGCGGCAGCTCAAGTTCGAATACGGCGCCCCTGCCCCCCTCGTCCGAGGCGTTATGCGCCGTCAGACGCCCGCCGAAATCGGCCGCGATCCCGGACGAGATCGCCAGCCCCAGGCCGGTCCCCTCTCCGGGCTTCTTCGTGGTGAAGAAGGGTTCAAACAGATTTTCCAGGTCCGATACACCCGGACCGTTGTCGCGCACGGACAAGAATGCGTGAGAGCCGGCGCTGACGGTGATCTCGATCGCCGGGTCGCGCAGGCCCTTGATCGCATCGACCGCGTTGCGCAGCAGGTTGATGATGATCTGCTCCAGCCGGATGCGGTCGCAATAGACCATGACCGGATAGCGCGGGATGTTGCGCTGCAGGCGGATGGTGCGGCTTCGCAGCTGCGGCTCCATCATCACCAGCGCGCTCGACAGCGCGGCGCGCAGGTCCACCGGCTCAAAGGCCTCGCCGCCCTTCCTGGCATAGGATTTCAGCTGCCGGGTGATGGCGCCCATGCGCTCGACCAGGTCGTCGATGCGCTGGAAGCTCGACAGCGCCTCCTCGGCCCGGCCGCGCTGCAACAGAAGCCGCGCCCCGGCCAGATAGGTCTTCATCGCCGCCAGCGGCTGGTTCAGCTCGTGGCTGACGCCCGCCGACATCTCGCCCAGGGCCGCGAGCTTGCTGGACTGCTGCACGGTCTGCTCGGCCACGCGCAATTCCTTCTGCATCCGCTCGCGCTCAGCGATCTCGCGCGTCAGGCGCAGGTTCAGCGCCCGCAGGTCGGCCGATTCGCGCATCCAGGCCGCCGATTCCACCCGCGCCCGGCGCGACAGCAGATAGAACACCGCCGCCAGCAGGATGGCAAAGCCCATGATGACCATGGCCAGCACCGCATTCACCCGCTCGCGCACCGACTCGTAGGTGGTGAAGGCGATCATCTTCCAGCCGCGGAAGGGGATGCGGGTCTCGGACTGCATCACCGCGCGGCCCTGCACATAGGCATCGGCCGGGGTCGCCGCCCAATCCGCCGTGACCTGGAAGGCCCGCGCGATGGCCGAGGGCGCCGAGCGCACCGCCAGGGCCTCGGGCAGGGTCAGCCCGCGCCAGCGCGGCTCGGTCGACAGGATGATCTGCCCCTCGCTGTCCGTCACCGCGATCGCATCGGAAATCCCCGCCCATGACCGCACCAGCCGGGTCAGGTCCGCCCCCACCACGACCACGCCCAGCGTGCGCCCGTCCGACATGACGGTGCGGGAATAGGTGAACTCATAGGCCCCCTGCGGCGAAGGCGAGACGGTGAACACCGTGTCCCGCGACCGCAGCGCCTCGACGAAGAACGGCTCCTGCACGTAATTGGTGCCGATCAGGTTGCGGTCGGTCGAGCCCACGACCCGCCCCGAGGCGTCCAAGAGCTTGATCGAGGCCGCCGCGATCTCCTTCTGGGCCGAGATCAGCCGCGCCGAGGTGCCCGAGAAATCATTGCCCGACAGCGCCGAGATCAGCGCCGGGTCGCGCGCCAAGAGCAGGGGCACCACCGAGGTGCGCTGCAATTCCGACAGCAGGTTGCCGGTATAAAGCGCCGAGCGCAATTCGGTGCGCACCCGCGTCGTCTCGGAAAACCGCGCCGTCAGCCAGGCATTGGTGAACCAGATCGTGCCCGCGGCCACGACCAGCAGCACGGCGATCACGCCGCGCAGTCCCCAACGGCTGGTCAGACCCGCCCTGCCTTCCGGGAACCCGATGGAACTGTCTTCCTCTCGCATGAGCCTCCGGCACCGCCCTCGTAAGGGTCGATGCAGTCTAGTGCGCGAAAGAGCGCCGCTCAAGTCAGGCCGCGACAAGCTCCTGCATCAGCGAGGCAAAAAGCCTCGCGCCATCGGTGCCGCCATGGGCCGGATCGGCGGCACGCTCGGGATGGGGCATCATGCCCAGCACCCGGCGGTTCTCCGACAGCACCCCGGCAATGTCCTCGACCGAGCCGTTGATGCCCGGCGCATAGGTAAAGGCGATCCGGTCCTGGTCCTTCAGCGCCGCCAGCCCCTCGGCGTCGATCTGGTAGTTGCCGTCGTGATGGGCGACCGGCACCCGGATCTCCTCGCCCGCCCGATAGGCGGCGGTAAAGGGGCTGGCCGCGGTCGCGACCCGCAGCACCGTCTCGCGGCACAGGAACCGCAGCCCGGCATTGCGCATCAGCGCGCCGGGCAGCAGGTTCAGCTCGGTCAGCACCTGGAAGCCGTTGCAGATGCCCAGCACATAGCCGCCCCGCGCCGCATGGGCCTTGATCGCGCCGGCGATGGGCGAATGCGCGGCGATGGCGCCGCAGCGCAGGTAGTCGCCAAAGGAAAACCCGCCCGGCACCGCGACCAGGTCGGTGCCCGCCGGCAGCGCCTCGTCCTTGTGCCAGACCCGCACGACCTCGGCGCCCGCCTGCTGCAGGGCGACGGCCAGGTCGCGATCGCAATTCGATCCGGGAAAGGTGATGACGGCAGCTTTCATGGCGGGCCTCCGGGATTATGCCTGGCGCCCCCATACTCCAGTCCGCGCCGCGTGTTAAGCGGCTTTGCACCGCCCCCGGATTTCTTCGTTCCCCAAATACCCAAGAATCCGCGACGCAGCGCCGCCGGCGGCCTCCTGCCCGCTTCACCGTTTCCCAACTCCGCCGGAATCCGCGCCGATCATGCGAAAAGGGCCGGGATCCCTCCCGGCCCTCGCAATCCGACATCTTTCCGGGCGGATCAGCCCGCCAGCGCCTTGTTCAGGTATTCGTCGACCTTTTCCAGATAGCCCATGGTGGTCAGCCATTTCTGGTCCGGCCCGACCAGCAGCGCCAGGTCCTTGGTCATGTGGCCGTCCTCGACCGCCTGCACCGTGACCTTCTCCAGCGTCTCGGCGAAATTCTTCAGCGCCGCGTTGCCGTCCAGCTTGGCGCGGTGCTTCAGCCCGCCGGTCCAGGCAAAGATCGAGGCGATCGAGTTGGTCGAGGTCTGGTTGCCCTTCTGGTGCTCGCGGTAATGCCGCGTCACCGTGCCATGCGCGGCCTCCGACTCGACGATCTTCCCGTCCGGCGTCATCAGCACCGAGGTCATCAGCCCCAGCGAACCGAAACCCTGCGCGACCGTATCCGACTGCACGTCGCCGTCGTAGTTCTTGCAGGCCCAGACATAGCCGCCCGACCATTTCATCGCCGAGGCGACCATGTCGTCGATCAGGCGATGCTCGTAATGGATGCCCTTCTTCTTGAACTCGGCCTCGAACTCTTCCTCATAGACCTTCTGGAACAGGTCCTTGAAGCGGCCGTCATAGGCTTTCAGGATGGTGTTCTTGGTCGAGAGATAGACCGGATAGCCGCGGTTCAGCCCGTAGTTCATCGAGGCGCGGGCAAAGTCGATGATCGACTGGTCGAGGTTGTACATCGCCATGGCCACGCCGGCGCCGGGGGCCTGGTAGACCTCGTGCTCGATGGTCTCGCCATCCTCGCCGACGAACTTGATCGTCAGCCTGCCCTTGCCGGGAAAGAGGAAATCGGTGGCCTTGTACTGGTCGCCGAAGGCGTGGCGGCCGACGACGATGGGCTGGGTCCAGCCGGGGACCAGGCGCGGCACGTTCTTGCAGATGATCGGCTCGCGGAAGATCACGCCGCCCAGGATGTTGCGGATGGTGCCGTTGGGCGATTTCCACATCTTCTTCAGGCCGAATTCCTCGACCCGCGCCTCGTCGGGGGTGATGGTGGCGCATTTCACGCCGACGCCGTATTGCTTGATCGCCTCGGCCGCGTCCACGGTGATCTGGTCCTGGGTGCGGTCGCGCTCCTCGATGCCCAGGTCGTAGTATTTCAGGTCGATGTCCAGATAGGGCAGGATCAGTTTCTGCTTGATGAAGTCCCAGATGATCCGGGTCATCTCGTCGCCGTCGAGCTCGACGACGGGGTTCTCTACCTTGATCTTCGACATGGGTGGTCCCTTCGATTAGGATTCGGCTCGGCCGCGCTATAGCGGCATTCCGAACGAAAGGAAAGCCCGGTATGCCATGGTATGCCGACGATGCCGCGGCCCGCGCCGAGTGACGGCGCAAGGCGCGCAAAACCCTGGCGGAAATCCGCGCCGAGCGGGCCGCCCCCGGTTTCGCCCCCCTGGTCCCGCCGTTCCACCTGCGCGTCTATGGCGACTGCGCTGCCGAGGCGGTCTGGCTCTGCGACGACCAGGGATGCTTCGACATCGCCCCCGCCATCCTGCCGGTTCCGGCCAGCCTGGCGGCGCGCTGCCGACTCTGGGCCGATTGCTATGAAACGCACGAGGACGCCTGGTTCGACCACCATCATGTCAAGGACTGGCCCGCGCCGCCCTTCGATCACTTCAAGGCGATCAACCTGCGCAGCTTCTTCCTGGCCTGCGCGATCAAGCGCGCCCTGCCGGGTTGCCGGATCGAGTTCCTGGACGAATACCGCAACCTGCCCTGGCGCGACTACAGCCCGGACGAACGGGGCGAAAAGCCGCCCTTCCTGATCGAGATCACCGCCGAAACCCTGCGCCACGAGGCAGCAAGCCGGGGTTTGAAACGCTAGCCGCCGGTTCTTGCGGTGAAATACACCTGCGCGCTTTCGCTGAGCCAGTGCCACAGCGTCGGCGCGCCGCGTTCGATGCGCAGGCCCACGCGCTCGACCAGCTGGGCATAGGTCACGCGGTATTCCGCCCAGGTGCCGCCGCCCGAAGCGATGTTCTGCATCACCGGCTGCGCCCGGTCCAGCGACTTGGCAAAGACCGCGTCGGGGGTCTCGTTCGCCTCGAACTCGGCCCAGAGCGCGCGCAATTCAACCCCCTGGGGCGCGGGTAGCAGGCCGAAGATCCGTTCGGCCGCCTCGGCCTCGGCCTGCAATTGCGCGGTGCCGTGATGGGCGGCGCCGTTCTGGGCGTGGATCGGCACGTCGCCGGTGTCGATCTCGACCAGGTCGTGGATCAGCAGCATGCGGATCACCCGGCCGATCTCCACCGCCGGCCTGGCATGGGGCGCCATGACCAGCGCGTAAAGCGCCAGGTGCCAGCTGTGCTCGGCGCTGTTCTCGCGCCGCGAGCCGTCGCAAAGCAGGCTGGCGCGCAGCACCGATTTCAGCCGGTCGACCTCGGCCAGGAAGGCCAGGCGCTGCGCCAGTTCGCCGCAGGGCGCGCAACCCTCCAGCAGGGCCTGCGCCGCCTCCATCGCCTCGGGCCATTCCGCCCAGAGCCGCCGGGCGCGGCCCGAGGTCATGTTGTCGCGCACGATGGCGACATGATCGGCCAGGGGCTCGGGCGCGCAAAGCACCTGGAACAGCGGCTGGACATGGTCCATGCGCTTGGCCATGCGGGCATCCGGGCTTTCGCCCGCCTCGAACTCCTGCCACAGGGCCATCAGCGCCTCGCCGCCCGGCAGCATGCCGAACAGCCGGCGCGCCGCGGCTTCCTCGGCCGCCTGCACGGCGGCCATGTCATGGGCCAGGTGGATCGGATGGTCGCCGCAGTCGATCTCGACCAGGTCGTGCAGCAGCAGCATGGCGATGGCGCGGTCCGAGGCGCCGAAGACCAGCGCATAGAGCGCGACGTGCCAGCTGTGCTCGGCGCTGTTTTCCGGCCGCGACAGGTCCATCAGCACATTCGCCCGCTCGACCGATTTCAGCCGGTCGGCCTCGGTCAGGAAGGCAAAGCGCAGGGTCAGGTCGGTCATGGCAAAGCCCCAGGCCGGCCGGGCCGGCCCGGTTCCCTATCGCGTGTTCTCGGTCAGGCGGCGGCGCACATAGGCCTGCACCGTGTCGATCATCGGCTTCATATGCGCCTCGTCGTCGCGGAAGAAATGGTCCGCGCCCTCGATCTCCTCATGGGTGATGGTGATGCCCTTCTGCTCGCGCAGCTTGCCGACCAGCGCATGGGTGTCCTTGGGCGGCGCCACGCGGTCGGCGGTGCCGTTGATGATCAGCCCCGAGGAGGGGCAGGGCGCGAGGAACGAGAAGTCATACATGTTCGCCGGCGGCGCGACCGAGATGAAGCCGGTGATCTCGGGCCGCCGCATCAGAAGCTGCATGCCGATCCAGGCGCCGAAGCTGAAGCCCGCGACCCAGCAATGCTTGGAATTGGGGTTCATCGCCTGCAGGTAGTCCAGCGCCGAGGCGGCATCCGACAGCTCGCCGATGCCCTGGTCGAACTCGCCCTGGCTGCGGCCGACGCCGCGGAAGTTGAACCGCATGACGGTGAAGCCCATGCGGTGGAAGGCATAGTGCAGGTTGTAGACGACCCGGTTGTTCATCGTCCCGCCATATTGCGGATGCGGGTGCAGGATGATGGCGATGGGGGCGTCGGGCGCGGCTTGCGCGTGATAGCGGCCTTCCAGACGACCTTCGGGACCGGGGAAAATCAGTTCGGGCATGGGCTTCCTTTGAAACTCGGGTTCCTTGACCCTGTGACGGCGCGGCTCTAGATCGTCAATCTGGGAAGCGCGCCCGACATAGGCAAGACGCATTCAAGGACGGCGCCGGGGAATTAGCCCCTGGCTTACGCGTCGTCAATGGTTTGCGGCTGGAGGAGAGGCAAGATGAAACTGTCCACCAAGGGACGTTACGCAATGGTCGCCCTGGTCGACCTGGCCATCGCCAAGGGCGACGAGTTGACCTCGCTGGCCGAGATCTCCAAGCGGCAGGACATCTCGCTGCCCTATCTGGAGCAGCTCTTCGTCCGCCTGCGCCGGGCCGGGCTGGTCGATTCGGTGCGCGGGCCGGGCGGCGGCTACCGGCTGGCCAAGGCGCCCGAGACGATCCGCGTCGCCGACGTGCTGGAGGCGGTGGACGAAACCGTCAGCGCGCTGCATGTCGGCGCCGGCGCCTCGGGCGGGGTCTCGGGCTCGCGGGCGCAGACGCTGTCGAACCGGCTGTGGGAAAGCCTGTCGGCGCATGTCTATGTGTTCCTGCATAACCACACGCTGGCGGACGTGGCCCGCAACCAGCTGCTGCCCTGCCCCGCCCTGCCCAAGATCCTGTCGATCGTGGACGACTAGGCCATGCGGGTGCTGGTCGCCGGCCTGGGCAACATGGGGCGCAGCCACGCGCTGGCCTGGCTGAAGCAACCGGGGGCCGAGATCGTCGGCCTGGTCAACCGCTCGCCCGTGGACCTGCCGCCCGAACTGGCCGCGATCCCGCAAAGCCAGGACTTCCACGAGGCGCTGCACCGCCTGCGCCCCGACGTGGCGGTGATCGCCACCTATTCCGACAGCCATGCCGAATATGCCATCGCCGCCATGCGGGCAGGCGCGCATGTCTTTGTCGAAAAGCCCCTGGCCACCACGGTCGAGGACGCCCGCCGCGTGGCCGAATGCGCGGGCGAGACCGGCCGCAAGCTGGTCGTCGGCTACATCCTGCGCCACCATCCCAGCTGGCAGCGCCTGATCGCCGAGGCGCGCGCATTGGGCGGGCCCTATGTCTTCCGGCTGAACCTGAACCAGCAAAGCTCCGGCCCGACCTGGCAGGTCCACAAGGCGCTGATGCGCACCACGCCCCCCATCGTCGATTGCGGCGTGCATTACGTCGACGTCATGTGCCAGATCACCGACGCGCCGCCGGTCGAGGTGCGGGGGATGGGCCTGCGCCTTTCGGACGAGATCGCGGCGGACATGTACAACTACGGCCATTTCCAGGTGCTGTTCCAGGACGGCTCGCTGGGCTGGTACGAGGCTGGCTGGGGGCCGATGATGTCCGACACCGCCTTTTTCGTGAAGGACGTGGTCAGCCCGCGCGGCGCCGTCAGCATCCGCATGCCCCAGGACGCGCGCTCGGACGACATCGACACCCATACCCGCACCGCGACCCTGCGCCTGCACCGCGTCGGAGAACCGGACCACGACATCTCGATGCGCGACGAACCCGGCCACCAGCAGCTTTGCGACGCCGAGGCCGCCTTCATGGCCCGCGCCATCGCCGGGGACATGGACCTGGAGCGGCACATGCGCGACGCGGTCTCCTCGCTCGCCGTTTGCCTGGCCGCGGACGAATCGGTGCGCACGGGCCAGCCGGTGCGATTGCGCATCTGACGCACCCGTCCATCGCACCCGCCGTCACACGCCCGTCACGCTTTCTTGCGAAATGCGGCCCGTGGCCCTAAATGAGCCATTCGTTTTCCGCTTTCACGGTCGCAAGGCCAGAGGTTCCGCGCCATGTCCGATCTGCAGACGCCCTATTACCTGATCGACCTCGCGAAGCTGCGGGTGAACATGGAGCGAATCCGCTATCTGCGCGAACGCTCGGGCGCGAAATGCCTTCTGGCGCTGAAATGCTTCGCCACCTGGTCGGCCTTCGACTTCATGCGCGACTTCATGGACGGCACCACCTCGTCCTCGCTGTTCGAGCTGCGGCTGGGGCACGAGGAATTCGGCAAGGAAACCCACGCCTATTCCGTCGCCTGGGCCGATCACGAGATCGACGAGGCGCTGGGTTACGCCGACAAGATCATCTTCAACAGCCTGGGCCAGCTCGACCGTTTCGGGGCCAAGGCGGCCGGGCGCGGCATCGCCATGGGACTGCGGCTGAACCCGCGCTTCTCGACCTCGGGCTTCGACCTTGCCGACCCGGCCCGCCCCTTCTCGCGGCTGGGCGAATGGGATCTGAACCGGCTGGAGGCGGCGCTGGACCGCATCTCGGGCGTGATGATCCACTACAATTGCGAGAATGCCGATTTCGAGCTGTTCGACGCGCAGCTGGGCCGGATCGAGGCCGAGTTCGGCGGCTTCCTGGAAAAGCTCGACTGGGTCAGCCTTGGCGGCGGCATCCATTTCACCGGCGAAGGCTATCCGCTGGACCGGCTTGCCGACCGGCTGCGGGCGTTCTCGGAGCGCTTTGGCGTGCAGGTCTTCCTGGAACCGGGCGAGGCCAGCATCACCCGCTCGACCTCGCTTGAGGTGACGGTGCTGGACACCATCCACCACGGCAAGGACGTGGCCATCGTCGACTCGAGCATCGAGGCGCATATGCTCGACCTGCTGATCTATCGTGAAACCGCCAAGCTGCCGCAGGACGGCGAGCATCCCTGGCAGGTCGCGGGCAAGACCTGCCTCGCGGGCGACATCTTCGGCGAGGGCCGCTTTCCCCGGCCGCTGAAGGTCGGCGACCGCATCAGCATCGCCGATGCCGGCGGCTATACCATGGTCAAGAAGAACTGGTTCAACGGCGTGGGCATGCCCTCGATCGCGATCCGGGACGAGGACGGAACGATCCGCCAGGTCCGCCGGTTCACCTATGACGACTACAAAGCCAGCCTGTCCTGAACAGGCGCAAGCCATCCCCTTTCCCAGCCCCGAAAAGGAGACTGAATTGGCCAAGAACGTGCTCATCATCGGCGCCGGCGGCGTCGCCCAGGTGGTCGCGCATAAGGTGGCGCAGAACGCCAAGGAATTCGGAACGCTGCATATCGCCAGCCGAACCGTGTCCAAGGCCGAGAAGATCATCGCGAGCATTCGTGAGAAAGGCCATTCGGTCGAATTCACCGCCCATCCGCTGGACGCCATGGACAGCGCCGCCGTGGCCGCGCTGATCCGCCAGATCGACGCCGGCATCGTCATCAACGTCGGCTCGGCCTTCGTCAACATGACCGTGCTGCAGGGCTGCATCGAGACCGGCGCCGCCTATATCGACACCGCGATCCACGAAGACCCGGCCAAGATCTGCGAGACGCCGCCCTGGTATGCCAACTACGAATGGAAGCGGCGCGAGGATTGCGAGAAGGCCGGCGTCACCGCCATCCTGGGCGCGGGCTTCGATCCCGGCGTGGTCAACGCCTATGCCCGACTGGCCGAGGACGAATATTTCGACAAGATCGACTCGATCGACATCGTCGACATCAACGCCGGCAGCCATGGCCGCTGGTTCGCGACCAATTTCGACCCCGAGATCAACTTCCGCGAATTCACCGGCACCGTCTATTCCTGGCAAGGCGGCGAATGGCGGCAGAACCAGATGTTCGAGGTCGGCCGCGAATGGGATCTGCCCGTCGTCGGCAAGCGCACCGCCTACCTGTCCGGCCATGACGAGGTCCACAGCCTCTCGGCCCGCTACAAGGACGCCGACGTGCGCTTCTGGATGGGCTTCGGCGAGCATTACATCAATGTCTTCACCGTGCTGAAGAACCTCGGCCTGCTTTCCGAGCAGCCGGTCACGACCGCCGAGGGGCTGGAGGTCGTGCCGCTGAAGGTGGTCAAGGCCGTGCTGCCCGACCCGGCCAGCCTCGCGCCCGACTACGAGGGCAAGACCTGCATCGGCGACCTGGTCAAGGGCACGCTGGACGGCAAGCCGGGCGAGGTCTTCATCTACAACGTCGCCGACCACAAGGACGCCTATAACGAGGTCGGCAGCCAGGGCATCAGCTATACCGCGGGCGTGCCCCCGGTCGCTGCGGCGATCCTGGTCGCGCGCGGCACCTGGGACGTGAAGCGCATGGTCAATGTCGAGGATCTGCCCGCCCGCCCCTTCCTGGAGCTGCTGGGCGACCTGGGCCTGCCCACCCGCGTCATCGACGCCTCGGGCGACCACCCGCTCTAGGCACGGCCCGGACGGCTTGCCGAAAACGCCCGCGGCGGGGGAACCCGGCCGCGGGCCTGGCGTTTCCCTCGGCGCCGCACGGGGGGCGCGGAACGGGGGAGGGGACGCATGCCGCCAGATCAGGAACGCCGCAGCCACATGTTTCCCTTTTCCGCCCCCACCGACAAGGGCGTGGCCAAGGTGGCGAACTGGGCGGTGATCGGCATCTTCCTCATCCTGCTCTTCAGCTTCTTCGCGCAGGCGCGCAGCTTCCTGATGCCGGTGACGCTGGCGATCCTGCTGTTCTTCGTCTTCGTGCCCTTCCGCCGGCTGATGGAGCGGCTGGGCGTCGGCGCCATCGTCACCGCCGCCATCGTCTCGCTGGGGCTGGTGGTGGCGGTGGTGCTGATCGGCTTCGTCATCTCGGGCCCGGCCAACCGGCTGATCGAGAACGCGCCGCAAATCACCGAGCGGCTGGAACAGCGCTTTACCGAGATCCGCAGCAATTTCCGCGGCCTGGAGCGCGCCGCCGAAAAGATCGACGAGATCGCCGGCGGCGGTTCCTCCCCGCCCGAACCGGCCATGCCGCCCGGTGAAACCTTGCCCGACGCGACGCTGACCGGCACGCTCAGCGCGATCCCCGCCCCCGGTGCGCCGCAGCCGCCCGACCAGCAGATCCAGGTCGAGGTGAACGCCACCCCCGAGACCTCGACGCTGGCCAGCGCGCTGGACCTTGGGCCGGCGCTGGTCGGGCAGATCATCTTCACGCTGTTTTTGCTGTTCTTCCTGATCTCCTCGGGCGACCTGCTTTACCTCAAGATCGTGCAGAGCTTCGATTCCATGCGCGAAAAGCGCGCGGCCTACCTGGCGCTGCGCGAGATCGAGGACAGCCTGGGCACCTATCTGGGCGCGATCACCCTGATCAACGCCTGCCTGGGGCTGGCCATCGGGCTGGCGATGTGGGCCTGGGGCATGCCCAGCCCGGTGCTGTTCGGGCTGGCGGCTTTCCTGCTGAACTTCATCCCCTACCTGGGCTCGGTCGCCGGCATCATCATCGCGACGCTGGTCGGGGTCTTCGTCTTCGACGACCTGTTCACGCCGCTGATGGTCGGCCTGACCTACCTGGGCCTGACCGCGCTGGAAGGCCAGCTCATCACCCCCTATTTCGTCTCGCGCCGCCTGCAGCTGAACACGGTGGTGGTGTTCCTGACCGTCGCGCTCTGGGCCTGGCTCTGGTCGGTGATCGGCATGATCGTCGCCGTGCCGTTGCTGGTGGTGATGCGGGTTCTGGCCGAACACATCCCCGGCCTGCAGAAATTCGGCAATTTCCTGGCCGGCGAGGATCCGCCCGCGCTGGAGGACGAGGACGAGGAAGAGGCGCGCGAACTGGTCGAGGCCGGCGACGAGGCCGAGGATGCGGCCCAGGCCTCGGCGGCCACCATGGTCCTGGCCACCAAGGATTGATCGCGCCGGCTCTGGATAAATGGCGAAAACATGGCATGATCGCGACGCCATCCATGGACGAATCGCGACAGATGCCCGAACACGATCCCTCGCCCGACCCGAACCAGCCGCGACTGCGCATCGGCTTCGTGCTGACGCCGCGCTTCACGCTGTCGGCCTTTGCCACGTTCGTGGACGTGCTGCGGCTGGCGGCCGACGACGGCGACGGCTCGCGGCCGATCCGCTGCCGCTGGCGCGTGCTCTCGCCCGACATGGCGCCGGTGCAATCCTCCTGCGGCATGCGCATCGAACCCGAGGAGCGGCTGGGCGACCCCACCCGCTTCGACTACATCATCACCGTCGGCGGGCTGATCGACGGGGGGCCGGGCCTTTCGCCGGACCAGGCCGCCTTCCTGCGCCGCGCCGCCCTGGCGCGGGTGGCGCTTGGCGGGCTTTGCACCGGGGTCTTCGCCATGGCCCGCATCGGGCTGATGGACGGCTATCGCTGCTGCGTCAGCTGGTTCCACCACCAGGATTTCCTGGCCGAGTTCGAGCGAATGCGCCCGGTCTCGGACCAGATCTTCGTGGTGGACCGCGACCGGATTTCCTGCTCGGGCGGGGTCAGCGCGGCGCATCTGGCCGCCTTCCTGGTCGACCGCCACCTGGGCCGCGCCGCCGCGCGCAAGGCGCTGTCGATCCTGATGATCGACGAGCCGATGGCCGGCGACCGGCCCCAGCCCGGCCTGCCGCTGGAACTCAACGCCCGTGACCCGCTCGTGCGCCGCGCGCTGCTGGCCATGCAGCAGAACCTGCATGCGCCGCTGTCCATCGCCCGCATCGCCAAGGATCTGGGCGTCGGGCGGCGCAAGCTGGAGCGGCATTTCAACGCCGACCTGGGCCTTCCGCCCGCCGATGCCTCGATCCGCATCCGGCTGGCGCAGGCGCGCATGCTGCTGGCGCGCACCGACCGCACCGTCACCCGCATCGCCGAGGAGACCGGCTTTTGCGACGCCTCGCACCTGATCCGCGTCTTCCGCGAGACCGAGGGCACCACGCCCGACCTCTGGCGCCAGAACCGCGTCCCCCTGGCGCAGGACGCGCCCTGACCGGCCGTTGCACGGCGCCATCCTGCAACGCGCCGCGCCGCGCCGGATAATGCGGCGCCATTCGGATGAGGAGAGGGTGAGATGCCGAACAAAGCCACAGTCAGGGGCGTTTTGATGGATGCGACGCTTGCGCCGATCGCGGCGGGCAAGATCGTCGCGACGCTTCAGGGCTCGGACATATTCGACGGCGGGCTGCGGGTGGTGACGCAGAAGGTCGAGGCGACGACGGATGCGCAGGGCGGCTGGTCGCTGGATCTGATCGTGAACGGCGAGGGCGAGCGGGCGGGCACGACCTGGACCATCGAGGGCTACAACCACTATGTCGCCAAGGTGTTCGAGGCGAAATCGCTGTTCCTGGCCTCGGCGCTGGCGACGACGCTGGGCGAGCTGGAGCGGACCAGCGCGCAGAACCTGCGGGCCGCGCGCGAGGGCAATGTGGCGCGGCTGATCACGGTTTCGGACCATGACCGCTACCTCGCGCTGCCCGAAAGCCAGCGCCGCCCGAACGACCTGGTCCTGGTCAAGCCGCAGTAGCGCGCCCCGTCCGGGCGATGCGTGGCGGTCCCGCTGGCCGGGGCCGCCATTTTTCATGCGCGGCTGCCCGGCGATTCGCCGCGCCGCGCGCCCGCTTTCCGGCAGGATGGCAACACCGGAAAGGCAAAGGGAACCTTCGCGCCGGCCTCTCGTTGAACTCGGCTGCAAACGGCCTATTCTGCAACCGGGCCCTTGTTCCATCACGAAAGGACGACGCCGGATGACCACCCAGACGCAGGCCAGCGCCCAAGCCGCCTTGGACGAGATCCAGACCGTGACCGCGGTCGTCCTGCCCGAACCCCCCGCCGCCGCGCCGACGCTGACCGAGGCCGAGCCCGCCATCGCCGAGGAGATCCGCAAGCGCATGGCCGAGGTCGACATCCGCGACTCGGGCTCGATCGTGCATTTCGGCGCCCGCGCCCAGAACGAGCTGCAGGAAATCAGCCAGGCGATGCTGGCCGACGTCAAGAACAAGGACGTGGGCCCCGCCGGCGAGTCGCTGCGCGAGATCGTGACCACGATCCGCGGCTTTTCCGTCAGCGAACTCGACGTGCGGCGCGAGCGCAGCTGGTGGGAAAGGCTGCTGGGCCGCACCGCGCCCTTTGCCAAGTTCGTGGCCAATTACGAAGAGGTGCAGGGCCAGATCGACCGCATCGCCATGGATCTGGACCAGCACCAGCACCGGCTGCTCAAGGACATCAGGTCGCTGGACCTGCTTTATGAGCGCACGCTGAACTTCTATGACGAACTGGCGCTCTATATCGCCGCGGGCGAGGAGAAGCTGGCGCAGATCGACCGCGACGAGATCCCCGCCAGGGAAGCCGCCGTCGAATCCGCGGCCGAGAACGACAAGGTCATGGCGGCGCAGGAGCTGCGCGACCTGCGCTCGGCCCGCGACGACCTGGAGCGGCGGGTCCACGACCTCAAGCTGACCCGGCAGGTGACGATGCAGTCGCTGCCCTCGATCCGGCTGGTGCAGGAAAACGACAAGTCCCTGGTGACAAAGATCAATTCCACGCTGGTGAACACCGTGCCGCTGTGGGAAACGCAGCTGGCCCAGGCCGTCACCATCCAGCGCAGCGCCGAGGCCGCCCGCGCGGTCAAGGAAGCCAACGACCTGACCAACGACCTCTTGACCGCCAACGCGAAGAACCTGCGCGAGGCCAATGCCCAGATCCGCACCCAGGTGGAGCGCGGCGTCTTCGACATCGAGGCGGTGCGCACCGCCAATGCCGAGCTGATCTCGACCATCGAGGACAGCCTGCGCATCGCCGACGAAGGCCGCACCCGCCGCGCCGCCGCCGAAGAGGATCTGAAGGTGATGGAGGCCGAATTGCGCAAGACCCTCGCCTCGGCCAGCGCCCGATCCGCAACCCCCGCAGCAAAGACGCCGTGACCCTGCCAGCCCAATCTCGCCTGCCCCTGCCCCTTGCGCTGGCCTTGCTGGCGCTGCTTGCCGCCTGCGCGCCCGAGCCGCCGGCCGAGGCGCCGCCCACCCCGGTCG